>NZ_CP061274.1:619667-1239334 GCF_014775655.1 Clavibacter zhangzhiyongii | reverse complement strand
CCGTACACCGAGACCACGCTGCTGGCCTCGTACGGGATCGTCGTCGCGTACCTCAACCGCGTGGGCCTCGCGGCCGGCGGCGACCCGTTCGACTGCCCCGCATCGGCGGCCTTCGGACGCTGATCCGCCGCATCCGCACCACCCGACGCCTCCCGCTCGCGCCGCCCTCCAGGGCCGCGACCGGGAGGCGTCGTCGTGGGGGCGGCGTGCGCGCCGCCCGCGCTAGACGCCTGGCGGGCGGGCGGGCAGGCGGGCGCTAGCGCTTGCCCCAGTCCCACGACGGCGCGCTGAGGAGCCCCTGCCCGCGCAGCTCCGTCTCGCCGTGCGGCTTCTCCAGCACGAGCTCCCCCGCCTCCGCGTGCTCCGACACGGCCGCCGCCAGCCCCGGCGCATGCGTCACGACGAGGATCTGCACGTTCCGCGACGCCTGCGCGATGAGCTCGCCGAGCGCGGGCAGCAGGTCCTGGTGGAGGCTCGTCTCCGGCTCGTTGAGCACCATGAGCTCGGGCGGCTCCGTCGTGAGGAGGGCGGCCGTGAGCATGAGCATCCGGAGCGTGCCGTCGGAGAGCTCGGCGGCGTCGAGCACGCGGAGGATGCCGGGCTGCCGCAGCCCGAGCGACAGGACGCCGTCCTGGGGGCGCACTACGACGGTGGACCCGGGGAACGCCCGGTCGACCAGCGCGTCGAGCGCGTCGCCGTTGCCCCACTCCCGGATGGTCTGCACCGCGGCCGCGAGGTCGGATCCGTCGCTCGCGAGCACGGGCGTGCGCGTCCCCACGCGAGGTCGCCGGGCGGGGGCGTCGGCGTCGGTGCGGAGTTGGTCGTAGAAGCGCCATCCGCCCATGCGCCGCCGGAGGATCATCGCCTCGGGGCTCGTGACCGCGTCGGCGACCTCGCTGAGCACGCTGAGGTGGGGCGGCACGAGGGCCGGCACGTGCATCCAGCCGTCGGCCTCGTCGCGGACGCGCACGTCCTGCCAGCGGCGCTCCAGCACGAGCGAGCGGGGGCGCGGCACCGGGCCGCTGAAGATCAGCTCGCGCTTGATCTCCGGGTCGCGCCCGAACATGGTCGGCGGGCGTGCCGACGGGTCCGTCTGCGGGATGCCGAGGTCGACGAGGTAGCCGAGCTCGTCGCCCGCGAACCCGAGCCGCAGCGCGATGGGACCCTTGCGCACGGTGCCCTGCACCTCGTGCTCGCCGTCGCGCATCGCGCGGCTGAGGCCCTCGGGCCCCGCCCAGAGGACCGCCTCGAGGCCGCCCTCGCGCGCGAGAGCGCCGACGGCGCCGCCCTGCGCCATGTCCGAGATGAGCCGGAGCGCCCGGTAGACGTTGGACTTGCCGCTGCCGTTCGCGCCCGTGATGACGTCGAGCCCGGTGAGCGGCAGCGCGAGGTCGCGGACGGAGCGGTAGCCGGAGACGGCGAGGGTGCGGATCATTCCGCGACCCTCCCACGGACCGCCGACAGGCGCGACGCCGGTGAGCGCGACGCCGGCAGGGACCGACCGACGCGGGTCAGGAGTCCCGCGGCACCCGCACCGTCAGGCCGCCGGGCAGCACCTGGATCTTGAAGCCGACGGCGCGGCCGAAGGGGTCGCCGTCGAGCTCGATGTCCTCCTCCTTCTCGAGGCGGACCACCACCTCCTCGGCGGTGCGGTACTCGAGCGCGCGCACCTCCTTCTCGGGGCCCATGAGGCGACGGCCCGCGGCGGTGCGGCGGACGACGCCGTTCTCCCACGCGACCTTGACCCAGATCTGGATCCAGCCGAAGAGCCCCTCGGGGCGCATCAGCACGACGTCGAGGATGCCGTCGTCGACCGCGGCATCCGGCAGCAGCAGGATGTTGGCGGGCAGCGAGCCGCAGTTGCCGACGATGAGCGTGTGCGCGCGGCGGCGGTGCGTGCTCCGGCCGTCGAGCCGGTAGCGGAGCCGCAGCTGGTCGCGGTCGCGCAGGGCCTTGAAGATCGCGTCGACGTAGGCGAGCCAGCCGACCTTCTTCTTCAGCTCCGAGTCGGTGTTGGCGAGCATCTTCGCGTCGATGCCGACGCCGGCCATCACGACGAAGACGTGCTTCTCGCGGGTCTCGTCCTGGCGGAGGATCTCGATGGCCGCGAGGTCGACCTTGCGGTCGTGGCCGGAGAAGGCGGCCTCCAGCGAGTGCTCCACGTCGTTGAGGGTGAGCTTGAGGTTGCGCGCGAGCAGGTTGCCGGTGCCGGACGGCAGGAGCCCCAGCGCGACGCCGGATCCCGACATGCCCTCCGCGACCGCGCGGACCGTGCCGTCGCCGCCGGCCGCGATGACCATGTCGACGTCGTGCGACAGGGCCTCCTGGGCGGCGCCCTTGCCGGGGTCGTCCTCGCTCGTCTCGAACCAGAGCGTCTCCTCCCAACCCGCGGTGCCGGCAGCCTGCGCCACCTTGGCCTTCAGCGACCCGAGGTCGACCTTGATGGGGTTGTAGACGACGGCGGCGCGGCGACCGCTGCCGTCGGTCGGCGAGGGTGCGGGAGCGGAGGCGGGGGTGGAGGTCGTCATCATGGTCACCCTACCGATGCGCGGGACGGGTGAGGGGTCGGGGGCGACCCGACATCCAGGCGGTGTCCGGGAGACCACGATGCCGACCCGCGCGCGGGGCGCGGGTCGGCATCGGCGAGGCGGGAGGCGGCGTCAGGAGCGCCGCGCCTCGTCCTCGTCGCCGAGCGGCTCGCGGACCGAGGCCTCCTCCGGGTCGATCGGGTCGACCGAGAGCTGGAAGTGGTCGCCGTGCTGCTCGACGCCGTTGACGACCGCGTCGCGCATCATCTCGACCGCGACCTGGCGGCGCACGATGAGCGGATCGGTGCGCAGCTCGCTCCAGAGGGCGTAGCAGGCGACGAGCATCACGAGCACGAACGGCAGCGAGGCCACGACCGTGAGGTTCTGCAGGCCGGTGAGGGCCTCCGTGCCTCCCCCGCCGATGGCCAGCATGATCGCCGCGACCGCGCCCATGACGACGCCCCAGAAGACGACGACCTTGCGGCTCGGGTGCAGTGCACCGCGCTGCGACAGCGTCCCCATCACGATGGACGCGCTGTCGGCGCCCGACACGAAGAAGATGCCGACGAGCAGCATGACGAGGACGGTGCTGACGCTGGCCAGCGGGTAGTGGTTGAGCAGCTGGAACAGCGTGTTGTCGCTGACCACGGCGCCGTCGACGGTCATGTCGCCGTCGGTCTGCTGCGCGTGGATGGCGGAGCCGCCGAAGATCGAGAACCAGATGAGGGCCACGATGCTCGGCGCGAGCAGCACGCCGACCACGAACTCGCGGATGGTGCGGCCGCGGCTGATGCGCGCGATGAACATGCCGACGAACGGCGTCCACGAGATCCACCAGGCCCAGTAGAAGACGCTCCAGCTGGCGAGCCAGGAGCTCATCTCGTCGCCGCCGGTCGCCGCGGTGCGGGACGCCATCTCGGTCATGTCACCGAGGTAGGCGCCGAGCGTGGCGGGGATGAGGTTGAGGATGAGGAGCGTCGGGCCGACGACGAACACGAAGACGGCGAGCACGACGGCCAGCACCATGTTGATGTTCGACAGCCACTGGATGCCGCGGGCGATGCCCGAGACGGCCGAGAAGATGAAGGCGATCGTGAGCACGACGATGATGCCGATGAGCAGCGGGGCCGTGGCCTCGGGCACCCAGCCGTTGAACTCGAGTCCCGCGCCGATCTGCGTCGCGCCGATGCCGAGCGAGGCCGCCGAGCCGAAGAGCGTGGCGAAGATCGCGAGCATGTCGATGACGCGTCCGGCCCAGCCCTCGGTGCGCTTCGTGCCGAGCAGCGGCTGGAAGATGGAGGAGAAGAGCTGCTTGCGGCCCTTGCGGAAGGTGCCGTAGCCGATCGCGATGCCGGCGACCGCGTAGATGGCCCAGGGGTGCAGGCCCCAGTGGAACATCGCGGTGGCCATGGCCGTGCGGATGGCCGCCTCCGACTCGGGCTGCGTGGTGCCGGGCGGCGGGGTGACGAAGTGGCTGAGGGGCTCGGCCGCGCCGAAGAACATCAGGCCGATGCCCATGCCCGCGCTGAACATCATGGCGATCCAGGAGACCGTCTTGAACTGCGGCTTCTCGTCGTCGGCGCCCAGCTTGATGCGGCCGTAGCGGCTGGCGGCGAGCCAGAGCACGAAGATCACGAAGAAGCTCGCGGCGAGCACGAAGAGCCAGCCGGTCTTCTCGATGACCCAGCTCTGCGCGGCGCCGGAGATGGTCGCGAGGCCGTCGGTGCTGACGATGCCCCAGACGACGAAGCCGACCGCGAGGACGGCGGTGACGCCGAACACGAGGCGGTCGATCTTCGGGTGCTCGGGCTCGTAGAGGTCGACGGATCCGGTGAAGCGCGCCTCGAGGAGGCGGTGGTCGGAGTGGTCACGACGAGGTGGCCGGGTGCCGTCGGGGTTGGTGCGCCGCTTCGGGATGAGGCGGTCGAGGAGGCGTTCTGCGGACGTGCGCGTGGAGGTCATGGAGGGGATGGGCTCCTGTGGGCTCGATGACGTGGTGCCGCGCCCGCAGGGGTCCCGCGAGCGACCGGCCGAGTCTAGGCGGAGGCCTCCGGAACGGTCGATTCGCCATCTCCTCTTGCCATCGGCTATGGGGAGGGGTAGTGGGGCGATCCCATCGGCAGGGCCACGACCATGCGCGTGCCGTGCCCGAGGCGGCTCGAGATGCGGACGGATCCGCCGTGCGCGGTGACGGTGCGCTCGGCGATCGAGAGGCCGAGGCCGAGGCCAGGGACGGCGCCGTCGCGGGCTGAGCGGGCGCGGAAGAAGCGGTCGAACACGTGCCGCTGGTCCTCCTCGCTGACGCCGACGCCGGTGTCGGCGACGGAGAGGACGGCCTCGTCGCCCTCGCGCTCGAGCACCACGTCGATCCGGCCGGCCGGCGTGAAGGCGAGGGCGTTGGAGAGCAGGGCCTCGACGACCTGCGCGAGCCGGTCGGCGTCGCCGTCGAGCACGATGCCCGGGGCGATGCGGGTGCCGAGCGCCAGCCCGCGCTCGGCGGCGCGCGCGGCGGCGCCGGCCGCCGCGTCCTCGACGAGCGCCGAGAGGTCGACGGATGCGCGCTGGAGCGCGGGCGCGTGGTCCGCTCCCGCGAGGAGCGAGCCGATGATGACCGACAGCTGCTCGACGTTCCGCTGGATGACCGCGAGCTCGGCCGCGATGCCCAGGTGCGCGGGATCGTGCAGCTCGTCGAGCAGGTCGAGGTAGCCGACGATGCTCGTGAGCGGCGTGCGCAGCTCGTGCGAGACGGTGGCCAGGAACTCGTCGCGCACCTGGACGGCCTGCGCGAGGTCGGTGACGTCGTAGGCGCCGAGCACGGTGCCGGTGCGCTGCCCCCCGCGGCGCCCGATGGCCCGCACGGAGAGCACGAGGGCGCGCTGGTCGCCCGGCTCCCCCACCCAGTAGACGGGCCCGTGCACCTTGTCGGCGTACACCGCCTCCATCAGGATTCGCCCGTCGCGGGCGACCGGCGTGACGCGGTCGGATCCGTACACGTGCGACGCCCGGCCCGTCGCGGGGTCGTAGCCCGCGAGCTCCAGCAGCGAGCGGACGGCGGCGTTGCGGAGCACGGGCCGGTCGTCCGCGTCGAAGAAGACGATCCCGACGTCGAGCGCGTCGGCCACGTCGCGGAAGGTCGCCGTCTGCTCGCGCGACTCCACGAGGAGCCGCGCCTGGGTCTCGGTCGCCTCGGCGAGCTCGCGCCGGTCGGTGCGCTGCGTCGCGGCCGCCTGCGCGGCCGCCGCCACCAGGAGCGCGGTGAGGAGGGGCGCGCCGAGGAGGTCGGCCCACGCCGTGGAGGACGCGGGCAGCCCGCCGTCGCGGATCACCGGGAAGAGGCTGATGACCAGGGCGCCCGCCACGGCGACGGCGACGCCGCCGGACGGGAACGCGAACACCAGCCAGAGCAGCGGGAAGATCACGAGCAGGGCCGACGCGGGGAAGGTCTCGGCGGTCGCGTCGCGGAGGGCCGCGACCGCGAGCAGGTCGACGGCGGGCACGACCATGAGGACGCCCGACGGGATCCGGCTCATCGCGAGCACGACGCAGAGCAGGGAGACGGCGCCGACCAGGGCGAGGGCGCCCAGGTAGAACGGATCGGCGTGGACCTCCGGCTCGACGACGGCCACGATGACCGCGACGACCGCGCAGCTGAGGAGGAACGGCACCTGCGCGCGGGCCGAGCCGCGACGGCGCTGCGCGTCGAGCGCGGACAGGGCCGACCGGGGCGGGCGGGCGGGAGTCGTCATGCGCTCCCCTCCCGTGTCCGCCGTCGGAGGACGTCGTGGCCTGAGCCTAGACCGGCCGGCGTGCGAGGACGCCGCGCCGGCGCCGACCGGCCTCGCGGCACGGGATCCCGGGGGCTTGAGCGGATCCCGGGACGGGCTTGCGGCAAAGCTCGGCCGGACTTGCGGTCGCCCAGCGGGTGGCTTGAGGCCGCCCCGTCAGAGTGGTGTTCGTCGAAGGAACACCGGATCGAGACCGCAGGAGCGCCGACCAGGCGCCAGCGGAGCACCGGAGACGACCGGCAGGACCCCACCCGCCGCCTCCCCCACGAACATGCGCGGCACACCGCGTGAGAGAACAGGAAACCCCATGAACAAGATCGTCTCCGGCGCCGTCGCAGGTGCCGCTGGAATCGTCCTCCTCCTCGGCGGCGCCGGCAGCTTCGCGCTGTGGAACGCCAACGCGACGGTCGCCGCCTCGAGCGTCTCCGCGGGCAACCTGGCCCTCGCCGCCGACACCACGGGCGTCTGGACCGACATCACCAACCCGAGCGCCCCCAAGGTCGTCGACCCCGCGACGTACCGCATCGTCCCCGGCAACGTCCTCCAGTACAAGAGCGCCCTCACGGTCACCGCGACCGGCGACTCGCTGGCCGCCGACCTCACGTACAACCCCCTCTCCATCAGCGGCGACGCGGCGCTCAAGGCCGCCGTCACCACCAAGCTCGACGTGACCTCGACCGACGCCAGCATCACCGCCGGCTCCGCGGCCAACACGTTCACGGTCAAGCCCTCGACGGCCGCCTCCAAGGTCAACGTGGTCCTCACGGTCACGTTCCCCTCGACCGCGACCACCGGCCAGAACGGCACCCTCTCCTTCGACAAGCTCGCCTTCACGCTCACGCAGCGCGCGATCTAGTCGCCGACTCCCCTCCTCGCGGTGACGTCACCCGCGGGGAGGGGGCTCCACCCCCAGCACGCACCATCCAGCACCACGAACCGGAGCGAGACGACATGAGCACGAGGCAGGCACCCGCCGCGCGTCCCGCTCACGGCCGCCGCTCCGCCCGTCCCGCCCGCCGCAGCCCCCTGCGCGCCGCGTGGCTCACCACCGGCCTCCTCACCGCGGTCGTCGTCGCCTCCCTCGCCGCCACCGGCGGCAGCTACGCCCTCTGGAACGGCACCGCGAGCGCCCAGACATCGAGCGTCGCCAGCGGGTCGAGCGGACTCGTCATCACCCAGCAGGCCGCCCTCGACGCGACGCAGCTCCTCCCCGGCCAGGGGATCGTCGGGGCCTTCACCGCGAAGAACACCGGCACGGTAGCCTTGGACGTGGCCATCTCCACGCGAGGCACCTCGTCGAACAGCGCCTTCCCCGGCGAGCTGTCGCTGCGCCTCGGACCCGTCGCGACGACGGCCGACTGCGTGCACGGCGCCACGACCTTCTCCGGCCGTCCCGGCGCGCTGCACACGCCCAGCGGGTTCGCCCGCATCCAGCCCGGCGCCTCGTCGGTCGTCTGCACCGAGGTCGTCCTCGACAAGGACGCGCCGCAGTCCGTGCAGGGATCCACCGCGCAGCTCGCGTTCGACGTCGTCGGCACGCAGGTCACCCCGTGAGCCGCGCCCGCCGCACGCGGCGCCCCGTCGGCCGCCTGCACGCCGCGCTCCTCGTCGGCCTCACCGTGATCCTCCTCGGGAGCGGCGGCACCGCCGTCCACGCGCTGTGGGCCTCGAGCGTCTCGGCGGGATCCTCCGTCCGCGCCGCCACCGTGTCCGTCACGAGCACGGGCTTCGACCAGCTCGGCGGCGCCGTGAGCTCGAGCAGCCCCAGCCGCACCGCCACGGTCGTCGTGCGGAACACCGGCACCGTGCAGAGCCCCTGGACCGGCACCGTCTCCGCGACCGCGTCCACGGACGCCGGCCGCGCGCTGGCCGGCGGCACGAAGGTCGTCGCGTGGAGCACGACCGCGTCGAGCTGCTCCGCCACCTCGTCCGTCGGCTCCGGCTCCGTGTCCGGCACGTGGGCCGCGCCGCCCACGGTCTCCGGCACGCTCGCCGGCGGCGCCCAGTCCACCTGGTGCGTCCGCACGACCGCGTCCGGCTTCCCCACGAGCGGATCCGCCTCCGTCACGGGCACGCTCGGCGTGCTGCTGGGATCCGGCACCTGGACCGGCCGCGCCTCCACCTCCGCCACGCAGACCGCCGCCGGCCCGACCGTCACGGGCGGCTTCCGCTGCACGCCGACGGACGGCGACTGGTACGTCTTCGTGTCGTGGGACGCCTCCACGGCCGCGCAGTCCGAGTCCTACGGCGTCATGGTGAACGGGACCCGCATCGCCACGACGACGGGCTACTACCCCATGACCGGCATCACCCGGGACCAGGTCCCCGCGACCCTCGCCCCCGACGGCACCGTGAAGGTCACGGTCGACCTCCTCCGGGACGGCGTGAGCGTCCGCCAGGTCGCGAGCGGCACCGTCGTCGCGTTCACCAACACCGGCACGCGCGGCTTCCGCTGCAGCTGACCCCTCCCACGGAACGACTCCACCATGGCCCGCATCCTCCCCCGCCTCGCACGTGCCCGGCACGCCGACGCCCTCGCGCGCCCCGCCGACGACCTCGCCCCCGTCGAGCTCGAGGAGGGCACGACCCCCCGACGCGCGGTGCCGCAGCTCCTGCGCTCCGCCGGCGTGGGCCTGAGCGTCGGGATCCTCCTCGTCGTCATCGGGTTGGCGGCCGTGCTGCTCGTGGTGCCGAAGGTCTCCGGATCCGTGCCGCTCACGATCCTCACGCAGTCGATGGAGCCGCGGCTGCCGCCCGGGACGCTCATCGTGGTGCGCCCGGTGGACACGGACGACCTGCAGGTGGGCGACGTGGCGACGTACCAGATCCGGTCGGGCGAGCCCGCGGTCATCACCCACCGCATCACGGCGATCGCGTCCGAGTCCGACGGCACCCGCTCCTTCACCTTCAAGGGCGACAACAACGCGGAGCCGGACTCGAAGCCCGTGACGGCCGCCCAGATCCAGGGCGAGGTCTGGTACTCGGTGCCGCTCGTCGGCTGGGCGAACCAGGCGGTCAACGGGCAGGCGCGCGGCTGGATCATCCCGGCCGCCGCGGTGGCGCTCCTCCTCTACGCGGCGGTGACGATCGTCACGGGCGCCGTGCAGGCGCGTCGCAAGCGCGCCGCGTCGGCCGCGGACGACGTGCAGGCCGAGGGCGACCACGTGCACTCCGACGCGATGTCGGCGGGCGTCGCCGCGGCCGCGGTCGCGGACCCCACGCACCCGGGCGTGGACGCGCCCGCCCCGGCCGCGTCCGGCCGCCCGCGCGGACGCCACCGCGGCTGACCCGGCGCGCGGTCCCCCCGGTCGCCGGACGACGGACGGCCCGGCGGCTCCCGTCGAGGGAGCGGCCGGGCCGTCGTCGTGCTGCGCCGGGATCAGCGTCCGGAGCGCCGCTTGCTGTAGACGTCGAAGGCGACCGCGAGCAGCAGCACCAGGCCCTTGATGACCTGCTGCCAGGCCGCGTCTACCGACAGGATCGACAGGCCCTGGTTGAGCACGCCCATCACGAGGCCGCCGATGACCGCGCCGACCACCGTGCCGACGCCGCCCTGCACCGCCGCGCCGCCGATGAACACCGCGGCGATGGCGTCGAGCTCGAAGCTGCCGCCCGCCGACGCCACCGCGGATCCCGCGCGCGCCGTGCTGACGACGCCCGCGAGGCCGGCGAGCAGGCCCATGTTCACGAAGATGAAGAAGTTGACCCAGCGGGTCTTGACGCCCGACATCATCGCCGCGAAGAGGTTGCCGCCCATCGCGTACACGTGCCGTCCGAACACCGTGCGGGTGAGGAGGAACGAGTAGAGGAGCACGAGGGTCGCCAGGATGATCAGGATGATCGGCGTCCCGCGGTTGTAGGCCAGCAGGTAGCAGAGGTACATGATCGCGAAGACGGCGATCGCGGTGCGGATCCAGAACGAGACGGCCCGCTCGCGCGGCAGCTCGAGCTTGCGCAGCGTCGCCCGGGTGCGCAGCTGCTGCACCACGAGCGCGATCGACACGAGCGCGCCGATCCCGAGCGTGATGAGGTCGGGAGCGCCGGTCGTCGGCAGGTTGCCGGAGCCGATGGAGTTGAACTCGGCCGGGAGGCCCGAGATCGTGCCGCCCGTGAGGAGCACGAGCGCGACGCCGCGGAACACGAGCATGCCCGCGAGCGTGACGATGAACGCCGGGATCCCGACGAACGCCACCCAGAAGCCCTGCCACGCGCCGATCAGCGCGCCGACCACGAGCGACAGGACCACCGCGGTCCCCCACGGCAGACCCCACTGGTTCATGCTCAGCGCGGCGACGGCGCCGACGGTCGCGACGACCGATCCCACCGACAGGTCGATGTGGCCCGCGATGATCACGATGACCATGCCCATAGCGAGGATCAGGACGTACGCGTTCTGCTGGATGAGGTTGGCGACGTTGCCCGGGTAGAGCAGCCGCCCCTCGGTGAGCACCTGGAACAGCAGGATGATGACGGCGAGGGCCGCGAGGATCCCGTACTGGCGGAGGTCGATGCGCCGGCGCGGGCGCTTCTTGATCCCGTCCGGCGTGGGGACGTTCGGCGCGGTGGCCTGCTCGGGCATGACGGTCACTGGTCGACTCCTGACTTCCGGCTGGCGGTCATGTGCCGCATCAGCTCCTCCTGGGTCGCGTCGGCCCGGGCGACCTCCGCGGTGAGCCGGCCCTCGGCGATCGTGTAGATCCGATCCGAGAGGCCGATGAGCTCCGGCAGCTCGGAGGAGATGACGATGACCGCCTTCCCCTCGGCCGCGAGCTGGTTGATGATGCCGTAGATCTCGTACTTCGCCCCGACGTCGATGCCGCGGGTGGGCTCGTCGAGGATGAGGACGTCGGGTCCCGAGTAGATCCACTTGCTGAGGACGACCTTCTGCTGGTTGCCGCCGGACAGCTTGCCGACCACCCCCGAGACGTCGGGCGTCTTGATGTTCATGCGCTTGCGGTAGTCGTCGGCGACCGCGTACTCGCGGTGCCGGTCGATCACGCCGAGCTTCACGAGCTTCGACAGCGCGGCGGCGGACACGTTGACCGTGATGCTGCCGATGAGGTTGAGGCCGTACCGCTTGCGGTCCTCCGTGGCGTAGGCGATGCCGTTCTTGATGGCCTCGCTCACGGTGCGGGTGCGGATCTCCTTGCCGTCCTTGAAGATCCGGCCGGTGATGCCCGTGCCGTAGGAGCGGCCGAAGATGCTCATGGCGAGCTCGGTGCGGCCGGCGCCCATGAGCCCCGCGAACCCGACGACCTCGCCCGCGCGGACGCTGAACGAGGCGTTGTCGACGACGACGCGGTCGACGTCCACCGGGTGGTGGACGGTCCAGTCCTCGACGCGGAGCTTCTCCGCGCCGATGTGCGGGTCGCGCGGCGGGAACTGGGCGTCGAGGGGGCGGCCGACCATCGCGCGGATGATGCGCGTCTCGATCTCGCCCGAGTCGGTGACCGGGAACGTCTCGATGGTCTTCCCGTCGCGGATGACGGTGACGTCGTCCGCGATCGCCCGGATCTCGTTGAGCTTGTGGCTGATGATGATGCTCGTGATGCCCTGGTCGCGCAGCTGGCCGATGAGGCCGAGCAGGTGCGCCGAGTCGTCGTCGTTGAGGGCCGCGGTCGGCTCGTCGAGGATCAGCAGCTTCACCTCCTTGGAGAGCGCCTTCGCGATCTCCACGAGCTGCTGCTTCCCGACGCCGAGCTCGAGCACGCGCGTGGCCGGGTTCTCGTCGAGGCCCACGCGCTTCAGCAGCTTGACGGCCTCGAGGTTGGTCCTGTTCCAGTCGATGACGCCGCCGCGCGACATCTCGTTGCCGAGGAAGATGTTCTCCGCGATGGAGAGGTAGGGGCTGAGCGCGAGCTCCTGGTGGATGATGACCACCCCGTCGCGCTCGCTGTCGTTGATGGATCCGTAGCGGACCTCGTGGCCGTCGATCGTGATGGTGCCCTCGTACGAGCCGTGCGGGTAGACGCCGCTGAGCACCTTCATCAGCGTCGACTTGCCCGCGCCGTTCTCGCCGCAGATGGCGTGCACCTCGCCGCGGCGGACGGTGACGTCCACCCCGTCGAGCGCGCGCACGCCCGTGAACTCCTTGACGATGCCGGTCATCTGCAGGATGACGTCGTCCATTGCTGCTCCTGGTTCCCGTTCGGGTCGGTGGCGCGCGCCGGGTCGGCGCGCGCCGTGGGGAGACGGATGCGCGGCCCACGGGCGCCCGGCGTGGTGCCGGGCGCCCGTGGGCCGCGAGGGGGGCTACAGGCCGACGTCGGACGCCTTCAGGAACCCGGAGTCGACGAGCACGGACTGCACGTCGTCCTTGGCGACGACCTGCGGGTCGAGCAGGAACGCCGGGACGACCTTGTTGCCGTTGTCGTACGTCTCGGTGTCATTGACGGTGACCTCGTCGCCGGCGACGATCTCGCCGATCATCTTCTGGACCTGGTCGCCGAGCGCCCGGGTGTCCTTCCAGACGGTCATGGACTGCTTGTCCTCGAGGATCGCCTGCACGTTCGCCTTGTCGGCGTCCTGGCCGGTGATGACGGGCCAGTCGGCGCCGGGCGCGTAGCCGGCGCTCGCGAGCGACGCCTCGATGCCGAGCGCGAGGCTGTCGTTGGGCGAGAGCACGACCTGGACCTTCTGGCCGCCCGTGTAGAACGACTGCAGGCGGTTGTCCATCTCGGCCTGCGCGTCGTCGGATCCCCAGCCGAGGATGCCGATGGCGGGCCAGTCGGCGCTCGTGGCGGGCGACTTGCCCGAGGGCACGGTCAGCTTGCCGCTCTCCACGTAGGGCTGGAGGACGTCCCACGCGCCGCCGAAGAAGAAGCCGGCGTTGTTGTCGTCGGGGCTGCCGGCGAAGGGCTCCATGGTGATGGGGCCGGAGGCGTTGTCGAGGTCGAGCTGCTCCTTGATGAACTCGCCCTGGAGCTGGCCCACCTTGTAGTTGTCGAACGTCGCGTAGTAGTCGACGGCCTCGGTGCCGTTGATGAGGCGGTCGTAGGCGATGACGGTGACGCCCTGGCTCTTCGCGTCCTCGAGGGCCGGGCCGAGCGTCTTGCCGTCGACGGCCGCGACCACGAGGATCTTGGCGCCGCCGGCGACCTGGTTCTGGATCTGGCTGATCTGCGCGTCGGTCTTGTTGTCGGCGTACTGGAGGTCGACCGTGCAGTCGTCGCCCTCGAGCTTGGACTTGAGGCCCTCGCCGTCGTTGATCCAGCGCTCGAGGCTGCGGGTCGGCATGGAGATGCCGACGTTGCACTCCGTGCCGCCCTCGGCGGCGTCGCCCCCGGAGCCAGTGTTCGTGGCGCCCTGCGGCGCGCACGCGGTCATGCCGACGGCGACGCCGGCCAGGAGGAGGAGGGAGCTGATCTTTCGTGCGTGTCGTCCGGATGCCATGTGGGCGGGTCCTCTCGGGTCGCCCGACCGGGTCGTGCGGGCACCGGGCGGTCGCGTCCTCGCGAGGGCCGTGCGGTGCGCCGACGCGTCCTCGGGTCGGGTGCTGGTGCGGTGGTGTGCTGGGAGTGGTGCGGGGCGACGGGCGCGGATCGGCGCGTGGGCGGGGATCCGTGCTTTCGTCGTCGGTCAGAACATATCCATTTCCGCAGGCGCCGATACGGCTTCCGGGAGACGTTATCCAAGCGTTACCGCGGGGTCGCGGGCGGCAGCAGGCCGAGCTCCATGGCGAGGGTGACCGCGCGGGTCCGGTCGCCGACGCCGAGCTTCTCGAACACGTGCAGCAGGTGCGTCTTCACGGTCGCGGGCGTCACGTGCAGCTCGAGCGCGATGCGGGCGTTCGTGCGGCCGGCGGCGACGAGCGCGAGGACCTCGGTCTCGCGCGGGCTGAGGGTCGGCGCCGGCGCGGGCGGGGCGGCCGGCGGACGCGCCACCTGGCGGACCAGCGAGGCCGCGATGGCCGGTGCGAGCGCGACCTCGCCGCGGGCCACGGCCCGGACGCCCGCGAGGATCTCCTCCTCGGGCGCCGCCTTCAGCAGGTAGCCGCTCGCCCCGGCCTCGATGGCGGTGAGGATGCTGGCGTCGGTCTCGTAGGTCGTGAGCACCAGGACGCGCACGCCCGGCGCCTCCTCGCGGATCCGCGCGGTCGCGCCGACGCCGTCGAGGACGGGCATGCGGAGGTCCATGAGCACCACGTCGGGGCGCTCGGCCGCGGCGAGGGCGACGGCCGCCGCGCCGTCGGGAGCCTGGCCGACGACCGCCAGGTCGGGCGCCGAGGAGAGGAGGGCGGCGAGGCCGGCGCGGACGACGGGGTGGTCGTCCGCGACGACCACGCGGATCGGCGCGGCGGTCATGCGCCGGCCGTCGCGGGGAGGGACGCGGCGGGGCGCGGTGCGGCGTCGGGCAGCGGCGTGCGGCCCGGGATCCGCGCCGTGAGGACCGTGCCGTCGGCGCCGGTCGCGATGTCGAGGCGGCCGCCCGCCTCCCCCAGGCGGCGGCGCATGCCCTCCAGCCCGTAGCCGGCGGAGGCGCGGGACGGGTCGAAGCCGCGGCCGTCGTCGCGGATCCGCAGGACCGCGTCGTCCCCGTCCGTCCCGAGCGACAGCCCGACGGCGGCCGCGTCCGCGTGGCGGCGGACGTTCGCGAGTCCCTCCTGGGCGCAGCGGAGGAGCACCACCTCGGCGTCGCGGTCGAGGGGCGCGGCGCCGTCGGCGTCCACCAGGACCGGCAGCCCCGTCTCGCGCGAGAAGCGGGCGCCGAGCCGCGCGAGGGCGGCACCGACGCCGTCCTCGAGCTGCACGGGGGCGGTCGCCGCGACGATCGCGCGCGTCTCGGTGAGGGCGGCGCGCGCCCCGGACTCGAGCGCGTCGAGCGTGCCGGCGGCCCGCTCGACGTCGCCGGCGCGCAGCTCGCGGCGGCCACGCTGGGCGAGCATCACGAGGGCCGTGAGGTCCTGGGCGACGGTGTCGTGGAGGTCCGCCGAGAGCCGCGCGCGCTCCCGTGCCGCGCCGGCCTCCCGACCGAGGTCCTCCACCTGCGCCTGCGCGGCCCGCAGGCCCTCGAGGAGCTCGAGCCGCTCGCGGCTGAGCACGGAGATCCGCGTGATCCACAGCCCGAGGACGATGCTGCCGGCGAGGCTGAGCCCCTGCGTGACGGCGGCGGTCACCAGCATGACCGGCTCGCTGCCGAAGCCGAGGAGGAAGCCGGCCGCGATGGATCCGGTCAGCGCGACCGTGCCGACGATCGCGTCGCGGACCCGCGGCAGCACCAGCCACACCAGCGGGCAGAGCACGCACTGGACCACGGCGAGCTCCGATGCGCTGGCCGCGCCCCAGGCGGCCGCGGGGATCGCCACGGCGAGGAACGCGATCGCGGCGGGGGCGGGGCGCGCGTCGTCCGCGGGCTCGGCGTCGGTGGACGCCCGGAGCGCCCGCCGGCCGACGACGACGTACGCGGCAGCGAGCACGACGACCGAGGCGACGGCCCCGGCGCGGGCGATGCCGTCCGCGCCGAGGGAGAGCAGGAGCAGGAGGGCCGCCATGGCGACCGCGGCCGCGTCGGCGAGGCGCACGGAGACCATCCCCCGAGCCTGCCATCCCGAGACCCGGTCGCGCACGCTCAGGAGTCCCGGCGGATCCAGCGGAAGGTCGCCATCGCGGCGATCGTCCCGCCCACCAGCCAGATCGCGAGCACCGCCAGCACGCCGCCGAGGTCCCACGTGCCGCCGCGCTCGACGGCGGCGAGCGCATCGGGCAGGAAGACCGCGCGCATGCCCTGCGCCATCCACTTCAGCGGCAGGAAGCTCGCCACGTCCTGCAGCCAGATGGGCAGCATCGTGAAGGCGAGGTAGACGCCGCTGATGAACTGCAGCACGAGCACGATCGGCGTGATCACGGCGGTGGCGGACGCGCCCGAGCGCGGGATCCGGGACAGCGCGATGCCGAGCACGGCCGAGGTCGTGATCCCGAGCGCGTAGACCCACGCGAACGTCGCCCAGCGGCCGGCGTCGGCGGGCAGCTCGACGCCGAACGCGAGGCGGGCGACGAGCAGCAGCACGAGCACCTGGAGCACCGAGGTGGCGATCACCTGCCCGGCCTTGCCGATGAAGTACGACAGGACGGGCAGCGGGGATCCGGCGAGGCGCTTGAGCGTGCCGTCGCTGCGCTCCATGGCGATGTCGACCGCGAGGTTCTGCACGCCGCTCAGGAGGATGCCCGCGGCGATCATGCCGGGCAGGTAGTAGGCCGCGGCGCTCACGCCGCCGGACCCGTCGGGCGCGGTGCCGAGGTTGCCGGAGGAGCCGAACGCGACCGAGAAGATCGTGAGCATGATCACCGGGAAGAGGAACGTGAAGATGACCGTGTCGGACTGCCGGAAGTAGCGGCGCACCTCATAGCGGATGCGGTGCCCGCCGAGGGCCAGGACGCCGGGCAGGGCCGGGGCGCGGTCCGCGGGGCGGGACGCGGCGCCGGGCGCGGGGCGGACGGCGGTCATGCCGCCACCCCCTCGGCGGCGGCGTCGGACGGGACGGCGGACGCGGGGGCGTCCGGGTCCGGGCCGCCGGGTGGCGCATCCGCCGGGACCGCGGCCCCGGCGAGGAGCCCCAGGTACACGTCCTCGAGGCTCGGCCGGACGATCCGCAGGTCGCGCGGCTCGCCGCCGGGCGTCGCCTGCGACAGCCGCGACACGAGCGCGGCGGGCGTCCGGGTGCGCTCCTCGTGGGATCCGTCGTCGTCGCGCCACAGCACCCGCGGCACGCGCGCCTCCTCTCCCCCGATCTCGTCGAGCCGGCCGATGGCCACCAGCCGGCCGCCCGCGATCACGGCTGCCCGGTCGCCCAGCTGCGCCGCCTCGTCCAGGTAGTGCGTGGTGAGGAGGATGGTCGTGCCCTCGGCCTTGAGCTCGCGCACGAGGTCCCAGAACCGGTGCCGGGCCTCGGGGTCGAAGCCCGTGGTGGGCTCGTCGAGGAACAGGAGCTCGGGGCGGCCGATGATCCCGAGGGCGACGTCCACGCGGCGGCGCTGGCCGCCGGAGAGAGCGCGCAGCAGCGTGCCCGCCTTCTCGGTGAGCCCGACGGCGGCGATGGTCGCGTCGACGTCGCGCGGCCGCGGGTACATGCGGGCGAAGTGCGCGACCTGCTCGCGCACGGTCATCGCGCCGCTCTCGGAGCTCGACTGCAGCACCATGCCGATGCGGGCGCGCCAGGCGCGGCCGCCCTTCGCGGGATCCACGCCCAGCACGGACGCGGATCCGCCGCTGCGGAGCCGGTACCCCTCGAGGATCTCGATGGTCGTCGACTTGCCGGCGCCGTTCGGGCCGAGCAGGGCGAAGGTCTCGCCGCGGTGGATGTCGAAGGAGACGCCCCGGAGGGCGGTGGTCGTGCCGTAGGTCTTCGCGAGGTCGCGCACGCGGACGTGCTCCTCGACGGCTGCTGTGGTCATGGGTCCAGCGTGGCGGTCGCGGGCGCCGCGCGGAACGGCCGTGCGGTCGATCCCCGGCATCGGCCGATCGGTGGATGCCGGCGCGCGCGACGGGCGGGCGGTGGCACCGCGCGGATCCGGCGGGCAGGCTGGGCCCGTGACCCCGAGCCCCGACTCCCCCGCGCCCGCCGCCTACGTCCCGCCCGTCCCGGCCGGCGAGCGCATGCTCGCGCCCGACCTGCTCCGCGGGATCGCGCTGCTCGGGATCGCGCTCGCCAACTCCGTGTACTTCATCGCCGACCGTCCGCTCGGACCGCTCGCCCGCCCGACGGACGGGACCGCCCTCGACCACGTGGCCGACGCCCTCGTGGGCACGCTCGTCGACAACCGCGCGTTCCCCCTGTTCACGATGCTGTTCGCGTACGGGTTCACCGTGATCCTCCGCCGTCAGGCCGCCGCCGGGGTCGACGGGCCGCGCGCCCGGCGGTTGCTCCTCCGCCGGAGCCTCGGGCTGATGCTGTTCGGCGCGCTGCACGTCATCCTGCTGTTCGAGGGCGACATCCTCCTCGGCTACGGGATCCTCGGCCTCGCGCTCGCCGCGATGTACCGCGCACCCGACCGCGCGTACCGGGCCCTCGCGTGGAGCACGGCGATCGTCTTCCTCCTGGTCGCCGGGACGGACGGCCTCACGGCCGACGCGGGCACCGGCTCCCTCCTGCCGGGCGACGACGGCACGTTCCTCGGCGACCTCGCCGGCCGGGCCGTGACGCTCGGCGTCGTCCTCGTCGGCACCCCCGTGCTCGTGGGCGCGCTCGTGCCGCTCGCCGCGATCGGCGTGCTGCTCGGGCGGCGCGGCGTGCTCGAGGACCCGGTCGGGAACCTGCCGCTCCTGCGTCGCCTCGCGCTCGTCGGGATGCCGGTCAGCGTGCTCGGCGCCCTGCCGCTCGTGGTCGTCACCGTGGGCGCTGTCGACGCGGATCCCGTGGCGCTGTACCTGCTCGGCGTGCTGCACGGCGCGACGGGCGTCGCGGGCGCGCTCGGGCTGCTGGGGATCGTGGGCTGGGCGGTCGCGGTGCGCGCCCATCGCGGGGATCCGGCGCCCGGCCCCGTGCTCGGCGCGCTGATCGCCGTGGGCCGCCGCTCGATGACCTGCTACCTGCTGCAGTCGCTGCTGTTCGCGATCCTGCTGGAGCCGTGGTCCCTCGGGCTCGGCGTGGGCGCGGGGACGGCCCGCATCGCGCTGATCGCCGTCGCGGTGTGGCTCGTCACGGTCGCGGTGGCCGTGGCGCTCGAGCGGCGCGGGATGGCGGGCCCGGCGGAGCGGGCGATCCGCCGCCTCGCGTACGGCCGCCCGCCGGCCCGGCCGACGACGGCCGGACCGGCGGCGCCGGTCAGCGCGGGATGAGCCCCTCGGCGCGGTAGCGCTCGAACAGCCCCAGGAAGCTGTCGAGCGTGCGGTGGTGCGTGTGGAAGCCGGCGAGGCGGCTCTTGCTGATGTCGGTGACGACCTCGATGTCCCGCCCGAGGTCGGCGTCCGTGTGCCACCAGGAGGCGAGGCGGCCGAGGTCCGGCTCCACGAGGCCGGCGTCGCGGGCGATGCGCGCCCACTCGTCCTCGAAGCCCGCCATCTGCTGCTCGAGCGGTCGCGGGGCGTCCTCGTAGCCGACGGCCTCGACGCCGAAGTGCGCGGCGAGGCGGGGCCACATCCAGCGCCAGCGGAAGACGTCGCCGTTGACGACGTTGAACGCCTCGTCGCGGCCGGCCTCGGCGGTGGCCGCCCAGATCATCTGGTCGGCGAGGACGGTCGCGTCCGTGACGTCCGTGAGGCCGTCCCACTGCGTGGCGCTCCCCGGGAAGACGAACGGCAGGCCGAGGTCGCGGCAGAGGGATCCGTAGACCGCCAGCGTCAGGCCCATGTTCATCTGGTTGCCGACGGCGTGCCCGATGACGGTGTGCGAACGGTGCACCGACCAGGCGAAGCCCTGGCGGGAGGCGGCGGCGAACAGCTCGTCCTCCTGCGCGTAGTAGAAGTTCGGGGCGTCGAGGCGCTCCTCCTCCTCGTGGAAGGGGGTGTCGGGCATCGCGCCCTGGCCGTAGGCCTCGAACGGGCCGAGGTAGTGCTTGAGGCCGGTGACGAGCGCGGCGTGCTCGACGGGCGCGCCGTCGAGGGCGGCCAGCAGGTCGCGCACCATGCCGCCGTTGACGTCGATGTTCTCCTGCTCGGTGGCCTGGCGCGACCACGCCGTGAAGAACACGTGGGTCGGCTGCTCGGGCGCGAGGACGCGGCGGAGGTCGTCGGCGGAGCGGAGGTCGGCGCTGATCCAGCGGACGCCCGGACGGTCGGCGCCCGCGCGGCGGCTGAGCGCCAGGACGTCCCAGCCCTCGGCGGTGAGCTGGTCGACCAGCGCGGATCCGCTGATGCCCGTAGCGCCGACCACGAGGGCCGTGCGGCCGGTGCCGTCGGAGCGGGGCGACGCGGGGGCGGACGTCGTGCGGGCGGAGGTCACTCGGTTCTCGGTCATCCCCCGTGCCAACCGCGAGGAGCCGCCCGGGCATTCCGGGCGGCTCCTCGCGGGCGTGTCGATCGGATCAGGCGGGGTGCGGCCCGTCGACCACGGCGTCGGCCTCGCCCTCGACGCCGTCGCGGCCGGTGGAGGTGGCCTGCGTGGCGGCCGGGTCGGCCGGTCCGTCGCCGAGGCCGGCGTCCTCGGTGCGGCGCTCGAGGTCGGCGGCCATGGCGTCGGATCCGCTGTCGCGGTGGTCGTAGGCGACCTGCTCGGCGAGCCCGGCGCGCTTCTCGTCCGCGGTGGCCTCGCCGGCGCCGTCCATGATGGGCTGGTCCTGCTCGTGGGTGCTCATGGTCCGACGGTACGCCGTCCCGCGACCCGATCCGCACGCGCGCAGGCGGCCAACATCTTGTGCCGCCCCGCCGCTGCTGCCACGCTCGCCGCACACCCACCACCCGAGGAGCGGACATGACGGACGACGCCGGTTTCACGAAGGACGAGCGCGCGGCGATGAAGCAGCGCGCGAAGGAGCTGCGCGAGGAGGCCAAGGCGCAGAAGGCGGCCGACAAGCAGGCCGCCGCGCTGCAGGGCGTGCTCGACGCGTTCGCCGCGATGCCGCCGGAGGAGCGCGCGATCGCCGAGTGGCTGCACGCCATCGTGCTGCGGCACGCGCCGGACCTCTCCCCCAAGACCTGGTACGGCTTCCCGGCCTACGCGGACGCGGACGGCAAGCCCGTCGTCTTCTTCCAGCCGGGCTCGAAGTTCGGCACGCGGTACTCGACGCTCGGCTTCCAGGACCCGGCGCAGCTCGACCAGGGCACCATGTGGCCGACCTCGTACGCGCTCACCGCCGTGGATCCCGCGAACGAGGAGCGCGTGGCGGAGCTGGTGCGCCGGGCCGTCGGGGGGTGAGGCCCGCCGCCCGCCTCAGCGGCCGTCGACGATCGACATGAAGCCGGCGAACGCGAAGACCGCGGGGACGAAGAGCAGCAGGAAGCGGAACGCGACCCAGGCCGCCCAGCCCAGGCAGCCGATCGTGCCCGTGCGGCTGTCGTGCACGTCGAGGCGGCGGCCGTCGGCTGCGATGCGCGGGATCCGCGGATCCGGCGGCTGCTCGTCGCGGTCCGCCCGGAGGGGCGCGGCCGGGCCCGAGTCGCCGAGGAGCACGCGGTCGTCGCGGTAGCGGACCGCCCGCCGGACGAGCCGCGGGCCGACGCCCTCGAGTATCCGGCCCGCCGCCTCCCACGGCTCGGGCGCGGAGTGGTCGACCGGATCGCGGCGGAAGAACACGATGCGCCGGTCGACGACCTCGACGTTGAAGCCGGCCGCGTCGTCGACGAGCGCGGCCATGACGTCGGGCGTGAGCAGGTACAGGGCGTCGCGCTCGTACTCGCCCGGCGCGTAGAGGCGGAAGTGCCGGTCGAAGTCGCCCTCGAGCGAGAGCCGCTGGTCGCGCTGCACGCTGGCGGGGAGGTCGCTGCCGTGCCGGTCGTTCGCCGTGGAGTCGAGGACGAGGTGCGGCAGGGGCGCCGGCAGGCCCAGCGCGACATAGGTCCAGCCGCGGTGCCCGCCGCGCTTCCGCCGCACGACCCCGAACTCGACGCCGTCGGCGCGGAACCGGGGTGTCGTGATCACGCCCGCCGTCTCCGCGGTGATGAGCGCCCGGAACGGGGCCCCCGGCATGGGATCCGGCTCGAAGCCGTTGGCGAGTGCGGTCAGGTGCTGCCGCCACTCGCGACCGCGGGCCCGCGGCGACGGCGGACGCGCGGCCCAGCGGTGCAGGAGGCGGGATCCGAGGAGCCAGAGGACGAGGACCATCGCGGCCACGGCGAGCCCCGCGATCGTCGACGGCGTGACGGTGCCGTCGCCCGTGCCGTCGGTCACGATGCCCCAGTACATGAGGATCACGCAGACGTACCAGAGGATCAGCGAGTCGTTGACGTGCGCCAGCACCTTGCGCCGCGACGGCATCCACGACGGCCGGCCGCTGGTGCGCACGGTGCGCATCGCCTCCGCGACCTCGTCGTCGGACGCGCTCAGCCAGCGCAGGTCCATGGGCGTCCCCCTCGTCGATCCAGGCTAGGGGGACGCGGGCACCGTCCCGGCCCGGTCGGGCGCCCGCGAAGTGGGGGCACCGGCCCGCGAAGTGGGGGTGCGCACGGGCCCGGATCGAGGCGGCGGCCGCCCGCGGCGCTGGGATGCTGCGGGCATGACCTCCCCCGAGCAGCCCGGACCCCCGTCGTCGGAGCCGCAGCAGACGCCGCCGCCGACCCCCTACGGCCCGGCCGCCCCGGCCGCCGCGGACGCCCCGGCGGCCGACGCCCCCGCCGCCTCCGGCGCGCCGGCCGCCGCCGCCCCCGCTGCCTACGCCGCCCCGGCCGGCCCCGCCTTCCCGCCCGGCCCCGCGTTCCCGGCCGGCCCGTCCTTCCCGGCCGGACCGCCCTTCCCGGCCGGACCCGCCACGATGCCGCCGCCCTACGCCGTGCGCCCCCAGGGCCTCGCGATCGCGGCCCTGGTGGTCGGCATCGTCGCCTTCCTGTCGGGACTCGTGCCGATCCTGGGCATCGCCCTCGGCGTCGCGGCCGTCGTGCTCGGGATCCTCGCCCTCCGCCGCGCGCAGAGCAAGGGCATGGCGATCGCCGGCCTCTCCCTCGGTGCGGTCGCGGCCGTCACGTCGCTCATCGTCACCATCGCGTTCGCCGCCGCCATCGGCAGCGTGGCCGACCTCGAGTCCCGCACCCCCTCGGCCGAGGCATCCGTCGAGGTCGGCGCCCCCGCGGTGCCCGCCGAGAGCGCGACCGCGCTGATCAAGGCCGAGACCTACGCGAACGGCCTGGACATGAGCAAGGCCGGCCTCTACGAGCAGCTGACGAGCGAGTACGGCGAGAGGTTCACCCCCGAGGAGGCGGACCACGCCATCGCGCACCTCGACGACTGACGCGCACGCACGGCGGAGGCAGGCGCCACGGGCGTGCCGCCGTCCTCCGCACGCGCTCGGGGAATGATCGCGCATCCCATGCGTTTGCATGGACATGGCCCGACCGGGCCGCGCGGAAGGAGCGCATCATGACCGCCAGCACCCAGGGACTGCACCACGTGACCGCCATCGGCGGCGACCCGCAGCGGAACGTCGACTTCTACGTGCGCGCGATGGGCCTCCGGCTCGTCAAGCGCACCGTCAACTTCGACAGTCCCGGCAGCTACCACCTCTACTACGGCGACACCGAGGGCCGTCCCGGATCGCTCCTCACCTTCTTCCCGTGGAAGGGAGTCCCGGCGGGCCGCGTCGGCGCCGGGCAGTCCACGTCCACCGCGTTCTCGGTGCCGGCCGGGAGCCTCGGCTGGTGGGCCGAGCACCTGCGTCGGGTCGGCGTCGCCTCGTCGATCTCGTCGACCGGATCCGAGGAGGAGCGCCTCTCGCTGCGCGACCCCGACGGCCTGCGGATCGACCTCGTCGCCTCCTCCGTGGCCGACCCGCGCGCCCCCTGGGACTCCGCCGACGTGCCGGCCGAGCACGCGATCCGCGGCCAGCACTCCTCGGTGCTCACCGTGCGGGATCCCGCGGGCACCGCGTCCGTCCTCACCGACGACCTCGGCCTCCGGCTCGTCGACGAGCGCGACGGCCGCTTCCGCTTCGCCGCGGGCGACGGCGGGCCCGGCGCGATCGTCGACCTCGTCGCCGAGCCGGCCGCGCCGCAGGGCCTCACGGCCGGCGGCACCGTGCACCACGTCGCGTTCCGCGTGCCCGATCGCGCCACCCAGCAGGCGTGGCGCGACGAGCTGGCGGACCGCGGGCACCAGGTGACGCAGATCCTCGACCGGCAGTACTTCACGTCCGTCTACTTCCGCGAGCCCGGCGGCGTGCTGTTCGAGATCGCGACGGACACGCCCGGCTTCGACATCGACGAGCCGCTGCTCGAGCTCGGCCGCAGCCTCCGCCTCCCGCCGTGGCTGGAGCCCAGCCGCGCGGACATCGAGGCCGCGGTGCCGCCGCTGCGCCTGCCCGACGAGGAGCCGGCTCCGGACGCCGCCGACGCCGAGGCCGCGCCCGCCGACGCCGTACCCGCGGGAGGCGCCGCATGAGCGGGATCCTCGACCGCACGCCGCACGTGCTCCAGCCGGGCGCGGAGACGGGGCCCGTGATCCTCGGCCTCCACGGCACGGGCGCCGACGAGCGGCAGGGCCTCGAGCTCGCGCGGCTCGTGGCGCCCGGGCAGCCCGTCCTGGCGCCGCGCGGGAGCGTGCGCGAGGGATCCGCCGCCCGCTGGTTCCGCCGGCACGCCGAGGGCGTCTTCGACGTCGACGACGTGATCGCGCGCGCAGCCGAGCTCGTGGACCTGGTCGCCGCGGCGCGGTCGGCCTACGCTCTCCAGGGCCGCGCGATCCTCGCGGTCGGGTTCTCGAACGGGGCGAACATGGCGCTGGCGACCACGCTGCTGCATCCACGGGCGGTGCCGGGGACGATCGCGTTCTCCGCGCGCTGGCCGCTCGGCGACCGCGAGCCGGCGGCGGACCTGGCGGGCACGCGGATCACGCTGCTCAACGGCGACGCGGACGCGATGGCGCCGCTCGTCGACGTGGAGCGCACTATGCGCGAGGCCGCGGCGCGCGGGTCGGACGTCGTGTCGCGCGTGCGGCCCGGCGGCCACGGTCTCGACGCCCGCGATCTCGACGCGGCCCGCGAGCGCCTCCGCACCGGCTGACCGCCGCGCCCCACCGCACGACCTCCCCCTCCCCCTCCCGATCGGAAGCCGCGCATGCCCGAGATCATCGCCTGGGTCGTCTCCTTCGTCGTCGTCACCGTGGCGGTGTCGGGCATCGCCGGCCGCGCGGGCTGGTCCGCGCCCGTCGCGCTCGTGGCGGTGGGCGCGGTCGCGTCGTTCGTGCCGGGGGTGCCGCAGGTCGAGATCGAGCCGGACGCCGTGCTCTACGGGCTGCTGCCGCCGCTGCTGTTCGCGGCGTCGATCCGCACGCCGCTGGCCGACATCCGGGCCCGGCGTGACAGCATCGTCGTGCTCTCGGTGGGCGTGGTCGTGGTCACGCTGCTCGTCTTCGGGCTCACCCTGTGGGCGCTCGTGCCCGCGGTGGGGCTGGCGGCGGCGCTCGCGCTCGGCGCGGTGGTGGCGCCCACGGACGCCGTCGCGGTCTCGGCCGTCGCGGGACGGGTGCGGCTGCCCCGGCGCGTGATGTCGATCCTCGAGACGGAGAGCCTGCTCAACGACGCGACCGCGCTGGTCGCGCTCAACACGGCCATCGCCGCGATCGTCGGCGTCGTGCACCCGGTCGACGTCGCGGGCGGGTTCGCCGTCGCCGTGCTGCTCGGCGTGGCCATCGGGCTCGGGGTCGCGTTCCTCTTCTCGGCCGTGCGCCGCTTCCTCCGCTCGGCCGTGCTCGACACGAGCCTGTCGCTCGCGATCCCCTACGTCGCGTTCATCCCGGCGCAGGAGCTCGGCGGATCCGGCGTGCTCGCGGTCGTCTGCGCGGGCCTGGTGCTCGGCTACCGGGCGCCGCTCATCCAGTCGCCCGAGGCGCGCATCGCCGAGTCGGTGAACTGGCGGACGATCCAGTTCCTCCTCGAGAACGCGGTCTTCCTGCTCATCGGGCTGAGCCTCGCCGGGATCGTGCGCGGGCTGCCGGAGTCGAGCCTCGACGGCTGGCGCATCGCCGGGCTGTCGATCCTGCTGCTCGCCGTGCTCACGGCCGCCCGGTTCGCGTCGGTGGCGCTCGCCAAGGTCCTGTTCGACCACGGGCCGGCCCGGCTGCGCGCGCGGACCTGGAGCTGGCGGACGGTGACGGCCGTGTCGTCCGCCGGGGTCCGCGGCGTGGTGACGCTCGCCGCCGCCTTCCTGCTGCCGGAGGAGACGCCCGAGCGCGAGCTGCTCCAGTTCCTCGCGTTCGTGATGGTGGCGGGCACGCTCGTGGGCGGGCTCGCGCTGCCGGCGATCATCCGCCGCCTGCACCTCGGGCACTCCGCCGACGACCAGGAGCGCTCCGACCGCGACCGCCTGCTCGACGAGGCGCGCGAGGCCGGGCTCGCGGCCCGCGACGAGGCGCTGCGCGAGGGCGACGACGGCCCGGGCGACGACGCGCTGCCCGAGACCACCGCCGAGCGGCTCACCCACGACCGCGTGCGGCGGCGCATGATCGACGCCGAGCGGACCGCCGTCCTCGTCGCGCGGCGGGAGGGCCGCTACCCGGAGCTCGCCGTGCGCGCGGTGCTCGGCATGATCGACGCGGAGGACGTGGCGCTCGGGCGGCGCGAGGCGGACGACGCGCGCTGAGGGGCGGATCGCGGCCGGTCGCGACGCTGCCGCCGGGCGCCGGGCGCCGGGCGCCGCAGCCTCACCGCGGCCGCGGGCGCGCGAGAGGTCGCCGCGACGCGCGGGATCGCCCGCCGGCAACGCGCCCGTAACAGCCGGGCCGTAGGGTCGGCACCACACCATGCGAGGGCCCGGGCATCCGGGCGGGCGGGAGGCGGCGTGAGCGCAGGACCGGCGGTCGACGCGCGGGACGCCGCGGCCGTGATCCTCGCGGGCGGCCGCGCGACGCGCCTCTGCCGGATCGACAAGACCGCCCTCGCGCGCGACGGCGTCACGCTCCTCGCGGGCGCGGTGCGGGCGGCGGCCGGCTGCGCGCGCACGGTCGTCGTGGGCGCCGGCAACCGGGCGGGCGGGGTGCCGCGCGCGCATCAGGAGGCGACAGGATCCGCGCTGCTCGTCGACGAGGATCCCCCGTACGGCGGTCCCGCGGCCGCCCTCGGGGCCGGGGTGGCGGCGCTCGGCGACGACCCCGCGTGCGCGTGGATCCTCGTGCTCGCCGCGGACCTGCCGCACGCCGCCGCCGCGGTCGCCGCCCTGCTGCCCCTCCGCCGCGGATCCGGCGTCGACGGGCACGACGCCCTCGTCGCGCGCGACCCCGACGGACGCGCGCAGCCGCTCCTCGCGCTCTACCGGCCGGATCCGCTCCGCGCCGCCCTCGACGCCGTCGACCGGGCCGACGGCCTGGCGGGCGCGTCCCTCCGCGCGGTGCTCGCGGCCCTCCGGCCCGGCGCCGTCGCGCACGCCGACCTCGACGCCCGGCTCTGCGCCGACGTCGACCTCCCCGCGGACGCCGACGTCCACGGGCTCCGCCTCCTCGACGACGGGATCCCCGCACATGGCCGCTGACGACACCGCCTCCCCCGCCACCGGCTCGGCCGCGCCCGCCGCGCTCCCGCCCGCGCCCGGCGCGCCCGCGGCGGCTCCGCCCGTCGACCCCGCCGTCCTCGACCGCTGGGTCGACCGCGTCGCCGCGCTGCTCGAGCTGCCCGCGCACGAGGTGGACGTGGCGCTCGTGCTCGACCTGGCGCGGGACGCGGCCCACGGGATCGCCCGGCCGGCGGCGCCGCTCACGACCTTCCTCCTCGGGCTCGCCGTGGGCCGCGCGGGCGGCGGCGTGGCGGACGCGCGGCGGCTCGCGGCCGACATCACGGCGGAGATCGCGCACCTGGCGGATCCCGTCGGGCCGCTCGACGCGGACGGCCGGTCCGTCGGCGGCGCCGGTCTGCTGCGCGCGGACGAGGCGCGGCCCCGGCCCGACTCCGACGTGGGCGGGCGCGCGTGACCCCGGCGGCGGGCGGATCGGCGGCGCCGTGGTCCTCGCGGCCCGCGGATCTCCTGCCGCGGGAGGAGGGGCGGGGTCCGGGAGGAGGACGCGCGGTGTGACGCGGTCCGCCAGCCTGGGGTCATCGCCCGCCCGGGCGGTCGATCAGGAGGATCCCGTGCCCGTGTCCGTCGCCCCTACCGCCCCGTCCGCCCCCGCCGTCCCCGTGTCCGCCGCGCAGCCGTCCGCGCCCCGCCTGGGGGATCCGGCCTGCGTCGCGTTCTCCCCCACGGGCGCGTTCCGGCACGCGGGCACGTCGACCCTCGAGGTCGACCTCGCCCCCGCGCGCGCCGCGGCCGCGCTGCTCGCCGCCTGACCGGCGTTCCCCCACCGCCGCCCGGACCCCGCGCCGCCCGGCCGGCGCGCGGCCGCGAGGACGGGATCGTGCCGTCCGCCGCGGACGCGCCTAGCGTCGAGGCATGAGCGCGACGACGAGCGGCACGACCGCCTCCCCCTCCCGCGACGCCGAGCGGCTGCCCGGCCGGAGCCTGGTCGCGGGCCTCCTGCTCGGCGTCGGCACGGCGACCTTCGTGGACGAGACCGTCTTCCACCAGCTGCTGCGCTGGCACCACTTCTACGACCGCTCCACGACCGAGGTCGGGCTGATCTCGGACGGGATCCTGCACGCCGTCGGCTGGACCGCCGCCATCGGCGCGATGTTCCTGTTCGCCGACCTCCGCCGCCGCCGCGCGCTCGTCGGGACGCGCTGGGCCGGGGGCCTCCTCGCGGGCGCGGGCGGGTTCCAGCTCTACGACGGCACCATCCAGCACAAGGTCATGGGGCTGCACGAGATCCGCTACGGCGTCGACCTCCTCGCGTACGACCTCGTCTGGAACGGCGTCGGCGCGGTGCTGCTCGGGGCGGGCGTGGTGCTGATCCTGCGCACGCGCACGCGCGCCGCCGCGCGACGGGCGTCCACGGGATCCGGCGAGCGCGGCGACGGGCGGGCCCCGGGTGCATGAGCACGGAACCGGATCCGCCGGCCTCCTCGCCCTGGCCCCCGCGGCGCTCGCGCTCCTGCTCGCGGCGGCCTACGCGTCCGCCGCCTGGCGCGACCGGCGACGACGCGCATGGCCCGCGCACCGGACCGCCCTGTGGATCCTCGGCCTCGCCGCCGCCCTCGCCGCCGTCACCGGGCCGCTCGCCGGCGCCGGCCACGACGACCTCGTCGCCCACATGCTCGGCCACCTCCTCCTCGGGATGCTCGCCCCGCTCCTCCTCGTGCGCGCCGCCCCCGTGACCCTCGCGCTCCGGAGCCTCGACGTCGTGCCCGCACGCCGGCTCACGGCGCTCCTGCGGTCGCGGCCCGTGCAGATCGTGTCGCACCCGCTCCCGGCCGCCGTGCTGAACGTGGGCGGCATGTGGGTCGTCTACGGCACGCCGGTGCTCACGCGCATGCACGAGGATCCGCTGCTCGCCGCCGCCGTGCAGCTGCACGTGCTCGCCGCCGGGTGCCTCTTCACCTCCGCCATCGTGGGCGTGGACCCGTCGCCGCACCGGGCGTCGCCCCCGCACCGGGCGCTCGTGCTCGTCGCGGCGATGGCGGCGCACGGGATCCTCGCGAAGTCGCTCTACGCCGTCCCGCCGGCCGGGGTGCCCCGCGCGGAGGCCGAGCTCGCCGCCCAGGTGATGTACTACGGCGGCGACGCGGTGGACGCGGTCCTCGTCGTCCTCCTCTGCGCCGGCTGGTACCGCGCGACCCGGCCGCGGACCGCGCGCGGTGCCGCGGCCGGCGTCGGATCCCCGTCCGCGGCGACGGCCGACTGGCGGAAGCCGACGGCGCGCGCCGTCGCACCACCGGTGACTCCGCGCCCCTGACTGGGGGTGCCCGACCGGGCCGCGCGCCGCGCGCGGGCTTCCCGACCGCCCGAGCGCCGCCTAGCCTGTGGGCACGGAGACTTTTCTCCACCTGAGGAGCACCATGTCGTCGACCCCGCCGCCCGCCTCCCCGACGTCGGTCACCCCGTCGTCCGACGAGCCCGGCTGGTTCGGCGACGGCGAGGGCAACCAGCGCTTCTGGGACGGCGCGCGCTGGACGACGCTCGTCTCCAGCCGCCGCGTCTTCCCGGGCCGCGCGTCCTCCACGCCCGAGCCGCGCCTGATCAGCGAGTCGCCGCTGCCCGCGGACTACCTGCCGGGCGTCACACCGCTCACACCCGCGTCCGCATCCGCATCCGTCGGCGAGGACGCCGACGCTCCCGCCGACGCGCCGTCGCCCGAGGCCCCGCCGGCCGGCCCGCGCCTCGCGCCGCCCACCGGCGCCCCTGTCGCGCCGCCCGCCGGCTATCCGCTCGCGCCGCCCACCGGCGACCCCGTCGCCCCGCCCCTCGGGGCGCCCCTCACCCCGCCCGCCGACCTGCCCGCGCCGCCGATCCCCGCGTCGCCGACCGCGGCGTCGCCGGTCCCGTCGTCGATGGCCGGCGCCTTCGCGGCCCGCGAGGCCGTCCCCGCGCCGCCCCGCGCCGCGACCAGCGCCGCATCCGCTCCCACCTCGCGCACGACGACCACCGCTCCCGCCCTCCGCGGACGCAGCACGTGGCCGTGGGCGGCCCTCGCGGTCGCCGCGGTGCTCGTGGTCGCCGCCGCCGTGATCGCCGGGATCCCCGGCCTCCTCATCGCGCTCGGCGTGGTCGCGCTCATCGCCGGCCTCATCCCGCTGATCCGCCGCGGCTCCGCGTGGATCCCCGGCGTCCGCACCCGCGCGACCGGCGGCGTCGCGGCGGGTCTCGCGCTCGTCCTCATCGCGGGCGGCGCGGTCGCCGCGACGCTCCCCGACGCCGACGGCGACACGGTGGCCGACCCCGAGACCATCGAGATCTCCGACGCCCGCCCCGTCCCCGACGCGACGGATCCCGCCAACCCCCTGCCGGTCTCGGCCGACGGGCTGGTCGAGGTCGTCGACGTCACCCGCATGCAGGCGGTCGACGCGGGCGACACGCTCGCGGCCGCCGGCTTCGGCATCGCGTTCGCCGGCACGGGAGGGAGCGCGCTCGTGCGCCAGGACGTGGGCATCGTCGCGAGCCAGGATCCGGCCGCCGGCACGCGCGTCGCGCCCGGCGCGACCGTGACCCTCACGCTCGCCGTCCCCGCTCCCGACCGCATCGCGCTGCCCGTCGTGCCGAAGGCGCCCGGCGTCCCGTCGCGTCCCGGCACGCGCCCGGGCACCGGTCCCTTCACCCCGGGCACCGGCGGCGGCGGATCCACGAATCCGGGGACCGGGGCCGGCCAGGACGGCGGCTCCGGAGGCGGGGTCGGAGGCGGCGGCTCGGGCGATGGCGGCTCGGGCGACGGCGGGTCCACCCCCGTGCCCGAGGAGACCGGCTCGACCCCCGCGCCGACGGAGGACCCGGGTGATGGCGGTACGGATCCCGTGCCGTCCCCGGTGCCCACGCCCGACCAGCCGGCGCCGTCGCCGGTGCCCACGCCCGACGTGCCTGACCTCCCTGACCTCCCCGACCTGCCCGGAGACCCCGGTACGCCCGAACCCCAGCCCTCCTCGGATGCGGGGCTGCCCATCGGGGGCTGACGCCACCGCCCGGATCCGGTCCCTAGCGCTGCGCTCCATGCGCGCCGCCGTGCGGGGTGGCCGGTCCTGCCCCCGGCGCCCGCAGGTGCGCCCGCTGCCCGTCGCGGTCGAGGATCGTCAGGACCTCCGTCACGCCGCGGTGCGCGCTGATGGCGTGCGGCACCATCGTCGAGAACTCGGCCGCGTCGCCCGCCTCGACGAGGATCGTCCGCTCGCCCAGCTGCAGCCGCGCGGTGCCGGAGAGCACCGTGAACCAGTCGCGGCCGGGGTGCACGCCCAGCTGGTCGACGGGGAACGGCCGCGTCGGCGTCATGCGCATCTTCGCGACGAAGACGCCGGATCCGCTCGCCCCGCCGCGCGACAGCACCCACGTCGTGCGCCCCTCCTGCTCGTCCCGCTGCGGGCGGATCACGACGTCGGCGTCGTCGCCCGACTCGATGAGCGCGTCGAGCGTCGTCTCGAGCGCCTGGGCGATGGGCACGAGCTGGTCGAGCGCGATCCGCCGATGCCCCGTCTCGATGCGGCTGAGGGTCGAGGGGCTGAGGAAGCAGCGCGCCGCGAGCGCGTCGAGCGACCAGCCGCGCGCCTCGCGGAGGCCGCGGATGCGCTGGCGGACGAGGGCGTCGAGATCCGTGTCTTGCGTCATGGGCAAGATCGTATGCGCCCCGAGCAGGAGGGCGCGAGCATAGATGCATGCCCCACCACGACGTCCGCGCCCACGCCCACGGCGCCGCCGACCCCTCCCTCGCCGCCATGCTCGACCTCGACGCGCGGATCCTGCACCGGCACCTCCTCGAGCTGACCACCTGGGTCCGCCGCCTGGCCCGGGACACCGCGGGCCGCGTGGTCGTCGACCTGGGCGCCGGGACGGGCACCGGCACCGTCGCCCTGGCCCGGCGCTTCGACCGGGCCGAGGTGATCGCGGTCGACGCGAGCGACGCGATGCTGGCGCGCGTCGCCGAGCGCGCGGTCGTCGACGGGCTGGCCGACCGGATCCGCCCCGTGCACGCCGACCTCGACGACGCCTGGCCCGCGCTGCCGCCCGCCGACCTCGTCTGGGCGTCGCTCATGCTGCACGAGGTCGCCGACCCCGCCCTGCTCCTCGGCCGGATCCACGACGGGCTCGCGCCGGGCGGGGTCCTCGCCGTCGTCGAGATGGACGGCCCGCCCCGCTTCCTCCCGGACGACCTCCCGGCCGACCTCGCCCGCCCCGGTCTCGCCGACCGCCTCGACGACGCGGTCACGCACGGCGGCACGGGCGGCCCGTCGCACCCGGACTGGGCGCCGTGGCTCGCCGCCGCGGGGCTCGTGGAGGTCGAGACGCGCGCGTTCGCCCTCGACCCCGACCCGGCGGATCCGGTCGTCGCCGCCGCCACGCTCCCCTACGCCCGCGCGTGGCTGGCCCGCGTCCGCGACCGCTCCGGCGACCGCCTCGACGCCGCCGACCGCACCGCGCTCGACGCGCTCCTCGACGCCGACGGCCCGCACGCCCTCGCGCGGATCCCCGACCTCCGCCTGCGCGGCACCCGCACCGCGTACGTGGGGCACCGCCCGCGTTGAGACCGCCCGGACGGCCGCGCGGCGCCGCGAATTCACCGGGTGCGGAAGACGATCACCCGTCGTCCGCCCGCGCGGCCCGGCGATGCGGTAGTCCTGGGTCATGACGCACCTCGATCGCCCGGTCGTCGCGGATCCGCCGCCGACCGTCCCGTCCGCCCGCTCCCGACCCGCCGTCCCGCGGCCGCGGACGCCCGGCGGCTGGCGCCTCGTCGCCGCGGGCCTCCTCGCGGCGTCCGCGCTGCTCCAGCTCGACGCCTCGCTCCAGCGCTGGGTCACGGCGGCCGCATCCTGGGACGACCCGGAGGCGGGCGTCCAGGACGGCCGCTTCGACCACTCCTTCCCCTCCTCCGAGTGGGTCCCCCTCGGCGACGCCGCCCTGACCCACGGCCTCGGCATGCTCCTGCTGGCCCTCGCGGTGCTCGCCCTCGCGCGCGCCGCGCGGATCACGGGGCGGACGGGCCTCGTCGGCACGGCCGTGGTCGCCGGCACGTTCGCGGCCATCGGCGCCCACGCGCTCGTCTCGGGCCTCACGGGCGAGCCGGGCCCGCTCGCCGGCACCTACCTGTCCACGTTCCTGCTGAACCTCGCGGGATGCGCGGCCGTCGCGGTGGCCGTCGCCCGGGGACGCGCCTCGCACGGGACCGCGTGGGACGCGCTCGGCGGGATCCTCCTCCTCGGCAGCAGCATCGTCGGCCAGCTCCTCGCCCTCCTCGCGATCGCCCCGGCGATCTGGGGCGGCACCTACTCCGACACCCCCATCCACACGGAGAGCGTCGTCGCGACCAGCACGGCGTGCGCAGCCGTCGCGATGCTGGTCTCGGCCCTCCTCGCGCACCATCGCACGGCGAGGCCCGGGACCGGGACCGGGACCGGGACCGCATCGTGACGCCGCCGGCCGCGGAGGCGCGCGTTGCGGCAGGCGGGCGCCTCGTCGCCTCCGGGCTCCTCGCGGCGTCGGCGCTCCTCCAGCTCGACGCGTCGCTCCAGCGCTGGGTCACCGCGCGCGACGCGCTGCCGCCGTCCCGCCGGGACTCCATCGAGTCCCACGAGCACGACCACGACGCCCCGACGGCGGGCTGGATCCCCCTCGGCGACGCGGCCGAGCGGCACGGCGCGGGCATGATCCTGCTGGCCCTGGCCGTGGTGGCCCTCGCGGTCGCGGTGGGCGCGCGCGGCCGCTCGGGCACGATCCCGGTCCTCGCGGTCGCCGGGTCCTTCGCCGTCCTGGGCCTGCACGCGCTGCTGTCCGGGATCGCCGGCGCGCCGTCGCCCCTCGGCGGGTTGCTCCTCCCGGCCCACCTCGTGGGGCTGGCGGGTCTCGTCGGGATCGCGGCCCTCCGGCCGGGCCGGCCGCGCGCCCGCCCGCTCGACGCGGTCGCCCTCGCCCTCGTCGCGGCCGCCTCCCTCCCGGGCCAGCTCCTGGCTGCATTCGTCGTCGCGCCGATGCTGCACGGGGACACCTCCTACGACACGACGCCGTGGACGGAGACGGTCGTCGCCGTCACGATCGGGCTGGCCGCCGTCGCGACGGCCGCGGGCGGCGTCCGGGCGGCGCTCCCCGCGGCCGGGGATCCCGTCCCGCATCTCCCGGATCCCGCCCGGCGTGGGGCGCGGGGCGCCGCCGACCCCCTACCGTTGGGGGATGAGCACTGACGACACCGCATCCACCCCCGACGCGGACGCCGCCCCCCGCACGACCTTCAGCGACCTCGGTCTCTCCGACCAGGTCCTCAAGGCCCTCAAGGACGTGGGCTACGAGACCCCCTCGGCCATCCAGGCCGCCACCATCCCCTCCCTCCTCTCCGGCCGCGACGTCCTCGGCGTCGCCCAGACCGGCACCGGCAAGACGGCCGCGTTCGCGCTGCCCATCCTCAGCAACCTCGACGTGTCGCAGAAGACGCCGCAGGCCCTCGTGCTGGCGCCCACCCGCGAGCTCGCGCTCCAGGTGTGCGAGGCGTTCGAGCGCTACGCGTCCGGCATGCGCGGCGTGCACGTGCTCCCCGTCTACGGCGGCCAGGGCTACGGCGTGCAGCTGTCGGCCCTCCGCCGCGGCGTGCACGTGGTCGTCGGCACCCCCGGCCGCATCATGGACCACCTCGACAAGGGCACCCTCGACCTGTCGCAGCTGAAGTTCCTCGTGCTCGACGAAGCCGACGAGATGCTCAAGATGGGCTTCGCGGAGGACGTGGAGACGATCCTCGCGGACACCCCGAAGTCGAAGCAGATCGCGCTGTTCTCGGCCACGATGCCCGCGCAGATCCGCCGCATCTCGGGCAAGTACCTGCAGGACCCCGAGGAGATCACGGTCAAGAACAAGACCACGACCTCGGCGAACACCACGCAGCGCTACCTGATGGTGTCGTACCCGCAGAAGGTCGACGCCCTCACGCGCATCCTCGAGACCGAGAACTTCGAGGGCATGATCGTGTTCGTCCGCACCAAGAACGAGACCGAGACGCTCGCCGAGAAGCTGCGGGCCCGCGGGTACGCGGCGGCCGCCATCTCGGGCGACGTCGCCCAGGCCCAGCGCGAGCGCACGGTCGAGCAGCTGAAGTCCGGCAAGCTCGACATCCTCGTGGCCACCGACGTCGCGGCGCGCGGCCTCGACGTGGAGCGCATCAGCCACGTCGTCAACTACGACATCCCGATCGACACCGAGTCGTACGTGCACCGCATCGGCCGCACGGGCCGCGCGGGACGCAGCGGCGCGGCGATCAGCTTCGTCACGCCGCGCGAGCGCCGCCTCCTCACCGCCATCGAGAAGGCCACGCGCCAGCCCCTCACCGAGATGCGCATGCCGAGCGCCGAGGACGTCAACGTCACGCGCCTCACCCGCTTCGACGACGCCATCACGTCCGCGCTGCAGGATCGCGAGCGCCTCGACGCGTTCCGCGACATCGTGGGCCACTACGTCAACCACCACGACGTCGTCGAGTCCGACGTCGCCGCCGCGCTCGCCATCGTGGCGCAGGGCGACACCCCGCTCCTCCTCTCGGCCGACGACCTCCGCCCGCCGCGCGTCGAGCGCGAGCGCCGGGACGACCGCCCGGGCCGCGACGGCGACGACCGCGGCGAGCGCCGGGCCCGTCCCGCGCGCGGCAGCGGCAACATGGCCACGTACCGCATCGACGTCGGCCGACGCCACCGCGTCGAGCCCCGCCAGATCGTCGGCGCGCTCGCCAACGAGGGCGGCTTCAGCCGCGAGGACTTCGGCCACATCGACATCCGCCCGGACTTCTCGCTCGTCGAGCTGCCGGCCGGGCTCGCGCAGGACAAGCTCGACAAGCTGGCGAGCACGGTCATCAACGGCCGCCCGATCGACATCCGCCCCGACCGCGGCGGCCCCCGTGCCGCCGAGCGCGGCGCGGCCCCCGAGCGCCGGGGACGCAAGCCCCGCGACTGATCCGCGTCCGCGCCGCCGACGGCCCGTCCCCACCCACGTGGGGGCGGGTCGTCGTCGCGTCCGGCCGCGACCGTCGGGTGCGCTGCCGATAGCGTGGCCCGATGGATCCCGTCACCCTCCGCACCGCGCGCCTGACGCTCCGCCCGCCCGAGGCCGGCGACGTCGACGCGATCGCGGCCGCCTGCCAGGACCCGGCGATCCAGCGCTTCGTGCCCGTCCCCGTGCCGTACACGCGCGACGACGCCGTCTCCTACGTGACGGTCTTCTGCCCGGACGGCTGGGCATCCGGCGAGCGCCTCACCTGGGCGGTGGTCGAGGGCGGGCGGCTCGTGGGCACGGTCGGCCTGCACGACGTCGCGGACGGCGCCGCGGAGATCGGGTACTGGCTCGCGCCCGACGCGCGCGGTCGCGGGATCATGCGCGAGGCGGCCGCGGCGGTCGTCGACCACGGTGTCGACGCCGCATCCGGCCTCGGCCTCGCCCGCATCGGCTGGCGCGCGTACGCCGGAAACACCGGATCCGCGGCCGTGGCCCGCGCCCTCGGCTTCCGCTTCGAGGGCGTCGCCCGCCTCGGGGCGCTCGGCCGCGACGGCCGCGAGGACGACTGGTTCGCCGGCCTCCTCGCGACCGACGACCGAGCGCCGGGCCCGTGGCCGGTGCTCGCGTGACCCTCTGCCCCCTCGGGCAGGAGGTGACGGTCGCCACGCCCGACGGCCGCCGCCTCCGCGCGATGCTCGACGGAGCCGGCGACGACCTCGTCGTCCTCGAGGCGGGCCTCGGTGGCAGCGGCCTCACGTGGGGTCCCGTGCACGCCCGGCTGGCCCGCACGTGCCGCGTCGTCGCCTACGACCGGGCCGGCCTCGGATCCAGCGACCCCGATCCCGTGCCGCGCGACCTGGACCGCCTGGCGGACGACCTCGAGACGGTGATCGCCGCGTTCCCGCACCGCCGCCTCGTGCTCGCCGGGCACAGCTGGGGTGGTCCCGTCGTGCGGGTCGTCGCGGCCCGGCGGATCGCGCGCGGGCTCGCGACCGCGGGAGCGGTGCTGGTGGATCCGAGCGACGAGCGTGCCCGCGCGTGGTCGGCCCCGTTCGTGCGCGCCGCGGCCGGCATGCAGGCGGCGCTGCTCGTGCCGCTCGCACGCGTCGGCCTGCTCGCGCCGCTGCACCGGATCGCGCTGGCAGGCCTGCCCGCTCCCCTCCTCGCGATGGCCGCCGCCGCGGCCGGCTCCGTCCCCGCCGCGCACGCCACCGCGGCCGAGCAGCGGCACCTCCTGCCGGGCCTCCACGCGCTGGCCGCGTACCCCGGCACCGCGACGCTGCCCGGCGTGCCCGTGCGCGTGATCTCGGGCACGGCGTCCGGCGCGCTCACGCGGCGGCAGCGCGCCGACCTCGTGCGCGCGCACCGGTCGTCGGCCGCGGCCGCCGAGGACGGCGGATGGATCCCGGCGCCGCGATCCGCGCACATGGTGCCGGTGACGGATCCGGACGTGGTCGCCGCGGTCGTCGCGGACCTGCTCTGACGCCCTGCGGGGCCCGGATGCGCCTCAGGGCGCGGGGATCGCCAGCGCCCAGGCGCGGAACGACGCCGCGTCCGCCCCCGTGAGCACGGCCGCGGGCCCCGGCATGGGATCGCCGACGTGCACGAGCGCGAGCGCGTCGCCGGGGAGGCCGACGAGCACCTCGCCGATGATCGAGTCGGGCGAGGCCGTGTCGACCCGGATGAAGTATGCCGTCCCGCCCGGCACCTCCAGCCGGTCGGCACGTCCGCGAGCGTCGCCGTGAGGCCGGAGCCCGACCACGGCCCGATGTTCGCCAGCGGTCGCGGCTGGCGCTCGCGCAGCCGCTCCTCCGGGCTGCGGCGCCACGGCCACTCGTCACGGGAGAGGAGGGCGCCGACGAACGCGCCCGCGACGAACGGCACCGGCGCACCCGCCATGTCGACGGCGTCGAGCGCGAAGGCGGCGCCGAGCACGCCGGCCAGCAGCAGGAGGCGGACCCAGCCGTTCTCCACGGCGTAGACGACGAGCGCCACGGCGATGCCCGCGGCCGTGAGCACGAGGAACGCCCACAGCGGGACGGCGCCAGGGCGGAGCGAGGCCACCCCGGAGAAGGCGAGCAGGCCGGCGATGAGCACGCTCGTGGAGATCATCGCCCCGCGGCGCTCGCGTGCGGTGCGGGAGGTCGTCGACGGGGACGGGGGGCTCCTGGTGGGCGTCTCGTGTCACGTCGACCCGTCACAGAGCGCGGCCGACCGGTGTCCCATGGTCGGAGCTGTTCCGGAGGGAGACGAGATGTCGATGCGCGTCGTGGTGATCGGTGGAGGGTACGCGGGGGTCATGGCCGCGAACAGGGTGGCAGCGAGCCGCGGGAGCACGGGCGTGGAGGTGATCCTGGTGACGGCGGCCGAGGCCTTCGTCGAGCGCATCCGCCTGCACGAGCATGCGGCGGGGGCGGCCGCGTCGGCCACGGTCCCCTTCTCCTCGCTGCTGCATCCCGCGGTGCGGGTGCGGGTGTGCGCGGTCGAGCGGATCGACGCGGCTGAGCGGGTGCTCGCCCTGGCCGGCGGAGACCGGCTCCGCTACGACGCCCTCGTGTACGCGGCGGGGAGCAGGGCGACCATGCCGGAGGGCGACGGCGTCCACGCGATCGCCGACCTGCGCGCCGCGACGCGGCTGCGGGCCGACCTCGCGATCCTCCCGCCGGGCGCGGTGGTGGCCGTGGTCGGCGGCGGGCTGACCGCGATCGAGGCGGCCACCGAGATCGCAGAGCGGCACCCGTCGCTGACGGTGCGGCTGCGCACCGGCGGGGAGGTCGCGCCGAGCGTCGCGCCGCGGAGCCGCGACCGCCTCCGTCGCCACCTCGCCCGCCGCGGCATCGGGCTGGAGGAGCACGCGTCCGTCGCGACGACCGGCGACGTGCGGGCGGCGCTCGGGGCCGACGCGGTCGTGTGGTGCACCGGGTTCCGGGGCCCGGCCCTCGCCGCGGACAGCGGCCTCCCCGTCACCGCCGACGGGCGCCTGCGGGTGGATGCCGCGCTCGCCGTCGTCGGCGGCGGCGGACGCGTCTTCGGGGCGGGCGACGCGGCGGTCATCGACGACGACCGCCACGCGCACCAGCGCATGGGCTGCGCCTCCGCCCTGCCGATGGGCGCGCACGCCGCCGACAACGTCCTGCGGGTGCTCGCCGGGGAGACGCCCGTGCCGTTCTCCGCCGGCTTCGTCGCCCAGTGCCTGAGCCTCGGCCGGCGGGACGGGCTGATCCAGGCCGTCACCGCCGACGACCGACCACGCCGCCTGGCACTGACCGGCCGTCCCGCCGCGCTCGTCAAGGAGGCCGTGTGCCGGCAGACGCTCCGGTGGCTCCGCGGCGAGGCGCACCGCGGCGGCTCGTACTCTTGGCCCCGGGGCCCGGAGTCGGCGGCGCCGACGACGGAGGAGGAGGGAGCGTGGACGTGACCCGCGAGCAGCTGTTCGACCGGCATCGCGGACTCGTCTTCACCATCGCCTACGACATCACCGGCCAGGTGACCGAGGCCGAGGACGTGACGCAGGAGACGTACCTCCGCTGGCGCACCGCCGACGCCGACGTGCGGGACGGCCGCGCGTACCTCGCCGCCATCGCCGCGAACCTGGCCAGGAACGCGCTCCGCACGACCGCGCGCCGCCGCGAGGACTACGTCGGCGGGTGGCTCCCCGAACCGCTCGCGACCGGTCCGTCGGCCGACGCCTCCCCTGACGACCCGGAGCAGTCGGCCATGCGGGTCGACGCCGTGTCCACCGCGCTGCTCGTCGTGCTGCAGAGCCTCGGCGACGACGAGCGGGTCGCCTTCCTGCTGCGGGAGGTCTTCGACTTCCCGTACGGGGAGATCGCCGCCGTCCTGGATCGCAGCGAGGCGGCCACCCGGCAGCTCGTGCACCGGGCACGCGGGCGCGTGCGGGGCGGGCCGCCGCGCAACGCCGTCAGCCCGGCCGAGCACGGGCGCGTGGTCGAGCGGTTCCTCGCCGCCGCGCGCACGGGCGACGTGGAGGCCCTGCTCGGCCTGCTCGCCCCGGGCGTGACGCTGCTCGTCGACGGCGGCGGCAAGGCGAGAGCGGCGCTCCGCCCCATCGTCGGCGCCGAGAGGACGGCGCGCTTCGTCCTCGGCCTCGCCGAGAAGCACGGGCGGACGTCGATCGCGGTGCCCGCCGAGCTCAACGGCCTCGGCGCCGTCCTCTTCGCCGAGGACGACGCGATCACCACATCGTTCCAGTTCGACGTCACGGACGGCGTCGTCCAGGGCGTCTTCGTCGTGCGGAACCCGGACAAGCTCCGGCACCTGCAGTCGCTCAGCCGTGGACCCGCCGCAGCTCCAGCACCCCCGGGATGAGCTGCCGGGTCGGGATCCTGCCGCGCGCGAAGTCGCCCCACACCTGCCGCACGCGGCGGGCGTCGCGCTGGATCCCCTCCCACGGCGCCCCCGCGAGGAGCCCGGCGCCGCGCCACGCCTCCTCGTCGCCGAACAGCAGCGGCAGGTCGACGGTGTGGGCGGCGCCGAGCGGGCTGCCGGGCGCGGACCAGCGGATCACGTAGCGGTGCGCCGTGCCGCCGGCGCGCGCATGGCGGCGGGCGAAGCGACGGCCGGGGACGCCGTAGATGATCCCCGTCACCGCCCCGACCGCCGCGCGCCGCACGAGCGGGCCGACGACGGGGACGCGCGTGAGGCGCTGGAGCCACGGGATCCCCGGCAGGAACAGCCGGGCCTCCTCCGCCGTGTTGCCGATGAGCACGTCGACGCCGGGCGCGGCGCGGTCCCACGCGGCGGCGAGCCCGGACTCCGACGGCAGCGGCGCGTGCCCGTACTGGGTGCCGAAGGGCATCGCGCCGATGAGCCCGAAGGGCGCCGCCGCGCGCTCGACCTCGGGCTGGCGCGCGAGCACCTCCTCGACGGGCATGTCCGCCGTGAGCCCGCGGGACGCGCGCTCCATGGCCACGGCCATCCGCCGTCGCCCGCGCGAGATGCCGAGCGGCGCGCTCTGGATGATCGCCCGGCGGAACAGCCCCGCGGCCTCCGGCACCGCCATGAGGTGCGCGACCGCGTCGCCGCCCGCGGACTGGCCGAAGGCCGTGACGCGATCCGGGTCGCCGCCGAACGCGCCGATGTTGCGGGCCACCCACCGGAACGCCGCCAGCTGGTCGAGCAGGCCGAGGTTCGCGGGCCGGTCGCGCCCGTCGCCGAGGTAGCCGAGGAGCCCGAGCCGGTAGGTGACCGTGACGACCACCACGCGCTGCTCGGCGACGAGGGGCGCCGGATCCATGATCGGCACGTCCCCCGCGCCCGACACGTACGAGCCGCCGTGGATCCACACCATGACCGGCAGGCCCTCGTCGACCCGCACGTCGCGCGGCATCGTCACGGAGACCCGGAGGCAGTCCTCGTCGACCGCCAGGTGGTCGAAGGACCCGAGCACGTCGTCGAGCTCCGGCATGGGCCGCTGCGGGCAGGCGGGCGCCCACGCGAGCGCGTCCCGCGGCTCCGTCCAGTCCGGGTGCGCGACGGGCGGCCGGAAGCGGACGGCGGTCGCGTAGGGGATGCCGGTCGCGCGGACGACCTCGCCGTCCGCCCAGCCGACGACGGGTCCGCAGGGCGGCGAGAAGGCGCTCATCGGATCGACGTTACCGGGCGCGGAGGGTCCGCCGGGACGCAGGTGGAGGGCCCGGATCCCGGTGCTACCGTGACGCCATGCCGCGCCTGATCGACCACGCCCGCCGTGAGGACGAGCTCGCCGAGGCCGTCTGGCGGGTCATCCGCCGCGACGGCGCGAGCGGCGTCTCCGTCCGCACCGTGGCGGCCGAGGCCGGGCTCAGCACCGGATCCCTCCGGCACAGCTTCCCCTCGCGCATCGACCTCATGGCGCACGCGACGGCGCTGGTCGCCCGCCGCGTCGCGGAGCGGACCGGCAGCCGGCGCGGCGACGCGGATCCCCGGCGCCGCGTGATCCGCGTCCTCGCCGAGCACCTGCCCCTCGACGACGCGCGCCGGGCCGAGGCCGAGGTCACGGCCGCCCTCCTGGCCGACGCGGCATCCCACGCCCGGCTCCGCGAGGTGCGGGCGGCGGCCCACACGGCGGCGCGCGAGACGTGCCTGTCGCAGCTCGCGCAGCTGCGCGCGGCGGGCCTGCTGCGTCCCGACGCGGATCCCGAGGCCGAGGCCGACCACCTCCAGGCGCTGCTCGCGGGGCTCGCCCTCCAGCTGCTCGTCGCCGAGCCGGACCCGGCACGCGGCGCCCGGGCGCTCGGCGTGCTGGAGCGCCACGTGGACGCGCTCGTGGCCCGGCGCGCGGAGCGGCCGGCGCGCGCGGACGCCTAGCCGGCGTCGGCGTCCGCGTCGTCCGCGTCCGCTCCCCCGCCGAGGCGCCCGCGCAGCTCGGTCACGCGCGCGCGGATGTCGTCGCGCACGAGCCGCATCCGCTCCATCCCGTCGATGCCGCGCTCGGACGGCTCGTCGGTGATCCACGTCTCGACCGCGACGCCCTGGTCGCCGTCCACGTGCGCCTCCGCGCCGAGGACCACCACGAGGTCGGCCGCGCGCACCATGTCGTCGCTGAGCGGCTTGGGGCGCTCGTCGCCGACGTCGATCCCGAGCTCGGCGAGCGACTCCACCGCGAGCGCGTTCAGCGACGATCCCGGATCCGTGCCGGCCGACGCGACCGTGACGGCGTCGCCCGCGTCGTGGCGCATGAGCGCGGCCGCGAGCTGGGACTTGCCGCCGTTGCGGGCGCAGACGAAGACGACGTGGGGGGTGCGGTCGGGCATGGATCCTCCGGAGGGGTCGGCGGCCGCGGGTCGGCGCGTCCCTCGATCCTGCCAGGTGGGCGCGACGACCCCGCCGACGCCTCGCCCCTCCTCGGCACCGCTGTCAACCCCCGGACATCCCCCCGCGACCGTCGGCAGTGTCGAGGGCATCAGGCGCGCATCGGCTCGAGCGCCCGTCCGCCTCCGAACGTCATCGAGAAGGAGAAGCACATGAAGGCAGTCGTCTACAAGGGACCGTTCGACGTCGCCGTGGAGGAGGTGCCGGATCCGACGATCCAGGGCCCCCTCGACGCGGTCATCCGCATCACGAGCGCGAACATCTGCGGCTCCGACCTGCACCCCTACGAGGGCCGGGTGGAGTTCGAGTCCGGCATGGTGTTCGGCCACGAGAACATGGGCGTCGTCGAGGCCGTCGGCGCCGGGGTCGAGAGGATCGAGGTCGGCGACCGCGTCTCGGTCCCCTTCAACCTCGCGTGCGGCACGTGCCGCACCTGCAACGAGGGCTTCACCTCCGCGTGCCTGCGCGCCAACCCGTCCGGCCAGCCCGGTGCCGGCTTCGGCTACCCGGCCATGGGCCCCTACTGGGGCGGCCAGGCCGAGCTGCTGCGCGTCCCGTGGGCCGACTTCAACCTCCTCGAGCTGCCCCAGGGCACCGAGCACGAGCTCGACTTCACGATGCTCTCCGACATCTTCCCCACCGGGTACCACGGCACCGAGCTCGCGAAGGTCGCGCCCGGCAAGACCGTCGCGATCTTCGGCGCCGGACCCGTGGGCCTCATGGCCGCGCACAGCGCCATGATCCGCGGCGCCTCGCAGGTCTTCGTCGTCGACCACCAGCAGGACCGCCTCGTCCTCGCCGAGGAGTTCGGCGCCACCGCGATCGACTTCTCGGAGGTCGACGTGACGGAGGCGATCATGGACCTCACCGACGGCTTCGGCGTCGACAGCGGCGTGGAGGCCGTGGGGTACCAGGCGCACGACCACACGGGCGAGGAGCACCCCGAGATGGTGCTCGACGCGCTCGTCAGCGTGGTGCGGGCCACCGGCGCGATCGGCGTCGTGGGCGTCTACAACCCGTCCGACCCCAAGGGCGCGACCGAGGAGGCGAAGGAGGGCCGGATCGCGTTCGACTTCGGGACCGCGTTCACCAAGGGCATCAGCATCGGCACCGGCCAGTGCCCGGTGAAGCGGTACAACCGCGAGCTGCGCGACCTCATCATCCGCGGGCGCGCGACGCCCGGCCGCATCGTGTCGCACGAGGTCCCGCTCGACGACGCGGTCGACGCCTTCGACAAGTTCGACAAGCGCGTCGACGGCTACACGAAGGTCGTCCTGCACCCCGCGGCCTGATCCGGATCCTCGCGCTGTGGCACGACGGTACAGCTAATGCTGTACCGTCGTGCCATGACCCTGCTCGCCCCGCGCCTCGACGTGATGACCCGGCTCGGCCGGGCGCTCGCGGATCCCACGCGCTCCCGGATCCTCGTCGAGCTCCTCGACGGCCCCGCGTACCCGGCGCTCCTCGCCGAGGCGCTCGGACTCACCCGGCAGAACGTCTCGAACCACCTGACGTGCCTCCGCGGCTGCGGCATCGTGCGGACCGTCCCCGAGGGGCGCAGCGTGCGCTACGAGATCGCGGACCCGCGCATCGCCCGAGGGCTCGGCGCGCTCGTGGAGGTCGTGCTCGCGGTGGAGGACGACCGGGCCTGCGCGGATCCCGCCCTCTGCGCCCCCGGCTGCTGCGAGCCGGCCGCGTGACCGCCGCCGCGGGCGCGCCCCGCCTCGCCGTCGCCCGCCGCGACCTCCTGCGCCGCCGCATTCGCTGGATCGTCGCCGGCACCATCGCCTGGAACGCCGTCGAGGCCGTGGTCGCCCTGTCCGCCGGCGCCGTCGCCTCCTCCCCCGCGCTCGTCGCGTTCGGGCTCGACTCCGTGGTCGAGGTGCTCGCCGCGTCCGCCGTGGCGTGGCAGTTCTCCGCGCCGGACCCCGAGCGCCGCGAGCGCACGGCCCTCCGGCTCATCGCCGTCTCGTTCCTCGGGCTGGCGGCCTACGTGGCCGTCGACGCCGTGCTCGCGCTGGTCGACGGATCCGCGTCCCGGCCGAGCACCACCGGCATCGTCCTCGCCGCCCTCAGCCTCGCCGTGATGCCCGCGCTCAGCCTGCTCGAGCGCCGCACGGGCACGGAGCTCGGGTCGGCCAGCGCGGTCGCCGACTCGCGGCAGACGCTGGTGTGCGCGTGGCTGTCGGCCGCGCTCCTCGTCGGGCTGCTGGCCGACGCCGCGCTCGGCTGGTGGTGGGCGGATCCCGTCGCCGGGCTCGTGATCGCGGCGGTCGCCGTCCGCGAGGGCGTCGAGGCATGGCGGGGCGACGCGTGCACCGTCCCCGTCGGGGCGCTCACGGGCGAGCGCGCGGCGGATCCGCACGACGCCCCCTGCTGCTGAGCGCGGCCGGGACGACCCGGCCGCGCCCCATGCGCGTGGTCGCTACCCCGGCAGCTGCACCGCGCCCGTCGCCCGCTGGTAGGCGGCGAAGTACTTGTCGCCCATCGCGCGTGCCCCGGCAGCCGTGTAGTGGATCGAGTCCTCGCTCCGGCTGTACCCGGCGACCCCCGGGATGTACGACACGTTCGACCGCAGCGCGGGCACGCCCTGCTGCGCGGCGTCGATCGCTCGCCGCAGCGGCGACTGCGTCATCCACTCGGGCACCATGCCGCCGATGAGGAACGGCACCGCGCCGTAGCGCGCGTCCAGCCGGTCGACCACGTCGAGCAGCATCGTCCGGTAGCCCTGCTCGTCCGTCCGCGTCGCGTCGGACTCGCCCTGCGCCCACACGACCGCGACGAGGCGGTTGTCGGGATCCTGCGCGAGCGCGGCGTCGACCTGCCCGAGCGCCCGGGTGAACAGGTTCACGCGCGAGCGGGTGTCCGACGGGTTCCAGGAGTAGGCGCCGTCGCCCGTCATCGAGGTGGAGGCCATGGCGGCGGGCACGAGCAGCACCTTGCGACCGGGGCGCGCCTCGGCGAGCAGGCGTCGGCCGAGCTCCATGCCGGGGCCGACGGACTGCACGCCGCCGGAGGTCGTCCAGGTGGTCACGTGGCTGAGCGAGTCCTTGGCGGGCACGATCTGCCCGGCCTTGGCGCCGCTGCCCGCGAGCTGGTCGAGCCCGGGCACGCTCACGTCGACGGCCGGATCCCACCCGGTGCCGACCCCCTGCGCGTTGGACTGGCCGAGCACCACGACCACGTCGTAGCCGACGCCCGTGGAGGCGACCTGGCGCGCGGCGGAGGTGCGGGACGTGGGCGCGAGGCCGTCCGCGCGTCCGGTGACGGTCACGGTGATCTGCGCTCCGGCGTCGCGCGGCGCCGTCACGTAGGTCGAGGCGGTGCGGCCGGGCACGACGACCCCGTTCCGCATCCAGGCGTAGGAGAGCTCCGTCGCGACCGGGGTCCACGCGGGCGTCTCCGCCGTGAGGGTGGATCCGACCGTCAGCGTGCCCGCGACGACCGGGCCGGGCGCGTCCGCGAAGGGCTCGTCGCCGGGTGCGGGCGCGGGCACGGCCGGCGGCACGTCGAGCGCGTCGACGACGGCCGCGGTGGCCTCGCTCGTGCGGCTCGCGTCCTGGTAGCCGGAGCGGGATCCGGTGACGGTGACCGTGATCCGCGACCCGGCGTCCCCGCGGCGCACGACGTACGTGGCCTCGGTCGCGCCGAGCACGGTCACGCCGTCGCGGGCCCAGGCGTAGGAGTAGCTCGTGGCCTCGGGCGTCCAGGCGGGCAGCTCGGCGCGCAGCGGGGATCCCGCGACGGGCGAGCCCTGGATCGCGGGCGCGGTCGTCGCCTCGAACGGCACGGCCGGCGGGGGCGGCGGCGGGGTGACGGGCGTCTCCACGACCGCGATGGCCGGGCTCGTCCGCGTCTCGGTGACGTAGCCCGTCCTCGTGCCGGTCACGGCGACGGAGATGCTCGTGCCGACGTCGCCCGCGACGACCCGGTAGCTGGGGCCGGTCTGGTCGGGGATCGCGACGCCGTCGCGCAGCCACGCGTAGGAGAAGGAGGGCCACGGCGTCCAGGTGCCGGAGCGGGCGTTGAGCGTGAAGTCGACGCGGCCGAGGCCCGTGATGGACGGGTCGCCGACGGCCTCGTACGCCACGTCGGGGGCGGGCTCGGGGGCCGGCGTCGGCGCGGGCGGCTCGGGCGCGACCTCGGGCAGCGGCACGAGGAGGCCCGCGCTCGGGATCGACTGCGTGACGTAGCCGGTCCTCGTGCCCGTGACGATCACGGCGATGGTGGATCCCTGGTCGCCCTCCTGCACGCGGTAGGTGACGCCGGTCTGGTCGGGGATCGCGACGCCGTCGCGGGTCCACGCGTAGGTGAAGGTCGGCCACGGCGTCCAGACGCCGGCGCGCGCGGACAGCGTGAAGCCGACGCGCGCGGTGCCGGCGATGGTCGGCGTCGACGCGACCGCGTAGGGCGCGTCGGCGGGCGGGGTCGTGGGGGCCGGGGTCGGCTCCGGGGTCGGCGCGGGCGCGGACGGCGCGGGCGTCGGGGTGCCGGGCGTCGGCGTCGGCGCGGGTGCCGCCGTGGGCGTGGGCGCCGGGGTCGTCGGCACCGGGGTGGGCGCCGGGGTGCTCGCGGCGGGCACCTGCAGCTCCGTGCTCGCCTGGGTCCGCGTCGCGTAGCCGGTCTTCGTGCCGGTCACGGCCACGCTGATGCGGGATCCGGCGTCCCCGGCCTGCACGCGGTACGTCGCGCCGGTCTGCCCGGCGATCACGACGCCGTCCCGGAGCCACGCGTAGGAGAACGTGGGCCACGGGGTCCAGACGCCGGCGCGCGCGGAGAGCGTGAAGCCGACGCGCGCGGTGCCCGCGATCGTGGGCGTCGCGGCGGCGCTGAACGGGATCGCGGCGGGCGTCGTAGGCGCGGGCGTCGGCGCGGCCGTGGGCGTCGGGGTCGGCGCGGGAGCCTGCGTGGGCGTGGGCTCCGACGTCGGGGTCGGCGCGGGGTCCTGGGTCGGCGCGGGAGCCGGCGCCTGCGTGGGCGCGACCGTGGGCGTCGGGGTCGGAGCCTGCGTGGGCGCGACCGTGGGCGCGACCGTCGGCGTCGGGACCGGCGCCGCCGGCACCGTCATCGCGTCGCTGGTCACGGGCGTCGTCGCGTACCCGGTCTTGGTGCCGGTCACGGTCACGGCGATCGCCGCACCCTGGTCGGCCTCGGTGACCCGGTAGGTCGCGCCCGTCTGCCCGGCGATGAGCACGCCGTCGCGGGTCCAGGAGTACGAGAACGTCGGCCACGGCGTCCAGGTGCCGGCGCGCGCGGTGAAGGTGAAGCCCACCCGCGCGGTGCCGGCGATGGTGGGCGCGGGCGCGGCAGCGAACTCGGCGACGACGGGCACGGGCACGGCGGTGGTCGGCTCGCTCGTCCGCGTGCTCGTGTCGTAGCCGGAGCGGCTGCCCGTGACGGCGACCGTGATGACGGATCCCGCGTCGGCGGCGCGCACGGTGTACGCGGTCGAGGTCTGCCCGCTCACGGGCACCCCGTCGACCAGCCAGGCGTACCTGCTGGTCGTCGCGGCTGGCGTCCAGCGCGCGGTCGTCGCGAGCAGGCGCTGTCCGATGACGGCCTTGCCCGTGATGACGGGCGCGGGCGTCGCGGTGAACGGCGCGGCGGCCGCGGTGACCTGCAGCAGGCGCAGCATCGACGCGGCGCTCGGCTGCCCGTCGGTGGCGGTCGCGCTCGGCGCGTCGACGCCCGCCGTCGGGCTCGTGCCCGTGCTCACGGCCGGCGCGAGGACGCGCGCGGTCGACGCGGCGCTCGCGGTCGTCGCGGCCCCGGCCGGGGCGGCGCCCGGCTCGACGGCGACGAGCAGCGTCACCCCGAGGCTGAGCCCCGTGACGGCGGCGACGAGACGTGCGCGTGCGGATGCGGTGCGCATCCCCCGTGTCGAGGCACGGCGGACGGCAGAGTGGTGCTCCCCCAATTGATCCCCCCAGATCGTCGAGGCGACTTCCACCTCTGGGGAAATAATCCCACACGCGTGCAGTGGTGCGTGACACGTGTCCGTCCGGGGACATGCCCGCGCGGTCCCCGGCGGACCCCGCCCGGGACCCGGACGCGCCGGCGAGACGCCACGGCGCCGCCCCCAGCTCCCGCCCGACGCCGCCCCGTACCCTGGCGGCGACCTGCCCCGCCCGCCGGATCCACCCGGATCCCCCTGCCCCGGAAGGCCCCATGACGGACGCCCCGCACCCCGACGCCGCCCCGACCGCCGAGCCGGGGGCCCGTCCCGCGGCGGCCTCCGGCTCCCCTGCCGCGTCCGGCACCCCTGCCGCATCCGTGTGGCGGGGCACCCGCGAGCGGACCGACCGCCCCTCGCGCCTCGGCCGTCTCTTCGCCGTGGTCGCGGTCGTCGAGGCGATCACCTGGACGGGCCTGCTCGTCGGCATGTTCCTCAAGTACGTGACCGAGACCACGGAGCTCGGCGTCTACGTCTTCGGCCGGCTGCACGGCGCCGCCTTCGTGGCGTACGTGGTCATCACGCTCGTCACGGCGTACCGCCTGCGCTGGGGGTGGAAGCCGGCGCTGCTCGCGGGCGTCGCCGCGATCCCGCCGCTCGCCACGCTGCCGCTCGAGATCGGGCTGCGCCGCCGCGGCTACCTGCGCCAGCCGGCCGCAGCCGACGGCCCGCTCGTCCGCTGACGCCGGAGCGCCGACGCCGGGTCGCGGATCGCGGGATCAGATCCCGGTGTACCGCCCCGGCCGGTGGTTGAGCGCGAGCACGAGGTTCAGCAGCACCGCGCCGAGGGCCGACCACACGACGCTCGCGAGCGACACCACCGTGAGGCCGAGCAGGATCACGATGACGTCGAGGATCATCTGCGCGTACCCGGCCCGGAAGCCGAACCGCTCCTGCACGATGAGCGCGACGATGTTGAAGCCGCCGAGGCTGGATCCGTGGCGGAACACCACGAGCAGCCCGATCCCCACGAGCAGGTTCCCCGCGAGCACGCCGTAGACGGGCTGCAGGTCGAGGCTCGTCACCATCGCCGGGTGCAGCGTCGAGAACAGCGACACGAGCGCGACGGAGATGGCCGTGCGGATCGTGAACCGCCCCCCCTTCTTCCATACCGCGAGGGCGAAGAACGGCGCGTTCACCACGAAGAACAGCACGCCGAACGGCAGCACGCCCGTGTAGCTCAGCAGCAGCGCGAGACCTGCGGTGCCGCCCGTGACGGCATCGCTCGCCCGGAGCAGGAAGAGCCCGAACGAGGCGACGAACGTGCCGGTGAGGATCCCGAGGACGTCCTCCGCCACGGAGTGCGGGATGCCCGCGGTGGTCGCCCCGCCCGGGACGACGGGGGTGGGCGTGGGCAGGGGCTCGGACGCGGAAGCGGTCATGGCGGTCTCCGGGGTGAGGGGACGGGATCCGCGCGGGCGGTCGTGCCGCGTTCCGCGCAGGGACCAGCATGGCGGATCCGCGGGGTGGCGCATGACGCGGCGCGGACGCGCGCTCGGCTCCGCCGCCCGATCTCAGAGGGGACCGTCGAAGGGACCGACGTCGACGTACCCGTGGGTCGCCCTCGCCTCACGCGGGCCGACGAGCCATCGGATCCTCCTGCGCTCCTTCGCCGAGAGTCCCTCCCACCTGCGCTGCGAATGCCGGACGAACCACGCCCGCGCCTGCTCCCACGCCTCCGGGGACGCGTCCCACTCGACGTCGAGCGCGGTCGTGACGACGTCGATGAGCGATCCCTCCGGCCGCGGCTCGCTCGCCGACTCGGCGGTCCCGACCATCCACTCATCCTCGGCGTCTCCGTAGCGGAACTCGTCCTCGGGGAGCATGAGGCACTACGGGAACCTCATGCCGGCCTCCCGGGGACATGCACCTCGGCGCACGTGCGGCGTGCCGTCGTCACCGCCATCGCGCCGCTCGGGATCGTGAGGCGGCGAGCCGCTCCACGCGCGAGGGATCGTGCAGCGGCTCGCCGTCGTCGTCCACGAGCTGCCCGGGCGCCGAGCACGCGTCCAGCGGGGCGATGCGGCGGGCCCGGGGCGGAGCGGGCTCCGAGCGGCCGATGACCGGGATCCGGAGCCGCGACGCCACGAGGTGCGCGCCGCGCGCGAGCCGGCGGCGGAGGGCGCCACGTCGGACGGTGTCGACCACGCCGACCGCCACCTGCACGGCGTCCGTCTGCCACTGCATGGACAGCGCCAGCGGGAAGGAGAGCAGGTGCTCGCGCACGTCGGCGAGGTCGCGGAGCCCGCGGAAGCCGCCGAGCAGCTCACGCGGGATCTCCCGCATGCGGTACGCCGACTGGTCCGGCCACTCCCGGCGGCACGAGGCCGCGATGCGGACGGCGGTCTCGAGGGCGGTCACGTCCTCCGCCAGCTCGTCGAGATCCGCGGGGTCGGCGGTCCACATCGCCCAGCGGGCACGCCGCGGCAGGTGACGGAACGACCCGTCCACCCACATGGATGACACCGTGCCGTCGTCCTCGATCCACATGATGCGCTCTCCCCGGGTCAGCGACATGCGCTGTCGGCGAGCGGACCGGCCACGGGCGGACGCCGCCTCGGTCGGCACGACCTCGGCGATCGTAGGGAGCGGGCGACGGGTCGCGGGCGTTGATCGCACAGGCGGGCTCCTCTCCTCCGACGCGTCCGCGGCGTCGTCAGTCCGCGAAGATCGCCCCCACCGGCTCGCGCTTCTCGGCCTGGAAGCGGTCCTCCGCGCGGCCGAGCGCCCAGTACGCGGAGAGCGACAGGGCCCGCCGGTCGATGCCCCAGCCGTCCTGGAGGAGCGCCCGCAGCTCCTTCATGGCGCCGCGCTCGCCGTGCGCGAACACCTCGACCTCGCCGTCCGGACGGGCGAGGGCGCGCGCCGCGGCGACGAGGGGCGAGCCCGGCACGGCGTCGGGCATGCGCGAGCGATGGATCCACCGCACCTCGACGCCCGCAGGGTGCGCGAGCGGGAGCTCGTCCGCCGGGCCGTCGACCTCGATCAGCGCGACGCCGCCAACGCCGTCGGGCATCGCGGCGAGCGCCGCGGCGATCGCGGGCACGGCGGAGTCGTCCCCGAGGAGCACGCGCGTCACGTCGGCGTCGGCGCTCGGCCGGAACATGCCGCCGGGGCCGCTGGCCGCGATCAGGTCGCCGGGCAGGGCGGACGCCGCCCACGGACCCGCGAGCCCCTCGTCGCCGTGCACGACGAAGTCGATCGCCGCCGTGCCCGCGGCCGGATCCGCGAGGCGCAGCGTGTAGGTCCGCACCGCCGGCAGCGCCTCGGGCGGCAGGCTCGCGCGGAGGGCGGGCAGGTCGAACGGCGGCGCGACGCCGGACCCGGGCTGCGGCAGCATCAGCTTCACGTAGGCGTCGGTCGCGGCCAGCCGCTCCGGCACGGCGTCCGCGAGCAGCGCCCGCGTCCCCTCCCCGCCGAGGTGCACGCGCACGAGGTGGGGCGTCAGCCGTTCGGCGCGCACCACCTCGAGCACGTGCTGGGAGCGCGGGGCGCGGACGGGTCGGTCGGGGACGGCGGGCGCGGCGGTGTCGGTCATCGAGGTCGATCCTCCGCCCCGCGCGCCTCCCCCGCAACGCGACGCCGCCGCGCGGGCCCTCGCCAGCCGCGGGGCGCGCGCCTATGCTGACCGGGTGGTCGACATCGTCGTCACGGGGCTAAGCGCCAACTCCGTGCCGTACATCGCGGCCCTCGAGCGTCAGCGTGCCCTGCATGCCGACGTCGTCGCGGGCCGGGCGCAGGACACCGTCATCCTCCTCGAGCACCCCTCGGTCTACACCGCGGGGCGGCGCACGGAGCCGACGGACAGGCCGCGCGACGGCACGCCGGTCGTCGACGTCGACCGCGGCGGCCGCATCACCTGGCACGGGCCGGGCCAGCTGGTCGGCTACCCGATCGTCCGCCTGCCGGAGCCCCTCGACGTCGTGGCCCACGTGCGCCGCCTCGAGGACGCGCTGCTCGGCCTCCTCGCCGACCTCGGCGTCGCCGCCCGCCGCGTCGACGGACGCTCCGGCGTCTGGATCCGCGGAGCCGCTCCCGACGGCACCCCGCGCGACGACAAGGTCGCCGCCGTCGGCGTCCGCGTCGCCGAGCGCGTCACCATGCACGGCTTCGCCCTGAACTGCAGCAACGCCCTCGACGCCTACGACCGGATCGTCCCGTGCGGCATCCGCGACGCCGGCGTCACCACCCTCAGCCGCGTCCTCGGCCGCACGGTCACGCCGGCCGACGTCGTGCCCCTCCTCCGCCCGCACCTCGTGCGCGCCCTCGACCCGAACGGATCCGCCATGGCCCCCACCGCCCTCCTCTCCCCCGTCGCCGGGGCCCGCGCATGAGCGCCGCCGCCGCGCCCGACGGCCGCCGCATGCTCCGCCTCGAGGTGCGCAACGCGGAGACGCCCATCGAGCGGAAGCCGGAGTGGATCAAGACGACGGCGCGCATGGGCCCCGAGTACCAGGCGCTCCAGCAGCTCGTGAAGACGGAGGACCTGCACACCGTCTGCCAGGAGGCGGCCTGCCCGAACATCTACGAGTGCTGGGAGGACCGGGAGGCGACGTTCCTCATCGGCGGATCCCAGTGCACGCGGCGATGCGACTTCTGCCAGATCGACACCGGCAAGCCCGCCGACTACGACACCGACGAGCCTCGTCGCGTCGCCGACTCGGTGCGCCGCATGGGCCTCCGCTACGCGACCGTCACGGGCGTCGCGCGCGACGACCTCCCCGACGAGGGCGCGTGGCTGCACGCCGAGACCGTCCGGCGGATCCACGCGGACAACCCCGGCACGGGCGTCGAGATCCTCGCGACCGACTTCTCCGGGGACCCCGACCTGCTGGCCGAGGTCTTCTCCTCCCGACCGGAGGTCTTCGCGCACAACGTCGAGACGGTGCCGCGCATCTTCAAGCGCATCCGCCCGGCCTTCCGGTACGAGCGCTCGCTCGACGTCATCACGCAGGCGCGCGACGCCGACCTCATCACGAAGTCGAACCTCATCCTCGGCATGGGCGAGACGCGCGAGGAGGTGTCGGAGGCGCTCCGCGACCTGCACGACGCGGGCTGCGACATCATCACCGTCACGCAGTACCTGCGGCCTTCGCCGCGGCACCTGCCCGTCGCGCGCTGGGTGCGGCCGGAGGAGTTCGTGGAGATCAAGGCGGAGGCGGAGGCGATCGGGTTCCTCGGCGTGCTCGCCGGCCCGCTCGTGCGCTCCTCCTACCGGGCGGGGCGCCTGTGGGCGCAGTCGATGAGCGCCAAGGGCCGGCCGCTCCCCGCCGGGCTCGACCACCTCGCGGACCCGACGCGCGGCTTCGCGCAGGCGGTCGGCTGACGCCGGGCGATCCCTCCGGCCGCGGACCTGTCGGGTCGCTGACGAAGCGGCCGCTCCCGGGTCCGCGGCCAGGTGCGCGCCCTATCGTCGGAGGCACCGCGCACGTCCCACAGCTAGGAGATCGTCATGGCCGCATCGTCCCCCACCGCAGGATCCGCGTTCGGCGAGGCCGCCGACGGCGTGTGGCAGGCGATGGAGTCGCTCCGGGCGCGCTTCGAGAAGCGCGAGGGCGCCGTGCCCGGCCACGATTCCGGCGACCGCCCGGGCCACGGTCCGCACGACGTGCGCCACGCGGTGCTCGCGCTCCTCTCCGAGGAGCCCATGCACGGCTACGCGATCATCCACGCCATCGCCGAGCGCACCGCCGGCGCCTGGACCCCGGAGGCCGGTGCCGTCTACCCCACCCTCCAGCTCCTCGCCGACGAGGGCCTCATCGCCGCGGAGACGACGGACGGCCGCAAGGTCTGGGCGCTCACCGAGGCGGGCCGCTCGACGGTCGCCCGCGACGGGATCACCGCGCCGTGGAGCCACGACGCGCACGGCCACGGGGACGCGCACGACGCGCACGACCGCCGCGACCGCTCCGCCCTCCCGAAGGCCGGCCTCTCGCTCGCGCAGGCCGCCGCCCAGGTGCAGCGCACGGGCACCCCGGAGCAGGTCGCCGAGGCCGCGACCGAGCTCGACGCCGTGCGCCGCCGCCTCTACGCGATCCTCGCCCGGGAGTGACCGCGGCCACGGCCGGCGCCGTGCCCGGGACCGATCCCGAGGCCGACGCCCCGGAGACGCGCGCCCGCTACCGCCGCATCCTCCGCTTCGCCGCCTGGAATCTCGCGGTCACGTGGTGGTACGAGCTGTTCCTCCCCCGCGTGGGCCTCCGCCGCATCGCCGACCGCACGCGCACCCGGCGCATGAAGAGGTTCGCCCGGCGCTTCCGCGTCCTCGCGGTCGAGCTCGGCGGGCTCATGATCAAGGTCGGCCAGTTCATGTCGTCGCGCCTCGACGTGCTGCCGCCGGAGATCACGGCCGAGCTCGAGGACCTGCAGGACGAGGTGCCCGCGGTCCCGTTCCCCGAGATCCGCGCCCTCGCCGAGCGCGAGCTCGGCATGCCGCTCGCCGAGGCGTACGCCTGGGTCGACGAGACGCCCGTCGCCGCCGCCTCGCTGGGCCAGGCGCACCGCGCCCTCCTCGGGCCCGTCGACACCGCCGACACGGGCCTCACCGGCGCCGTCATCAAGGTGCAGCGGCCCGGCATCGACGACATCGTCCGCGTCGACCTGGCCGCGCTCCGCCGCATCGGCGGCTGGCTCACGCACGTGCGGCTCGTCTCCGACCGCGTGGACGCGCCCGCCCTCGTCGAGGAGTTCGCGGAGACGAGCCTCGAGGAGATCGACTACCTGCACGAGGCCCGCAGCTCCGCCCGCTTCCACGACATGTTCCGGGCCGACGCGCGCGTGGCCGTGCCCGAGATCGTCTGGGAGCGCAGCACCCGGCGCGTGCTCACGCTCGAGGACGTCACGGCCATCAAGATCACCGACCACGAGGCCCTCCTCGCCGCGGGCATCGACCCGGTCGACGTCGCCCCGGTCTTCGCCGCCGTCATGTTCGACCAGCTCTTCGCCGACGGCTTCTTCCACGCGGATCCGCACCCCGGCAACGTGTTCGTCACGCCCGTCACGGACGGCTCCGTCGAGCAGGGCTGGACCCTCACCTTCATCGACTTCGGCATGATGGGCGAGGTCCCGCCGAGCACGCGCCGGGGCCTCCGGAAGATGCTCATCGCGGCGGCGTCGCGCGACGGCAAGGGCCTCGTCGACGCGGCCCGCGAGATCGGCGTGCTGCTGCCGTCGGCCGACACCACTCAGCTCGAGCTCGCCATGACGCGCCTCTTCGCCCGCTTCGGCGGCCTCGGCTTCGCGGAGCTGCGCGAGGTGGACCCGCGGGAGTTCCGCGCGTTCGCCGAGGAGTTCCAGGAGGTCGTGCGCACGCTGCCGTTCCAGCTGCCCGACGACTTCCTCCTCATCATCCGCGCCATGTCGCTCACGTCGGGCGTGTGCAGCGCGCTGGATCCCCGCTTCAACCTCTGGGACTCCGTCGAGCCGTACGCGCAGCGCCTCATCCGCGAGGAGCGCGGCAACGTGGTGCGCGACCTCGGCACGCGCGTCTCCGACACCGCCGGCACGATCGCGCGCCTGCCCGGCCGCGTCGACGCGCTGCTCACGCGCATCGACGAGGGCGCCCTCCCCATCAGCGACCCGACGCTCGAGCGACGCGTCGGCGCCCTCGAGCGCACCCTCCGCCGCGCGATCTCGGCGCTCGTCTTCGGCGCCCTGCTCGCGGGCGGCGTGCTCCTCCGCCCCGACGACGAGGTGCTCGGCACCGTGCTGCTCGTCGTCTCCGTCGTGCCGCTCGCGCAGGCGCTCCTCCCGGGACGCCGCGGCCGCTGAGGCCGCGGCCTGTCCGCTGGACGTCGCTCGTGACGCCGCGTGACGCCCCTCCCGCGCTCGTCCCGGATCGCCCGCCTACGGTGAGCGCACCGACCCGACGGACCGAGGAGACACCATGACCGACACCACCATCCAGGCGCAGATCGCCGAGTTCGACCGCGGCTTCGCGGAGCAGATCGGCCCGGACCTCTCCGCCGTCTTCGCCGCGGAGCAGCGGGCCCTCCGCGCGGACGGGGTCCCCGCCGACGCGATCTCCACAGGCGACGCCCTGCCCGCCGCGACGCTCGTGGATCCGGACGGCGCCGAGGTCGACCTGCACGCGTCCCTCGGCACGGGTCCCGCGGTCGTCGTGCTGTACCGGGGCGCCTGGTGCCCGTACTGCAACCTGACCCTGCGGCAGTACCAGGCCGAGCTGCTGCCCGCCCTGCGCGAGCGCGAGGCGACCCTCGTGGCCGTCAGCCCGCAGACGCCCGAGGGCAGCGCGCAGGCGGCGGGCGGCGGGCTCGACTTCGCCGTGCTATCGGATCCGTCGAACGCGTTCGTCCGCGCCCTCGGCCTGGTGACGGAGCCGACCCCCGAGGCCCGGGCGGCGCACGCGCAGCTCGGCTTCGACGTGGCGGACAGCAACGCCGACGGCACGGGCGACATCCCCTTCCCGACCGTGATCGTCGTGGACGCCGACCGACGGGTGACCTTCGCGGACGTGCACGCCGACTACACGACGCGCACCGAGGTGCCCGAGATCCTCGCGGCGGTGGATGCGCTGAGCACGCGCTAGCCGAGCGTCCGGCTGCGCGCCCCTGCGTGCGCAGCTCCGGAAGGCGTCCCGGGCAGGCGTCCCGGGGAAAGCAGAAGGCCCGGTCTCCAGGAGACCGGGCCTTCATCTTGTTGCGGGGGCAGGATTTGAACCTACGACCTCTGGGTTATGAGCCCAGCGAGCTACCGAACTGCTCCACCCCGCGCTACGAGGAATACATTACCAGACGTCCGGGGTGCTCATGACCACTCGGCGACTCCTCGCCCCGCCGCCCGCTCCCCCGCACGAGGACGGCCCCGGCAGCACCCGCATCGCGGGGCCGCCGGGGCCGTCCTGGTGGAGCGCTCGGGCTACTGCTGGGCCGCGCCCAGCTCGATCGCCCGGTTCAGCGCCTCGGTGAGCCGCTGGTCGGCCTGCGCGGCGCCGACGAGGTCGTTGGCCTTGTAGGCCGCCTCCCTCTCCTGCAGCGCCTGGCCGGCCGCGGCCAGGGCCGCCTGCACGTCCTGGGCGGGAGCCGTCGGCGCCGTGGTCGGCGCGGGGGTGGATCCCGTGCCGCCGTCGGTCTCGCCGGAGCCGTCCACCGCGCCGGGGTCGGCGGGCGTCGTGCCCTCCACGGCCTCGTCGCCCGCGGTGGCTCCCGAGTCGCCCTCGAAGATGCTGTCGAGGGCCGCGTCCAGCGTGTCCTCGAACGCGATCTTGTCGCCGAACGCCACGAGCACCTTGCGGAGCAGCGGGTAGCTCGTGTCGCCCGTCGAGCGGACGTACACGGGCTGCACGTAGAGCAGGCCGCCGCCGACCGGGAGGGTCAGCAGGTTGCCGCGCACCACGCTCGTGCGTCCGCCGCGCTCCAGCAGGTTGAGCTGGTTCGCCACGTTCGTGTCCGAGTTGAAGTTGTTCTGGATCTGCGTCGGCGCCGGGATGGTGTCGTCGTTCGGCAGCGTGAGCAGCCGGAGCTTCCCGTAGTCCTCCGCCTTCTGGCCCGCGGTGCTTCCCGCGTCCGAGTCGACCCCGAGGTAGCCCGTGAGCACGCTTCGGGCGGTGTCCTGCGTGGCCGGCGGGATGAACGTGGAGTACAGCGAGAACCGCGGCGCGTCCTGACCCGGCATCTGCATGGTCAGGTAGTACGGCGGCTGCAGCTTGGCCTGCGTGCCCGCGTCCGTGGAGGCGGTCGGGTCGTTCGGCGTGGTCCAGAGGTCCTGGTTCGAGTAGATCGATCCGGGGTCGGTCACGTGGTACTTGCCGAGGACCGCGCGCTGGACCTTGAACATGTCGGCCGGGAACCGCAGGTGGCTCATGAGCTCGCCCGAGATGTCCGCGATCGGCTTGAGGGTCGAGGGGAACACCTTCTGCCAGGTCTTGAGGATCGGGTCGTCGGTGTCCCACGCGTAGAGCGTGACCTTGCCGTCGTACGCGTCGACCGTGGCCTTCACCGAGTTGCGGATGTAGTTGATCCGGTCCGTCGGCACGAGCGGCTGCGTCTGCTGCGAGTCGGCGATGAGCCGGCTCATGTCGTTGCGCTCCGAGTACGGGTACTGGTCGCTCGTCGTGTAGCCGTCGACGATCCACACGACGCGGCCGTCGACCACGCTGGGGTACGGGTCCTTGTCGACCGTGAGGTACGGCGCAACCTTGCCGACGCGCTGCGCCGGGTCGCGGTCGTAGATGATCTGCGACTGGTCGTTGACCTGGCTCGCGAGGAAGATCTGCTCCGACTGGAACTTCAGCGCGTAGATGAGGCGCTTGAAGACGTTGTCGACCTTCGGGCCGCCGTTCCCCTGGAACGTCGTGTAGGTCTCGTCGGCGCCGTCCTCGCCCGACGGGTAGTCGAGCTCGACCTTGTCGCCGGACTCGGGCCCGCCGACGATGGAGTAGTCGGGCGAGTTCTCGCCGAAGTACACGCGCGGCTCGAAGTCGCCGAGGTCGCCCGAGGCGGGGATGCCCGACTCGAGGAACACGGGCTGGCCGTCGGAGGTGCGCTGCGTGCCGTACGCCGCGACGAGCGAGTAGCCGTGCGTGTACACGAGGTGCTGGTTGACCCACGAGGTGCCCGTGTTGTCCGGGCTCAGCTCGCGGACCGCGACCACCGTGTCCTGCACGCGGCCGTCGATGTCGTACCGGTCGACGTCGAGGTTGTCGCCGAACTGGTAGTACTGCCGGAACTGCTGGAGCTGGCTGAACGCGTCGCCCACGACCGCGGGGTCGAGGATGCGGATGTTGGCCGTGGTGGCGGCGTCCTCGCGGAGCGCGCCCGGCGTGGTGTCCGTGGTCGCGTCGTAGGGGATCTCCTCGATGTCGGCCAGGCCGTACGCGTCGCGCGTCGCCTCGATGTTCCGCTCGAGGTACTGGGCCTCGAGGGTCCGCTCGCTCGGCTCCACCTGGAAGCGCTGCACGACGGCCGGGTAGGCCGTGCCGATGAGGATGCTGGTGACGATGAGGCCCGCCGTGCCGATGATCGGCAGGCGCCAGCGGCCGATGACCGCCGTGACGATGAACAGCAGGGCGACGACGGCGGCGATGCCGGCGAGGATCGCGCGGCCCGGGATGACGGCGTTCACGTCGGAGTACGCCGCACCCGTGATGAGCCCGCCGTTGGCGGTGTTCACGACGGAGGAGTACTGGTCGAGCCAGATGCTCACGCCCTGCAGGAGGAAGTAGACGCCCGCGGTGATCGCGATCTGGATGCGCGAGCTCTTCGAGATCCGCACCTCGCGGCCCGTGAAGCGCACGGCGCCGTACAGGTAGCTGGTGGCGAGGACGCCGAGCATGGAGATGATGACGACGGCCGAGGCGAAGCCGACGACCGCGTGGTAGAAGGGCAGCTCGAACATGTAGAAGGACACGTCGAGCTTGAACTGCGGGTCCACCGTGCCGGCGGGCGTGCGGTTCAGCCACAGCAGGGTGCGCTGCCAGCCGCTCGAGGCCGAGACGCCGGCGAAGAGGCCGAAGACGGCGGGGATCGCGAACATCGCGAGGCGGCGCAGCGGCTCCACCACCTGCTGGTAGCGGTCGAGCTGCGAGTTGAGCTTCGCGTAGACGGGCCGCGAGCGGTACGCGACCTGGATGCTGACGAACACCGGGATCGCCATGGCGAGGAACCCGACGAGGAACAGCGCGATGCCCGCGCCCCACTGCGTGAGCAGCACCCCGAGGTAGCCCAGCTGGTCGTACCAGAGGACGTCGGCGTAGAAGCCGGCGAAGATGAAGAACGCGATCACCAGGGCGGCGATGATGGCCGCGGTGATGGCGAGGGGGGCTCGGCTCCGTCTGGCGGGCCGGGCGGATGTGCTTGTCACGTGTGTGCCTCAGAGTCGGGGACAGCGGAGTCCTCATCCTAGGCGGGCACCTTGCCAGGGACCTGCGAGCGATCGGGGGTCCGCGTCTGGTAAGGCGACCCTCCATACCGCCGTCCGGGCAGGCCCCCGATGCCCTGCCGCGGGCGGCCTCAGCAGGTCGGGAGGGCGTCCAGGTCGCCGCCCGACGAGACGGCGCCGAGGGCCGCGAGCGAGTCGTCGAGCGTCGTCACGGCGAACACGCGGAGGCCGTCGGGCACGTGCCCGCGGACCTCGTCGCAGTTGTCGGCCGGCGCGAGGAAGTACTCCGCTCCCGCGCGCTCGGCGCCGAAGAGCTTCTGGCGGATCCCGCCGATGGGGCCGACGGTGCCGGAGGCGTCGATGGTGCCCGTGCCCGCGATCGCCTTCCCGCCGGTGAGCGAGCCCTCCTCCAGCTTGTCCATGATCCCGAGCGCGAACATCATGCCGGCGCTCGGCCCGCCGACGTCGTCGAGCTGGATGTCGACCTCGAACGGGAACTCGTAGGCGGTGGAGGTGACGACGCCGATGACCGCGCGGCCGTCGCGCTCGGCTGGCGTGACCTCCACCGTGCTCTCCGCGCCGTCGCGCGTGATCCCGAAGGACAGCGCGGTGCCCGTGCCCGCCGCCGCGACGCGCGCCTGCAGGTCGGCCAGGTCGACGACCGGGTCGCCGTCCACGGTGCGGATGGCGTCCCCCGCGCGCAGGGAGCCGTCCGCGGCGGATCCCGCGAGGACGGTCTGCACCTGCAGCGTGCGCGGCACGTCGATGCCGAGCTCGGTGAGCGCCGCGGCGACGGCGTCCTGCTGCGAGTCCGTCATCTGCACCTGGTTCTGCGCGTCCCGCTCCTCCGCGGTCTGGTCCGCGGGGAACACGGCCTCCAGCGGGATGACGCTGCGGCTCGGGTCGAGCCAGGCGGAGACGACCGAGAACCAGTCGGGGCGCTGCGCCGGGTTGCCGACCACGCTGACGGTGAGCATGTCGAGGCGGCCGTCGGTGGGGTAGGTGGGCCGGTCGGGGATGGCGATGAGGGGACGCTCGGTGCCCTGGTGGTCGCTCGTGCCGAGGGTGTCGAACACGGGTCCCGGCTGCTCGATGACGTACGGCGACGGCAGCAGGCCGAGCGCGAGCGCGAGCACGGCGCCGGCGCCGGCGAGCACGCGGCCGACGCGACGGCGGCGCGGCGGCCGGGGTGCGCGGGGGGCGTGCTGGGCGAACAGGCTCATCCGGAGGTCCTCGCGGTCGGGTGGCGCGGCGGGCCGGGATGCGGTCGCGCGACGGGGTTCTCGGCGGCCCGATCGGCCGCTGTTCGCGGCGGGCGGAAGCCGCGACGGCCCAGCCTAGGCGAATGCGGATGGGTTTCCCGTGGGCGCGGGCTACCGTGGATCCACCGGCCGCGGCACCGCGATCCGGCCCCTCCAGACCCACCGGGAGACCCCTCATGGCCGACGAGCCCACCCCGAATCCCGAGGACGAGTTCCGCCGCATGCTGGAGCGCTTCCTGGGCGCCGACGGGCAGATCGACCCGGACAAGCTCGCGGGCGCCGCCGGCCTCCCGCAGGACCCCGAGACGGTCCGCCAGCTCCTCGCGCAGCTCCAGGGCGCGCTCGCGAACAGCGGCGACGGCGTCGACTGGAAGGTGGCGCGCGAGGGCGCGCGCCAGCTCGCGTCCGCCGAGCAGACGCAGGTCACCGCCGCCGCGTCCGCGCCGCTCGACCAGGCGTTCCAGGTCGCCGCGCTCTGGCTCGACGAGGTCACCCACGTCAGCCAGCTCACGGTCGCGCCGCGCCTCGTCACCCGCGCGCAGTGGACGGAGCTCACGATGCCCGTGTGGACGCAGCTCGCCGAGCCCGTAGCCCTCAGCATCGCCGACTCCCTCACCGAGGTGCTGCAGCAGAACGCGCCCGAGGAGATGCAGGGCATGGTCGCGGGCGCCGGGCGCATGATGCGGAACCTCGGCGGCACGCTGTTCGCGATGCAGCTCGGCCAGGTCGTCGGGCAGCTGTCCACCGAGGTCGTCTCCGGCGGCGACGTCGGCATCCCTCTGCTCGACGACCAGCAGGCCGCGCTCCTGCCGCAGAACGTCGCCGGCTTCGGATCCGGCCTCGACGTCCCCGAGGACCAGGTCCAGATCTACCTCGCCGTGCGCGAGCTCGCCCACGCGCGCCTGTTCCGCCACGCCCGCTGGCTGCGCCTGCAGCTCATCTCCTCCATCACGGAGTTCGCGAAGGGCGTGCACATCGACACCGACCGGCTCGAGACGCTCGCGGAGGGCTTCGACCCGTCGAACCCCGAGGAGCTGCGCCAGGCCATGGTCGACGGATCCCTCATCCCGCCGAAGACCGACGCGCAGCTCGCCGCGCTCGCGCGCCTCGAGACGATGCTCGCGCTCATCGAGGGCTGGGTCGACGTGGTCACGGCCGCGGCCACGGTGCGCCTCCCCCGGGCCTCGGCCATCGCCGAGACGGTGCGCCGCCGCCGCGCGACGGGCGGGCCCGCCGAATCCGCGTTCGCGACGCTGGTGGGCCTGGAGCTCCGGCCGCGCCGCCTCCGCGAGGCGGCCGCGATGTGGCAGGCCGTCACCGACGGCGTGGGCGCGGAGCAGCGCGACGCGTTGTGGTCGCACCCCGACGTGCTGCCCGCCTCCGAGGACATCGACGCGCCGCACGCGCTCGTCGCCCGCCTCACGCAGGGCGAGCCGGAGCCCGACGAGGTCGACCAGGCGCTCGAGGACCTGCTGAGCGGATCCGACGCAGGCCGTCCCGTGGAGGACGGCCAGGGCCGCGCCACCGAGCCCGGCGCGCCGACGGACGAGGGTCCGGACGACTCCCCCGGCGCGGATCCGCGTCCCGTCTGACGCACGGCCGCACCCCCTGCCGAGGCCGGCACCGCACCCGCGGTGCCGGCCTCGTGCGTCCCGGGCCCTTCGCCGCCCGGGCATGCGCCGCGGGCGTCCGCCGCCTGTGGACGCACCCCGCGCGGGAAGCGCACGTCGGGCACCCTCCGGGCCCATGGCCCTCCGACTCGATCCCCGCCTCCCGCTCGTCTGGCGCACGCCCGACTCCCTCCAGCTCGGCGTCGACCGCCCGCCCGTCGTCCTCACCGCCGTGTCGCGGCTCGACGAGCGCCTGCTCGCCGCGCTCGTGCAGGGAGTCAGCCGCGGCGGCCTCGACATGATCGCCGCGTCGGAGGGCGCGACGCCCGCGCAGGCGTCGCAGCTCCTCGACCTCGTGCGGCCGGCGCTCCTGCCGCCGCGCGAGCCGGGGCCGGCGGTCGCGTCACCGGGCGACGCCCCGACGACGCGCCGGACCGGCCCGGTCGTGGTGGCGGGCGGCGGCGCCACGGCCGGCCGCCTCGCCGACGCCCTCGCCCGCGCCGGGCACGACGTGCGGATGCAGGGCGGCGGCGAGGACGCGGATCCCCGCGCCGCCCTCGCGTTCGTCGTCGCGCACTTCGCCATCGCCCCCGCGGTCTACGGGCGCTGGGCACGGGAGGACGTGCCGCACCTGCCCGTCGTCCTCGGCGACCGGCACGCGGTCGTCGGCCCGCTCGTCGAGCCGGGGCGCACGGTCTGCTGCTACTGCCTCGACCTGCACCGGCGGGACGCGGATCCGGCCTGGCCCGCCATCGCGACGCAGCTGCTCGGGCGCGACAGCGGATCCGACGCGGGCCTCGTGCCCGCCGAGGTCGCGGCCCTCGCCGCGCGTCCCGCGCACCGGCTGCTCACGACGGGCGAGAACCCGCTCGCCGCGCACCAGGCGGTGCTCGACGTGCGGACCGGCAGGATCAGCCGCCGCGCTTCGCTCCCCCACCCGAGATGCGGGTGTCGAGCTCTGCCAGGAACCGCGACGGCTCCCGCTGACCCGAGCGCTGCGGTCCGCTCCGGCTCCAGGAGAGCCGCAGGCCGGATCGGGCGCGCGTGATCCCCACGTAGAGGAGGCGCCGCTCCTCGTCCACCGCCTCGAGCGTCTGCGCGTAGCTGATGGGCACCAGCCCCTCGCTGAGCCCCATCAGGTAGACGTGCTCCCACTCGAGGCCCTTGGCGGAGTGCAGCGTCGCGAGCGTGACGGCGGAGACGGTCGGCTCGTGCTGGCCGGCCTGCCGCTCGAGCAGCTCGTCGGTGAACGCGCGGAAGGTGCTGCCGGCGGGCATGCGCTCGGCGAGGCCCATGATCGCGTCGAGGGACTCCCAGCGGTCGCGCACGGCCCCCTGCTGCTCGGGCGGCTGCTGGCTCCAGCCGAGGCCGCGGAGCACGTCGCTCACCGACTTGAACAGGGGCTCGCCGGAGATGGAGACGGACGCGCCGCGCAGCGCGAGGAGCGCCTGCTTGATCTCCGGGCGGTCGAAGAAGCGCTGGGATCCGCGCACCTGGTAGCTCACGCCCGCGTCGCCGAGCGCCTGCTCGAGCACCGCGGACTGGCCGTTCATCCGATAGAGCACCGCGATGTCCTCGGGCGCGATGCCGGAGGCGATCTGCTGGGCGATGGCGCCGGCGACGGCCCGCGCCTCGGCGCCGTCGGACGGGAACGCGCTCACCTGCGGCGCGCGGAAGCCCTCGCCGCGTCCGGGCACCGCCGTGGACCCGCGCCCGCGGCCCGCGGCGGCGGTGGTGGTGGTGCCCGTGCCGTCGCCGTCGGGATCCGCGTCGGCCGAGACGAGCGTGAGCGCGCCCGGCCGGCCGCGCATCAGCCGGTTCGCCGCCTCGGTGATGCCCGAGGTCGACCGGTAGTTCCGCTCCAGACGCACCACGGTCGCCTCGGGGAACCGCGACGCGAAGTCGAGGAGGTAGGCGCTCTTCGCGCCCGCGAACGAGTAGATGGTCTGGCTGGCGTCGCCGACCACGCAGAGGTCGCGGCGGTCGCCCATCCAGAGGTCGAGGATCGTCTGCTGCAGCGGCGAGACGTCCTGGTACTCGTCGACCACGAAGAAGCGGTACTGCTCGCGCACCTGCTGCGCGACCCACGGCTCGGCCTCGATCATGCCGGCGGTGGCGAGCAGCACGTCCTCGAAGTCGAGCTGGCGGCGCTGGTCCTTGATGTCCTCGTAGGCCTGGAGGAGGGCGACGGCCTGGTCGGGGTCGAGCTGCGGCGGCAGCGTGCGCGTGGTGCGCGCGGCGAGGCCGTACTGCTCGATCGAGATCATCGAGACCTTGCGCCACTCCACCTCGGCGGCCATGTCGCGGAGGGCGGCCGTGTCGAGGCGGAGGCGGAGGGACTCGGCGGCGTGGCCGAGCATCCGCCCCTTGCTCTCGATGAGGCGCGGCATGGTGCCGCCGACGACCTGCGGCCAGAAGAAGTTGAGCTGCTTGAGGGCGGCCGCGTGGAAGGTGCGCGCGGCGACGGGGCCCGCGCCGAGCTCGCGGAGCCGCCCGCGCAGCTCGGCCGCCGCGCGCGACGTGAACGTGAGCGCCATGACGCGGTTGGGCGGGTAGACGCCGGCCTGGATCCCGTAGGCGATGCGGTGCGTGATGGCGCGCGTCTTGCCCGTGCCGGCGCCCGCGAGGACGACGACCGGGCCGAGGAGCGCCTCGGCGGCGAGGCGCTGCTGGCGGTCGAGCGCCTCGAGGAGGGACTCGGCGGACGGCACCTCCGTCTCGGGCTCGGCGGGCTCCGCGACGGGGACCGGACCGAGGGCGACGGGTGCCGGGAGGGCGCCGGACGCGCCCGATCCGTAGGGGTCGCGCCCGGGCGTCCCGGGGACGAGCTGGTCGGTCACGATCGGCGGATCACCACTCCCGCTCGCCGTCCTCGAGGGGGCCGCCGTACCACTCCTCGATGATGGCGCGCGCGATGGACGACGGGCCGGGCAGCGCGATCTCGCCGAGCGCGCCGCGCAGCTCCTCGCGGCTGAACCAGCGCAGGTCGATGATCTCGGTGCCGTCCGGCGTCGCCGGCCCGCTCGTCGCGGAGGCCCGCGCGAGGAAGCCGACCATCACCGACGCCGGGAACGGCCACGGCTGGCTGCCGAGGTAGCGGGGATCCTCGACGGTGACGCCGGACTCCTCGAGCACCTCGCGCTTCACGGCGGCCTCGAACGACTCCCCCGGCTCGACGAAGCCCGCGAGCAGCGAGTAGCGGTCGCCGCCCCACATGGCGTTGGCGCCGAGGAGGAGGCGGTCGTCCTGGTCGACGACGCCCATGATCACGGCCGCGTCGGTGCGCGGGAAGACCTGCGAGCCGTCGGAGGGCGCGCGGCGCACCCAGCCGCCCTGCTCGACGACGGTCGGCTCGCCCGTCCGGGGCGAGAAGGGGTGCGACGCGTGCCAGTTCGCGGTGGCGAGCGCGGTGGTGAACAGGGCGGCGTCCCGGTCGTCGAGCTGGACGGCGGTGGTGCGCAGCTCGATCCACCGCTCCGCGCCCGGCGCGAGCTCCGCGGCCGCGGCGTCGGTGAGGACCGCGGCGACGACGGGCGTGCCGGCGGGCTCGCCCTCGTGCGCGACGGTCGTGCGGCCGAGGTAGATGCGGATGGTCGCGGCCGGCACGCGGTCGACCGGGAGGAGCTCGAGCGCGGCCCGGCCGTCGGCGGCGGAGCCGAGCGCGCGGTGGCCGTGCATCGGGAGCACGCGCGTGGCGGGATCCGCCCAGAGCTCGTCGAACAGGGCCGGCGAGTCGCGGTGCAGGCCGTCGCGGTCGACGCCCTCGCGGGACAGGGGCAGGCGGGAGAGGAAGCTGTCGAGCACGGGTGACCAATCGACTTCGAGGGCGGACGGGCCGAGGGGCGGGACGTCATCCGTCGTGATCCGCCCACGGTGCGCGTGTGGGGCCGGAAGCGCGTGGCGCGGTGAGACGGAGGGCTCCCGGCGACCTAACCTGTAAGGCATGGCCAGATCCCACCTCACTCTAGCCGCGTTGGCGACCTCGGCCGTCGCGGGGCTCGACGTGGTCCGCAGCTCCCCCTTCACGGCCGGCGGCGCGGGCGACTTCGACTCCGCGCTCCTCACGACGAAGGACGGCCGCGAGCTCCTCGTGCGCGTCCCGACGACGCAGGCGGCCGAGTCCGAGCAGTCCGCCGACCTCGTCGCGCTGCGGGCGCTGAGCACCGGGATCCGCTCCCGCCTGCCGTTCCGCGTGCCCGAGTTCCTGGGGCAGGCGCCCATCAAGCCGACCCGCGGCTTCGTCTACGAGCACGTGCCCGGCCGGGTCATCGCGCTCGACGAGATCCCCGCGGGCGAGGGCCTCGCCCGCTCCATCGGCGCGGCCGTCTCGGCCGTGCACAGCCTGCCGACCGGGTTCGTCGCGGACGCGGGGCTGCCGGTGCTCTCGGCCGCCGAGATCCACAGCCAGACCGCCGCGCTCATCGACCGGGCCGCGGCCACCGCGCTCGTGCCGAGCCTGCTGCTCTCCCGCTGGGAGGAGGCGCTCGACGACGCGTCGCTCTGGCAGTTCCAGCCCGCCGTCGTGAACGGCGCCGTGCAGGCGTCGTCGTTCCTCGTCGAGGGCGACGCCGTCACCGGCGTCATCGGCTGGTCGGAGCTCCGGGTCGCCGACCCCGCGCACGACCTGCACTGGGTGCTGGGCGCGCGCGCCGAGCACGTCGCCGAGAGCGTGTTCCGCGCGTACAACTCCGCGCACCACGTGACCGTCGACCGGCAGCTGAAGCAGCGCGCGCTCCTCTACGCGGAGCTCGAGATCGCCCGCTGGCTGCTGCACGGCACCGACACGCGCGACCAGGGCATCATCGACGACGCGGTCAACATGCTCAGCGCGCTCGTCGACACGGTGCGCGCCGACGAGGGCCACCGCATCTCGCACGAGACGCTGCCCGTGATGGACGTCGACCAGGTCGAGGAGATGCTCGACTCCCGGCCTCAGCCCACCGTCGGCCCCGACGGCCCGCGCGACGCGTCCGGCGTGCGCGCACCCGACCAGAGCGCCACGAGGTCCTCCTCGGAGTAGAGCCACTCCGGTCGCAGGGACCGGTCCTCGGCGACGAAGTAGAACTCGGCGTCGATGAGGTCCGGGTCGATGCCGCGCCACTTCGCGAACGCGAGGCGGTAGAGGGCGAGCTGCAGCTGCTTGAGCTCGAGGTCGGCCGCGTCCTTCGGGGTGCGGCCGGTCTTCCAGTCGACGACGCGGTACCGGCCGTCGATGAGGAACACGGCGTCGATCTTGCAGATGACGACCTGGCCGGCGAGCTCCATGTGGATCTCGACCTCGACCTCCTCGGGCCTCCGGCTCGCCCACTCGCTCGCCTCGAAGGTCGCGCGCAGCCGGTCGAGGTCCTCCTGCTCGACGGGCGGCTCGGTCGGGTCCTGGTCGAGCTCGACGCCGGACGCGTCGATGACGTCGGCCGTGCCGGCGGGCCCGTAGCGCGCCTCGACCCAGCCGTGGAAGAGCGTGCCGAGCCGGGTCTGCCGGTAGGGGCGCTCCGGCATGGGGCGGCGGAGCCGGGCGGCGACGCCCGCGGGATCGCTCACGAAGTCCTTGAAGCGCGACGCGGGGATGCGCGTGGGCAGGTCGACGAGCTCGGCGTCCCGCGCGCGGGCGTCGCGCTCGGCGAGGAGCAGGTTGATGTCGCGCGTCCAGACGGTCTCGGCGTGCGGGTCGGCGGAGGCCACGGCCTCGGCGGCGGCCCGCACGCGGGCCTCCCGCGGGCCGAGCGGCGGCAGGGGCCAGGCGACGCGCGCGGATCCGGGCTCGAGCGGGTTCTCCTCGAGCTGGGGCGACTCGGGCAGCGCGTCGGGCGCGATGAGCCCGACCTCCTGGATCTCGCGGAGGAACGCGCCAGGCCCTCGCGGCTTCTGCTGCGTGGACCAGAACGACCCCGTGAGCAGCAGGTCGGACCGCGTGCGCGTGATGGCCACGTACGCGAGCCGGCGCTGCTCGGCGGCGTTGCGCTCCTCGAGCTCCTCGCCGAAGGCCTCCATCGCCTCGGCGAAGTCCTTCTGCGTCAGGGCGCCGCGCCAGGCGAGCGACGGCAGCTCGGCGGAGTCGCCGCGGAACTCGAACGGCAGGGCGCCGAACGCGACCCAGCCGCGCTTCTCGCGCAGCGTGCCGGGCAGCTCGCCCTCGACCATGCGCGGCACGGCGACCACGTCCCACTCGAGGCCCTTGGAGCCGTGGATGGTGAGGATCTGCACGGTGCCGGGCTCCGGCTCCTCGGTGCGCGGCGCGAGGTTGTCGCGCCGCTCCGCCTCGGCGAGCCAGGCGAGGAACGGGCCGAGCGTGCCCGCGGAGTCGCCCTGGAGGTAGCCGGCCACCTGCTCGGTGAAGGCCTCGAGGCTGGCGCGGCCGAGCGGATCCGTCTCGTTGGCCGCGACCTCGATGTCGAGCAGCAGCTCCTGCTGGACGACCGTGACCAGGTCGACCAGGTCGAGCCCGACGCGGGACCGGAGCACCTGCAGCTGGCGACCGCAGGCGCGGAGCCGCGCGAGGCCCTCCTCGCTGAAGCCCGCGAGCGCGCGGTGGCCGTCGGGCGCGCCGGCGACGAAGTCGAGCGCGTCGACGACGGAGCCCACCTCGTCCGGCACGACGGAGGCGCGCAGGCCCGCGCGCACCTCGGCGGCGAGCTCCCTCTGCGCGGGGTCGCGGGACATGAGCCACGACGCGACGCGCGACAGGGCGTGCACGTCCTTGGTGCCGATGCGCCAGCGCGCGCCCGTGAGCAGGCGCACCAGCTCGCTGCCCGCGGTGGGCTCGTGCAGCACCCGGAGGACGCAGACGAGGTCGACGACGGCCGGCTGGTCGAGCAGACCGCCGAGGCCGAGCACGCGGAACGGCACGCCGCGGTCGGCGAGCGCCGTCGTGAAGGGCTCGATGGTCTTGAGCGAGCGGCAGAGCAGGGCGGCCGAGCGGGGGCGGCCGTCCGATCCCTGCTGCCGCAGCCGGTCGGCGAACCACGCCGCGACGGAGGCGGCCTCGTCGGCGACGGTCTCCTCGTACGCGACGTCGAGGCGGCCGTCGCCCGCGTCGGGGCGGGGCTCGAGCCGGGCGACGGGGATCCTGGACGCGGCCGTGAGCGGCTCGACGATGCGGTTGGCGGCCCCGAGCACGGCGCCCGGGTTCCGCCAACTGGTGGAGAGCGCGTACACGGGCACGTCCGCGCCGGCGGCGCCCTCGGGCGCGAAGTCGGCGCCGAAGCGCGCGAGGTTCGCCGCGCTCGCCCCGCGCCAGCCGTAGATGGACTGGTGCGGATCCCCCACCGCCATGACGGGCGTGCCGCCGAACAGCGTGGCGAGGAGCCGGGTCTGCACGACGGAGGTGTCCTGGTACTCGTCGAGCAGCACGACGCGGAACCGCTTCCGGTGCTCGGCGACGACCTGCGGCACGCGCTCGCAGATGGCGAGCGCGAAGGCGACCTGGTCGCTGTACTCCACGAGCCCGCGCCGGGTCTTCTCCTCCTGGAAGCGCACGGCGAGGTCGACGAGCGGCGGCAGCGCGCCGACGGCGGCGACGGCCTCGGCGGCGGGCGCCTTCCGGATGCGGGCGGATCCGAAGGGCAGCTCGCCGAGCCCGACGAACGCGTCGGCGAGACGCGCGACCTCCGCGGGGTCGGCGACGTTCTCGCCCATCGCGCGGCTGAGGGAGATGACGGCCTGGGTGATGGGATCAACGCCCCGCCCGAGCTCGAGCAGCCGCGGGTCGGTGCTCTCGACGACGAGCCGGCGCGCGAGCTGCCACGCGGACGCCTCCGTGAGCACCACGGACTCCGCCTCGCGCCCGATGAGCGTGGCGCTGTCGCGGAAGATGCCGTTGGCGAACGCGTTGTAGGTCTGGACAGTGGGCGTGGCGAACGCGTCCGCGGGGGCGGCCGCGAGCCCGGCCTGCTGCAGCTGCTCGATGCGCGCGCGGATGCGCACCCCGAGCTCGCCCGCGGCCTTGCGCGTGAAGGTGAGGCCGAGGATCTCCTCGACGCCCACGTGCCCGTTGGCGAGGAGCCAGACCACGCGGCTCGCCATGGTCTCCGTCTTGCCGCTGCCGGCGCCCGCGACCACGAGGCCGGGCTCGAGCGGCGACTCGATGACGCGCCGCTGCTGCTCGGTGGGGTTCGGCAGGCCGAGCGTCTCCGCGATGCGGCGGGCGCTGATCATGCCGCCGTCGCCGGCGGCGGCCGCCTCCGCGCCGCTCGCCTCCGCGCCGCTCACGCCGACACCGCCCGCACGAGGTGGATGCGGTACCGCCGGGCCGATCCCGGATCCCGCTCCCCCAGGTCCGGCGTGCCCTCGAAGGTCGCGCCCGCCATGCCCTGGGCCGCGTCGGCGATGCGCGCGCGGAACCCGTCGAGCTCCTCGCGCGTCAGCGGCTCCTGCGGCAGCTCGCGGTAGGGCAGGCCGCGCGTGCCGCCCGAGACGTACAGGAGCTTCGCGCCGCCGGACGGGGCCTCCTCGGGCACCCGCGCGAGCGCGCGCTCCACGAACGCGAGCTGGTACGACCCCAGCTGCGCGTGCGCGGGGATCTCAGCACGTGTCGGGTAGTGGCGCCCGGTCTTCAGGTCGACGATGACCACCTGCCCCTCCTTCGTCAGCTCGATGCGGTCGATGGTGCCGCGGAGGCGCGCGACGCCCACCTCCAGCTCGAAGGAGCCCTCGGCCGCGAGCATGCGCCCGCCGTCCGCGGCGAAGTCGCGGAGGTACCCGCTGACGCCGGCGATGAGCTCGCCGGCCTGGCGCCGCTCGCGCTCGCCCACCCAGGGCGACTCGAAGGGCAGCTCGCCCCAGCGCTCGTCGAGCCGGGCCTCGAGGGCGGGCGGGCGGAGGTCGGCGTCGGGATCGAGGCTCGCCTCCTCCATGACGGCGTGCACGATGGTGCCGATGCCCATGGCCGTGCTCGTGGATCCGCCGGACGCCTGGTCGATGAACCAGTTGAGCGGCGAGCGCTCGAAGGCCTCGAGCCGCGACGGCGACACGGGCACGCGCGCCTCGGGGTCGGCCAGGTCGACGACGGGCTCCGTCGTGGACGGCGCGCGCAGGCCGTACCACTCGGCCGGATCCGCGCCCGTGACGCCCTCCGCGGCGAGGCGCGCCAGGGCGGAGGCGGAGGCGAGGCCGCGCTCGCGGGTGGCGTCGGCGGAGCGGCGCGCCGTGCGGTCGCCGGAGGCGACGCGTCCGTCGTCGAGGAGGACGGCGTCGCGGTGCACGACCGCGAGCTCCCGCCGGAGCGCGCCGACGAGGCCGCGGAGCGAGAGCGGGTGGTCGGGCCGGATGCGCAGCGCGGCCGGCGCGTCCTGCGCCACGCGCCCCGCCTCGGCGCCCGCCTCCGCCTCGGCGAGGCCGGGCGCGGGCGGCACGAGCCGGAGGAACGGCGACGGCGCCTCCTCGTCGTTCGCGGTGGCGCTGAGGACCACGACGCGCGACGCGCGCGAGACGGCGAGCGCGAGCATCCGCAGCTCGTCGGAGAGCACCTCGGCCCGCTCGTCGACGTCGGCCCGGTCGAGCCCGCGGGCGACGGCGGAGAGGCGCTGGGGGTGCAGCAGGGATCCGCGCAGCCGCAGGTTCGGCCAGACGCCCTCCTGCAGCGCGGCGACCGCGACGACCTCGTACCCGGCGCCCACGACCGCGGACGGCGTGGCGACGAGCACGGTGTCGGCGAGCGGCTGCGGCGAGAGCGTGTCCTCGGGCACCTCGGCGCCGAGCAGCTCCTCGACGAAGTCGGAGGCGGGCCGCCCCGGGTTCCGCTCGACGAAGCGCCGCGCGGCCGTGAAGAGCGCGACGACGCCGTCGAGGTCGCGGTTGGCCTGGTCGGCGACGATGCCGGTCTGCAGCGCCTGCTCGAACCACTGCGGCGCGAGGCGGGATCCCTCCCACAGGTGCCAGAGCAGCTCCTCGACGGTGCCGTCCGCGGCCGCGAGCTCCCGCCCGCCCTGCAGCGAGCGCGCGAGGCGGCCGAGGCGCCGGGCGGGCGCGAGGTCGAGCGTCTCGAGCCGGCCGGGCGCCGCGAGCGCCTCGACGAGCAGCTCGTCGCTCGACCGGTGGCCGTCGCCCGCGAGCTCCTCCTGGCGGAGCGCGAGGCGGAGGCGGCGGAGCGCGACCCCGTCGAGCCCGCCGAGCGGCCCCGTGGCGAGCTCGGCCGCGAGCTCCGGCGTGAGCGGCACGCGCCCGAGCACCACGTCGACCGCGCGGATGAGGGCGAGCGCGGCCAGGTCGTCGCGGAGCGCACGCCCGGCGACCGCCGTGCGCGTGGGCACCTCGGCGGTCGCCAGGCTGCGGGCGACCTGGGGCACGAGGGATCCGGAGCGCACCAGCACGACCATCCGCGCCCACGGCACGCCGCCCAGCAGGTGCTCCTCGCGGAGCCGGCGCGCGAGGCGGGCCAGCTCCACGGCGCGCGTGGGCGCCTCGATGACCTGGATCGGATCCGGGTCGTCGACGAGCCCGGGCGCGGATCCCGCCTGCCGCTGCCGCCCCGCGCCCGCCGCGCCGATGCGCGCGGTGACGGCCGAGGTGAGCGCCCGGAGCGCGGGCGGCTGCCGGTGGACCCGGTCGAGCACGAGCGTGCGGAGGTCCGGCAGCCCGAGCACGGTCGACAGCCGGCCGAGCGCCGACGCCTCGGCCCCGCGGAAGGTCGCGGCGGCGACGTCGGGGTCGCCGAACGCGACGACATCCGCCCCGCGCGCCGCGAGCGCCTGGAGGAGGGAGAGCGTGGCGACGGTGGCCTCATGCAGGTCGTCGACGACCACCAGCCGGATCCCCGTGAGCGCCTCGCCGCGCGACACCCGCAGCACGGCCTCCGCGAGCAGCTCCGCGCTGTCGAGGTGGTCGCCGCGGAAGGAGTCGACGACGTCCTCGTACTCGCGCGCGAACGCGGCCGCCGCGACCCACTCAGGCACGTCGTGCGCGCGGCCGAGGTCGGCGAGGGCATCCGGCCGCACGCCCTCCTCCGTCGCGCGCATGAGCAGCTCGCGGAGCTCGGTGCGGAAGGCGCGGAGCCGGCGCACCTCGACGCCGAGCGGATCCGGCCAGGCCGGCCCGGTGCCCAGCTCCTCGTGCCCGGCCAGCAGGTCGGCGATGATCTGGTCCTGCTCGGCCCCCGTGAGCAGCCGCGGCGGCTCGGTGCCGGTGGCGGCCGCGTGCCGAGCGAGCACCTCGAACGCGACCGACGTCGCGGTGCGCGCGAGCGGCCCGAGCGTGGGCACCCCGACGCGCAGCGCCAGCTCGTCGCGGAGGCGCGTGGCCGCCGCCCGCGACGGCGCGAGCACGAGCACCTCGGCGGGGTCGAGCCCCTGCGCGAGGATGCGGTCGGCGACGAGCTCCCGCAGCGCGGTGGTGCGGCCGGATCCCGGCGCCCCGAGCACCGCGGCGCTGACGCCCACGGGCAGGTCGACGACCGCGCGCTGCGACGGGTCCAGCTCGACCGCGGGCCCCGCGTCGCCCGGGTCGGATGCGGCGGGCGGCTGGCGGAATCCCCGGATGGTCACGCGCCCACGCTACCGGCGGCCCCCGACCTCGACGGATCCGCACGAGCGCCGCCGCGCGCGGCCCCGCGCCCGGCCGACGCCCGCCCGCGCTCCCCCGTCCGCCCTCAGTGAACGCCGCGGATGCGCTCCGGCCGGTGCCCTAGCCTCAAGGGAGCACCGTCGCATCCGACGCATCGAAAGGCACCTCCCGTGGAAATCCGTATCGGCCTCGTCAACACCGCCCGCGAGCTCTCCTTCACCACCAAGCAGACGCCCGAGGAGGTCCAGCGGACCGTCACGGACGCCGTCCGCGACTCCTCGCCCTTCATCTCCTTCACCGACGACAAGGGCGCCACGCACCTCGCCGTCACCGCCCACCTCGCCTACGTCGAGCTCGGCAGCGCGGACGCCCCGCGCATCGGCTTCGTCCGCTAGCCGACGCCCGTGGAGCTCCTGTTCGTCGCGCTCTTCGGCGCCCTCGTCGGCCTCGTCGCGCGCTACGCGCTCCCCCACCGCGCCACGCACGGCGCGCTGCTGGTGCCCGCGACGGGCGCGGCGGCGGCCATGGTCGCCTGGGTCGCGCTCACGTGGGCGGGGCTCCCCTGGGACCAGGGCGTCATCTGGATCGCGACGCTCGGCGTCTCGGCCGTCGTGTCCGCCCTCGTCGATGTGACCGTGGGACGACGGCGCGCCGCCGCGGATGCCCGCGACCTGCAGGCGATCGGCGGCTGATCCGCCCGCACGACACGACGCCCGGCCCCGCGAGGGACCGGGCGTCGTCGCGTCGGGGGCGCGCGTCAGGCCGTGAGGCCGAGCGCGTCCATCCGCCGGGTGTGGGCCGTGATGATCCCCGCGAACACGGGCTCGAGGTGCACGCGCGCGTCGTCCGGGTCGGCGAGGGACGCGCGCATGGCCGTCCCCGCGACGAGGAGCGTGTCGCCGACGAGGCGGCGGCCCCACATGGCGAGGCGCGATGCGAGGCGCGGGTCGCGGCGGATCCCGGCGCGCACCGCGTCCACGATCCCCTGCTGCCCGACGCCCGAGGAGAGCAGCACGACGACGCGCTGGCGCTGGTCCGACGGCAGTCCCGAGGCGAGGCGCACGAAGAAGTCGTCGAGGAGACCGGTGGTGATGTAGGAGGAGAGCAGGCTCTCGTACCAGTCGGCGCCCTGGACGGTGCCGGTGAAGCGGTCGAAGGCGGCGCGGTGCGGCTCCATCACGGCGCTCGGGTCGCCGCCCAGCCGCTTGATCTCCGCGGCGAGCGCCTGGTGCTTGCCGAGCGCGATGCCGGCGGCCGTGGAGACGGCCTCCTTGCCCGCGAGGTCGGGCGCCTCGGTCACGGCGCGCGAGAGCGTCTCGAACACGGTGAGCTGCAGGTACGCGACGGCGCCGAGGAAGCGGAGGGTGTCGGGCGAGAAGTCGTCCACGCTCACGGTGGGCGCGGCGGCGCGGCGCTTCGACTCGCCGCGGGACCTGACCCGCGGCGCCTCGATCGTCGTCGACCGGCGTCCGAACATCTTGAGCACGTGGCCAGCGTATAGGGAGCGGGAGGCGGCGTCGGGGCCCCCGCCCGCTAAACTCGCCCGTGGTCCCTCAACGGAAGGGCCCCATCGCGCCCCCAGGACAGCAGACCGGGCGTGGACCGCACCGCTAGACAGGGCACAACGTGACTTTCACCGAACTGAACATCGACGAGGACATGGTCCAGGCGCTCGCCGACCACGGGATCCTCGAACCCTTCCCCATCCAGGAGCAGACCATCCCCCTGGCGCTCTCCGGCCAGGACATCATCGGGCAGGCCAAGACCGGCACCGGCAAGACCTTCGGGTTCGGCCTCCCGCTCATCCAGCGGCTCGGCCTCACCCCCGAGCCCGGCGTGCAGGCCCTCGTGGTCGTGCCGACGCGCGAGCTCGCGGTGCAGGTCACCGAGGACCTCCAGATCGCCACCGCGCACCGCGCCACCAGCGTCGTCTCCATCTACGGCGGCAAGGCGTACGAGGGCCAGATCGAGCAGCTCAAGGCCGGGGCGCAGATCGTCGTCGGCACCCCGGGCCGCCTCCTCGACCTCGTGGGCCAGCGCCTGCTCTCGCTCAAGGACGTGCGCGAGATGGTGCTCGACGAGGCCGACAAGATGCTCGACCTCGGCTTCCTCTCCGACATCGAGAAGCTCTTCGCGCAGACCCCCGCGGTCCGCCACACCATGCTGTTCTCGGCCACCATGCCGGGCCCGATCGTGGCGCTCGCCCGCCGCTTCATGACGAAGCCGATCCACATCCGCGCGACGGACCCCGACGAGGGCCTCATGCAGGCGAACATCCGCCACCTCGTCTACCGCGCGCACAACATGGACAAGGACGAGGTCATCGGCCGCATCCTCCAGGCCGAGGGCCGCGGCAAGACCGTCATCTTCACGCGCACCAAGCGCGCCGCCGCCCGCCTCGTCGAGGAGCTCAACGACCGCGGCTTCAACGCCGCCGCCGTGCACGGCGACCTCAACCAGGAGCAGCGCGAGCGCGCCATGGCCGCGTTCAAGGCAGGCAAGAAGGACATCCTCATCGCCACGGACGTGGCGGCGCGCGGCATCGACGTGCTCGACGTCACCCACGTGATCAACCACACCATCCCCGAGGACGACAAGGCGTACCTGCACCGCGTCGGCCGCACGGGCCGCGCGGGCAAGACCGGCATCGCGGTCACGTTCGTCGACTGGGACGACCTGCACAAGTGGGCGCTCATCAACCGCGCCCTCGAGTTCGGCCAGCCGGAGCCCACCGAGACGTACTCGTCCTCGCCGCACCTGTTCACCGACCTCGACATCCCGGCCGGATCCAAGGGCCGCCTCCGCGCGACCCCCACGGTCAACCCCGACGGCACCCCGCGCGAGCGTCCCGGCAGCCGCGGCTCCGACGGCGGGCGCGACGGCGGCCGCTCGGGCGGACGCGACGGAGGCCGTGGCGGCGACCGCTCCGGCGGACGCGGCGGCGAGCGCGGCGGCGAGCGCACGCGCACCCGCACCATCAGCACGGGCTCCGGTCCCGCCGAGGCCACCTCCGCCATCGGCAGCGAGCAGCCGAACACGGCCGGCGGTCACGACGCTCCGCACGCCGACGGCCAGACCCGTCCGCGCTCGCGCAACCGCCGCCGCCGCTCGGGCGGCGACCGCCCGACCGCCACGTCGTAGCGCGCACCCGCACCGCACGCGCCGAGGGGCCGCATCCATCCGGATGCGGCCCCTCGGCACGTTCGGCGTGCGCCGCCCTGGACGGGTCGAGGCGGTGGCGGGATCAGGCCGTCGGCACCGGCACGACGGGAGCCCAGCCGGTCGCCCGCTCGACGATGCGCGCGAGCACGGCGGGCTCGGTTGAGTTCTCGGCGAGCCGGTTGGGCTTGCCCGCGCCGTGGTAGTCGCTGGATCCGGTGACCTCCAGGCCGAACCGCTCCGCCAGCGCGGTCAGGCGCACGCGCGACTCCGGCGGGTTGTCGCGGTGCCGCACCTCGAGGCCGAAGAGGCCGGCGGCGACGAGCGCGGTCATCCGCGAGTCCGACAGCACGCGCTCCGGGCCCCGGGCGCCGGGGTGCGCGAGGACGGCGAGGCCGCCCGCCGCGGTGATCAGCTCGACGCCGAGGATCGGGTCCGGCGCGTAGTGCGGCCGGTAGTAGCCGCCCTGCCAGTGCAGGATGCTCTCGAACGCGGCCGTGCGCGTCGGCACGTGCCCGCGGGCGACGAGCGCGTCGGCGATGTGCGGCCGGCCGATGGTGCTGCCGGGCGTGGTCTGCGCGAGCACGTCGGCCCAGGTGAGCGCGTAGTCGCGGGAGATGCGGCCGACCATCGCCTCGGCGCGGGTCATGCGCTCGGTGCGCACGCGCGCGGTCATGGCGGCGAGGTCGACGTCCGCGGGGTCGAAGAGGTACGCGAGGACGTGCACGCTCGCGTACTCGAGCTGCGTGCTCATCTCCATGCCGGGGACGAGCGCGATGCCGTGCGCGCGCGCCGCGTCGGACGCCTCGGCCCAGCCGGCCGTCGAGTCGTGGTCGGTGAGCGCGACGGTCGAGAGGCCCTGGGAGGCGGCCTGGGCGACGAGCTCGGCGGGGGTCTCGGTGCCGTCCGACACGGAGCTGTGCGTGTGCAGGTCGATGGGACCCGGCTGCTCCTCAGGCATCCCGCCATCCTACGCGGCGGGATCCCGCGGTCCCGCCGCCCGCGGGCCGCGACGGCTCGCTCCCAGAGAGCCGCCATAGTGTGGACGACGTCATGGGTCGGGTCGTCGGAGCAGCAGTCATCCTCATCACCGCCGCAGGACTCCTCGTCGCCACCTGGCCGCAGCTCCTCGGCCTCGAGCAGACCTACCTCGTCGCGCACGCCGTCGCCATCCGCGGCGGGCTCGTGGCCGCGGCCGCCGCGATGCTGGTGCTGACCCTGATCCTCTTCCTGGTCATCCGCCCGGGCCGCCGGCTCCTCGGCAGCCTCGCCGCCCTGCTCGCCCTCTTCATCGGCGCCAACTCCGCCGTCCTCGCGACCCGCGGCCTCGGCGACACCGCCTTCGCGGAGCCCCGGGACGCGGACGTCACGGTCCTCTCCTGGAACACGCTGGGCGGCGCGACGGGCGCGCGGGCCGTAGCCGACCTCGCCATCGAGTCCGGCGCCGACGTCATCACGCTCCCCGAGACGCGCGAGGAGACGGGCGCGGAGATCGCCGTGCTCATGCGCGAGGCGGGCCGGCCGATGTGGGTCCGCACCGCGGCCTTCGACGACGTGGCCGCCGCGCGGTCCACCACCATCCTCATCAGCGCGGCCTACGGCGACTACCGGCTCGACGAGTCGCGGGGCACCACCAGCGTGCTGCCGACCGTCATCATGGAGCCCGTCGACGGCGTGGGGCCCGTCATCATGGCCGTGCACCCCGTCTCCCCCATCCCCGAGCAGATGGAGAACTGGCGCTCCGACCTCGCGTGGCTCGGCCAGCGCTGCGACGAGGGCAACGTGATCATCGCGGGCGACTTCAACGCGACCCTCGACCACATGAGCCGGTACGGCGGCACGCCGACCGAGCGCGACCAGGTCACCGACCTCGGCCAGTGCGTGGACGCGGCGCGCGCCTCGGGTAACGGGGCCGTCGGCACCTGGCCCACCGGGATCCCCGCGCTCCTCGGCACGCCCATCGACCACATCATGGCGACGCCCGGCTGGGCCGTCACGGGCTTCCGGGTCGTCGAGGACCGGGACGGCGCCGGCAGCGACCACCGCCCGATCGTGGCGCAGCTCACCCCCCTGCGCTGACGCGACCCCTCCACCCGACCCGCGCGGCGGCAGGTGGGATGATCGACGGATGGCCGAGAACACCGACACCGCGTCCGAGACCGCCCCCGCCGACATCGCCGCCGACCCGGCCGCGCCGCTGGCCGCCCCCGAGACCGCCGCGCCCGTGGTCGCCGCGCCCGCCGGCACGGGCGCCGCCCCCGTCCCCCGCGCCACCTCCAACCGCAGCACCACGCCCGCGAGCACGGCCTTCGCCGATTTCGTGTCCTCGAGCTGGGCCGACCGCGACGAGGTCGACCCGCCCGCCCGCGAGCAGGCGCCCTTCGCCGCCGACCGCCGCCGCCGCCTCTCCGCGCTGCACGTCGGCGCGCGCCTCGTGATCCCCGCGGGCCGCCTCAAGCAGCGCAGCAACGACACCGACTACCCGTTCCGCGCGCACTCGGCCTTCGCGCACCTCACCGGCTGGGGCGCCGACAGCGAGCCGGGCGCCGTCCTGGTCCTCGAACCCGTGGCCGAGGGATCGTCCGCCGACGGCTCCGCGCACGCCGCGACCCTCTACTTCCGCGAGCGCGCCGGCCGCGACAGCGACGAGTTCTACGCCAACGCCGAGATCGGCGAGTTCTGGATCGGCCCGCGCCCCTCGCTCCGTCAGGTCGCGGCCGACCTGGGGATCGCGACCGCGCCGCTGGCCGACGTCGACGCGGCCGTCGAGGCGCCCGGCGACGTCCGCGTGATCCGCGAGGCCGACGCCGCGCTCGCCGCCCGCGTCGACGCGGCCCGCGCCGCGACCGCGGACGCGGATGCCGTCGATGGCGACGCCCCCGACGGCGACGCCCGCCTCGCCCGCGACGCCAGCGAGCTGCGCCTGGTCAAGGACGCCTACGAGATCCGGCAGATGCGCGAGGCCGTCGACACGACCGGCCGCGGCTTCTCCGACGTGATCGCCGACATGCCCGCGGTCCTCGCGCACGCCCGCGGCGAGCGCGTGGTCGAGGGCGTGTTCAACGCGCGCGCCCGGGCGGACGGCAACACGGTGGGCTACGACACCATCGCCGCGTCCGGCCCGCACGCCTGCATCCTGCACTGGACCCGGAACGACGGACGCGTCGTGCCGGGCGACCTGATCCTCATCGACGCGGGCGTGGAGCTCGACAGCTACTACACGGCCGACATCACGCGCACCCTGCCGGTGTCGGGCACGTTCACCGACGTGCAGCGCGAGGTCTACGAGGCCGTGCGCGAGGCCGCCGACGCGGCGCTCGCCATCGTGCGCCCCGGCATCCGCTTCCGCGAGGTGCACGCCGCGGCGATGCAGGTCATCGCCCGCAGGGTCGCCGACTGGGGCATGCTCCCCGTCACCGCGGAGGAGGCGCTCCAGGCCGACGCCCAGCACCACCGCCGCTACATGGTGCACGGCACCAGCCACCACCTCGGGCTCGACGTGCACGACTGCGCGCAGGCACGCCGCGACATGTACATCGACGGCGTCGTGGAGGCCGGCATGGTCTTCACCATCGAGCCGGGCCTCTACTTCCAGCCGGACGACCTCACGGTGCCGGAGCGCTTCCGCGGCATCGGCGTGCGCATCGAGGACGACATCCTGGTGACCCGCGACGGCGCCGAGAACCTGTCCGCGGGCATCCCGCGCACGGCCGACGAGGTCGAGGCGTGGATGGCGGGACGCGCCTAGCCGACCGGGCGATGGGCGGGGCGCGCGGGGTCAGGCCCCGGGCGCGCCCTGCTCGCCCACGGGCCGGTCCGTGGAGGTCGGCGGCGCGGTCGGCTCGGGGGCGTCGGATCCGCCCTGCTCGGGCACGCGCTCCCCGTACCGCCCCACGGGCCGCGACGCGGGCGCGGGCGCGACCGGCGGCGTCTCGACGACGGGCTCGCCGTAGACGGAGGTGCTCGCTCCGCCGATGCCGAGCACGTTCCGCGCGCGGTTCAGCGAGTCGGGCTCGACGACCACCGAGTAGCTGGTGGCCGTGACCTGCATCACCGACGTGAAGTCGCGTCGGCGGCGCGTGATGCTGTAGCTGACGATCCCGTAGATGGCGCCGAAGCCGACGCCGATGATCACCGCGCCGACCACCACGGAGAAGTTCGGGACGGGCGAGAAGAGGAACGTCACGAGCCCGAGGAAGAGGCCCAGCCACGCGCCGCTCGCCGCGCCGGCGGCCGCGGCCCGGGCCGAGGTGAGCTTGCCGGTCACGCGCTCGACGCTCGTCAGCTCGTTGCCGACGATGCTCACCTGCGTGACGGGGAAGTCGGCCTCCGCCAGCGCGACGACGGCCTCCTGCGCCTCGTCGTAGGTCTCGTAGGTGGCCACCGGCTCGCCTTGCGGCAGCTTCGGCATGCGTGCGCGGGAGGGGCGTCCGAGGAGGGGGTTCGTCACCCGTCCAGTGTTCCACGGGGGCCGGGCGGGTGCTGGGCGAGCGACTAGATTGACTCTGTGAGCGCCTCCCGAGTCTTCGTCGCCCGGCTCGCCGGGTGCAGCGTGTTCGACCCCGCAGGCGACCGCGTCGGCCGCGTGCGCGACGTGCTCGTCGTCTACCGCAAGGACGACCCTCCGCGCGTCGTGGGCCTCATCGTCGAGATCCCCGGCAAGCGCCGCGTGTTCCTCTCCATCGGCCGCGTCACGAGCATCGGCTCCGGACAGATCATCACCACCGGCCTCATCAACCTCCGCCGCTTCGAGCAGCGCGGTGGCGAGGTGCGCGTCATCGCGGAGATCCTGGGGCGCCGCGTGAAGATGCGCGACGGATCCGGCGACGCCGTCATCGAGGACGTCGCCATCGAGGAGTCCGGCCAGGCCGAGTGGGAGGTGTCGCAGCTCTTCTGCCGCCGACCGCGCACGAGCCCCTCCCCCTTCGCCAAGGGCGCCACGCTCTTCGCGGGGTGGGACGAGGTCGCCGAGCTGCAGGATGCCGGCGTCGCCCAGTCCGCCTCGCAGTTCCTCGCCGCGTACTCCGACCTCCTCCCCGCCGACCTCGCCAACACGCTGCTCGACCTGCCCCAGGCCCGCCGCCTCGAGGTCGCCGAGGAGCTGCCGGACGCGCGGCTCGCGGACGTGCTCGAGGAGATGCCCGAGTCGCAGCAGGTGGAGATCATGGCCACGCTCGACGACGACCGCGCGGCCGACGTGCTCGACCAGATGCAGCCCGACGACGCCGCCGACCTCATCGCCCAGCTCTCCGAGGAGCGCGGCGAGGCGCTGCTCGAGCTCATGCAGCCGGAGGAGGCGGACGACGTCCGCATGCTCCTCAGCTACGCGCCCGACACGGCCGGCGGCCTCATGACCACGGATCCCGTCATCGTCTCCGGCGACGCGACCGTCGCGGAGGGCCTCGCGCTCATCCGCCGACACGAGCTCGCGCCCACGCTCGGCGCCGCGGTGTGCGTCACGCTGCCGCCGTACGAGCCGCCCACGGGCCGCTTCCTCGGCATGGTGCACTTCCAGCGGATGCTGCGCTACCCGCCGCACGAGCGCCTCGGCACGCTGCTCGACCAGGGTCTCGAACCGGTGCGCGCCGACACGAGCGCGGCCGAGGTGTCGCGCATCATGGCGAGCTACAACCTCGTCTCCGTGCCCGTCGTGGACGAGAACCACCGCCTGGTGGGCGTCGTCACCATCGACGACGTGCTCGACCACCTGCTGCCGGACGACTGGCGCAGCGCCGACGCGGAACGCGAGACGCGCAAGCGCGCGACCGCCCGGTTCCACGGCACGGCCACGGCCGCCATCCCCACCGCAGGACCACGACGAGGACGGAGGATCCCCCGTGGCACGGCAGAGTAACCGCGACATCCGCCTGGACGCCCCCAAGGGACTGCGCACGACGGTCCTCCCGCTGCGCAACCGCACGAGCCGCGACCGCTTCGGCCGGTTCACGGAGTCCATCGCTCGCGGCATGGGCACGCCCTGGTTCCTCGTGGGCCTCACCGCGTTCTGCGTCGCGTGGATCTGCTACAACACGTTCGGCCCCGAGTCGGCCCGGTTCGACTCGGCCGCGCTCGGCTTCACGGCGCTCACGCTGATCCTGTCGCTGCAGGCCTCGTACGCGGCGCCGCTCATCCTGCTCGCGCAGAACCGGCAGGACGACCGCGACCGCGTGCAGATCGAGCAGGACCGCCAGCGCGCCGAGCGCAACGTGGCCGACGTCGAGTACCTCGCCCGCGAGGTCGTGTCGCTCCGGCTGCAGATGAAGGACGTCGCGTCGAAGGACTTCATCCGCTCGGAGCTCCGCCAGCTCCTCGAGGAGCTCGACCGCCGCGACGACCCGGAGGCGGACGACGCCGAGGGCACCTCCCGCAGGACGCATGGCCGCTGAGGCCCCCGGGGCGTCGGCGCTCACGGCCGACGCGGTGCGCCGCGCCCTCGTCGGCGTGGTCGACCCCGAGATCCGCCGTCCCATCACCGAGCTCGACATGGTCTCCGACGTGCGCGTCGAGGACGGCGGCGTGGCGCACGTCGACATCGCGCTCACCATCGTCGGCTGCCCCGCCGCGACGTCCATCGAGCGCGACGTGCGCGAGACGGTCGAGGCGGTCCCGGGCGTCGCGCGGCTGGAGCTCACGGTGGGCGTGATGAGCCCCGAGCGGCGGCGCGCCCTCACCGAGCGGCTGCGCGGACCCGCGGCGAAGCGCGGCATCCCGTTCGGCTCCGACAGCCTCACGCGCGTCTACGCGGTCACGAGCGGGAAGGGCGGCGTCGGCAAGTCCACGCTCACGGCCAACCTCGCGGTCGCGCTGGCCGCCAAGGGCCTCGCGGTGGGCCTCGTCGACGCGGACGTGCACGGCTTCTCCATCCCCGGGATCCTCGGCCTCGTGGGCGCCGACGGCCGCACGGCCCAGCCCACGCGCGTCGGCGACATGATCCTGCCGCCCGTCGCGCACGGCGTGAAGGTCATCTCCATCGGCATGTTCCTGGATCCCGACTCCGCGGGCGGCACCGCGGTCTCCTGGCGGGGGCCAATGCTGCACCGCACCATCCAGCAGTTCCTCACCGACGTGTTCTTCGGCGACCTCGACGTGCTGCTGCTCGACCTGCCGCCCGGCACGGGCGACGTCGCCATCACCGTCGGGCAGCTGCTCCCCCACGCCGAGGTGCTCGTGGTCACCACGCCGCAGCCGGCCGCGGCCGACGTGGCCGAACGCAGCGGGCTCGTCGCGCGGCAGACGGGGCAGCGCGTCGTCGGCGTCGTCGAGAACATGGCCGGGTTCGCGCAGGCCGACGGATCCGTGCTCGAGCTCTTCGGGACGGGCGGCGGCGAGGAGGTCGCGCGCCGGCTCTCCGTCGGGCAGGACGTGCCCGTGCCGCTCATCGCGAGCGTGCCGCTGAGCGTCGCGCTGCGCAGCGGCGGCGACGCGGGAGCGCCCATCGTGCTGGCCGACCCGGGAGACCCGGCGGCGCAGAGGATCCAGCAGGTCGCCGACCACCTCGCCTCGCGCGGCCGCGGCCTCGCGGGTCGGCGGCTCGGGCTCTCCGTCTCGTAGCGCTGCGGCTGCGCGCACCGCGGTCGGGCCTTGCAGCGCCCGCCTCACATGCGAGGAGGACGGCAGCCCGCGGGCTGCCGTCCTCCTGGTGCGTGCGTCGGGATCCGACTACACGTGGCTGCGGTGCGTGCGCGTCGGCACAGCGCGGTAGCCGTCGCGCGCGGTGACGACGACGGTGCCGGCGATGGCGGAGACGGAGAGGGCGGCGACGGCGATGAGGAAGACGGTCATGGTGGTGCTCCTGCGGGAAGGCGGATGGCGGCGCATTCCGCCGCACCACCAATGAGACCACCGGGCATCGTTCAGGACAAGCTCATAGTCCTTGCCCGGTTGTGTAGCCTGCCTTCATGGACATCCGCCGCCTCGAGCTGCTCAGAGAGCTCGCCGACCGCGGCAGCGTGGGCGCCGTCGCCCGGGCCGCCGGCCGCACCCCGTCGGCCGTCTCGCAGCAGCTCAAGGTGCTGGAGCGCGAGGCCGGCGTGCCCCTCACGGAGCGCTCGGGACGCGGGATCGTGCTGACGGACGCGGGCCGTGCGCTCGCCCGCACGGCGACCGACATCGCGGTGGCGGTGGCGCGGGCGGAGGCGCTCTGGGAGGACTTCCGGCACCAGCCGTCGGGCGAGGTCACCCTCGCCACCTTCCCCACCGCGGCGCAGATGCTGCTGCCCGGGCTGCTCGACCGCGTCGCCGGGATCCCCGACCTCACGCTGCGGGCCAGCGACCGGGATCCGGCCTCCCGCGCCTTCGCCGACCTCACCGCGGACTTCGACGTCGTCCTCGCCCACTCGCTCGCGGGCGCCGGCACGTGGCGGGGTCTCGGCCTCGTGATCGTGCCGCTCATGGTCGAGCCGCTCGATGTCGCGATGCCCGCCGACCACCGCCTCGCCGGCCGCTCCTCCGTCAGCCCGGCCGACCTCAGCGGGGAGCCGTGGATCGGCGTGCCGCAGGGCCTGCCGTTCGACCGGATCCTCCTCGACATCGAGCAGGCCGTCGGGGCACCGGCGCGCGTCGTGCAGCGGTTCAGCGACACCCGGATCACGGAGTCGCTCGTGGCCGCCGGGCACGGCATCGCCCTGCTGCCGCGCTACACGGCAGGCGAGCACGACGGCGTGGTCGTGAAGCGGCTGTCGGGCGTGGCGTCGAAGCGGCACCTGCACGTGCTGCTGCGACCCGATCGGGCGGAGCGGCCGTCGGTGCGCGCGGTCGTCGACGCGCTCCGGGAGGAGGCGCGCGCGGTGGACGCGCGCGTCAGCGGGACGGCCTGAGCAGACCGGGATCGACGCGGGTCAGGTGGCCTCGGCGTCGAAGGGCGCGGGCTGCGCCGATGCGGCGGCGGCCTCGCGCTCGAGCCGCTGGCGGCGCGCGACGGTGGTCTCCACGGGGACGCGCGGCTTGGTGACCACGGGCTCGTCCTCGAACAGCGCCTCCTTGATGATGCGGCGCGGGTCGTACTGGCGCGGGTCGAGCTTCTTCCAGTCGACCTCGTCGAACTCCGGGCCCAGCTCGTCGCGCATCCGCTCGCGCGCTCCGGTGGCCATGCGACGCACGGTCTTCACCAGGTCCGCGAGCTTCTGGGTGTAGATCGGCAGCCGCTCGGGGCCGAGCAGGAACACGGCGATGATGCCGATGAGCATCAGCTTCTCGAACGTCAGGCCGAACATGATCACAGGCTAGCCGGTCGCCGCCCGATCTCCGCCCGATCCACGCGCCCGCGCAGGGTCCGGTCAGCCCGGGCCGCCCGTCGGGGGCTCCGCGGACAGCCGGGGCCGGTCGCCGCCGTCCGGCCGGCACTCCCCGGGCCGATACCCTGGGGACCCGGAAGAGGGAGGTGCCGCGTGTCCGACCAGGAGACCGGGTGGAAGTTCGCCGAGGACGTCGTCGTCGAGGACGAGCACATCGCCCTGGCGCGCCAGCACTCCCGGGAGCTCGGCATCGAGGCCGTCTCCCCCGCCGTCGGCGCGCAGCTCTCGCTCCTGGCCGCGGCGACGCGCGCCACGAGCGTCATCGAGATCGGCACGGGCGCCGGCGTCTCCGGCCTCTGCATCTTCCGCGGCGCTCCGCGGGCGATCCTCACGAGCATCGACGTCGAGTTCGACCACCAGCAGGCGGCCCGCGAGATCCTCGCGGACGCCGAGGTGCCCGCCAACCGCGTGCGCCTCATCACGGGCCGCGCGCTCGACGTGCTGCCGCGCATGAGCGACGCGAGCTACGACCTCGTGCTCGTGGACGCGGATCCCGGTCAGGTCATCGAGTACGTCGAGCACGGCCTGCGCCTCGCGCGCACCGGCGGCCTCGTGCTCGTGCCCCACGCGCTCTGGCGCGGACGCGTGCAGAACCCGGCCGCGCGCGACGCGCAGACCGCGGCGTTCCGCACGCTCGTGCAGGAGACCGCGGGATCGGGCGCGGTGGTGGCCGCGCTCACCCCCGCGGGCGACGGGCTGCTCCAGATCGCCAAGACCGGACGCTGACGGCGGCCTCCCGCCGGGAGACGCCCGAGAACGGCACCGCCCGCCCCGTCGATGACGGGGCGGGCGGTGTCGCGTGGTGCGCTCGTCGACTAGCTCGCGCTGGTGACCGCGGCGAGGGCGTCGTGAAGCTCCTTCGCTTCGGCGTCGTTGACGGAGACGACCAGACGGCCGCCACCCTCCAAGGGCACGCGCACGATGATGAGCCTGCCCTCCTTCACGGCCTCCATCGGTCCGTCGCCGGTCCTGGGCTTCATGGCTGCCATTCGGCTCCCCTTTCGTGGATGTGACTCCATTATCCCGCATGGACACGTCCCCCGATGAACGCGCGGCGCCGTGCTACGGCCGCCGCGTCGCCGACCGGCGGTGGAGGGGGCGCGCGCGGACGCCGGACGGGGGCGCGACGCGGATCACGGCGGCGTCCAGTCGGCGGTGGTCATGCGCCAGACGACGTCGATCCAGAGCCACTGCCCGGCGATCGCCGCGAGCACGAGGGCGACCCGGTAGGCGCGCGACCGCGGCAGGGCGAGGGCGCCGGCCAGCGGGATCATCGGCAGCAGCAGGCGGAACAGGCTCGACTGCGGGAAGAAGACGGCGAGCAGGTAGACGCCGTACGCGGCGACCCAGATGCGGAGCTCGGGGCCGAGCGCGCGCACCGCGGGCAGGAGCAGCATCCCGGCGGAGACCGCCACGACGAGGACCACGGCGATCACGCCTGCCGGGCCGCCGATCCAGAAGGCCGCGCCGTCGAACCAGGGCTCGAAGGGGATCAGGTGGCGGAAGCCCGTGTAGCCCGCGCGCCAGGCGAGCTCGGTGTCGGTGTAGGCGGTGGGCGAGCCCGTGCGGATCCACGCGATCACGGGCCAGGCGAGCGCGGCGCCCCCGGCGGCGACCGCGGCCGCTCCCGCGCGCGCCCGCTCCGCGACGGGGAACGGGTCGACGCCGGCCGTCCGCAGCCGGTGGACGATGTGCAGCACCAGGGCGAGCGCGAAGGCCGCGCCGAGCGGCCGGGTGAAGGCGAGCAGCACGACGGCGGGGACGAGCACCGCGTAGCGCCGGTCGACCAGGAGCAGCAGCGCCCACAGCAGGACGAGCGCCGACAGGCTCTCCGCGTACCCGATCTGGAACAGCGGCGACAGCGGGGCCACGCAGACGAGGACCACGGCCGTCCTCACCGCACCGGGCGGCAGGAACCGCGACAGGAGCCGGTGCAGCACCAGCACGGCGCCCGCGCCCGCCACGAGGGACACGGCGACGGCGGCCTGCTCGAAGGTCGCGCCGGTCACGACCTCGACGACGCGCACGACGGCCGGGTAGACGGGCATGAACGCCCACGCGTTCGGCTGCACGTGGCCGGCGGCGTCGACCGGGAGGACGGACGGGTAGCCGCGCAGCAGGATCGTGCGGTACCAGCCGGTGTCCCAGAACGTCGCGAACTGCAGCAGGCTCGGGGACGCGGGACCCCACGGCGACGCGATCTGCGTGCGGGCGGCGAGGAGCATGAGCGCGGACGTGAGGACCCGCGACGCGGCGTACACCGCGAGCACGCCCGCCCACCAGGGCCAGCGCCCGCGGACGGCGGCCTTGCCCGGATCCGCGGGCAGCTCGCGCGCGCCCTCCGCCGGTGCGGCCGGCCGGGTCAGCGCGCGGTCAGCCACGCCCGGAGGCCGCGCTCGCACGAGGTGATCTGGGCGACGTCGACGCGCTCGTCGTCGTGGTGCGCGAGGAGCGGATCCCCGGGGCCGTAGTTGACGGCGGGCACGCCGAGCGCGCTGAAGCGGGCCACGTCGGTCCAGCCGTACTTGGGACGCGCCTCGCCGCCGACCGCCGCGAGGAAGGGCTGCGCGATCTCGGCGTCGAGCCCGGGCCGCGCGCCCTCGGCGAGGTCGACGACCGTGACCTCGAAGCCGGGGAAGAGGCTCGTGACGTGCTCGACGGCCTCGGCGCCGGAGCGGCTCGGGGCGAAGCGGTAGTTGACGTGCACCATCGCCTCGTCGGGGATCACGTTGCCGGCGATGCCGCCCGAGACGCCGACCGCGTTGAGGCCCTCCCGGTACACGAGCCCGTCGACCTCCACCTCGCGCGCCTCGTAGGCGGCCAGCGTGGCGAGCACGGGCGCGATGCGGTGGATGGCGTTCTCGCCGACCCACGAGCGGGCCGAGTGCGAGCGCTTCCCGTACGCGCGCACCTCGACGCGGAGGTTGCCGTTGCAGCCGCCCTCGATCTCGGCGCGGGTGGGCTCGCCGAGGATCGCGAAGTCGCCCTCGAGGAGCTCGGGGCGCGTGCGGGCGAGGCGGCCGAGCCCGTTGAGGCTGTCGGACACCTCCTCGTGGTCGTACCAGATCCACGTGACGTCGTAGGCGGGATCCGCGAGCTCGGCCGCGAGGACCAGCTGCACGGCGACCCCCGCCTTCATGTCGACGGTGCCGCGGCCCCAGAGGTACTCGACGCCCCCGTCGTGCTCGGTGCGCGTGGGCAGGTTGCGGTTGAGCGGCACGGTGTCGATGTGGCCGGCGATGACGACCCGGCGGTCGCGGCCGAGGTGCGTGCGGGCGATGACGGCGTCGCCGTCGCGGAGCACCTCGAGGTGGTCGCAGCCGGCGAGCGCGCGCTCGATGGCGTCGGCGAGCGGGGCCTCGTCGCCCGATACGGACTCGATGTCGCAGATGCGCCGGGTGAGCTCCACGCTCCCGGCGGTGAGGTCGAGGTCGGGCGCGGGGGGTGTCTCGGTCGGCATGCGGATCATCCTAGGTCGGGGGCCGGACGCGGTCCTGGAGAGCGCCCGGGCGACGAGCGGCGATCGGTACGCTGGCCGCATGGCCTCCCCCGCTCCGACCCCGTCCACCGCGCCCGCCACCGGATCCGCGTGGGGCTACGGCCTCGCCACCGTCGCCTCCGACGGCACCGTGCTCGACACGTGGTTCCCCGCGCCGGAGCTGGGCTCCCTGCCCGCGGGCCGCGACCGCTGGATCGCGCCGGCCTGGGTGGAGGAGCTCGCGGTCGCCGACCCCCGCCGCGGCGTGACGATCGACATCGTCACCGTCGAGATCGACCTGCAGGCGCCGCCCGCCTCCACGCCCGACGCCTACCTGCGGCTGCACCTGCTCAGCCACCTGCTCACGGCACCGAACACGATCTCGCTCGACGGGATCTTCGGCCACCTCCCCATCGTCGTGTGGACCAACGCCGGGCCGGTGCACCCGGACGACTTCGACCGGCTCCGCCCCTCGCTGCAGCGGGCCGGGATCGCCGCGCACGGGGTCGACAAGTTCCCGCGCCTGCTCGACTACGTCACGCCCGACCGCGTGCGCATCGCCGACGCGTCGCGCGTGCGGCTCGGCGCGCACCTCTCCCCCGGCACCACCGTGATGCACGAGGGCTTCGTCAACTTCAACGCGGGGACGCTCGGCTCCTCCATGGTCGAGGGGCGCATCTCGCAGGGCGTGGTCGTCGGCGACGGGTCGGACATCGGCGGCGGCGCGTCCATCATGGGGACGCTCTCGGGCGGCGGCACCGAGCGCGTGGTCATCGGCGCGCGGGCGCTGCTCGGCGCGAACTCGGGCGTCGGCATCTCCATCGGCGACGACAGCGTCGTGGAGGCCGGCCTCTACGTGACGGCGGGCACCAAGGTCCGGCTCGCGGGCGAGTCGCCGGGGGCGGACGGCCAGGTGCGCCAGGTGAAGGCCGTCGAGCTGTCGGGGCTCCCGGGGATCCTCTTCCGCCGCAACTCCCTGACGGGCGCCGTCGAGGCAGTGCCGCGTCGCGGGGGCGGCACGATCCTCAACGAGGCGCTGCACGCGTAGCGGCACGCGCGACCGCTCCGCCGCCGGCATCCGCGCGGATCAGCGTCGCAGGTAGCGGCGGCGGGGCGCCGCGGTCCCGTCGGGTGCGGGGTCGATCCGCAGCACGTCCACCACGACGGCCGTGACGTTGTCGCGCCCGCCGTTCTCCAGCGCGTGCTCGACGAGGTCGCGCACCGCGGTCGACGCGTCGTCGGCGCGCAGGAGGTGGCCGCGGATCTCCGCGTCGGCCAGCTCCTTGGTCAGCCCGTCGGAGCAGACGAGCAGGCGCAGCCGCGCGGTGACGGGCAGCAGCCAGTAGTCGGCCTCGGCGGCGTCGCCGACGCCCACCGCGCGCGTGATGATGTTGCCGTCGGGGTGCCGATCCGCCTGCGCGCGCGTGATCCGGCCCGCGTCCACCATCTCCTGCACGACGGAGTGGTCGACCGTCACCTGCTCGAGCACCTCGCCGCGCAGCTGGTACACGCGCGAGTCGCCGACGTTGAACACGGCCCAGTACGGCCGGTCGGAGACGAGCGTGAGGCACGCGCCCGTGACGGTGGTGCCGGCGTGCAGCTCGAGGTCGCCGGTCTCCTCGCGGATGTCGTCGACGGCGAGCTCGAGCGCCGGCTCCACGCCCTCGGGATCCGCGAACCCGCCCTCGGCGCGGCCCTGCTCGTCGGCGAGGCGGCGGATCACCGCGTCGCTCGCCACGTCGCCGGCCGCGTGCCCTCCCATGCCGTCGGCGACGGCGAAGTAGGGGACGGCGGCCAGGAGGCTGTCCTCGTTGTGGTCGCGGCGGAGGCCGCGGTCCGTGGCCGACGCCCAGCCGAGCACGAGAGTGCGGCCGTCGGGCAGCGCGAGGGCGGTCTCGACGACGTCCGGTCCGATGGCCGTCATCGGGCCGACAGGATCTCGAGGACGACGCCGTCGCCGACGTCGACGCGGGTGCCGGGCACCACCACGAGCGACTCGCCGGGCCGCAGCGCCAGTCGCTCGGCGCCCGGGGCGAGCACGACGGTGCCGTTGGTGGAGTCGAGGTCGGTCACGACGATGGCGCCCGCCTCCTGCCGCACGGACAGGTGCGTGCCCGAGATCTCACCGAGCGGCGAGGGCACCGCGACCAGCCGCGGCGGCGCGCCCCGGACGATGCGCGGCGGGCGCGGGCGGCGGCCGATGAGGACGGGCACGTCGAGCGGGATGCGCTCGGTCCCCGCGTCGACGGGCGATGCGCCGCCCGTCGCGTCCTCGCGGAGGATGCGGATCGCATGGACGACGCGGGGGCCGTCGGCCTCGGGCGCCGTGGGGATCGCGACGGTGGGCACGCCAGCCGAGCGCGCACGGGCGGCCGCGTCGGGACCCGCTGCGGCGTCGGCCGCGGCGGCGCCGGCCGCGGCGGCGCGGCGCGGCGGCTCCGCGTCCGTGACGGCGTCGGGGTGCGCGTGCGCCCCGCGGCGGCGGCCGGAGGGGGCGGCCGGAGCGGACGCGGGGGCCGACGGTCGGCCGGCCGGCGGCGGATCGAGGACGGTGGCGACGAGCGCGGGGGCCGCGGCGGTCGACGACACCGTGCCGGGCTCCCAGGCGACCGCGTCGCCCGCCGCCGCCCCGGCCCGCAGGGGCAGGCCGTCCGGGGCCGCCGTGGACGCCTCAGCGGCGGCCCGCGCCGCGCGGTACGCGATGACGCGCTCGACCGTCGCGAGGTAGAAGGGCAGGGCGTCCCGGGCATCCAGGCGCCGGGGCTCCGGCTCGCCGGCGACCGCGACGTCGAGCACCGCGTCGCCCCGCAGCACGACCTGCAGGCTCAGCCCTCCGCCGGCGTCGCCGCGCTCGTGCACGACCACCGCGAAGGACGCGACCTCGTCCGGCCCGCGCAACGGCAGGACCGCGACGATCGACTCGGCGGGCACGGCCGGATCCTGCACCGCGCGCCAGACGTCCTCCACGATGCGCGGACGCACGCCGGCGGGCAGCAGCACGGCCGCGTGAGGCACGGCGACCACGACGCCCGCGGGTCCGGCGCCTGCGGGAGCGGATCGGTGGGAGCCCTCGCTCACGTCATCGGCTCCATCGAGGGTCGGCGCCCGGGCGGGCGGATCGGCGTCGGGCCTCGGGCGGTCGGACGCGCTGAGAGGGATCCTACCGCGCGGGCGTGCCCCACCCGAGGGGTGCGCGGGAGGCCGTCGCTCCGCGGATCCGCGGTCGCGGAGGGGCATCCGCGCTGCGGGAAGGGCCGCCTGCCGCGGATCCGGTTGCCCGACCCCCGCCGGACTGCCATGCTCGGACGATGAGCACGCCGCCGCGCCCCTCCGCCCGCGGGCTCCCGATCGACCGGATCTCCCGCTCCATCGTGGAGCAGCTGCGCGAGGACGGCCGCCGCTCCTACGCCGAGATCGGCAAGGCCGTCGGGCTGAGCGAGGCCGCCGTCCGCCAGCGCGTGCAGAAGCTCACCGACGGCGGCGTGATCCGCATCGTCGCGCTCACCGATCCGCAGCAGCTCGGCCTCACCCGCCAGGCCATGATCGGGGTGACCGTGAGCGGCGACGTGCGCGTCGTCGCGGACGCCCTCGCCGCCATCCCCGCGGTCGACTACGTCGTGATGACGGCGGGCACCTTCGACCTCCTCGCCGAGGTCGTCTGCGAGGACGACGAGGAGCTCGTGGAGCTGCTCAACGCCCGCATCCGCGCGCTCGACGGCGTGGTGAGCACCGAGACGTTCGTGTACCTGAAGGTGCACACGCAGGACGGGCACGGGCGCTCCCGGTGACCGCGGCGCGGAGGCGCCGCCTCCTCCCCCGACCGGCGCGGCGTCCCCTCTCCCCCGACCCCGGCGGCGCCGCGGTGATCCGGTGCGCACGTCGTACCGTCGCCGCATGACCCCCTCTCCCTCCGCATCCGCGATCGCCCCTCCCCGCACGCCCGACGGCCGCGCGGGCGCCCTCCCGGCCGACGCCGCCCTCCTGCGGATGCCGTCGCCCGTCGGCCGCCTGGAGCTCGTGGCCGAGGACGACCGCGTCGTGTCCCTGTCCATCGCCACCGCGGGCGCCCTGCCGCTCGACCACCTCGACGACCGGCCGAGCCCGGTGCTCGCCGAGGCGGCGCGCCAGCTCGAGGAGTACTTCGCCGGCCGCAGGGGCGCGTTCGACGTGCCCCTGCGGCTCACGGGCTCGGCGTTCCAGGTCGCGGTCTGGGAGGCGCTCACGCGCGTGCCCCACGGCGGCGTCACCACGTACGGCGCGCTCGCGCTCGCAGCCGGTCGTCCCGGAGGGGCGCGGGCCGTCGGCGGTGCGGTCGGCGCCAACCGGCTCTGCATCCTCGTGCCGTGCCACCGCGTCCTCGGCGCCGACGGGCGGGTCACCGGCTTCAGCGCGGGCGACGGGATCACGACCAAGGTGTCGCTGCTCGCGCTCGAGGGATCGGTGCTGTCCTCGTGACCCGGCCGTCGCTCGTCACCGGGGACGACGGCGTCGTCCGCTGCGCCTGGTCGGCCGCCGATCCCGAGTACCGCCGCTACCACGACGAGGAGTGGGGCCGCCCGCTGCACGGCGACCGGCCGCTGTTCGAGAAGCTGTGCCTCGAGGGCTTCCAGGCCGGCCTCTCCTGGATCACGATCCTCCGCAAGCGCCCGCGGTTCCGGGAGGTCTTCCACGGCTTCGACGTCGACGCCGTCGCCGCCATGGACGAGGACGACGTCGAGCGGCTGATGGGCGACGCCGGCATCATCCGCAACCGCGCGAAGATCCTCGCGGCGGCGGGCAACGCACGGGCCGTGCACGCGCTCGTCGACGAGCGGGGCGAGGGCGCCCTCGACCGGATGATCTGGGCGCACGCGTCCGACCCGGCCACGCGGCCCCGGCCCGCGACCGCCGACGACATCCCGGCCGTCACCGCCGAGTCCACGGCGCTCAGCCGCGAGCTCAAGGCGCACGGCCTGCGCTTCGTCGGCCCCACGACCGTCTACGCGCTGATGCAGTCCTCCGGGCTCGTCGACGACCACGTCGTCGGCTGCCACCGGGCCGCCTGATCCCCCGCGTCGTGCGACGTGCCGCCGACGGCAGACGGGCCGCGAGCGTCAGCCGTGGGCTGCCACCAGCACGAGCTCGCCGGTGTCGCCGCGGCTCAGGTCGATGCCCGCCGACACCGCCCAGTCGAGCAGCTCGGCGACGGACCCGAGGTCGCGCCCGGCGAGGATCAGCGCGCGCACCAGCTCGCCCTTGGCCTTCTTGTTGAAGTGGTTGAGCGCGCGCACCGTGCCGTCCGCGCCGCGTGCGACGACGCGGACCACGGCGGAGTCCTCGTGGCCGGGCCGCGGTCCGAGCGCCGCGTAGCCCTCCGAGCGCAGGTCGAGCACGAGGCCGGGCACGCCCTCGAGGGCCCGGCGCACCGAGGCGACCCAGTGGGCCTTCATCCGGAGCCCCGGCACCCTGCTGTCGTGCGAGAGCCGGTACGCGGGGATGGGATCCATCGCCATCACCGGCCCGAGGAGCGCCGAGTGCACCGCGACGTGACGTCCCGCGAAGGCGGACTGCGCGGCGTCGAGGCCCTCGGCCCGGATCGGATCGTAGAGCACGCCCGTGTAGCGGAGCAGCGCCGGCATGGTGGGCGACGACTCCAGGAGGCGGTTCCGCTCGACCTCCCCGGCCTGGCGCGGTCCGAGCTTGAGCACGCGCGCCGCCGCCTCCGGATCCCGGGCGAGGTCGGCCACGGCACGCACCACCGTGCGCCGTTCCGCGGTCAGCTCCGCGAAGGCGAGCCGCTCGAGGTCGAGGTGCGACCCCTCCTCGCCGCCGTCGCGCTTCGTCTCGGACGGGGGCAGCAGGACGAGCACGGGACCTCCGGGCGGGTGTCGGGACGGAAGGGGCGGTCGAAGGGCGGGGCAGGGCGACGCGAGCGCCGCGCGGAGGCCGGAGCACCGGGGCGCCGGATGGCCGTGCGGCCGTCCGGCCGCGACGGGACCGAGCGCATGACGGCGCGGCAGCATCTCCCGGCGACCACCCGGACGCACGACGGCGGGCGGCCCCCGAGGGGACCGCCCGCCGTCGGACGGACGCGGCGCTACGCGACCAGGGAGGCCTGGCGCGCGACCACGGTCACGTTGTCGTTCTCCACCGAGAGGAAGCCCTCGTCGGCGTCGGCCGTGATCACGGCGCCGCCGTCCTGCGTGATGCGGACGTTGCCGGTCGCGAGGATCGCCAGGAGCGGCTCGTGACCGGCGAGGATGCCGATCTCGCCCTCGCTGGTGCGCGCGACGACCATGGACGCCTGCCCCGACCAGACCTGCTGGTCGGCGGACACCACGGTCACCGTGAGATCAGCGCGGGCCATGTCAGCCGTTCTCCTTCTGGATCTCGGACCAGCGGCGCTCGACGTCGTCGAGGTCGCCGACGTTGAAGAACGCCTGCTCGGCGACGTGGTCGTAGTCGCCGTCGGCGATCTTCGAGAACGACTCGATGGTGTTCTTCAGCGGCACGGTCGAGCCCTCGACACCCGTGAACTTCTTCGCCATGTACGTGTTCTGCGAGAGGAACTGCTGGATGCGGCGGGCTCGGGAGACCGTGACCTTGTCCTCCTCGGAGAGCTCGTCGACGCCGAGGATCGCGATGATCTCCTGGAGCTCCTTGTTCTTCTGCAGGATCGCCTTGACGCGGGTGGCCGTGTCGTAGTGCGCCTGGCCCAGGTACCGCGGGTCGAGGATGCGGCTGGTGGACGTCAGCGGGTCGACGGCAGGGTAGAGGCCGCGCGAGGCGATCTCGCGGCTGAGCTCCGTCGTCGCGTCGAGGTGCGCGAACGTGGTGGCCGGTGCCGGGTCGGTGTAGTCGTCCGCGGGGACGTAGATGGCCTGCAGCGACGTGATGCTGTGGCCGCGGGTCGACGTGATGCGCTCCTGGAGCACGCCCATCTCGTCCGCGAGGTTCGGCTGGTAGCCCACCGCGGACGGCATGCGGCCGAGCAGCGTCGAGACCTCGGAGCCGGCCTGCGTGAAGCGGAAGATGTTGTCGATGAAGAGCAGCACGTCCTGGTTCTTCACGTCGCGGAAGTACTCCGCCATCGTGAGCGCGGACAGGGCGACGCGCAGGCGCGTTCCCGGCGGCTCGTCCATCTGGCCGAAGACCAACGCGGTCTTGTCGAAGACGCCGGCCTCCTCCATCTCCATGATGAGGTCGTTGCCCTCACGCGTGCGCTCGCCGACGCCGGCGAACACGGACACGCCGCCGTGGTCCTGCGCGACGCGCTGGATCATCTCCTGGATGAGGACGGTCTTGCCGACGCCCGCGCCGCCGAACAGGCCGATCTTGCCGCCCTGCACGTACGGGGTGAGGAGGTCGATGACCTTGATGCCGGTCTCGAACAGCTGCGTCTTGGACTCGAGCTGGTCGAACATCGGGGGCTTGCGGTGGATGGGCCAGCGCTCGGTGATCTCGATCGGCTCGCCGCCGACGTTGTTCAGGATGTCGCCGGTGACGTTGAAGACCTTGCCCTTGGTGATGTCGCCGACGGGGACGGAGATCGCCTCGCCGGTGTCGCGCACCTCCTGGCCGCGGACGAGGCCGTCCGTGGGCTTGAGGGCGATGGCGCGGACCAGGTCGTCGCCGAGGTGCTGGGCGACCTCGAGCGTGATCTCCGTCGACTCCTCGCCGATGGTGATCGTGGTCTTCAGGGCGTTGTAGACCATGGGGATCGAGTCGTGCGGGAACTCGATGTCCACGACCGGGCCGGTGACGCGTGCGATGCGTCCGACGCCGGCCACCCTGTCGGTGTCGACCGGCGCAGTGGCGGTGTCAGTCATTGTCTCTCTCTTCTTTCGTGAAGCGGGGAAGTCTTACTTGGCTGAGGCGAGCGCGTCCGCGCCGCCGACGATCTCGGAGATCTGCTGCGTGATCTCGGTCTGCCGCGCGTTGTTCCGCAGCCGCGTGTACGTGGTCACGAGCTTGTCGGCGTTGTCGCTCGCCGACTTCATGGCCTTCTGGCGCGCGGCGTGCTCGGAGGCGGCCGACTGCAGCATGGCGTTGAAGATGCGGCTCTCGATGTAGACGGGCAGCAGCGCGTCGAGCACGTCGCCCACCTCGGGCTCGAACTCGTAGAGCGGCAGGACGGCGCCGTCACCGGGAGCCTCCACCCCCTCGACGACCTCGAGCGGCAGCAGCCGCACGACCTCGGGCTTCTGCGTGGCGATCGACACGAAGCGGTTGAAGACGATGTGGATCTCGTCCACGCCGCCCGCGGACGCCTCGGTCACGAACTTCTCCACGAGCGCGTCGCCGATGGACTTCGCCATCTCGAACTCGGGCTTCTCGGTGCTGCCCGTCCAGATGCGCTCCGAGGCGCGCTTCCGGAACTTGAAGTACCCGACGGCCTTGCGGCCCACCAGGTAGTAGACGATCTCCTTGCCCTGCGAGCGGAGCAGCTCGGCGAGCTGCTCCGACTCCTTCAGGACGCTGGAGCTGAACGCGCCGGCCAGGCCGCGGTCGGAGGCGAAGACGACGATCGCCGCCCGCTCCACCTTCTCGGGCTCGGTCGTGAGGATGTGGTCGACGTTGGAGAACGTCGCCACCGCCGAGACCGCGCGCGTGACGGCACGGCTGTACGGCGCGGACGCCGCCATCCGCTGCTGCGCCTTCTGGATGCGCGACGCGGAGATCAGCTCCATCGCGCGGGTGATCTTCTTCGTCGTCTGCGCGGACTTGATCTTCTGCGTGTAGACCCGGAGTTGCGCTCCCATGAGTCTCCCTATCGGTCTCGGTCGGTGGCGGATCGGTGAGGCGAGCGCGTCAGCGCTTGCCCTTGACGATCTGCTCCTGGTTGACGTCCTCGGCCTTGGCGGGCTCGAACCTCTCGGATCCCACGGAGGCGAGCGGCTTGCCCTCGCCCGTCTGGAACTCGAGCTTGAACTGGTCCACGGCCTTGTCGAGCGCGTCGGTGATGTCGTCGGTGAGGACGTTCTTCTCCTTGAGCTGCGACAGCACCTCCGTGTTGCGGTGGAGGTGGTCGAGCAGCTCGCGCTCGAAGCGGAGGATGTCCTCGACGGGGACCTCGTCGAGCTTGCCCTTGGTGCCCGCCCAGATCGAGACGACCTGCTCCTCGATGGGGAACGGCGAGTACTGGGGCTGCTTGAGCAGCTCGGTGAGGCGCGCGCCGCGGGCGAGCTGGCGACGGCTGGCCGCATCGAGGTCGGACGCGAAGATCGCGAACGCCTCGAGGGAGCGGTACTGCGCCAGCTCGAGCTTCAGCGTGCCGGAGACCTTCTTGATGCTCTTCACCTGGGCGTCGCCGCCGACGCGGGACACCGAGATGCCGACGTCGACCGCGGGACGCTGGTTCGCGTTGAACAGGTCGGACTGGAGGAAGATCTGGCCGTCGGTGATCGAGATCACGTTGGTCGGGATGTACGCCGAGACGTCGTTCGCCTTCGTCTCGATGATGGGCAGGCCCGTCATCGATCCGGCGCCCAGCTCGTCCGAGAGCTTGGCGCAGCGCTCGAGCAGGCGGGAGTGCAGGTAGAACACGTCGCCGGGGTACGCCTCGCGTCCCGGCGGGCGGCGCAGGAGGAGCGAGACGGCGCGGTAGGCCTCGGCCTGCTTGGACAGGTCGTCGAAGATGATGAGGACGTGCTTGCCGCCGTACATCCAGTGCTGGCCGATGGCCGAGCCGGTGTAGGGCGCCAGGTACTTGAAGCCGGCGGGGTCGGACGCGGGGGACGCGACGATGGTCGTGTACTCCATGGCGCCGGCCTCCTCGAGGGCGCCGCGCACGGAGGCGATGGTCGAGCCCTTCTGGCCGATGGCGACGTAGATGCAGCGCACCTGCTTGTTCGTGTCGCCGGACTCCCAGTTGGCCTTCTGGTTGATGATCGTGTCGATCGCGATGGCCGTCTTGCCGGTCTGGCGGTCGCCGATGATGAGCTGGCGCTGGCCGCGGCCGATCGGGATCATGGCGTCGATCGCCTTGATGCCGGTCTGCATGGGCTCGTGCACGCTCTTGCGCTGCATGACGCCGGGCGCCTGGAGCTCGAGGGCGCGACGGCCCTCGCTCGCGATCTCGCCCTGGCCGTCGATGGGGTTGCCCAGCGGGTCCACGACGCGGCCGAGGTAGCCGTCGCCGACGGGGACGGAGAGCACCTCGCCGGTGCGGCGCACCTCCATGCCCTCCTCGATGCCGGCGAACTCGCCGAGCACGATGACGCCGATCTCGCTCTCCTCGAGGTTCTGGGCGAGGCCCAGGGTCCCGTCGGCGAACGTGATGAGCTCGTTGGCCATGACGCCGGGCAGGCCCTGCACGTGGGCGATTCCGTCGCCCGCGTCGAGCACGTACCCGACCTCGGTGGTCGAGGCCTTGCCGGGCTCGTAGGACTGCACGAAGTCCTTGAGCGCGTCCCGGATCTCGTCGGGGCTGATCGAAAGTTCTGCCATCTTCTTTCCCTTTGCATTCACGGGAGCCGACGGCTCCCGAGGTGACGCCCGCCGGTCAGGCGAACTGGAGTCTCAAATCGTTGATCCTGGTGGCGACGCTGCCGTCGATGACGTCGTCGCCGATCTGGACGCGGAGGCCGCCGACGAGGTCGCGGTCCACGACCTGGTTCAGCTCGACCCGCCGGGAGTACCGGCGGCTCAGTGCCTGCGCGAGGCGCTCCGACTGCTCGGGCGACAGGGGCGAGGCGACGCGGACGGTGGCGATGGTGAACCCCGCCTGGTCGGCCACGAGGGTTGCGGCGTGGCGCACGAGCTCCCCCATGCGGCGGCCGCGGGGCTGCTGCACGAGCTGCTCGACGATCACGACGGTCTGCTCGGACGCCCGGCCGCCGAGGAGGCGGTGGACGAGCGTCGACTTCGCCTCGGCGTCGCCGAGCTTGTCGCCGAGCGCGAGCTCGAGGCCGTCGTCCATGGACACGGCCCGGCCGAAGGTGAACAGCTCGGCCTCGAGGGGCGTGCCCTCGGGGGCCGAGATGGCCACGGCGCGGATGCCGAGCTCCTCGATGCCCGCCAGCAGCTCGTCGTGCGACGACCAGCGGCCGTCGACGACCGCACGGAGGACGCGGAGCGCCGGCTCCTGCACGGTGCCGCCGAAGACCCGGTCCACGATGGAGTGCTTGACCTCCGGCGCGATGCCGGTGTCCGCCAGTGCGGAGAGCAGGTGCGTGGATCCGCCGATGGCGCGGCCGGCTCCGAGGAGCTGACCGGCCGTCGACAGGTCGACGCCCCCGAGCTCCGCGAGGACGCGGCGGGCGGAGTCCAGCGATGCGCGCGATGCACTGCCCATCAGCTGGCGGATCCCGTCCTGCCGGCGGTCTCGCTGGCCTCCAGGTCGGCGAGGAACCGGTCGACGAGCGCGGTGGAGCGCTGGTCGTCCGTGAGGCTCTGGCCGATGACGCCCGACGCGAGGTCGATCGCGAGCGAGCCGACCTCCGAGCGGAGCGAGACGACCGCCTGCTGGCGCTCGGCCTCGATCTGCTGCTGCGCGCTGGCGGTGATCCGGGCGGCGTCGGCCTGGGCCTGCTCCTTGATCTCCGCGGCGATGGCCGTGGCGTCGACGCGGGCCTGCTCGCGGATGCGGCCGGCCTCGGCGCGTGCCTCGGCCAGCTGCGCGGTGAGCTCGGCCTTCGCGGCGTCGGCCTCGGCCTGCGCGCGCTCGGCCTTCTCGATGCCGCCGGCGATGGCCTCGGTGCGGCCGTCGAGCATGGCGTAGACGCGCGGGAGCGCGTACTTCCAGATGACGACCAGGAGGACGACGAACACGACCGCCGACCACACGATGTCGTAGACCGCGGGTAGGAGGATGCTCGGCGCTTCTTCACCTGCCGCCATCACGTTGTGGGGCGTGAGCATGTGCGTGTCCCCTAGTTGGTGAAGATGAAGTAGGTCGCGAGGCCGATGAGCGCGAGCGCCTCGGAGAACGCGATGCCGAGGAACATCGTGGTGCGGAGGCTGCCGGCCATCTCGGGCTGGCGGGCCATGGCCTCGACGGTCTTGCCGGCGACGATACCGACACCGATGCCGGGGCCGATCGCTGCGAGGCCGTAGCCGACGGTCGCGATGTTGCCGGTGATCTCGGCGGTGATGATGGGGTCCACTGGGGTTTCCTTCCGGTTGGGTGATCTCGTTGGTCGACGAGATCGCTTAGTGCTCCTCCGCCACGGCCATCTGGATGTAGACGGCGGTGAGGAGGGCGAAGATGTAGGCCTGCAGGACGGCGACGAGCAGCTCGAAGAGCGTGAACGCGAATCCGAGGACGAGGGTGCCGGCGCCCAGGATCTTGAGCGCGCCCTGCGCCTCGAAGAGGAAGAACCACGTCGCGGAGAAGCAGAGCACCAGCAGGAGGTGCCCCACGAGCATGTTCATCAGGAGTCGGAGCGTGAGCGCGACCGGCCGGATGATGAACGTCGAGAGGAACTCGATGGGCGTGAGGAGGAGGTAGACCGCCTTCGGGGCGCCGGCCGGGAACAGCGTGTTCTTGAAGAACATCGCGCCCCGGTCCTTGATGCCGGCGTAGATGAAGGTCACGTAGGCGACGAGCGCCAGGAGCAGCGGGAGCCCGATGACCGACGTGCCCGCGATGTTGAGGAACGGGATGACGCCGGTGAGGTTCATGCCGAGGACCAGGAAGAAGATGGTCATCAGGATCGGGAGGAACCGACGGCCGTCCTTCTTGCCGAGGATGTCCTCCGCGATGTTGACGCGGACGAAGTCGACGCCCATCTCGACGAGGTTCTGGCCTCGGCCGGGGACCAGGGCGAGCTTCCGCGTGCCGACGACGAACAGGACCACCAGCACCGCCATCACCAGGAGCCTGATGAGCATGATGCGGTTGAGGTCGAAGCCCGTGCCCTCGAAGAAGGCGATCGGCGGGAAGAACTCCGAGAGCGTGGGAGCGTGGAACCCCTCACCCGAGTCTTCAGCGGCGAGGGTGATGATGCTGGGTGCAGCGGTGGCTAACAGCGCTATCTCCTGTTTCGGGGCGTGGAGCGCGAGCTCTCGCGGCGACGAACGGATGGGGTGAGAAGACGCCGGCGTGAGGTGGTTCTGGGCACGGCCCGACGGGAATCGTCACGAGAGAGACTATCAACAATGAGGGTGCCCTGACTAATCGCGTCCCCCCTGCCGACGGCCGGGCGGCGCGCGCCTAGCGTCCGGGCAGGCGCGCGTCGCTGACGTAGCCGACGCGGGCCTTGGTGATCACGATCATGTCCATCACCAGGGCGCCCACGACGCCCACGATCACGGTCACGAACAGCACGACGAGGTTGATCCAGGGCTGCTCCTTGAGCGCCAGGGCGATGGCGAGGAACACCACGAACTTCAGCAGCCAGGCGCCGAGCACCACCGAGAAGAAGATCGTCGGGTAGATCGGCGAGGACTGGAACCGGTTCGCGAAGAGGATGCTGCCGGCCGTGAGCCCGAGGAAGACGAGGGCCATGGCGCTGCCGATCACGGCGCTGAGGAGCCCGCGGCCGCCGTCGACCGCGAAGCCGACGATCCCGCCGACCACCGCGATGGCCAGGGCGAGCACGGCGCCGCCGATGAGGATGCGCGCGAAGACGTCCTTCCGCGCGGGCTGCTCCGCGGGGCCGGGCGCGCTCGGGGTGTCGGTCATGGGGTCTCCTTGCTGTTCCCGGCGTGCGGGGCGTCGGTGGATCGGGTCGCGTTGGCCCCGGTGGCGAGGTCGGCGTGCTCGCGCTCGACGGCCTGGAGCTCGGACTCGGTGAGTCGCGCGAGCGGGCGGTCGACGGCGGCCTCGTCGAGCGGGTCGTACGCGGCGGCGTCCTCCGACTCGGCGTCGGCGGGCACGAGCTGCGCGGCGGCCTCGAGGCGCTTGCGTCGGCTGAGCGGGGCGAGGGTCACGACCGCGCAGGCGACCATGCCCACCGCGATGAAGCCGACGCCCCAGGCGTAGGGCTGGACGACGAACATGAGCAGGCAGCCGGCGGACACGACCCCGGTCCACGCGTAGAAGATCAGCGTCGCGTGCAGGCGCGAGTGGCCCATGTCGAGCAGGCGGTGGTGCAGGTGCTTGCGGTCGGCGCTGAACGGCGACTTGCCGGCCTTGAGGCGCCGGAACACGGCGAGGGCGAAGTCGAGCAGCGGGACGATGAGGATCGCGAACGGCAGGAGGATCGGCAGGAACGCGGGCAGCAGCTGCGAGCGGCCGAAGGTCTCCGGGTTCGGGTCGATCTCGCCCGTCACCGCGATGGCGCTCGTGGCCATGAGGAGGCCGACCAGCAGCGCGCCCGCGTCGCCCATGAAGAGCTTCGCCGGGTGCCAGTTGAACGGCAGGAAGCCGAGGCACGCGCCGATGAGGATCGCGCTGATGAGCGAGGCGAGGTTGAAGCGCTCCGTCTGGCCGGTGGCGGTGTCGGAGAGCAGGAAGCTGTAGAGGAAGAACGCGCCGTTCGCGATGATCGCGACGCCGGCGACCAGCCCGTCGAGGCCGTCGATGAAGTTGACGGCGTTCATGACGAGGACGATCGCGAAGATCGTCAGCATGATCGACATCTGGGACGACCCGACCGTGAGGCCGCCGATGGGCAGCGACGAGATGGCGACGCCCTGCCAGGCGAGGAGGCCGGCGGCGAGGATCTGGCCGGCGAGCTTGATCATCCAGTCGAGGTCGTAGATGTCGTCGAGGACCCCGATGACCACGATCATGAGCGCGGCGCCGAGGATGGCGAACACGGGGCCGGGCCGCTCGAAGACCAGGCCGAACCACGACACCTGCGAGGCGACGGCGAAGGCCACGAGGATCCCGGCGAACATGGCGACGCCGCCGAGGCGGGGCGTGGGCTGCGTGTGGACGTCGCGCGCCCGGATCGCGGGGTAGAGCCGGTAGCGGTAGCCGAGCTTCATGACGACCATCGAGAGGACGAGCGTGATGACCGCAGACACGACCGCCATGGCCGCGTAGTAGGTCACCGGGGGTGCGCGGGCGGATCCGCGGGGGGCTCGGCCGACGACGGCGCGTCGGCGGGCTGCGCGTCGGCCGGCGCCGCGGACGCCGGTTCGGCGTCGGGCTCGACGAAGGCGGGGTACGTGGGGCCGGCGGCGGGCGCCTCGGCCGCGGGCGCGGCGACGGCGGCGGGATCCGCGGACCCGTCGGTGCGCTCGGCGCCGCTCGCGATGCCGCGGGGCGCCTCGACCTCGTCGGGCCGGTCGGCCTCGGCGGGAGCGTCGGCTGCGGCGGCGTCGGCGTCCGCGTCGCGCGCCTCCGGCTCGGACGGCGCGGCCACGACGGGCTCGAGCTCGTCGCCGATGAGCTGCTGGATCTGCGCGCGCGTGACGGCGCCCTCGCGGACGATGCGGACACGACCGCCCGCCTGGGTGACGCGCGACGCGTCGACGATGGTCGAGGCCGCTCCCCCGGCGGCGCCGCCGTCGAGGAAGATCGAGACGGCGTCGTCGAGCTGCTCGGCGGCCTCCTGCGCGGTGGCCGCGGCGGGCCGGCCCGTCTTGTTGGCGGACGACACCGCGAGCGGCCCGGTCTCCGCGAGGAGCTCGAGCGCGAAGGAGTTGGCGGGCATGCGGAGCGCGACGGTGCCGCGCGTCTCGCCGAGGTCCCACACGAGCGACGGCTGCGCCACGAGGATCACGGTGAGGCCGCCCGGCCAGAACTCGTCCACCAGGCGGCGGACGACGTCGGGCACGAAGTCCGCGAGGGCGTCGAGCGTGGACTGCCCGGGGATGAGGACGGGCGGCGGGGCGTCGCGACCGCGGCCCTTCGCGTCGAGCAGCCGCTGCACCGCCTCGGGGTTGAAGGCGTCGGCCGCGACGCCGTAGACCGTGTCCGTGGGGATGACGACGACCTCGCCGCGGCCCACCGCCTGTCGGGCGAGTCTCATGCCGGTGAGGAGGTCGGTGTCGACTGAGCAGTCGTAGATGCGCGCCATGTCGTCGCTCATCGTAGCCGAGCGACCGGCCCCGCCCCTGAGCGGCGGACCCGCGTGGCGTGCGCCCCCGCATACTGGGCGTGATGACCTCCGCGCCCTCCTCCCCCGCGCCCGACGGGCTCCTGTTCGTGTTCGACATGGACGACGTGCTCTACGACCACGACTGGCGCGGGCCGGCCGACCGGATCACCGCGGCGACGGGCCACGACCTCCCGGAGCTCCGCCGCCGCTGGTACAACGACGAGGGCGAGTGGGCCGCCGAGGCGGGCCGCTTCGACGCCGACGCGTACCTCGCCGCGTTCTGCGCCGCGGTCGGGGTGGAGCTGGACGAGGCCGAGTGGGTGCGCCGCCGCCGCGCGTCCATGGTCGTGCGCCCGGCGGCGCTGGAGGCCGTGGCGCGGGCCCGGGAGGCGGGGCGGATCACGCTGCTCACCAACAACAACGCGCTCGCCGCCCGGCACCTGCCGGAGCTCGCGCGTGAGCTCGTGCCGCTGTTCGGCGTCGAGCACCTGCGGACCTCGAGCGGGTACGGCGCCCGGAAGCCGGATCCCGCCGTGTTCCGCGGGGTGCTCGCCGCCTACGGGCAGCCGGCCGGGCGGACGTTCTTCGCGGACGACCGGCTCGACAACGTGGAGTCGGCGCGCGGGCTCGGGATCCACGGGCATCACGTGCGCGGCGACGGCGACCTGCTGCCCGCGGTCGAGGCGTTCATCCGGGCGCAGGCGCAGGCCGGCTGACCGGGCCCTGCGCCGCCCGGCGGAGCGGGCGCGTGATCCGCGTCAGCGCAGCGCGGTCGTCGCGCGATCGCGGCGGGTGAGGTCCTGGTGCGTCGCGGTCGCGCGCCAGCCGTCGGCGTCGAGGAGCGCGCGGATCGCGTCGCCCTGCAGCTCGCCGTGCTCGATGACGAGCGCGCCGCCGGGGTGCAGGAGGCGCCGGGCGGTCGCCGAGACGAGCCGCACGACGTCGAGGCCGTCCGCGCCGCCGTACAGCGCGAGCGCGGGATCGTGCAGCCGCACCTCGGGATCGCGCGGCACCGCGTCCACGGGGATGTAGGGCGGGTTCGACACGACGACGGACACCGTGCCGTCGAGCGCGGGGAACGCGTCGGCGAGGTCGCCGAGCACGAGGTCGACGCGGGGCGCGAGCCGGGCGACGTTGCGCGCGGTCCAGGCGTGCGCGGCCGGAGAGACCTCGACCGCGTGCACGCGCGCGTGGGGCACCTCGGTGGCGAGGGCCAGCGCGAGCGCGCCGGATCCCGTGCCCAGGTCGACCGCGACGGGCGCGTCCCCCGGCGCGGCCGACAGCGCGTCGATCGCGAGCTGCGCCACGTGCTCCGTCTCGGGCCGCGGCACGAAGACGCCGGGACCCACGAGGAGCTCGAGGGACCGGAAGTGCGCCACGCCCGTGATGTGCTGCAGCGGCTCGCGGCGGGCCCGACGGGCGGTCAGCTCGAGGACGCGCCGGGCGTCCGTGGAGTCGACGGCCGCGCGCGTGATGGCGCGCGACTGCACCTGCCCGCGGCTGAGGCCGAGGACGTGCCCGACGAGCAGCTCCGCGTCGACCGCGGGATCCTCGATCCCGGCCGCCGCGAGCGCCCGGCCGACGCGCATGCGGAGGGCGTCCACGGTGTCCGGGACGCCCTCCCCGTCAGCCACGGGCGACGGGTCCGCGCGCGGCCTGCGCACGGGTCACGCGTCGGTCCCGAGCGCGTCGAGCCGCGCCTCCTCGTCGGCCAGGATGCAGGACTCCACGACCGGGTCGAGGGCACCGTTCATCACGGCGTCGAGGTTGTACGCCTTGTATCCCGTGCGGTGATCCGCGATGCGGTTCTCCGGGAAGTTGTACGTGCGGATGCGCTCGGACCGGTCCATCGTGCGGATCTGGCTGCGGCGCACGGCCGAGGCCTCCGCGTCGATCTCCTCCTGCTGCTTCGCGAGGACGCGCGCGCGGAGCACCCGCATGCCGGCCTCGCGGTTCTGCAGCTGGCTCTTCTCGTTCTGCATCGCGACCACGATGCCCGTGGGCAGGTGGGTGATGCGGACGGCGGAGTCGGTCGTGTTGACCGACTGGCCGCCGGGGCCGGACGAGCGGTAGACGTCGATCTTGAGGTCGTTGGGATCGATGGCGACCTCCTCGACCTCCTCGACCTCGGGGATCACGAGCACGCCCGCGGCCGAGGTGTGGATGCGCCCCTGCGACTCGGTGGCCGGCACGCGCTGCACGCGGTGCACGCCGCCCTCGTACTTGAGGTGCGCCCACACGCCGAGGGCGGGGTCGTCCGAGGTGCCCTTGATGGCGACCTGCACGTCCTTGTAGCCGCCGAGGTCGCTCTGCGTCTGGCTGAGGACCTCGGTCTTCCAGCGGCGCGACTCGGCGTAGTGCAGGTACATCCGGAGCAGGTCGGCGGCGAACAGCGCGGACTCCGCGCCGCCCTCGCCCATCTTGATCTCCATGATGACGTCGCGCGCGTCGTCGGGGTCGCGCGGGATCAGGAGCCGCCGGAGCTTCTCCTGCGCCGCGTCGAGCGCCTGCTCGAGGCCGGGGATCTCGTCGGCGAACGCCCGGTCCTCCTCGGCCAGCTCGCGCGCGGCCGCCAGGTCGTCGCCGAGCTGGGTCCACTCCGCGTGCGCGGCGACGATCCGGCTGAGCTCCGCGTAGCGGCGGTTGACCTTGCGCGAGCGCGACGCGTCGGCGTGCAGCTCGGGGTCGCCGAGCTGCTGCTGGAGCTCCTCGTGCTCCTCCAGCAGCTGGACGACGGACTCGAACACCGCGGTCAGCCCTTCTCGTGCGCGCCGTGCCCGTGGCTCTGGTGGGACTGGCCGTTGGCGGTGTTGGGCATGGAGGCCTGGACCTTCATGAGGAACTCGACGTTGGACGTCGTCTCCTTGAGGCGGCTGAGGACGATCTCGAGGGCCTGCTGCTGCTCGAGCCCGGCGAGGGCGCGGCGCAGCTTCCAGCTGACCTTGACCTCGTCGGCGCCCATGAGCATCTCCTCGCGGCGCGTGCCGGAGGCGTTGACGTCGACGGCGGGGAAGATGCGCTTGTCGGCGAGGGCGCGCGAGAGGCGGAGCTCCATGTTGCCGGTGCCCTTGAACTCCTCGAAGATCACCTCGTCCATCTTGGAGCCGGTCTCCACGAGCGCGGTGGCGAGGATCGTGAGCGATCCGCCGTGCTCGATGTTGCGCGCGGCGCCGAAGAAGCGCTTCGGCGGGTAGAGCGCCGACGAGTCGACGCCGCCCGAGAGGATCCGGCCGGACGCGGGGGCCGTGAGGTTGTACGCGCGGCCGAGGCGGGTGATGGAGTCGAGCAGCACCACGACGTCGTGGCCGAGCTCCACGAGGCGCTTGGCGCGCTCGATGGCGAGCTCGGCGACCGTGGTGTGGTCCTCGGCGGGACGGTCGAAGGTGGAGGCGATGACCTCGCCCTTCACCGTGCGCTGCATGTCGGTGACCTCCTCGGGACGCTCGTCGACCAGCACGACCATGAGGTGGACCTCGGGGTTGTTGGTGGCGATGGCGTTCGCGATGGCCTGGAGCACGAGCGTCTTGCCGGCCTTGGGCGGCGAGACGATGAGGCCGCGCTGGCCCTTGCCGATGGGCGCCACGAGGTCGATGATCCGCGTGGTGAGCTTCGCGGGCTCGGTCTCGAGGCTGAGGCGGTCCTGCGGGTACAGCGGCGTGAGCTTGCCGAACTCGACGCGGTTCGCGGCCTCCTCGGGCGGCAGGCCGTTGACCGAGTCGATCTTCACGATCGCGTTGTACTTCTGGCGGCTCTGGCTGTCGTTCTCGCGCGGCTGGCGGATGGCGCCGACGATGGCGTCGCCCTTGCGCAGCGAGTGCTTCTTGACCTGGCCGAGCGAGACGTAGACGTCGTTCGTGCCGGGCAGGTAGCCGCTCGTGCGGACGAACGCGTAGTTGTCGAGCACGTCGAGGATGCCCGCGACGGGCAGCAGGACGTCGTCCTCGGTGACCTCGGGCTCGAAGTCGTCGCCGCCCTGGCCGCGGCCGCGCTTGCGGTCGCGGTACCGGCTGCGGCCGCCGCGCTCCTCGTCGCGTCCGAGGTCGGCGCGGGCCTGGTCGGCGCGCACGTCCTGCGTGCGGTCGCCCTGGCCGCGGCCGTTCTGGCGCCCGCGGCCCGTGCGGGCCTCCTCCTGCGCCTCGTCGTCGGCGTCCTGCTCGCGGGGCGCCTGCTCGCGGGGCGCCTGCTCGCGGCCGCCCTGCTGCTGGTCGTCCTGGTCGCGGCCTCGGTCGCGGTTGCGGCGGTTGCGGCTGCGGTTGCGGCCGCCCTCGCGTCCCTCGCGGCCGTCGCGCCCGTCCTGGGCGTCGGCGTCGCGGTCGTCGCCGGACGCCTGCGCGTCGGCGGCGGGCGCCTCGTCGGCGGATGCGGTCTCGGCGGGCGCGTCCTGCGCGGCGCCGTCCTGGGCGTCGCGTCCGCCGCGGCGGCGGCCGCGCCCGGAGCGCTGCGTCGGGGCCTGCTCGTCCGTCGGGGCCTCGGCGGCGGGGGCCTCGGACTCCGCGGGGACGAGCTGGTCGGCCGTCTGGCCGCTGTTCACGTGCTGGGCGGCCTGGCGCGGGGCCTCGGTCGCGGGGTCCACGACGCCGGCGCTGGTGGCGCGGCGGGATCCGCGGCGTCCGGCGGGCGCCTCGGTGCGGGTCTCGTCGCCGCGGGTGTCCGAGGTGCGGGGCGCCTGCGTGCGGGCGGAGGGGGCACGGCCCCCGGTGGCCTGCGCGATGCGGGCCTCGAGGCCGGTGCCCGCGGGCTCGGCGACGGCCGTGGCCTCGGCGGGCTCCTCGATGCGCTCGGGCACGATGCGCGGGGTGGTGGCGCGGCGGGATCCGCGGCCGGAGCGCGCGGGCTGCTCGGCGGCGGGCGCGGCCTCGGCGACGGGCGCCTCGGTCGGCGCGGCCTCGGCGGGAGCGGCGTCCTCGGCGGGAGCGGCGTCCTCGGCGGGAGCGGCGTCCTCGAGGACGGGCGCCGCGGCGGGCGCCTGCTCGGCGACGGGCGCGGCGTCGGCCACGGGCGCGGTCTCGGCGACGGGCGCCTCGGCGGTGGTCGCGTCGCCGTCCTCGGCGGACGCGTCGGAGGCGGGAGCCGCCTCGTCGGCGGGGACGGTGAGCCCCCGGGCGGCCTGGATCTCGGAGATCGCGGTCACGAGCTCCCCCTTCCGGAGCTTGGAGCCGCCCGGGATCCCGAGCTCGGAGGCGATGGCCTGGAGCTGGGAGACGCGGAGCGCGCTCAGGTCCGCGGCGGTGGCGCGGGTGTCGACATCGGTCATGTTCGTGGGTCCTTTCCCCGATCCGCCGGGACGAAGCCCGTGCGGAGGAGAGCCGATCGCGTGTGCCTCTGCGAAAGCGGCGGACGGTCTGATTCCGTCCGGAGCTGCTGTCGGGCACGAAGGCACGGGATCTTGCAGAGGCGACAGCGGGTGAGTGGTGAGAACGACCATCGGGACCGGATCTCCGACGCACGTGCGTGGATCCGTTGATCTCGAGGTCGTGTGGAGCCTAGCACCCGGCGGCCGGGCCGTGGGGGGAACGGCGCGCCGGGGCCCGGATCCCCGGGCGGGGCTCAGCTGCGGGGCGCGGATCCCGCGTCGACGACCTGCACGGTGCAGCCCTTGACGTCGACGGCGAGCATGAGCGCCTGCCACGGCGTCGCGCTGTGCTCCGCGACGAGCTCGGCGGCGGTGAGCCGCTGTCCGGGGTCGCTGCCGAGGACGAGGAGCGAGGGGCCGGCGCCGGAGACGACGGCCGCGAAGCCCGCCTCGCGCAGCAGGCGGATGAGGGAGTTGGTCTCCGGCATCGCGGCCGCGCGGTAGTCCTGGTGCAGGCGGTCCTCGGTGGCGGCGAGCAGCAGCTCGGGGCTCTGGATCAGCGCGGCGATGAGCAGCGCCGAGCGCGACACGTTGAAGATCGCGTCCTCGTGCGGCACGGAGTCGGGCTGGAGGCTCCGGGCGAGCGCCGTGGACATGGTCGCGACGGGCACGAGCACGAGCGGCGAGACGCCGCGGTGCACGGCGAGCTTCTTGTGCTGCGGGCCCGTCCCGTCGACCCACGCGATGGTGAGGCCGCCGAAGAGCGCGGGCGCGACGTTGTCGGGGTGGCCCTCCATCTCGGTGGCGAGGCGGAGGAGCGCGTCGGCGTCGATCTCGACCGTGTCGGCGAGGAGGCCCTGCGCCGCCATGATCCCGGAGACGATGGCCGCGCCGGAGGAGCCGAGGCCCCGGCCGTGCGGGATGCGGTTCTCGGCCACGAGGTCGAGGCCGGGCATCGGCTGGTCGAACGCGGCGAAGGTGTGGGCGATGGCGGTGACCACGAGGTTGGTCGCGTCGGTCGGGACCTCACCAGCGCCCACGCCGCGGACGTCGACCGTGGCGCCGGGCTCGTCGCGCACCGTGACCGTGAGGTCGTCGTACAGCGCCAGGGCGAGGCCGAGCGTGTCGAAGCCGGGGCCGAGGTTGGCGCTCGTCGCGGGCACGCGCACCTGCACGCGCCGCCCGACGGGGAGCGCCGAGGTCATCGGACCGTCGGTCACGACGCGACCAGGTCGAGCACGCCCGCGATCTCGGCGATGTCGACGCCCACGCTGGTGGGGGCGACGTCGGAGCCGTCGGCGGTGCGGAGCGCCCACTGCGGGTCCTTGAGGCCGTGGCCCGTGACCGTGAGGACGACGCGCGCGCCCTTCGGGATCTGCCCGGCCTCGGCGCGCTCGAGGAGGCCGGCGACGCTGATGGCCGACGCGGGCTCGACGAAGATGCCGACCTCGGCGGAGAGGATGCGGTGCGCCTCGAGGATGCGCGCGTCCGAGATCGCGCCGAAGTAGCCGTCGGTGAGCAGCTGCGCCTCGAGGGCGAGCTTCCACGACGCGGGGTTGCCGATGCGGATCGCGCTGGCGATCGTGTCGGGGTCCTTGACGATGGCGCCGTCGACGATGGGCGCGCTGCCCGCGGCCTGGAAGCCGAACATGCGGGGCAGCCTCGTGGCGTTGCCCGCCTCGAGGTCCTCGCGGTAGCCGCGCGTGTACGCGGTGTAGTTGCCGGCGTTGCCCACCGGGATGAAGTGGAAGTCGGGCGCGTCGCCGAGCACCTCGACGACCTCGAAGGCGCCCGTCTTCTGGCCCTCGATGCGGTCGTTGTTCACCGAGTTGACGAGGTGCACCGGGTAGTTCGCGCTGAGCTCGCGCGCGATGTCGAGGCAGTCGTCGAAGTTGCCGCGCACCTGGAGCAGCTGCGCGTCGTGGGCGACGGCCTGGCTGAGCTTGCCCATCGCGATCTTGCCCTCGGGCACGAGCACCGCGGCCGTGATGCCCGCGTGCGTCGCGTAGGCGGCGGCCGACGCGGACGTGTTGCCCGTCGAGGCGCAGATGACGGCCTTGGCGCCGTGCTCGACGGCCTTGGAGATCGCCATGGTCATGCCCCGGTCCTTGAAGGACCCGGTGGGGTTCATGCCCTCGTACTTGACCCACACGTCGGCGCCCGTGCGGGCCGACAGCGCGGGCGCGGGGATGAGCGGCGTGCCGCCCTCGCCGAGCGTGATGATCGGGGTGGCGTCCGTGACGTCGAGGCGGTCGGCGTATTCGCGGAGCAGTCCGCGCCATTGGTGGGCCATCAGGCTCCTTCTACTCGGAGGACGCTCGCGACTGCCGTCACCGCGTCGAGGTTCGACACCGCGTCGACGGTGGCCCGGAGGGCCGCGTCGGTGGCGCGGTGCGTGCCGATCACCAGGCTAGCGGTGGGTCGGTCGCCCGCCCCGCCCGCCACGGGCGCCTGGTGCGTGGTCTGCTCGAGCGTCTCCACGGAGACGCCCTGCTCGCTGAACAGGTGCGCGATGCGGGCGAGCACACCCGGCTCGTCCGCCACCTGCAGCGTGATCTGGTACTGGGTCGTGATGGCGCCGACGGGCAGCGTCTCGAGGTCCGCGTGCGTCGACTCGGCGACGCCCGGACCGCCGACGACGTGGCGGCGCGCGGCCGAGACGACGTCGCCGAGCACGGCGGACGCGGTCTGCACTCCCCCGGCGCCCGCGCCGTAGAACATGAGGTCGCCGGCGGCCTCGGCCTCGACGAACACGGCGTTGTTCGCGCCGTGGACGGCGGCGAGCGGGTGGTCGCGCGGCACGAGCGCCGGGTAGACGCGCGCGGAGACGCCGTCGCGGCCGGTGGCGGGATGCGTGAGGCGCTCGCAGATGGCGAGCAGCTTGATCACGTAGCCGGCCTTGCGCGCCGACGCGAACTGCGCGGTCGAGAGGCTCGTGATGCCCTCGCGGTGCACGGCCTCGACGGGCACGCGCGTGTGGAAGGCGAGGCTCGCGAGGATCGCGGCCTTCTGGGCGGCGTCGTGGCCCTCGATGTCGGCGGTCGGGTCCGCCTCCGCGTAGCCGAGCTCGGTGGCCGTCGCGAGGGCCTCGTCGAAGCCGAGCCCGTGGGAGTCCATCTGGTCGAGGATGTAGTTCGTCGTGCCGTTGACGATGCCGAGGATCCGCTGCACCCGGTCGCCTGCGAGGCTGTCGCGCAGCGGTCGGATGATCGGGATCGCGCCCGCGACGGCGGCCTCGTAGTAGAGCTGCGCGCCGACCTGCTCGGCCGCCTCGAAGAGCTCCGGGCCGTGCGTGGCGAGCAGGGCCTTGTTGGCCGTGACGACGTCGGCGCCGGAGGAGATGGCCGCGAGGATGTGGGTGCGCGCGGGCTCGATGCCGCCCATCAGCTCGATGACGATGTCGGCGCCGAGGATGAGGGACTCCGCGTCGGTGGTGAGCAGCTCGCGCGGAACGGACGGGTCGCGCGGCGCCTCGGCGTCGCGCACCGCGATGCCCACGAGCTCGAGCCGGGCGCCCACGCGCTGGGCCAGCTCGTCGCCGTGCTCCCGCATGAGGCGCGCCACCTGGGTGCCGACCGAGCCGCAGCCCAGCAGGGCCACGCGCAGGTTCCGGTACTCGATCATCGTGCTCCGTTCACGTCGGGGGATGCGGCGACGGGCGTGCCCGCGTCGCGCGCCAGCAGGTCGTCCACGGTCTCGCCGCGGACGATGACGCGCGCCTCGCCGTCGCGCACGGCGACGACGGGCGGGCGGCCGATCCAGTTGTAGTTGCTGGCGAGCGCCCAGCAGTAGGCGCCCGTGGCGGGGACGGCGAGCAGGTCGTCAGGGGCGACGTCGCCCGGCAGGTAGTCGGCGAGGACGACGAGGTCGCCGCTCTCGCAGTGCCCGCCCGCGACGCGCACGAGCGCCGGCTCCGCGTCCGAGGAGCGGCTCGCGAGGCGCACGGAGTAGTCGGCGCCGTAGAGGGCGGGCCGCGCGTTGTCGCTCATGCCGCCGTCGACGCTCACGTAGCGGCGGATCGCGGTCTCGGCCTCCTCCGCCATGCGCGGGTCCTCGACGTCGCCCGTCGCGGACTCCGCCTCGGCGACCGCGCCGTCGACGCCGCCGACCGTGACGAGCACGTCCTTGACGGTGCCGACCGTGTAGAGCGTGGCGGTGGAGGGGCCGACGATGCTGCGGCCGGGCTCGACCGCGATGACGGGCACCGCGATCCCCCGCCGGGCGCACTCGTCGGCCACGATCCGGGCGAGGCGCCGGGCGATCTCGGGCACCGGCACCGGCCGGTCGACCGAGGTGTACGCGATCCCGAAGCCGCCGCCGAGGTTGAGCTCCGCGACCTCCCCGTCGGCGAGGAGCCGCTCGTGCAGGTCGAGGAGCCGGCGGGCGGACTCGACGAACGCGTCGGTCTCGAAGATCTGGCTGCCGATGTGCGCGTGCAGGCCCGTGAAGGAGAGGGAGGCGTGGGCGCGGATGCGGGCGACGAGCTCGGGCGCGTCGGCCAGCGTGATCCCGAACTTCTGGTCCTCGCGCGCGGTCGCCAGGTACTCGTGCGTGTGGGCGTGCACGCCGCTGTTCACGCGGAGCCGCACGGCCTGCACGCGCCCGTGCGCGGCGGCCGCGGCGGCGACGCGCTCGACCTCGATGGCGCTGTCGATGACGATCTGGCCGATGCCGGCGCCGACGGCGCGGTCGATGTCGGGGACGGACTTGTTGTTGCCGTGGAAGCCGAGCCGGGCGGGATCCGCGCGGGCGGCGAGCGCGACGGCCAGCTCCCCGCCGGAGCAGACGTCGATGTGCAGGCCCTCCTCGACCATCCACCGGGCGACCTCGATGCTGAGGAACGCCTTGCCGGCGTAGTAGACGCGCGCGGTCGTGCCGACGGCGGCGGCCTCCCGCGTGAAGGCGGCGAGCGTCTCGGCGGCGCGCGACCGGACGTCGTCCTCGTCCACCACGTAGACGGGCGTGCCGAAGCGGGCGGCGAGCTCGGTGGCCGGGATGCCGGCGATGCGGATCCCGCCGTCGTCGTCGCGGGTCGTGCCGCGGGACCAGACCGCGGGGTCCAGCGCGTTCGCGTCGACGGGGGGCTGCAGCCAGGACGGGGCCAGCGGGTTCGCGGTCACGAGGTCACCTGTTCGTACGCGGGCGGACGTGCGGGATGGCGAGCGGACCCGGTGTGGTCCCTGGAGCCGGAAGGAGGGGGCGGTGACAGCATCCTACCGAGGCGCGGACCGGCCCCCGGTGCATGTGACGCCGGCCGCGGCCGGGCCGTGCGGGCCGGCTCCACCGGGCTGGTCGCGCCGGTCAGCCGCAGCTGCCGGTGACGCCGAGGGACTCACGCGTGAGCTTCACGGACGACGACTCCACCGTCATCGAGGCGCGCCCGTCCGCGATGGTCACGTCCTGCACGCCGACCCCGGCGGGGAGGTACTGCGCGACGCACACGGGGTAGGTGACGTCGCGGATCCCCTGGATCGTCTGCGCGAGGTCGACCTTGAAGTCGCCGGCCTGCAGCGACACCTCGGCGGGCGTGATGACCACGGTGGACGGGTCCTGCAGCACGGGCGTCGCGGCCACGTCGTAGCCGAACGTGATGCCGAGGACGCGGGTGGACCCCGAGTAGCCGAGCGTGCCGTCGCCGAAGCGGAGGTCGGCGGGGGTGCCCGCGGTCTTCGCCAGCAGCGCGCTCGCGGGCGCCTGGTCCATCGACACGGTGGCGACCACGTCCCCCACGGTGCGCTCCTGGTCGGTGGGCACGTCGGTGGCCACGATGTGCGCCTGGAAGGGCGTGCCGTCCGCCTGGAGGTTCGGCCCGTCGAGCACCACGCGGTCGAGCGTGCCGCGGATGAGCTGCGGGATGACCCAGTCGCCCTGGATGGACACGTTCACCTTGCCCGACACGCGGCCGGGCAGCTGCTCGGCGATGCGCTGCTCCGCCTGGTCCTCGGCGACGCCGCGGACCGTCTGGTCGATGATCCGCAGCCCGAAGGCGAGGCCGACGCCGATGACCGCCAGCACGAGCAGCCAGATGACGACGGCGCCGCCGCGCGGGCCGCGACGTCGCCGGCGGGCCTCCCGCGGATCGCGCCGCTCGGGCGCCTCGAAGACCTCCGTGCCCAGGAACCGCCCCGCCATGATCCGCTCCCTACATGCGCTCGGGGGCGGAGACGCCCACGAGGTCCAGGCCGTTCGCGACGACCTGCCGGACCGCGTCGTTCAGCCACAGGCGCGTGCGGTGCAGGTCGGTGACCTCCTCGTCGCCGCGCGGGACGACGCGGCAGCTGTCGTACCAGCGGTGGTAGGAGCCCGCCAGCTCCTCGACGTAGCGCGCGACCCGGTGCGGCTCGCGGAGCTCGGCGGCCTGCGCGACGATGCGCGGGAACTCCTGCAGGAGCCCGAGCAGCGCCGACTCGGTGGCGTGCGTGAGCAGCTCCGGCGCGAAGGCGGAGCGGTCGACGCCCGAGGCCTCCGCGTTGCGGTCCACGGCGCAGGTGCGCGCATGGGCGTACTGCACGTAGAAGACGGGGTTGTCGTTGGTGCGCTTGCCGAGCACCGCGAGGTCGATGTCGAGGTTCTGGTCGGCGGAGGAGCGCACGAGCGAGTAGCGGCCCGCGTCCACGCCCACGGCGTCGACGAGGTCGTCGAGGGTGACGATGGTGCCGGCGCGCTTGCTCATCTTCACGGGCTCGCCGTCGCGCAGCAGGTTGACCATCTGGCCGATGAGGATCTGCAGGTTGACGCCGGGGACGTCGCCGAACGCCTCGACCATGGCCATCATGCGGCCGACGTAGCCGTGGTGGTCGGCGCCCAGCATGATGATGTTCTGCTCGAAGCCGCGCTCGCGCTTGTCGAGGTAGTAGCCGAGGTCGCCGGAGATGTAGGCGGGCTCGCCGGTCGAGCGGATGACCACGCGGTCGCGGTCGTCGCCGAACGTGGTGGTGCGGAGCCAGACGGCGCCGTCCTCCTCGAAGACGTGGCCCAGCTCCTTCAGGCGCGCGACGGCGCGGTCGACGGCGCCGGACTCGTGCAGCGAGTCCTCGTGGAAGAACACGTCGAAGTCGACGCCGAAGTCGTGCAGCTTCTGCTTGATCTCGCCGAACATGAGCTCGGTGCCGGCGCTGCGGAAGACCTCCTGCTGCTCGGCGCGCGGCAGGGCGTCGAGGTCGCCGTCGTACCCCTCCACCACGCGCTCGGCGATCTCGCCGATGTACGCGCCGCCGTAGCCGTCCTCGGGCGTGTCCTCGCCGAGGTGGCTCGCGAGGAGGCTCCGGGCGAAGCGGTCGATCTGGGATCCGTGGTCGTTGAAGTAGTACTCGCGCGTGACGTCCGCGCCCTCGGCCTGGAGGATGCGGGCGAGGCTGTCGCCGACGGCCGCCCAGCGCACGCCGCCCAGGTGGATGGGTCCCGTGGGGTTCGCCGAGACGAACTCCAGGTTGATGCGGATCCCCTCGAGGGTCGTGCCCCGGCCGTACGCGGGGCCCGCGTCGACGATGGTGCGCGCGAGGGCGCCGGCCGCGGCCGCCTCGAGCGTGATGTTGATGAAGCCGGGCCCGGCGACGTCGACCTTCGCGACCTGCGGCAGCGCGCCGAGCGCCTCCGCGATCTCCGCGGCGAGCGCCCGCGGGCTCTCCCCCAGCGGCTTGGCGATGCGCATGGCGATGTTGGTGGCCCAGTCGCCGTGGTCGCGGTTGCGCGGGCGCTCGAGCACGACCATGTCGGGGCGGATCTCGAGGGCGTCCCCGCCCGGTCGTCGTCCCGCCGTCCCGGACACGATGTCGAACAGTGCGCCGGTCAGGTCAGGGGTCGTCATGGGGATCGATCCTACCGGCGCCCCGGCACGGCTCCGGCGCCCCGCGGGGAGCGGCCGGGCGGGGCGCCGGTCGGTCGCCTCGGGAGGGACCCAGCGGGGTCGGGCGCGCTCTCGGTAGGGTGTCGATCCCGCCTCCCGCTCGTGGCACGACGCCGCGCGCCGAGCGCCGCACCCGCGGCGCGTCCGGACCCGAAGGAGCACCACCATGCCCGTCCGCCTCCCCGCGCCCGCCCGCACCCGCATCGTCCCGACCACCGCCGCGGTCGGGCTCGCCGTGGCGCTCCTGCTCACCGGCTGCACCAACCCCGGCCCCCTGCAGACCTCCGCGCCCGCCCCCTCCGCCGGCGCCGACGGCGGGCAGCCCGCGGAGGGCGGCGCGTCGGGCGCCCGCCCGAGCGCCTCCCCCACGCCCGCGCCGCCCAAGGGCACGCCGGTGGGCGTCACGTGCGCCCAGCTGCTGCCCGACCTCGCGTCCTTCGGCCCGGGCTTCACCGAGGAGGCGCTGCCCGCCGACGCGGCGGAGGACGGCCTCCGGGAGGACGTGCTCGCCATGCAGGGCGTCGCGTGCGCGTTCCGCTCGTCGGACGGCACGGCCATCGAGATCGACGCGGCCCAGCCCGTGGCGGCCGAGCTGAAGTCCCGGCGCGACGCCGCGATCCTCCAGGCCGACCCCATCGCCGGGTACCCCTCGGGCGTCGAGGCGTACTTCGAGCTGCAGGACGCGTCGGGCGTCGCGACCATCTACTCCTCGAAGCACATGGTCGTCATGCGCTCCGGGTCGTTCTACGAGCCCGGCGACCACGCCGACCTCGGCAACGCCGTGCTGAGGACCGTCGGGGGCTGACCCGGGGGCCCGGCGGACCGACGCGCGGGTCACGGCAGCGACCGCAGCCGCGGACGCTCAGCCCAGGCGCAGCGGGGCCGTGCCGTCGTCGGCCGGCAGCTCGTCGACCGTGGCGAGCACCTCCATCCGGGAGATGGTGACGAGGCTCCTCGTGTTGCTGAGGAACGCCGTGTCCGAGGCGTCGCGCCCCGTCGAGATGCGCAGCAGGCTCTGCCGCGGCGCGAGCCCGGTGGCGTCCACGACGTGCCAGGCGCCGTCGACCCACGCCTCGGCGACGGCGTGGAAGTCCATGGGGCTGAGGCCCGGCGCGTACACGGCGGCGAGGCGCGCCGGCACGTCGCGGGCCCGGAGCAGCGCGATGACGAGGTGGGCGTAGTCGCGGCAGACGCCGCGGCGCGCGAGCAGCGTGCGCACGGCGCCGTCGGTGGGGAGGCTGGATCCCGGCGCGTACCGCAGCGCGTCCGCCACGTACGCGCGCACGGCGGCGAGCAGCGGCAGGCCGTCGAGGCCGCGGAACTCGCCGCGCGCCGTGGGGAAGAGGGTGTCCGACTCGCAGTAGCGGCTCGGCCGGCGGTAGATCCAGAGGTCGACGTCGTCGAGGGGCGCGGGCTCGCGGCGGCCCGTGACGGTGGCGCGGTACTCCATGGTCAGGACGCCCGCGCCGCTCGTGAGCACGTGCAGGCGCGTGTCGTGCCGGTCGACCACCTCGGTCGCCTCCACGGGCACGCCGTCGAGGGCGAAGGCGAGCGACTCGGACGCGATGTCCGCGCCCCGCGCCACGGCGACCGCGAAGGCCATCTCGCTCTCGCCGGACACCTGCAGTTCGAGGGAGGAGGAGACGTCGCGGCGCATGCGTCCATCGTGGCACCCGCGCGGCGGGCGGTCGCACGGGACGCGGGTCGGCCGGGGTGGCCGACGGGGGATCAGGCGGCGGCGACCCGTGCGGCGTCGACGGGCTCGCGCAGCGCGCACTCGTCGGCGAGCGCCCGCAGGAGCGCGGGCAGCTGGTCGGTCGCGGCGGCCGCGTCCTCCGGGTGCCACTGCACGCCGGTGATGGGCGCGGTCTCGTGCTCGACCGCCTCGGGCACGCCGTCCGGCGCGACCGCGACGACCCGGAGGCCGGCGCCCGGCCGGTCGACGGCCTGGTGGTGGGCGCTCCGCACGACGAGCGCGGTCGACCCGAGGACGCGCGCGAGCCGGCTGTCGGCCGCGACCCGCACGTCGTGGTCGCGCATCACGGCCGTGATCTCGACCGCGTCGTTGCGGTGCTCCCCCACGCCCTCGATGTGCTGCTGCAGGGTCCCGCCGAGCGCGACGTTCACGATCTGCGCGCCGCGGCAGATGCCGAGCAGCGGCGTGCCCTCCGCGACCGCGCGGCGCACGAGCGCGATCTGGCCGGCGTCCGCCACCTCGCGGTGCGGGGAGCGGCCCTCGTAGTCGGCGAGCCCGTCGTAGAAGCGGGGCGCCACGTCCTCGCCGCCCATGATGACGACCGCGTCGGCGTCGCGCGTGCGCTCGAGCAGCGCCTCCACGCCCACGTCCTCCGCGGCGATGTTCTCCACCATCCAGCCGACGTCCCCGGCGACCTCCGCGACGCGCGCGTTGAGGCCCTGCACGAGCGCGTCGTACGCGACGGCCTCGGGACGGGAACGGGTCACCTGCACGACGGCGAGGCGGCGGGAGGGAGCGGGCATGGATCCAGTGTGCGGGGTCGGCGGGGCCGCCGCGCGTCGGCCGTCATGTTCCGCAACACACTCACGGCGACGCCGGCGCGCGGACGGCGGGCCGGCCGGACCTCAGGGCCAGACGAGCGCGTGCGACCAGGTCCCGTCGGGGCCGGAGCGGTACATGATCCGCAGCTGCCCGTGGTCCTCGGTCGCCTGCCAGAACTCGACGACCCGGGGCTGGAGCACGTAGGCGCGCCAGGACTCGGCGACGAGCTCCGGATCCGCGTCCACGGCCTCGCGCGCCCGGGCGACGCGGGCGTCCCGCTCCTCCGCGTCGGGCATCGGCTCGCTCTGGTCGCCCGCGATGACCTCGGCGCGCGACGCCGGGTGGCGGGCGAGGAAGTCGCGCTCGCTCACCTCGCGGTCGCCGTGGAGGACGGGGCCGGTCGCGCGGATCTGCCGCCCGCGCTCCCGCCAGTACGCGACGAGCGCCGCGCGCGGGTTCGCCTCGAGGTCGCGGCCCTTGGGGCTGTCGGCGAGGGAGGAGAACCAGAGCGCGCCCGGCTCGTCGTCGGCCGTGGGCGTCACGTCCTTGAGGAGGAGGGTGCGCGCGCTCGGGCGGCCCTCGGCGTCGGCGGTGGCGAGGACCACGGCGTTCGGCTCGGCGGCGTCGTGGGCCACGGCGTCGCGGATCCACGCGATCACGAGGTCGATCGGGTCCTCGGGCAGCCGCTCGAGGTCGAGCTCGGGGAAGTCGTGGGGCTTCGGCTTCGCGCCCGTGAGGAGGTCGCGGATGGGGGTGGAGTCGTCGTCGTCTGCCATGCGCCGAGCCTAGGCCGACCGACCGGCAGCGCCCCGGCAGCGGACCGCGCGCGGACGGACGGAGAGGTGCGCCCCGGGCCGCGGGTGCGCATGATGCCCCATGGAGGGGGCGCCTTCGACGCCCCGCGGCGATCGGATTGGTCGGGATGGCACTGGTTTTCTCCAGTACCGCACGGCGTGGTCGTCGGGCGCGACCCCGACTACGTTCGTCAGCAGGCCCGCTCCCCCAGTTGGGCCCAGCACCACGCGGCGGGTTCCCGAGACCCGTCTCGGGCCCCGCCGCGTGTGTTCTCCGCGTCCTCCGCACCGCTGTCGCGCGTGCGTCGAGGCGACGACGCGGGAGATCGGTCAGCGGGCCGCGAGGGCGCACCGGCAGCCGGATCGGCATCGGCACGGGACGCGGCGGCCGGGCATGCGCCCCGGACGCACGAGAGGCCGGCCCCGCGGACGGGACCGGCCTCTCTCCGCACCAACACGGGATATGGGAAGGTGTGCCCCCAGGAGGATTCGAACCTCCGCCCCTGCCTCCGGAGGGCAGTGCTCTATCCCCTGAGCTATGGGGGCCAGGGTGCGCGCGAGCGCGGATCCAGGGTAGCACCGGCCGGGACGCCCGCCGCGCCGCCTCCCCGGCGCCGCGTCGGCGCGGCGACCGGCGCGGGGCCGACCGGGATTCCCTCTCCCGAGGAGACTCCCCGCTCCGGCACAGGCGCGACCGGCCAGGATGGACTCCAGGACGACCGCCGCGCCGCCCGGGCACGGCGCCCCACCCGATCCCCTCCGAGGAGACCACCCGTGAAGCTGTCCCGCATCGCCGCCGCCGCCACCGGCTTCCTGCGCACGTCCAAGGGCCAGGACGTCGGCCGCACCGCCATCGACAAGGTGTCGGGCATCGCCGACAAGGCCACCGGCAGCAAGCACGCCGACAAGATCCAGAAGGCGCGCGAGGCCGCTTCCACGCAGCTCCGCAACCTCGGCCCCGACGGCGGCCGCGGCCAGGGGCCGACGCCGCCCTCGACCCCGCCCCGCCCCTGAGCGCCGGCAGCGTCGAGCTCACGCTGGACGCGGCGTCGGACGCCGCGGTCCGCGCGTCGTGGCGCGCCCTCGCCGACGCCGGGGTCCCGAGCCTCGCCGACCATGCCGGCGAGACGAACCGGCCGCACGTGACGCTGCTCGCGGCCGAGGCGCTCGGCGGATCCGCGGACGACGCCCTGCGCGCGCTCGCCGCCTCCGGCCCGCTCCCGGTGCTCCACCTCGGCGGCCTCGTCGTCTTCGGCGTCCCGCCGCGCGGGCTCGTGCTGGCGCGGCAGGTCGTGGTGGACGAGGCGCTGCTCGAGCTGCACGCCGGGATCCACGCCGCGGTCGACGCCGCCCCGCACGAACCCGAGCAGGGCGCCCCCGAGGTCGTCCCCCACACGCGCCCCGGGCGCTGGACCCCGCACGTCTCGCTCGCCCTGCGGCTCACCGCGGAGCAGCTCGGCGCCGCGGTCGCCGCGCTCCGCCGCATCGATCCCCTCGACGCCCCGGCCGCGGGACTGCGCCGCTGGGATCCCCGCGACCGCACGGTCACGGGGCTCGCGTGACCCGGATGGGCGCCATGTCCCCGGCCGCCGCACGCACCCACGCCACTAGCCTGGATGGAGCACGCCCTTGAGACGACGGAGGAGTCGCATGCCGCGGTCCGCGAGATTGCTGGGGGCCGCGCTCGCGCTCGGCCTGTTCGGGGCCCTGGTGCCGACCGCCGCCCAGGCGACGGAGCCCGTCGACTTCGGCGGGGCGTCCATCCTCGACCAGGCGGACGCGGTCAGCCCCGCGCAGGAGCAGCAGATCCAGCAGGCGATCGACCAGCTGCAGGAGCAGATCGGCGTGACGCTGCACGTGGCGTACGTCGACACGTTCACGGGGGCGGCGGACCCGACCGCGTGGGGCCGGGAGACGAAGCAGGCCAACGGCTTCGGCACCTCCGACGCGCTCCTCGCCGTCGCCGTCGACGGGCGCCAGTACGCGTTCCCCCCGGGTCAGGTGTCGGGCGACCAGCAGTCCTTCGAGGACTCCGTCATCGTGCCGCAGCTCCAGGCGGACGACTGGTCCGGCGCCGCCGTGGCCGCGGCCCAGGGCATGGAGTCGGTCGCGCGCACCGGCAGCGTCGCCGACACCCGATCCACCCCGTCCGGCGGCGACGGGTCCGGCATCGACTTCGGCCTCGTCCTCCTCTACGTGCTCGGCGCGATCCTCCTGGCCGCCGTGGTCACGACGCTCGTCGGCCGGCGCAGGAAGCAGAAGGCCGTCGCGGCGAAGCGGCAGGCGCAGCTGAAGGAGATGCAGTCCGCCGAGCAGCGCGCGGGCAGCATCCTCGTGCAGCTCGACGACGCGCTCGAGACGAGCGAGCAGGAGGTCGGCTTCGCGGAGGCGGAGTTCGGATCCGACGCCGTGGGCCCCTACCGCGAGGTGCTCGCGTCCGCGGGCGGCAAGGTGCGCGAGGCGTTCGCGCTCAAGCAGAAGCTCGACGACACGATCGAGGACACCGACGAGGAGCGCCGCACCTGGACGGCCCGCATCGTGGAGCTGTGCGAGGAGGCGCGCGCCGAGCTGGACGCGCAGACGCAGTCGTTCGAGGAGCTGCGCGCCCTCGAGCAGAACGCACCCCAGACGCTCGCCGCCATCGTCACCGGCGCGGAGGCGCTGAAGACCCGGATCGAGCGGACGCAGGAGGCGGTGGACCTGCTCGGCCGTCGGTACGCGGGACCGTCGATGACGACCGTCACCGGCAACGTCGACCAGGCCCGCTCGCTCCTCTCCTTCGCGACCGACACCGCGCAGCAGGCCGCCGAGGCCATCCGGGCCGGCGACCGCACCGCGACCGGCGAGATCGCCGTGAAGGTCCGCGCCGCGCAGCAGTCGGTCGGCCAGGCCGGCACGCTCCTCGACGCGGTCGACCGCGTCTCGTCCGACCTCGAGCACGCGTCCACGCGCGTGCAGGAGGAGATCGCGGACGTCCGCAGCGACATCCAGGACGCCCGCGCCGCCCAGCGCGGCGGCCGCATGCCGGAGCTGACCCGCCTCGTGCAGGCGGCCGAGCAGGCCATCGCCGACGCGAAGCCGCTGCAGGGCCGGCTCGCGGATCCGCTCACGAGCGTCACGCTGCTGCAGGAGGCCGAGGCCCGGCTCGACGAGGCGCTCGCGCCCGTGCGGGAGCAGCAGGAGCAGGTCCAGCGCGCCATCGGCTACCTGCCTCGCGCGCTGTCCACCGCCGAGAGCCAGGTCGCGACCGCACGCGACTTCATCTCCACCCGCCGCGGCGCGATCGGCGAGGAGGCGCGCACGCGCCTCGCCCACGCCCAGCGCGCGCTCGACGACGCCCACGAGGCCGCGCCGCGGGATCCCGTGCGCGCGGTCGCCGCGTCGCAGGCCGCCACCGCCTACTCCGCCCAGGCCATCGAGGCCGCCCAGCGCGACCTCGACCAGGGCGGCGGGTACGGCGGCTACGGCGGCGGCATGATGGGCGGCCGCGGAGGCGGCGGCGACGCGTTCGGCGGCGCCATCATGGGCGGCATCATCGGCGGCCTGCTCAGCGGCGGAGGCGGCTGGGGCGGCGGAGGCGGCTTCGGCGGCGGGAGCTTCGGCGGCGGAGGCGGCGGATTCGGCGGGGGCGGCGGAGGCGACTTCGGCGGCGGAGGCGGCGGCGACTTCTAGCCGACCGACTCACGGCTCGACCGGGCGATGACCGCACCGCCCGCACGCGCACGACCAGCACGACGACGAGGACGAGAGCGACCCATGATCAACCCATTCCGACGAAGCACCAGACGAGAAGGAGCAGCACCCATGTCCAAGCAGTCCATCCTCGGCCGCATCGCCCAGCTCGCGAAGGCCAACATCAACAACCTGATCGACCAGGCGGAGGACCCGCAGCTCATGCTGGACCAGATGGTCCGCGACTACACGGAGAGCATCCGCGAAGCCGAGAGCGCCGTCGCCCAGACCATCGGCAACCTCCGCATGATCGAGGAGGACCACCGCGAGGACGTCCAGGCCGCGGGCGACTGGGGCCGCAAGGCCCTCGCCGCGAGCCAGAAGGCGGACGAGTACCGGAACGCCGGCAACACGCCCAACGCCGACAAGTTCGACGCGCTCGCCCGCGTCGCGCTCCAGCGCCAGATGCAGTCGGAGAGCGAGGCGAAGGGCGCCGAGCCCACGATCGCGTCGCAGACCGAGGTCGTCGAGAAGCTCAAGCAGGGCCTCGACACCATGCGCGGCAAGCTCCAGCAGCTCTCGTCGAAGCGCGACGAGCTGAACGCCCGCCAGAAGACGGTGCAGGCGCAGTCGCAGGTCCAGGACGCGATGAAGAGCATCGACATCATGGACCCGACCAGCGAGGTCAGCCGCTTCGAGCAGAAGATCCGCCGTGAGGAGGCCCGCGTCCGCGGCGCCGAGGAGCTGCAGGCCTCGAGCCTCGACGCGCAGTTCGAGGAGCTCGAGGACCTCGGCGAGCTGACCGAGGTCGAGGCTCGCCTCGCCGCGCTCAAGTCCGGCGGATCCGCGCCGAAGCAGGTCACGTCCGGCGAGTAGCCGCCCACCCGATCCGCGGGCGCCGTCCTCCCGGGCGGCGCCCGCTGTCGTCCCCGCGGGGAATGCCGGCCGGCCGGCTCCGGTTCCCCTCCCCATGACCACCATCGGAATCATCGGCGCCGGACTCATCGGCAGCCAGCTCGCCCGCCTGTTCACCTCCACCGGCCACGACGTCGTCATCGCCAACTCCCGCGGCCCGGAGACGCTCACCGACCTGATCGACGAGCTCGGCGAGCACGCCCGCGCCGCCACCGTCGAGGAGGTCGCCGAGGCCGGCGAGATCGTCGTCGTGACGATCCCGCTGAAGAGCATCGACACCGTCCCCGTCGCGCCCCTCGCCGGCAAGGTCGTCATCGACACCGACAACTACTACCCGGAGCGCGACGGCCACATCGCCGAGCTCGACGACGAGACCACGACGACCGCGGAGATGCTGCAGCGCCACCTCCCCGAGTCGAAGGTCGTCAAGGCCTTCAACCACATCTACGCCGCCGACCTCACGGAGCACGGCACCCCCGCCGGCACGCCGGACCGCCGCGCGCTCGTGATCGCGGGCGACGACGCCGAGGCGAAGGCGACCGTCACCTCGATCCTCGACTCCTTCGGCTACGACACCGTCGACGCGGGACCGCTCGCGGAGGGCTGGCGCATCCAGCGCGACACCCCCGGCTACGGCCCGCGCCTCGACGCGGACGGCCTGCGCGCCGCCCTCGCGGAGGCGAAGCGCTACCGCGACATGCAGTAGTCCGTCCCTCCCCACGACGATGCCCGCCCTCCCCGCTCCCACGGGGACGGCGGGCATCGCCATGTCCGGCGCCGCACGGGATACTGGGGACGTGCCCGCCTCCTTCGTCGTCGTCCCCCAATGGCAGGGCTCGGGCTCGTCCCGCGCCATGAGGCTCGCGGACGGGGCGCAGGCCATCCGCGGCGACCTGCCCGCGTCGGCCACCCGCGTGGTCGAGGTCCCCGTCGAGGCCGGCGAGTCGCTCGGCACCGGGGTCGACCGCTACGCGTCGCTCCTCGCCGTGCGCACCCGGCAGGCGGCCGCGCTCGAGGCCGCGTCGGCGTCCGCGCCCGGGCCGCTCGTCACCATCGGGGGCGACTGCGGCGTCGAGGTCGCGTCCATCGCGCACGCCGCCCGCGCGCATCCGGGCCTCGCGGTCGTCTGGCTCGACGCGCACGCCGACCTGCACACGCCGGCCACCTCGCCCTCCGGCGCCTTCCACGGGATGGTGCTCCGCGCCGTCCTCGGCGAGGGCGTCGACGGGCTCGAGCTGCCGGCCGGGGCCGTCACCGCGGACCGGGTCGTGCTCGCCGGGGTCCGCGCGTTCGACGACGCGGAGTCCGACCTGGTCGAGGCGCGCGGCATCGCGCTCCTCGGCGCGGACGCCGTCGGCCCGGAGGCGCTCGTCGCCGCCGTCGCCGCGACCGGGGCCACGGACGTGTACGTCCACGTCGACCTCGACGTGCTCGACCCGGGCGGCATGTCCGGCGTGGGCCAGCCGGAGCCGTTCGGGCTCGAGGTGCAGGTCGTCACCGAGTCGATCAAGGCGCTGCGCCGGGCGTACGGGCTCGCGGGCGCGGGCCTCACCGAGTTCGCGCCCTCCTCCCCCGCGGCTGCGGTGGACGACATGGGCGCCATCCTGCGGATCATCGGGGCGCTCACCGGGCCCGTCTGATCCTCCGGGCGAGGTCGCGCCCGCTGGTCGGCCCGGTCGGAGGTCGCGAAGGGCGCCGTGCCCTGCGAGGCTGGGACGGACGATCGAAGGAGACCGCCGTGAGCGACGACGCCCGCACCGCATCCACCCCCGACCAGGCCGCGGCCGACGACGCGCCCCGCGTGCGCGTCGAGCGCCGCGGGCACCTCCTGCTCATCGGCCTGGACCGACCCGCCAAGCGCAACGCCGCCGACATGCGGATGCTGCGCGAGCTGGCGAGCGCCTACGGCCTGCTCGCGCGCGACCCGGAGCTGCGGGTCGGCGTCGTGCACGCGATCGGCGACCACTTCACGGGCGGGCTCGACCTCGCCGACGTCGCCCCGCACATCGGCCGCGGCCCGGGCGGCGGGCTCGACGCGGTGCCGGACGACGGCATCGACCCGTGGGCCGTGGCCGGTCCCGCGGTCGGCAAGCCCGTCGTGGTCGCGGTGCAGGGCACGTGCCTCACCCTCGGGATCGAGCTGGCGCTCGCGAGCGACGTGGTGGTGGCGGCCGCCGGCACGCGGTTCGGGCAGATCGAGGTGGCACGCGGGATCCTCCCGTTCGGCGGCGCCACCCTCCGCTTCCCCGAGGCGGCCGGCTGGGGCGACGCGATGCGGTGGATGCTCACGGGCGACCCCTTCGACGCCGAGGAGGCCAGGCGGATGCGGATCGTGCAGCTCGTCGTGCCGGACGGCGAGCAGCTCGACGCGGCGATCGGCATCGCCGAGCGCATCGCCGCGCAGGCCCCGCTCGCGGTGCAGGCGACGCTGCGCAACGCGCGCGTCGCCCGCCGCGAGGGCCACGACGCCGCGGCCGCCGCGCTGCCCGCCGAGCTCGTCCGGCTCGCCGGGTCCGAGGACGCCGCGCGGGGCATGCGGGCCGCCGCCGAGCGCCGCCCCACGGACTTCGCCGGCCGCTGATCCGCTCCCCGAACGGGCCCGGGGATCGTGTCGGGAGCCGGGCGTAGGGTCGGGTCCATGACCTCCTACGACCTCATCGTCATCGGTGCCGGCCCCGTCGGCGAGAACGTCGCCGACCGCGCGAAGCAGGGCGGGCTCTCCGTGCTCGTCGTCGAGTCCGAGCTCGTCGGGGGCGAGTGCTCCTACTGGGCCTGCATGCCCAGCAAGGCGCTCCTCCGCTCCGGCAGCGCCCTCCGCGCGGCGCGCGCCGTCGCCGGATCGAGGGAGGCCGTCACGGGCGACCTCGACGTCGCCGCGGTGCTGAAGCGCCGCGACTCCTTCACCAGCTCGTGGGACGACCAGGGCCAGGTGAGCTGGCTCGAGGGCATCGGCATCGACCTCGCGCGCGGCCACGGGCGCATCTCGGGGCCCCGCCGCGTCACGGTCACGGCGCCCGACGGATCCGTCACGGAGCACGAGGCCGCGCACGCCGTCGCCGTGTCCACCGGCACCGCCGCGCTCCTCCCCGACATCCCCGGCCTCGCCGAGGCGCAGCCCTGGACGAGCCGCGAGGCGACCGCCGCCGAGGTCATGCCGACCTCGCTGGTCGTCATCGGCGGCGGCGTGGTCGCGGCCGAGATGGCCACCGCGTACGCGTCGCTCGGTAGCGCCGTCACGATCGTCGCGCGCAGCGGCCTGCTCGGCGGGCAGGAGCCCTTCGCGGGCGAGCTCGTCGCCGCCAGCCTCACGGAATTGGGCGTCGACGTGCGCCTCGGCGCCTCGCCCTCCCGCGTCACTCGCGACGGCGACGAGGTGCTCGTGGAGCTGTCCGACGGATCCTCCGTCACGGCCGCCGAGGTCCTCGTCGCCACCGGCCGCACCCCGCGCACCGACGACCTGGGGCTCGACACCGTGGGCCTCGAGCCCGGCGCGTACCTCGACGTGGACGACACGATGCTCGTCACGGGCGCCGTCAACGCGGAGACGCCGTGGCTGTACGCCGTCGGCGACGTCAACCACCGCGCGCTGCTCACCCACCAGGGCAAGTACCAGGCGCGCGCCGCGGGCGAGGTCATCGCCGCGCGCGCTACCGGCGGCGCCGTCGACGACTCCCCGTGGGGCGTCCACGTCGCGACCGCTGACCACCGGGCCGTCCCGCAGGTCACCTTCACCGACCCCGAGGTCGCGAGCGTCGGCCTCACGGCGAAGGCGGCGGACGACGCCGGCATCCGCACCCGCGTCGTCGACTTCGACCTCGGATCCGTCGCGGGCTCGAGCCTGCACGCGGACGGCTACGCGGGCCGGGCTCGCATGGTGGTGGACGAGGACCGCGGCGTCGTCGTCGGCGTCACCTTCGTCGGCCAGGATGTCGCCGAGCTGCTGCACTCCGCGACCATCGCGGTCGTGGGCGAGGTGCCGCTCACGCGCCTCTGGCACGCCGTGCCCTCCTACCCCACCATCAGCGAGATCTGGCTCCGGCTGCTCGAGACGTACGGGCGGCCGACCGCGTGATCCGCGCGGGGCTCGGCGCCGTCGCGGGCGCCGTCCGCGGCGTCCTGCTCGACTCCCCCGTCTCGCGGGCCGGCAGCGGCCTCGCGACGGGCGTCGCGCTCATCGTCGGCCTGCCGCTCAGCACGGGCGAGGTGCGCCGCCACGGCGACCTCATCGTGCTCACGGGCCTGCCGCCGTGGGTCTTCGGCCGCGGCGGCACGTGCGTCGGCCGGGTCTACCTCACGCGCGACAACGCCGGTCCCGCCGTGCTCGAGCACGAGGCCGTCCACGTCGTGCAGTGGCGGCGCTACGGCCTGCTCATGCCGCTGCTCTACTGGTGGGCGGGGCGGGATCCGCTCCGCAACCGCTTCGAGATCGAGGCCGGCCTCGAGAAGGGCGGCTACCGGTGACCGGCCCGCTCGACGGCCGCACCGTCGTCATCACGGGCGCGAGCTCGGGCATCGGCCGCGTCGCCGCCCGGGAGCTGCACGACTGCGGCGCCGACGTGGTCGTGGTCGGCCGCGACCCGGAGCGCACGCGCGGCACCGCAGCGGAGCTGGGATCCCGGTACGTGCTCGCCGACATGGACCGGCTCGACGAGGTGCGCGGCCTCGCGGCGACGCTCCTCGAGACGTGCCCGCGGATCCACGTGCTCGCCCTGAACGCGGGCAGCCTCGTGCCGCGACGCGCCACCACGGTCGACGGCCACGAGACCACGTTCCAGCGCAACGTGCTCGCGCCGTTCCTCCTCACGCGCCTGCTCCTCCCCCGCCTCGAGGACACGCAGGAGGCGCTCGGCGACGACGAGAGCCCGGTGCGCGTCATCGGCACGGCGAGCCGCGCCAACCTCTGGGGACGCGTGCGCCTCGACGACCTCGACTGGCGGAAGCGCCCGTGGCTCGGCGGCTGGCAGGCGTACGGCACGTCGAAGGCGATGATGATCCTGATGATGCGCACGCTCGCCGAGCGCGTCGGCCCGCGCGGCATCGAGGCGTGCTCGTTCCACCCGGGTCTCGTCCGCACCTCGTTCGGATCCGACAGCACGGTGATGCGCGCGCTCCTCGCGCTGTCGATGGGCGCCTACGGCATCTCCGCGGAGGCGGGCGCCGTGCCGCTCGTGCAGCTCGCGTCCATGCCGGACCTCGCGGCGCCGAACGGCACCTACTTCGACCAGCTCACGCCCGACGGGAAGACGACGGCGCAGGCGGCCGACCGGCAGCTGGGGCGCGACCTGTGGGCCGCGCTGGAGCTGGCGGTCGGGCTCGACGGACCTGCCCGACCCTGACCCGGCGACGGGCGGCGCGGCCCGACGCGAGAACGCGTCAGCGCGTCAGCGCGTCGCGAGCAGGTGCAGCAGGTCGTCGTGCCCGCCGACGTGGCCGCCGAGCAGCACGCTGACCTCGGTGACCGGGTGCTCGTCGGAGATCGGCGCGCTGAACACCATCATCTCGCTGGCCCACGCGCCGACGGCACGCGCGACCGCGCTCATGGGAGCGGCGGGCTCGCCGTCGACCCCGCGGCCCGCGCGGGAGATGACGGTGACGACCATGCGCGGCGGATGCGCGAGCGCGACCTCGACGGACGCGTCCGGCACCTCGACGAAGACGCTGCCGCGCGTGCACATGGGCAGCGCCTGGAGCGCGGCCTGGGTCTCGGCGAGGCCGGTCTCGTCGGTGACGAGCAGCACCTGGCGCTTCGTGCCCTTCGCGGTGCGCGTGCGGGTGGATCCGGCCACGGTCAGGAGCCCTCGGCCGCGCCGCGGCGCCAGTAGCCCATGAAGGCGACCTGGCGGCGGTCGATGCCGGTGTCGCGCACGAGGAAGCGGCGCATCGCCTTGATGCAGCCGGACTCCCCCGCGAGCCACGCGTAGAGCGTCGAGCCCTCGTGGACGACGGGCGCGTCCCACACGATGCCCTCGGCGTCGTCGTCCGCGAGCGGCTGCGCCTCGTCGGCGAGCGCGACCTCGGGGGCGGCGATGGCGCCGACCTTCACGTGGCACTCGACCCAGTGGCGCACGGCCTCCTCGAGGCGGGATCCGTTCGGCCGGCCGTCGCGCGGCAGCCAGGTGAGGTGGACGCCCTTCGGCACGCGCACCTCGAGGCGGTCGCCCGTGACGGGCACCTCGATGAAGGCGCAGCCCACGGCGTCCGCGGGCAGGGAGGAGAGGATGTTGCAGATGGCGGGCGCGGCGGTCTCGTCGCCCGCGAGGAGCAGCGAGCGCGCGGCGCCCGGGTGCCACTCGATGCCGAGGCCGCGCGCGGGGCTCAGCGCGTCGGGGCCGATGAGGACGATGTCGTCGCCGACCCGGGCGGCGCCGGCCCAGCGGGAGGCGGGGCCCATGTCGCCGTGCAGCGCGAAGTCGACGTCGACCTCGCCCAGCTCGCGGCGGACCGCGCGGGACGTGTAGGTGCGGAGGGGGTTGCGCTCGGCGTCGGGCAGCGCGCGCCACCAGGCGAACCAGTCGTCGCCGCCGACGCCCGTGAGATCCGGCAGCCCGTGCTCGGCGACCGGCAGCAGCAGCTTGATGCGCTGGTCGAGGCACTCGTCGCCGAAGTCGCGGAGGTCCTCGCTCTGGAACGTGATGCGGAGGAACGTCGGGCTGATGCGCTCGGTGCGGGCCACGCGCGCCGCGAACGGGCGGTAGGCGGGGCGCTCCACCGCGGGTTGCTCCTCGACGGCCTCGGCGGTGGCCGTGCTGCTGTCGAGGGTCGCGGTGGAGGTAAGCACAGCCTAAGTATGGCATGCCTTACCTCAGCGGTCGAGGGTGCGCGGGGCATGCGGGCCGGGATCCACGGGAGGATGTCAGGGTGATCGCCCCCGTCCTCGTCGCCGTGTTCGTGGGCGCGGTGGCGCAGCGGGTCACCGGCCTCGGCTTCGCGCTCGTCGTGGCGCCCGTGCTCGTGATCCTGCTCGGGCCCTTCGACGGGGTGATGGTCGTCAACCTCTGCAGCGTGCTCTCGGCGTCCCTGGTCCTCTCGGCCGTGTGGCGGGACGTGGAGTGGCGGCGCTACCGGCTGCTCGCGGGGCCCGCGGTCGTCGGCATCGTGCCGGGTGCGCTCCTCGCCTACCTGCTGCCGGAGCCGGCCCTCGAGATCGGGATCGGCTGCCTGCTGGTCGCCGCGCTCACGACCTCGCTGGCGCTGCGGCGGACGACCCGGGTGATCGACGGCCCCGGCGTGATGGCGGGCTTCGGATTCTCGGCGGGCGTGATGAACGCGGCGGCCGGCATCGGCGGCCCGAGCGTGAGCGTCTACGCGGTCGTCAGCCGGTGGGAGCAGCGCGGCTTCGCGGCGACGCTGCAGCCGTTCTTCCTCACCACGGGCGCCGTCTCGCTCCTCACGAAGCTCGTGCTCGCGCCGGACCGCTGGCCCGACCTCGGCACGGCGGCCTGGGTGGGGATCGTCGTGACGCTGGTCGCCGGGGTCGGCGCGGGGACGCTGCTGGCGCCCCGGATCCCGACGCGCGGCGCCCGGGCCGCGGTCCTGGTGATCTCGTTCGCGGGCGCGATCACCGCGATCGTCAAGGGCGTCGACGGACTCCTCTAGCGGATCCGCCGTGCCTCACCACTGCGGCGGGTGCCGCCGCTGCCAGTGCAGCCGGCGCTCGAGCTGCCGGCCGATCGCGAGGAGCGTCGCCTCGCCGCCCGGCCGTCCGATCAGCTGCACGCCCATGGGCAGGCCGTCGTCGGTGAGGTGCACGGGCAGCGTGATCGCGGGCAGGCCCGTGACGTTCGCGAACGACGTGTACGGCGTGTACCGCACCTGCTGCGCGAAGTTCCGCTCGCCGTCCTCCGCGTCGTACCAGCCGACCGGCCGCGGCTCCTGCGCGAGCGCGGGCGTCAGCACCGCGTCGACGTGGGCGAACTGGGCGATGACGCTGCGCTCGTAGGCCGTGAGCTGCGCGAGCGCGCGGGCGAGGTCGCGTGCGCTGAGCGCCCGGCCGCGCTCGACGAGCCAGCGGGTGAGCGGCTCGAGGAGGTCGAGCTCGGCGCCCTCGGCGGGGATCCCCGCGGCCCCGGCCTGCCAGATCGTGCGGAACGCGGGCGCGTAGGTCGGATCCGGCCGGAGCGCCAGGTCCTCGAGGCCGTGGCCGACGGCCGCGAGCTCGCGCACGGCGACGGCCAGCGCGTCGCGGGCGGAGGGGTCGAGCGCGATCTCGTACGCGTCGTCCCACGGCGTCGTGGTCATGACGCCGATCTGGAAGCGGCCCTCGCCGCGGACGGCGGCGCCCAGCAGATCGCCGTCGTGGTCGTCCGGCGCGCGCAGGGTGAAGGGGTGCGGGATGCGGCCGTTGACCCGGCCGATCATCGCGTCGAGCAGCATGGCCGCGTCGGCGACGCTGCGCGCGAGCGGGCCGGGCACGACGAGGCCCGCGAGCGACTCCTGGCCGGACCCCGCGGGCACGAGGCCGCGCGACGGCTTGAGGCCGACGAGGCCGGTCGCGGCCGCGGGGATCCGCACGGAGCCGCCGCCGTCGGAGCCGGGCGCGAACGGGAGCAGGCCCGCGGCGACCGCGACGGCCGCGCCCCCGCTGGATCCGCCGGCGCCGCGCGTCGTGTCCCAGGGCGTGCGCGCGGGCGGCGCGACGAGGCCCTCCGTGTAGGACGGCAGGCCGAACTCGGGCGCGCTGGTCTTGCCGAGGCTGATGCCGCCGGCGTCGTCGAGCGCCTGCGGGATCGGATCCGTGCGTTCCGAGACGTGATCGCGGAAGAGGCGCGAGCCGAAGGTGGTGCGGACGCCGGCGCGCTCGGACAGGTCCTTGTCGCCGAACGGGAGGCCCCAGAGCGGCGCGGTGCGCGGCACCTCGCGCTCCACGTGCCGGGCGCGCTCCAGGGCGCGGTCGGCGGTGACGGTCGTGAAGGCGCCGAGGCCCGGATCCAGCCGCTCGATGCGCTCGAGGTAGTGGGTCACGAGCTCGGTCGGGGTGACCTCGCCGCGGTGGAGCAGGTCCCACTGGTCCTGGGCGCTGAGGTGGTGGAGTTCGAACACCGCTCCAGCGTAGGCCGGGCCGGCGCGCGCCCCTCGGCGGGTGACGCGCGGACGGGGCGGGCGCCGGTCGTCCCGGCCCCCGCCCCGTCCGTCACGGGAGCGCTCGCGTCAGCGGCGCGCGACCGCCGCGGCCCGGCGACGGAGCGCGACGAGCGCGAGGCCGAGGGCGAGCGCCGCGAGCGAGGTGCCGAGGACGGGCGCCGCCTCGGATCCGGTCGCCGCGAGGGTCGGCTCCGTGCTCGGCGCGGGCACCGTGCCCGTGCCGGACGGGACGACGGATCCGGACTCCGCGTCGAGCGCGTAGAGCACCGAGGCGCCCGTGCTCGGCAGCAGGAAGGCGAGCTGGTGCGGTCCCGCGGCGAGGTCGGCCGGCACCGTGAAGCGGACGCTCGCGCGGCCCTGCTCGTCGGTCGTGTCGACCACCGAGGCGTCGATCGGCGTGCGCGCGACCTCCTCGCCGTCGATGAGCGTGACGACCTCGGTGTCCTGCACGGGCGCGTTCGAGACGAGCAGCGAGGAGAGCTCGTACGAGCGCTCCTGGCCGGCGCGGGGTGCCTGGCCCGTCGTGTCGACGATCCCGACCGAGCGCGTCGCGGAGTCGGGGTCGACGGGCGAGAACTCGGTGATGTAGTCGACGAACGCCGTGAGGTCGACGCGGCCCGAGTCGCTCTGCTCGGTCGTGTTGCCGAGCTCCGTGAAGTTGTCGCCGCCCTCCGCGAGGAAGCTGTTCGCGACCATCGTGAAGACGCGCGCGGGATCCACCGGCTCGCCCTGGAAGAAGACGCCCGTGATCCGCTCGCCGCGCGCGGCCGTCGGGTCGTACGTGTACGTGAGGTCGCGCGAGAGGCCGAGCTTGAGGAACGGACGCGACGAGCCCTCGGGCTGCCACTGCTGCTCGAGCACCGCCTTGACTCCCGCGCCGGTGATCTTCGCGGTCGTGAGCGTGTTGGCGAACGGTTGCACGATGGCGGCCTCCTTGTAGGTCACCTCGCCCTCCGCGTCGCCCGCGCCGGAGGACGCGAGGGTGAGGTCCTGGCGGATGCCGCCCGGGTTCATGAAGGCGATCTCGGTGCCGAGGTCCGCCTGCGTGGCCCACAGCTGCGCGTCGGCGACGAGGTTGCCGATGGTGGACTCGCCGCCGCGGTTCTCGGAGCCGTCCGTCTGGCGGGCGCGCGTGATGTCGCCCGAGACCTCGCCGACCGTGCGGCTGCCGATGACCTCGGCCTTCGCGACCGCGGCGTCGACGATCCGCTGCACGGCGGGATCCGCGGGGAACGCCGGCTTCCCCTCGGCCGTGAGGAGCGGGACCAGCTCGGAGGAGATGGAGGTGAGCGCCTTCGTGGTGGGATCCACCGTGAGCGACAGGTGCCCGAGGTTCGTGCCGTAGCTGCCGGTCTGCAGCACGGGCAGCGGGAGGTCGCGGCCCGCGACGGGCAGCTCGTAGTCGTAGCCGAGGTGCGTGTGGCCGGAGATCACCGCGTCGACGTCGGCCTGCACGCCCGTGACGATGCGGCCGAAGACCGAGTCGTCGGTGAGCGAGGACTCGTCGGAGGTGGATGCTCCCTCGTGCACGACGAGCACGACCACGTCGGCCTCGCCGTTCGCGTCGTCGCCGTCGCGGAGCGCGCGGGCGGTCGCGGTGGAGGCGTCGACGACGCTGCCGACGTCGATCGTCGCGAGGCCGGCGGGGCTCACGAGCTCCGGCAGCGACTCGGTCGTGGCGCCCACGAACGCGACGCGCACGCCGCCGATGTCCTGCACGTCGTACGCCGCGTAGGCGTGCTCCGTCGTGCCCTTCTCGTAGAGGTTCGCCGAGATGTAGGGGAAGTCCGAGGCGGGGACGACGCGGTCGTCGACGTCGTCGCGGCCCTGGTCGAACTCGTGGTTGCCGAGCGTGGAGACCGAGACGCCCATGGCGTTCAGCGCGTCGAGCGTGGGCTCGTCCTGCTGCGACAGCGACGTGAAGGTGCTCGCGCCGATGTTGTCGCCCGCGGAGATCAGCGTGCTGTTCGGGTTCTCGGCCTTCGCCTGCTGGAACGCGCCCGAGATGACGGCGGCGCCCGCGGTGGACGACGTGGTCTCGAGGCGGCCGTGGAAGTCGTTGATCGAGTAGACGTCGATGGCGACGTCCCCCTCGGCGGCGGACGCGGGCGCGGCGCCGAGGCCGAGGACCGCGGTGGCGGAGAGGCCGGCGACGAGGGCGAGGGCGCCCGTGCGGACGGGGCCGGAGCGCGCGGCCCCGGACGGGTGACGGGTGGGGGCAGAGCGCATGCGGGGACATCCTCGTTCGAGCGGGCGGCGGTGTTCAATACCTTACGTATCTGAGGTTTCCGTGGGGTTAACTCCCGCATCCGCTCCGAGCGCCGGACGGCCGGGCCGCAGCGCCGCGCCGCGCAGCGCCGCGCCGCTCGCTCCGCCTCAGCCGCGCACGAGCCCCGCGAGCTCCGCCCGGGTGGACGCGCCCATCTTCCGCAGCAGGTTCGCGACGTGGAACTTCACCGTGTTCTCGCTGATCCCCAAGGAGGTCGCGATGGCGCGGTTGCGGGATCCGCCGGCCACGAGCGCGAGCACCTCCCGCTCGCGCGCGCTGAGGCCCGCCTCCCCCGCGGCGTCGAGGCCGGCGGCGGGGGCGTCGAGCGGCAGGCGGACGGCGATCTCGGATCCCCACCCCGGCGTCGCCGTGACGTCGAGCGTGCCGTCGAGCGCGGCCACGCGGTCGGTGAGGCGGCGGAGCGCGTCGAGGTCCGCCGTGGTGGAGCCCGCTCCGTCGTCGCGGATCCCCACGAGCAGGTTGCTGCCGTCGCAGTCCCACTGGATGCGCACGCGCGTCACGTCCGGCTCCTCCACGAGGGCGAGCACCGCGCCCCGGACGATGGCCCGGCCCGCGTGCGCGACCTCGCCCGGGAGCGCGCGGCCGTCCACGGGCGGCTCGACGAACTGCACGTCGAGGTCGCGGAAGCGCACGAGCGGGCGGAGGTCGTCGCGCAGCCGGGCGAACGCCCGCGCGACGGGCTCCTCGCCGAGCGAGCGGTCGCGGTCGGAGGCGGCCCGCAGCTCGACCATCGCGTTGGTGGCGAGGTCGGCCGCGGTCTGCCGGGCGGCCGCGTCGCCCGTGCGGGAGGAGCGCAGCACCGCGAGCAGCGACTCGAGGGTCGTGGCGTGCGCGTCGCCCAGCTCGGCGACCACGCGGGCTCGCTCCGAGGAGACCGCGCGGGCCTCCGCGAGGTAGGCCGGCGGGGCCGCGGCGACCTGCTGCCGGATCCCGTGCGCGACGCTCCGCCACAGCGCCCGCACCAGCTCGCGAGCCCGGGCGACGTCGTCGTGGGCGGCGACGGGATCGACGAGGACGAGGAGCGCGCCGGTGTCCGCCCGCCAGGCGGCGACCGTGCGCGGGCGGCCGCCGACGCGGTGCTCGACGGCCCAGGCGGAGGCGGGGTCGGCCCTGGCGGCGTCGGCCCCGGCGGCGAGGCTCGCGAGGATCCCGTCGAGCTCCGCGATGGTCACGTTCTCCACGACCTCCGCCTCGCCGGCCTTCTTGCGGGGGCGGCCCGTGCAGTCCTCGGTGAAGATCACGAGCGCCCGGTGCGCGACCACGGGCTGCACGAGCGCCGACAGCGCGCCGGCGACCTCCTGGAGCGGGGCGGCCAGCGCGTCGTGGAGGCCGTCGAGGAGCGCGACCTGGTCGGCGGCGGAGGGGGCGACGGGACGGGCGGCGGGAGAGGCGGGGTGGGACCGGGACGGCATCCCGCCACCGTACGCCCACCCGGAAGGCCGGTCCGCGCCCGGACACCTGCTCGGACGGGTAGGCGGATCCACCCGTCGGGTGGGCAGCGCCGCGCGACGGGCCGCACCACGATGGAGAGGATGACGAACACGACGCCCGACCCCCGCTCCATCGGCGACGCCCCCGTCGACGTGGCCGCCGCCCTCACGCTCATCTCCGACGAGAACGCCCGCGTCGCCCGCGCGCTGACCTCCCCCGACCTGGCCGCGCGCCTCGACGAGGCGGCCGGCGTGATCCGCGAGGGTCGCCGCGTCTTCGCCCTCGGCGCCGGCCGCTCCGGCCTCGCGCTCCGCATGACCGCGATGCGGTTCATGCACCTCGGGCTCGACGCGCACGTCGTCGGGGAGGCCACCTCGCCCGCGATCGAGGCGGGCGACGTCCTCCTGGTCGCGAGCGGATCCGGCACCACGGCCGGCATCGTCAGCGCCGCCGAGACCGCGCACGGCGTCGGCGCCCGCATCGTCGCGCTGACCACGGCGGACGGCTCGCCGCTCGCCGACCTCGCGGACGTCACCGTGCTGATCCCCGCGGCCGCCAAGCAGGACCACGGCGGCACCGTCTCGCACCAGTACGCCGGCGGGCTCTTCGAGCTCTCGGTCGCGCTCGTCGGCGACGCCGTGTTCCACGCGCTGTGGCAGGCGTCCGGCCTCTCGGCCGACGACCTGTGGCCGCGCCACGCGAACCTCGAGTGACCGACGGCCACCCGATCCCCCACCACCACGACACGCATCACGACAGGAAGAGGAACCGCATGAAGCTCCAGGTAGCCATGGACGTGCTCACGACGAAGGACGCGCTCGAGCTGGCCGGCAAGGCCGCGCCGCACGTCGACATCATCGAGCTGGGCACCCCGCTCATCAAGGCGGAGGGCCTCTCCGCGATCACCGCGATCAAGGAGGCGCACCCCGACAAGATCGTCTTCGCCGACCTCAAGACGATGGACGCCGGCGAGCTCGAGGCCGACATCGCGTTCTCCGCGGGCGCCGACCTCGTCACCGTCCTCGGCGTCGCGGGCGACAGCACCATCGCGGGCGCCGTCAAGGCCGCCAAGAAGCACGGCAAGGGCATCGTCGTCGACCTCATCGGGGTCCCCGACAAGGCGAAGCGCGCGAAGGAGGTCACCGAGCTCGGTGCCGAGTTCGTGGAGATGCACGCGGGCCTCGACGAGCAGGCGGAGGACGGCTACACGTTCGGCGACCTGCTGGAGGCCGGCAAGGCGTCCGGCGTCGCGTTCTCCGTCGCGGGCGGCGTGAAGCCCGGCACCATCGGCGACGTGCAGGACGCGGGCGCCGTGGTCGCCGTCGCCGGCGGCGCCATCTACTCGGCCGACGACCCGGCCGCGGCCGCCGCCGAGCTGCGGGCCGCCATCCGCTGATCCACCCGCCTCACGCGAGCGCCGCGCACCCGTCCCCGGACGGTGCGCGGCGCTCGTGCGTGCGTGCGGGTCGCCACGTCAGCGCAGCGACGCCACCAGCTCGAGCTCCTCGTCGCGCGTGAGGCCGGAGAGGCGCGGCCGGTCGAGCCCGCGCTCGCGCTCGTCGGCCAGCACGTCGCGCATCGTCTCGGCCAGCGGCCGTCGGCGGATCCCCCGCGCACGGATCCCCGCGTCGCTCCGCGCCATGAACCCCGCGGCCTCGCGCGGCAGCCACAGCGGCAGCGAGCGCGGGCCGGCCCAGTGCCGGACGCCCGCGTCGGCGAGCTGCGCGTCGGTCCCGACGACGCGCTCACCGGTGGATCCCGCCGCCTCCGCCGCGAGGTCGAGCGCCTCCGCGAGCGGCACGCTCTCCCCCACCGCGTCGACCACGCCGTCGAGCGCGTCGACGCCGACCTCCACGACGAGGTCGGCGAGGTCCCGCGCGTCGATGACCTGCAGGCGCCGATCGGCGGCGTCGGGCACGAGCACGGGTCCGTCGCCCGCGAGCGCGAACCGCGCGGGCCAGTACCCGAGGCGGTCGCTGTCGTCGCCGGGACCGGTCACGAGCCCGGGGCGGACGATCATCCGCCGTCCGGCGAGCGCCGCGGTCACGGCGCGCTCGGCCGCGACCTTGGCCTGGCCGTACTCCTCGAGGTCGACGGGATCCACGACCGCCGCCGACTCGTCGTCGCCCGCGTGGGCGACGGACGCGTAGACCGACACGGTGCTCACGAGGGTCCAGTGCCGGGCCCGGTCGGCGAGCGCCGCCACCGCGCGGCGCGCGTGCTCCGCGGAGGAGGTGAGGTCGACGACCTCGTCCCAGTCGGCGTCGACGACCGCGTCGTAGGCGTCGTCGCGGTCCCGGTCGGCGGCGACGTGCCGCGATCCCGTGGGCACGGATCCCGAGGCCCCGCGCGCGAGGCACGTCACCCGGTCGCCGCGCGCCACCAGGCGCTCCGCGACCAGCCGGCCGATCCACGCGGTGCCGCCGAGCACGAGCACGTCGCGCGCGCCGGCGCCGGCCGCGGCGGAGGCGCGGGTCGCCGCGGAGGCGCGGGTCGCCGCGGAGGCGCGGGTCGCCGCGTCGGCGGTCATGCCCCGCGCGTCGGCGTGGGCTTGCCCGGCCGCACGGACGCCGTGTCCGCGACGTCGATCCGCGTCACGCCGTCCCCCTGATCCGTCACGTCGACCCGCGGGGCCGCATCCGACTCCACCGCCTTCGGCGCCGTCGTCAGCTGCTCGTGCCGCTTCTCGTCGAAGTCCTCGACCTCGCCCTGATCCTGGTCCTGGTGCTGCTGCATCGGTGCGCCTCTCGTCTCCCCCACCGTACGCGGCGGCGCGCCACGCGAGCGAGGCCGGTCGCCCTCCGCCGCGCGCCCCGGCCATGCGCCCTCCATGTCGCGCCTCCGCCGCACGCCCTCCGCCATCGGGGGGATGCCCGCGCCCATCGGCCCCGCGTACGGTGGCGGCATGAGCGCACCGGAGCCCGCACCCCCCGCCGCCGCCTTCCCCGCGCCGCCCCCGCCGCCCGCCCTGCCGCCGCTCCCCGAGCGCCCGCCCGTGCCGTACCACCACGGCCTCCGGGACACCGGCGGGCCGTGGCGCGGCATCCTCGCGATCGTCCTCGGCACGGTCGCGTTCCTCGTCCTGTCGCTCGTGTTCGGCGGCGTCGCGATCCTCATCGAGATCCTCGCGGGCCGGGCGGATCCCCAGGACGAGGCGTCGCTGACGACCATGACGCCCACCTTGCTGCTCGCCACGAACCTGTCGCTCGCCGCGCTGATCCCCGTCTCGATGCTGCTGCAGCGCTGGCTCTTCGGCGTGCGCATGGGCGCGATGTCCTCCATCGCCGGCCGCTTCCGCTGGCGCTGGCTCGGCCGCGCGGCCCTCGTCATGGTGCCGGTCTTCCTCGTCTACATCGGCGTGACGTTCGCGCTCGACCCCTCCGGCGAGATCCGCCTCGACGGCGAGGTCCTCGCGTACCTCGTCATCGTGCTGCTCACCACGCCGCTGCAGTCGGCGGGCGAGGAGTACGGCTTCCGCGGCCTCGTCCAGCGCTCCGCCGGATCCTGGTTCCGCGACGGCCGCGTCGCCCTCGTCGTCGGCGCGATCCTCTCCAGCAGCCTCTTCGCGCTCGCGCACCTCGCCGCCGACCCGTGGCTCATCGCGTACTACTTCGTCTTCGGCCTCTCGGCGACGATCTCCGCGCGGCTCACGGGCGGCCTCGAGGCGCCCGTACTCATCCACGCGCTCAACAACACGCCGCTGTTCATCCCCACCGTGATCCTCGGCCAGATGTCCGAGAGCTTCGACCGCAGCGCGGGCACCGGCGGCCCGTTCATGCTGCTGCCGATGGCGGTCGTGCTCGGATCCGCGCTCCTCACCGGCTGGTGGGCCCGCCGTCACCGCGTGGAGACGACGGCGCCCCGCCCCCTCACCGCGAAGGAGGAGCGGCGGGAGCGGGAGCGGGCGTGGTGGGCCGAGGAGCTCCGGCGCCGGGAGACGATCGCCGCATGGCCCGCGCCCACCGGCTCGGCTGCTCCGCCGGCTTGAGGGACGCCTGCATGGTGACCGTGCCGAGCCAGCGCCCGAACTTCCAGCCGACCCGGCCCATCCGCCCGCTCTCGGTGAAGCCGAGCGACGCGTGCAGCCGGATGCTCGCGTCCGCGCCCTGGTCGGCGATGACCGCGATCACCTCGCGGATCCGCGCCTCGCGGCATGCGTCGAGCAGCGCCTCCAGCAGCTCGCGGCCGAGGCCCTTGCCGGTGGACGCGGCGCCGAGGTAGATCGAGTCCTCCACCGTGGTCCGCGACGAGCGGCGGTTGCCCACGGGCTCCACGAGGGCGTAGCCGAGCACCTGCCCGGACGGCGAGACGGCGACGAGGAACGGCATGCCCATCCGCTCGAGCTGGCCGAAGCGGCCGCGCCACCTCGCGAGGGTCATGCGCGTCTCGTCGAAGGTGACGGTGCTGTTCATGACGTAGTGGTTGTAGATCTCGCGGATGTCCGGGAGGTCGGACGTCGTGGCGGGCCGGATCTCGTAGGAGAAGACGGGCACGGGCGGCGCGGGCTTCCGGAGGTGCGCGGGCAGGCGGCGCCGGGTCTGGTATTCCTCCTCGAGCATGCCGCGATCCTACGGGGACCCCGGCGACCGCGGCCGGATCGGACGGCGTGCGCTCAGAGCCGCCAGTCGACGGGATCCGCGCCCTGCTCGGCGAGCAGCGCGTCCGCCCGGCTGAACGGCGTCGAGCCGAAGAACCCGCGCGACGCCGAGAGCGGGCTCGGGTGCACGGACGTGATCGACGGCACGGGGGCGAGCATCGGCGCGAGCGACCCCGCGTCCTTACCCCAGAGGATCGCGACGAGCGGGCCGCCGCGCGCGGCGAGCGCCCGGATCGCGCACTCGGTCACGGCCTCCCAGCCCTTGCCGCGGTGGGAGGCGGGCGCGCCCGGCCGCACGGTGAGCACGCGGTTGAGCAGCAGCACGCCGCTGCGGGTCCACGCGGTGAGGTCGCCGTGCTCAGGCGTCGGGATCCCCAGGTCGTCCCGCAGCTCGCGGTGGATGTTGACGAGGCTCCGCGGCACGGGCCGCACGTCCGGCTCGACCGAGAACGACAGGCCGACGGGGTGGCCGGGGGTGGGGTACGGGTCCTGGCCGACGATGAGCACGCGCACGTCGGCGAGCGGCTGCTGGAACGCGCGCAGCACGCGGTCGCCCGCGGGCAGGTAGGGGCGGCCGGCGGCGACCTCGGCGCGCAGCCACTCCCCCATCCGCGCGATGTCGTCGGCGACCGGCGCGAGCGCCTCGGCCCAGCCGGCGTCCATGAGCCCGCGCTCGACGAGCTCGGGCAGGGTCAGCGCCACGGCCGGTGGATCAGGACGCGCCGGCGGAGCTGACGGTGACGCCCGTCTCCGAGCCGATGACCGACCAGACGCTGCCGCGCCCCTCGACGACGAGCTGGCCCTCGCCCACGATGAGCACGGTGCCCTCGTCGATGGCGACGCCGCCCTCGACGAGGCCCGCCTCGGTGGCGGCGATGAGCCGGGTGAGGGTGCCCCACTGGGCGGCGTGCACGTCGACCGCGACGTCGATGAGGCCGATGCCCTGCTCGACGGTGACCTCGTCGAGTTCCTCGCTCGCGGCCTCCTGCACGACCTCGACGTCGCCGATGCGCCAGCCGCCCACGATGGCGGTCTCGGCGGCGACGGCCGCGCCGGCGGAGAACCCGAGGTACGGGACGCCCGCGGTGACCTGGCGGCGGATCTCGCCGAAGACGGGCTCGAGCGCCTGACGGTACGCGGGGGTGAGGCCGCCGCCGACGACGATGCCGTCGACGTCCTGCAGCTGCGCGACCTCGATGGATCCGCCCTCGGGCGCGAGCACGGCGACCGGGTCGCACGCTCCCGCGGCACGGAGCGCGGCGGCGTACCGGTCGAACTCCTCGGCGCCGAGGCCGTCGTGGACGAGGACCACGGCGACGCGGGCCGGCTCCAACCGGGCGGCCGCGGTCGCCCTCGTCGTCGCCTCGGACAGGAACCGCGCGAGGAGGGGGGTGTCGTCATCCGACAGGCCGCCTCCGACCAGGTGCACACTCACCCCTCGACGGTACAGGGCCGGGCCGGGAGCTAGGGCCGCGCAGCGCCACCCACAGATGCCCGGCCGGGGAAAGAAGAAGCCCGGCACCTCCGTGAGGAGGAGCCGGGCGGGTGATGCGGTGGTGACCCCAACCGGATTCGAACCGGTGTTACCGCCGTGAGAGGGCGGTGTCCTAGGCCGCTAAACGATGGGGCCGTTTTTGCAACTCGTCGAGTATGCCACAGCGTCCGCAGCCGGACCAAATCGAGCCCCGACCGGGCGGATCCGAGCCCGCCGCACCCCGTCCGCCCGCACCCGCCGACCCCCGCCTCGCGCCCCCGATCACCGCCGCGCCGCGCCCCCGCGCGCCGGTTTGCCCCCGCCGCCCGGACGGTGTTGGCTCCTCTCATGCGATTGACGAAGCTCGAGCACGCCGCCCTCGTCCTGGAGATGTCGGGGCGCAAGCTCTTCATCGACCCGGGCTCCTTCACCACCCCCATCACCGAGGCGATGAACGCCGACGCGATCGTCATCACGCACGAGCACCCCGACCACTGGACCCCCGAGCAGCTGAAGCGCATCCTCGACAAGAACGAGGGCGTGCCCATCTACGCGCCCGAGGGCGTCGCCGCCGCGGCCGCCGACTTCGACGTGACGGTCGTGCACGCGGGCGAGACCGTCGAGGTCGGGCCCTTCACCCTGCGCTTCTTCGGCGGCGCCCACGCGGTCATCCACGAGTCGATCCCCGTCGTCGACAACCTCGGCGTGCTCGTGAACGACGCGCTCTACTACGCGGGCGACTCCTTCGTCGTCCCCGAGGGCGTCGACGTCGACGTCCTGGCCGCCCCCGCCGGCGCCCCCTGGATGAAGATCAGCGAGTCCATCGACTACGTCCTGGCCGTGGCACCCCGCCGCGCGTTCCCCACGCACGAGATGGTGCTGTCCACGGCGGGCAAGACCATGTCGAACGGGCGCCTGCAGTGGGCGACCGAGCAGGGCGGCGGCGAGTTCCACGCGCTCGAGCCCGGCGACAGCCTCGACCTCTAGGGCTCGCACGGCGTCGGCCGCCGATAGCATCGGGATGGCGCGCCCGCAGGGGGTGCGCCCGGAGGGACGCGGGGTCGCACGGGCATGGACGGTCTCGCCGCGGCGTCGCTCATCATCGAGTTCCTCACCTGGATCGCGCTCGTCCCGGGCATCGCGCTCTACGTCACCGGCGTGTCGGTGCGCGTGCTCGGGCGCCGCTGGACCGCGACCGAGGGCCTCGTCGCCGACGGCCCGGCCGACGCCGACGGGTCGAGCGCCCGCGTGCTCCGCTGGTTCGACGGCGACGGCGAGGTGCACGAGGCGGCGGCGGACTCCCCCGAGACCCGCGACCTCGCCGCCGGATCCGACGTGCGCGTCTGGTTCTCGCCCCGCGCCCCGTGGCGGGTCCGCACCCACGCCCCCGAGCTCGACGGGCGAGCGCTCCGCGTGACCGGGCTCGTGCTCATCGGCATCGGCGCGGCCTCGGCCGTCGCGGGCATCGCGCTCCTCTTCCTCGAGTAGCAGCCCGCGCTGATCCGCCCGCTGGGGATCCGCCCGCGTGGTCGGAGGCGCTCCATGCGGCCGTATAGACTCGCTCCTCGAAGGGGAGTACTCCCATCCGGCGGTCGTGTCGTCAGTACGGTCGGACCACTCCGACCCGTGCGGCCGGTTCCGCGAGCAGCAGCTCGCGGGGTGGAGGAGACCTTCAGTACCCCACCGGACCCGACGCGGTCCGAGTACTGGAGAACCCCTCATGGATGTCCCCTTCTGGCTCTGGGCCGCGACCATCGCGGCCGTCCTCGGCCTGCTCGTCTTCGACTTCTTCGCGCACGTCCGCAAGGCGCACGAGCCGACGCTCAAGGAGTCCGCGACCTGGTCCGTCGTCTACATCGTCATCGCGCTCGTGTTCGGCGTGGGCGTCGGCGTCTTCTCGAACTGGACCTTCGGCGGCGAGTACTTCGCCGGCTACGTGACGGAGAAGGCGCTGAGCGTCGACAACCTCTTCGTCTTCCTCATCATCATGTCGAGCTTCGCCGTGCCGCGGGCCTTCCAGCAGAAGGTGCTGCTCGTCGGCATCGCGATCGCGCTCGTCATGCGCGGCATCTTCATCGCCATGGGCTCCGCGATCATCGACAACTTCTCCTGGGTCTTCTACCTCTTCGGCGCGCTCCTGCTGGTCATGGCCTACAAGCAGATGAAGGAGACGCACGACGAGGACGAGTCGGATTCGAAGCTCATCCGCACGCTCCGCCGCTTCATCCCCACCTCGGACCACTACGACGGCGACAAGCTCACGACCCGCGTCGACGGCAAGCGGCTCTTCACCCCGATGTTCCTGGTGATGCTCGCCATCGGCCTCACCGACGTGCTGTTCGCGCTCGACTCCATCCCCGCGATCTTCGGCCTGACGCAGGAGGCGTACATCGTCTTCACCGCCAACGCCTTCGCGCTGCTCGGCCTCCGCCAGCTGTACTTCCTGATCTCCGGGCTCCTCGAGCGCCTCGTGTACCTCTCGCAGGGCCTCGCGGTGATCCTCGGCTTCATCGCCGTGAAGCTCGTGCTGCACGCGCTGCACGTCAACGAGGTGCCGTTCATCAACGGCGGCGAGCATGTGGAGTGGGCGCCCGAGATCCCGATCTGGTTCTCGCTGTCGTTCATCCTGCTCACCATCACGGTGGCGACCGTCGCGAGCCTCGCGAAGACGAAGCGCGACGCGACCGCCGTCGAGGGCACCGACGCGGCGGCCTCCGTCGAGGGCGAGAAGGCACCGGTCGGCGCGGACGACGACGCGGCGCGCGGCTCCGGCCGCAGCGTCGACGACGAGCGCCACGCGGACGCCGGTCGCGACGTGGACGCCCCGCGCCGCTGACGCTCCCCCGCACGACGACGACGCCCGCTCCCGCATCCGGGGGCGGGCGTCGTCGTGCGCGCGGATGCGTGCGTGCGGGCGTCAGGCGAGCGGGCCCTCGGGGATCATGCCCTCGGCCGTGAGCTCGGCCCACAGCTCGTCCGGCACCGGACGGGACGCGTGGGCCGCGTCGTCGCGCACCTCGTCGGCCGACGCCATGCCGAGCGCGACGGTGCTGATGGCGGGGTGGCGCAGCGGGAACCGGATCGCGGCGTGCGGCAGCTCCACGCCGTACCCGGCGCAGATCTCGGCGATGCGCCGGGCACGCGCGAGCACCTCCTCGGAGGCCGGCCCGTACTCGTAGGTCGCGCCGTCGGCCGGGTCGTCGGACGCGGTGATGCCGCTGTTGAAGACGCTCACGGCGATGATGCGCGTGCCGTGCTCCTCGGCGGCGGGGATCACCTCGTGCAGCGCCGACTGGTCGAGCAGCGTGTAGCGGCCGGCGACCATGGCGAGGTCGAGCGCGCCCGTGCCGATCAGCGCCGCGAGCGAGCGCGGGGTGCCGGATCCGACCCCGATCGCGCCGACCACGCCCTCGTCGCGGAGCCGCGCCAGCGCGGGCACGGCCTCGTGCACGGCCTGGTCGAGGTGCTCGTCGGGGTCGTGGATGAGGAGGACGTCGACCCGGTCGAGGCCCAGCCGCGCGAGCGAGTCGTCGAGGGAGCGCCGGACGCCGTCGGCGCTGAAGTCCCAGCGGCGCACGTGGTCGCGGGGGACGTCGAAGAGGTCGTCGTCCCGCAGCCCCTCCGGGTCGACGGGCTCGAGCACCCGGCCGATCTTGGTGGAGACCACGTACTCGTCCCGCGGGCGGGAGCGCAGCGCCTCCCCCAGCCGGCGCTCCGCGAGGCCCAGCCCGTAGTGCGGCGCGGTGTCGAAGTACCGGATCCCGGCGTCCCACGAGGCGCGCACGACCTCGTGCGCCTGGTCGTCCGGGATCGCGCGGTAGAGGTTGCCGAGGGTGGTGGTGCCGAGGCCGAGCTCGGGCAGGTCGATGCGGCTCATGGATCCAGCATGCTCCGGGCGGGCCGCGTCGCCCGCGCCGGGTCGGTGGCGGACGACGCGGTGGTGGCCGGGACCGGGACCGCCGGTCAGCCGAGGCGCGTGCTGGTGATCCCGCCGTCGACGTCGAGGCGCGCGCCGTGCACGAACGCGGCCTCATCCGACACCAGGAAGCGCACCGCGTACGCGATGTCGACGGGACGCACGGGTACGCCCGCGACGGTGGTCGCGGTCATCGCCGCGAGCACGTCGGCCGAGTCCGCGTTGCCCGGGGTCGAGGTCGCGCCCGGCGCCACGGTGTTCACGCGCACGCCGCTCGGGCCGTACTCCGCGGCCCACGTGCGGGTCATCTGCTCGACGGCCGCCTTCGAGGCGGTGTACGCCGCACCGAAGGGCACGCCGACGCGCGACATCCACGAGCCGATGTCGACGATGGCGCCGGACCCGCGCTCGGCCATGGCGGGGGCGAGCTCCGCGACGAGCACGTGGGGCGCGCGGACGTTGATGGCGAGCACGGCGTCGAGGTCGTCGTCCGCGAGCGCGGCCGTGGGCCCGACCGGGTAGACGCCGGCGTTGTTCACGAGGATGTCGACCCGGCCGCCGAGGGCGGCGGTCGCCGCGCGGGCGAAGCGGCGGACCTCCTCGTGGTCGGCGCCGAGGTCGACCGTGACGGCGTGCGCCCGGCCCCCGCTCGCGGTGATGGCGTCGACCACGGCGGCGGCGCGCTCGGCGCTGCGTCCGCTGACGACGACCTCGGCGCCGGATGCGGCGAGCACGCGGGCGATGGCCTCGCCGATGCCGCTGGTGGATCCGGTGACGACGGCCGTGCGGCCGGCGAGCCGGGTGTCGGGGGTGAGGGACTGGAGGATCTCGTTGTTGGACTGCATGGTCCAATCAATAGCACGGATTGGACCGAGTGGTCCAGGAAGGTAGGATCGGAGCATGGCGGAGTCGGGGATCACGGAGCGCGGCCGGCGCACCCGCCAGCGGATCATCGAGGCGACGGGCGAGCAGATCCTCGCCTCGGGCATCGGCGGCACGACCCTCGACGACGTGCGCGCCGCCACCCTCACCAGCAAGAGCCAGCTCTTCCACTACTTCCCGGGCGGGAAGCTGGAGCTCGTGCGCGAGGTCGCCGCGTGGGAGGGGCAGCAGCTCCTCGAGGCGCAGGAGCCGCACATCCACGACCTGGGCTCCTGGGAGTCGTGGGAGGCCTGGCGTTCCGCGCTCGTCGACTACTACATCGGACGCGGCCGGTGGGCGTGCCCCATCGGCTCCCTCGCCACGCAGGCCTCCGCCACCGATCCGGAGCTCGAGCGCAGCATCGCGGAGGGCATGCGGGCCTGGCGCGCCTTCCTCGCCCGCGGGGTCGAGAGGATGCGGGAGGCGGGGTTCGTCGCGGCGTCCGCGGATCCCCAGCGCACCGCCACGGTGATCCTCGCGGCCATCCAGGGCGGCCTCGTGCTCAGCCAGCCCGAGCGCTCCGCCTGGCCGCTCGAGGCTGCGCTCGACACGGCGCTCGCGCCCCTGCACGTGGCCGGCTCCCGCGCCGCCTGATCCAGCCGCGGTCCCGTCGCGCCCCTCGCACACTTTCGTGCGGAGCGGCCAAGACGCCCGGCGTACGGTCGGAGCATGGAATTCAGATACCTCGGCAACTCCGGCTTCAAGATCTCCGAGATCACCTACGGCAACTGGCTCACCCACGGATCGCAGGTCGAGAACGACACCGCGACCGCGTGCGTGAAGGCCGCGCTCGAGGCGGGGATCACCACCTTCGACACCGCGGACGTCTACGCCAACACCAAGGCGGAGACCGTGCTCGGCGAGGCGCTCAAGGACGAGCGGCGTGCCTCGATCGAGATCTTCACCAAGGTCTTCGGCCCCACCGGCCCGAAGGGCCACAACGACACGGGCCTCTCGCGGAAGCACATCATGGACTCGGTCGACGCGTCGCTCACGCGCCTGCAGACCGACTACATCGACCTCTACCAGGCCCACCGGTTCGACTACGAGACCCCGCTCGAGGAGACGATGCAGGCCTTCGCCGACGTCGTCCGCCAGGGCAAGGCGCTCTACATCGGCGTCAGCGAGTGGACGAGCGAGCAGCTGCGCGCCGGCCACGCGCTCGCCACCGACCTCGGCTTCCAGCTCATCTCGAACCAGCCGCAGTACTCCGCGCTCTGGCGCGTCATCGAGGAGGAGGTCGTGCCCACCTCGAAGGAGCTCGGCATCTCGCAGATCGTCTGGTCCCCCATCGCCCAGGGCGTGCTGACCGGCAAGTACAAGCCCGGCCAGGAGCTGCCGTCCGGATCCCGCGCGACCGACGACAAGGGCGGCGCGAACATGATCAAGCGCTTCATGAACGACGACACGCTCTCCCGCGTGCAGGCGCTGCAGCCCGTCGCCGACGAGCTCGACCTCTCGCTCGCGCAGCTCGCCGTCGCGTGGGTGCTGCAGAACGAGAACGTGGCGTCCGCGATCATCGGCGCCTCGCGTCCCGAGCAGGTGCACGAGAACGTGAAGGCGTCCGGTGTGACGATCCCGGCGGAGCTCCTCACCCGCATCGACGACGCCCTCGGCGACATCGTCGAGAAGGACCCGCGGAAGACCGACGAGAGCTCGCCGAAGACCCGCGAGGCCTGATCCGCCGCCTCGCCCAGCACGACCGCGCGGCCCCGCCCGAGATGCTCGGGCGGGGCCGCGCGTCCATCTCCCGGTCACCCCGCGGACAGCGCTCGCCCCGAGGGCACCCAGCGCACGCGGCGTAGGCTCGCGACATGGAATTCCGCTACCTAGGCAACTCAGGCTTCAAGATCTCCGAGATCACGTACGGCAACTGGCTGACCCACGGGTCGCAGGTCGAGAACGACACCGCCACGCAGTGCGTGCAGGCGGCCCTCGACGCCGGCATCACCACGTTCGACACCGCGGACGGCTACGCGAACACCGTCGCCGAGAAGGTCCTCGGGGACGCGCTCAAGGGCGAGGACCGCGACTCGCTCGAGATCTTCACGAAGGTCTACTTCCCCACCGGCGCCAAGGGCCACAACGACACCGGTCTCTCGCGCAAGCACATCATGGCGTCGATCGACGGCTCGCTCGGCCGCCTGCAGACCGACCACGTCGACCTGTACCAGGCGCACCGCTACGACTACGAGACCCCGCTCGAGGAGACGATGCAGGCGTTCGCCGACGTCGTCCGCCAGGGCAAGGCGCTCTACATCGGCGTCAGCGAGTGGACCCCCGAGCAGCTCCGCGAGGCGCACGGCTTCTCCCGCGAGCTCGGCTTCCAGCTGATCTCGAACCAGCCGCAGTACTCGGCCCTCTGGCGCGTCATCGAGGAGGAGATCGTCCCGACCTCCGCCGAGCTCGGCATCTCGCAGATCGTCTGGTCCCCCATCGCCCAGGGCGTCCTCACCGGCAAGTACAAGCCCGGCCAGGACCTGCCGCAGGGCTCGCGCGCCACGGACGACAAGGGCGGCGCCGACATGATCAAGCGCTACATGAACGACGACGTCCTCACGCGCGTGCAGGAGCTGCAGCCCGTCGCCGACGAGCTGGACCTCTCGCTCGCCCAGCTCGCCGTCGCCTGGGTCCTCCAGAACGACAACGTCGCCTCGGCGATCATCGGCGCCTCGCGCCCCGAGCAGGTGCACGAGAACGTGAAGGCCTCGGGCGTCACGATCCCCGCGGAGCTCCTCACCCGCATCGACGACGCCCTCGGCGACGTCGTGGAGAAGGACCCGTCCAAGACGAGCGACAGCTCGCCGAAGGGGCGCCTCTCCTGATCCGCAGGCGCTGAGCACGACGACGGCCCCGCTCGAGCAGATGCTCGGGCGGGGCCGTCGGCATGTTCGCGAATGCTCGTGCGGGGCAAAAGGAAAAGGCCCGGACATCCGGGCCTTCGTTTCCTGATCATTCAGTGCTGGGGTACCTGGACTCGAACCAAGAACAAAAGAATCAGAATCTTCCGTGTTGCCAATTACACCATACCCCAAGGTCCCGATGCGCGATCGGGCCTCGTCGAGTGTAGCCCATCGGCCGGATCCACGCCAAACCGGCGCGCGCCCGACGGGCCCCACGCGTCAGATCCGCGGCAGCAGGTCCCGGTTGATCGCGCTGGCGGCGCGCGCGCCGAAGCCGGCCGCGATGATCAGCTGCTGCGGGCCCGGCTGCGAGCTGTCGCCCGCCGCGTAGACGCCCGCATGGGACGTGCGGCCCTCCGCGTCGACGGCGATGTGGCCGTCGTCATCGGTGTCGAGGTCGAGGCCCGCGAGGAAGTCGAGGGCCGTCGAGTAGCGCGGGCGCACGAAGCCACCCGTGCGCGGGACGACCGAGCCGTCCTGCATCCGGATGCCCGCGACGGCCGCACGCTCGCCCTCGATGTCGGCGACGGGCCGGCGGTCGACGCGGATGCCGAGGGTCGCGAGCCCGCGCTCCCCCGCCTCGTCGATGCGGGCGACGCCGTTGGTGAAGACGATGATGTCGCGCGACCACTGCGAGAGCAGCAGGGCGCGCTCCACGAGGTCGTCGGTCTCGCCGATGAGGAACAGCGGCTCGTCGGCCTTCTCGTAGCCGTCGCACTCCATGCAGCTGTGCACCGCGGTGCCGTAGTACGCGCGGATGCTCGGCAGGTCGGGCAGCGTCTCCACGAGGCCCGTGGCGATGAGGATCCGGCGCGCGTGCACCTCGCGGTCGGGCGCGCGGCGGACGCCCTTCGCACGGACCGTGAAGCCGCCCTCGGCGGGCTCCGCCGACTGCACGACGGCGAGCTGGAACTCGCCCTCGTCGTAGGACTCCACCTCGACCTGGCCGAGCTTGCGGAGCTCGAGCGGGGAGATACCGTCGCGGGTGACGAAGCCGTGCGACATGAGCGTCGCGGCGTTCCGCGGCCGGCTGCTGTCGAGCACGAGGGTGCGGCGCCGGGCCCGGACGAGGTTCAGCGCGGCGGAGAGGCCCGCGGGGCCCGCGCCGATGACGACGACGTCGTAGGAGTCGCCGGACGCGGTGGAGCCGGCGCCGGTCGCGCCGGCGCCCGCGGGGTCACTCACCGAGCATCCCCGCGAGGCGGTCGAGGCGCGCGATGGTCTCGTCCTTGCCGAGCAGCACCATCGACTCGAACAGCGGCGGCGAGATGCGGCGCCCGGAGACGGCGACGCGCAGCGGCCCGTAGGCGAGGCGCGGCTTCATGCCCATGCCGGTGATGAGGGTGTTCTGCAGCATCTCCTGCACCAGGTCGACGTCCCACTGCGTGTGCGGGACGCCGTCGAGCGCGCCGCGCGAGGCCGCGAGCACCTCGCCGGCGTCGTCCTTGAGCGCCTGCACCGCGGCGTCGTCGTACGGCAGCGCGTCGGCCGTGGTGAAGAGGAACGACAGCAGGTCGGGCGCCTCGCCGAGGAGCTGCATGCGCTCCTGCACGAGCGGCGCCGCGGCGTCGAGCATGCGCTTCTCGTCGTGCGTGAGCTCGGCGCCGACGACGCCCGCGGCCTGCAGGTACGGCACCAGGCGCCCGGCGAAGTCCTCGAGGGCGAGGAGGCGGATGTGGTCGCCGTTCAGCGACTCCGCCTTCTTCAGGTCGAAGCGCGCGGGCGCGGGCGTGACGTCGGCGACGTCGAACGCGGTGATCATCTCCATGCGCGAGAACACGTCGCGGTCGTGCGTGAGCGACCAGCCGAGGAGCGCCAGGTAGTTGATGAGGCCCTCGGGGATGAAGCCGCGGTCGCGGTGGTGGAACAGGTTCGACTCGGGGTCGCGCTTGGAGAGCTTCTTGTTGCCCTCCCCCATCACGTAGGGCAGGTGGCCGAAGCGCGGGATGGCGTCGGCCACGCCGATGTCGATGAGCGCGTGGTACAGCGCGATCTGCCGGGGCGTCGACGACAGGAGGTCCTCGCCGCGGAGCACGTGCGTGATCCCCATGAGCGCGTCGTCGACGGGGTTCACGAGCGTGTAGAGCGGGGCGCCGTTCGGGCGCACGAGCACGAAGTCGGGGAAGGACCCGGCCGGGAACGTGACCGTGCCGCGCACGAGGTCGTCGAAGGAGAGGTCGGTGTCCGGCACGCGGAGGCGCAGGGCGGGCGCGCGGCCCTCGTCGCGGAACGCCTGGCGCTCGACCTCGGTGAGGTCGCGCTCGAAGTTGTCGTAGCCCATCTTCGGGTCGCGGCCGGCGGCGCGGTTGCGCGCCTCGATCTCCTCGGCGGTCGCGTAGCTCTCGTAGAGGTGGCCGGACGCGGTGAGCTTCCGGATCACGTCGAGGTAGAGGTCGGTGCGCTGCGACTGGCGGTACGGCGCGTGCGGGCCACCGACGCCCTCGCCCTCGTCCCAGTCGATCTCGAGCCAGCGCAGCGCCTCGATGAGCTGCCGGTAGCTCTCCTCGCTGTCGCGCGCGGCGTCGGTGTCCTCGACGCGGAAGACGAGCTTGCCGCCGGTGTGGCGCGCGTACGCCCAGTTGAACAGCGCCGTGCGGATGAGCCCCACGTGCGGCGTCCCGGTCGGGGACGGGCAGAACCGGACGCGGACGTCGGTGCCGGAAGCGGTGGTCACGGGGTGCGCGGTTGTCTCAGTCATCCTGCATCCGATCCTAGGGCTCGGTGCCCGCCGCCCCCGCGGCGCCCGGGGCGCAGTACGGCTCGAGCAGGTCCCACCGGTCGTACTGGTCGCCGGGCGGCACGCCGCACTCGAGGAGGACGGCGCCGGCGGAGCGCGTCGGGTCGAGGCCCTCCAGGGTCCCCGAGCCGCGGAACGCGCCGTCGCATCCGGTGACCGTGACGTCTGCGGACTGCGCGGAGCCCAGGTACCCGATCACGTATCGGGCGGCGCGGTCGAGCACGGGGTCGAACGAGGTGATCTGCGGGGGCCGGCCGAACCGCGGCCCGACGAGGTCGCGATCGCGGAGGTCCGCGCCGAGGAAGGCGGCCCAGGTCCCGGGCGGCACGAGGCCGTCGTCGACGGGGACGGCGGGTCCGTCCCCCTCGTCGAGCTCGAGGCGGAGCGCCGGGCGCAGCGCGGTGTCGACGCGCGTGACGCGCTGCGTCGTGGAGCCGAGGCCGGGCTGCTCCCCCGCGCTCGGGATCCGCACGGTCATCACGCGCACGGCGAGCAGCTCGTCCGCGGGCCCGGCCACGGGCTCCGCCCAGTCGATCGAGAGGTCGGCGGGCTCGCAGCCCGCGGGCAGGCGGAGATCCGCGGCGGTCGGGCTCGGCGACGCGGTGGGCGCGGGCACGTCCGAGGGCCCGGGCGTCTCGAGTCCGTAGTCGGACACGTCGTACACGCAGCCCGACAGCAGCGCGACCGCGGCGGCCGCCAGCGCGAGGCGCGCGGGACGGCCGGGGCGGATCACGGTCAGGCGCGGGCGCGCGCGGGGTTCGAGAGCGTGCCGATCCCCTCGATCGACACCTCGACGACCTGGCCGTCGGTGAACGGGCCGACGCCCGCGGGGGTGCCGGTGAGGATCACGTCGCCGGGCAGCAGGGTCCAGACGCGCGAGGCGAAGGCGATGAGCTCGGGCACCGAGTGCACCATCTCGCTCGTGCGGGCCGACTGGCGCAGCTCCCCGTCCACGCGCGTCTCGATGAGCGCGTCCTCGAACGACCCCTCGGTCTCGATGTACGGGCCGAGCGGGCAGAAGGTGTCGTAGCCCTTGGCGCGCGCCCACTGGCTCTCGGAGTGCTGGATGTCGCGGGCCGTCACGTCGTTGCCGATGGTGTAGCCGAAGATCGACCGGTGCGCGTCCTCGACCGACACGTCGCGCGCGATCCTGCCGATGACGACCGCGAGCTCGCCCTCGTGCTCGACCTGCTGGCTGTCGGCGGGGAGGCGGATCGCGTCGTCGGGCCCTACGACCGAGGTGTTGGGCTTCAGGAAGATGAGCGGCGTCGTGGGCGCCTCGCTGCCGTGCTCGGCGGCGTGCGCGGCGTAGTTGCGGCCGACCGCGACGACCTTGGAGCGCGGGATCACGGGCGCGAGCAGCCGCGCGTCGGCGAGCGGCACGCGCTCCCCCGTGGTCTGGTAGCCGCTGAACATGGGGTCGCCGGAGAGGACGACCAGGTGGCCCTCCTCCTCGTCGAGGATGCCGTAGCGGGGGTCGTCTCCGGTGCTGAATCGCGCGATCTTCACGCTGTCGACCCTAGCCGTGCGGCGGCGCGGGCAGACCCGGTCCGGCCGTGGCGATCCGGAGGAGCGCGTCGGCGACGACGTCGCCCGTCTCCCGGTCGACGCCGAACCCGGAGAGGTCGTTCGTCGCCGTCGCCGGCCCCCACGCCGCGCGCAGCAGCGCGAGGCCCGCGTCCGTGAGCGTCACGGGGTTCCGGCGGCCCCGTCCGCGCTCGGCGGAGCGCGACACCAGCCCGCGCGCCTCGAGCCCGGCCAGCAGCGGATCCATGCTCTGCGGGCGCACGGCCACCTCGCGGGCGAGCACCGCCTGCGTGATGGACGGCCGCACCGCCAGGTGGATGAGCACGCCGAACTGCACGGGCGTGAGGTCGTGTTCCGCGAGGACCTCCGTGAGCATCCGCTCGAGCCTCCGGGCGGCGCGCACGGCGCTCCAGGTGATGACGCTCCCGAGGTCGGCCTCGGTGAACTCGTGCGGCTGCGGCATCCGGCCAGCCTAGGTGTTACGGTCCTCAGTATCAGATGCCTGATACTGGAGGAGGAGGCAGCATGGACGGATCGATCCTGGTGACCGGGGCGACGGGCGGCGTCGCGGGACGCGTGGTCGCGCTCCTCGCCGACCGCGGCGAGCCGGTGCGCGCGCTGTGCCGACGGCCCGAGCAGGTGGAGGCGTTCCGGGCGCGCGGCGTCGACGCGGTGCTCGGCGACCTCGGCAGGCCGGGGACGCTCGGCCCCGCCCTGGAGGGCTGCGACCGGATGTTCCTCCTCACGCCCGTGACGCCCCGGCAGGCGGAGCTCGGCCGGAACGCGGTCGAGGCGGCCGAGGCCGCGGGCGTGCGACGGGTGGTGCACCTCTCCGGCGGCGACGCGACCCTCGACTCGCGGCTGCCGTGGGCGCGGGCGTGCGCGGAGACCGACGCGCTGCTGCGCGCCTCCCCGCTCGCCTGGACGCTGCTGCGCCCGTCGGCGTTCATGCAGAACGTCCTGCAGTCCGCTCCCGCCATCCGCCGCGGCCTGTACCCGCAGACCACGGGCGGCAGCGCCATCGGCTGGATCGACGCGGCCGACATCGCCCGCGTCGCCGCGCAGGTCCTCACCGAGGACGGGCACGAGGGCCGCGATCACGTGCTGACGGGGCCGGAGGCGCTCACCTCGCGGCAGGTCGCGGAGCGGCTGTCCACCGCGCTCGGCTGGCGGATCCGGTACGTGCACCTCCCGGGGCCGCTGTTCGGCCTGGCTCTCCGCGCGGGCGGCGCCGACGCGTGGCTCGCGCGCGGTCTCGTCCGGCAGTACGCCGAGGTGGTGCGCGACGGCCTCGACGACGTGCGCGCGATGACCGACGCGGTGAGCCGGATCACGGGCACGCCGCCGCGGTCGTTCCTCGACTTCGCACGGGCGCACGCCGACGAGCTGCGGCGCGGCTGACGGCGGCCCGACGGCCGCGGGACGCGGACGGCCGGCCCCCGTGGAGGGACCGGCCGTCCGCGTCGGGGCGGTGCGCGCTACGCGTCGAGGCGCGTGAGCCATCCGTGGCGGTCGGGGATCCGGCCGTACTGGATGTCGGTCAGCTCCTGGCGCAGCGACGTGGTCAGCTCGCCGGCGGGCGCGTCGATGTCGCCCACGTCGAGGCCCTCGCCCATGAGGCGCCCGATGGGCGTGATGACGGCCGCCGTGCCGCACGCGAACACCTCGGTGATCTCGCCCGACTCGACGCCCTGGACCCACTCGGACAGCTCCACGCGGCGCTTCTCGACCGTGAGGCCGCGGTCGCGCGCGAGCTCGAGGATGGAGTCGCGCGTGATGCCCTCGAGGATGCTGTCGGAGTCCGGCGTGACGATCCGGCCGTCCTTGTAGACCAGCACGAGGTTCATGCCGCCGAGCTCCTCGAGGTAGCGGCCCTCCTGCGAGTCGAGGAAGAGCACCTGCGCGCATCCGTGCGACGCGGCCTCAGCCTGCGGGAGGAGCGACGCGGCGTAGTTGCCGCCGGTCTTCGCCGCGCCCGTCCCGCCCTTGCCCGCACGGGAGTAGTCGCGGGACAGCCAGATGGAGACGGGAGCCACGCCGCCGGTGAAGTAGGCGCCGGCCGGGCTCGCGATGACGTAGTAGCCCACGCGCTGGGCGGCGCGCACTCCGAGGAAGCTCTCGTTGGCGATCATGAACGGGCGCAGGTACAGGCTCTGCTCGGCGCCGCGCGGCACCCAGTCGATGTCCGCGCGGACGAGCTGGCGGACCGACTCGACGAAGTCCTCGGTCGCGAGCTCCGGCAGCGCGAGGCGGCGGGCCGAGCGCTGGAGGCGGGCGGCGTTGCGGTCGGGGCGGAAGGTCCAGACGGATCCGTCGGCGTGCGCGTACGCCTTCATCCCCTCGAAGATCTCCTGCGCGTAGTGCAGGACGCTCGCCGCGGGGTCGAGCTGGAGGGGGCCGTACGGGACGACGCGCGCGTCCTGCCAGCCGGCGTCGAGGGTCCAGTCGATCTGGACCATGTGGTCCGTGAAGTGCTTGCCGAAGCCGGGGTCCGCGAGGATCGCCTCCCGCTCGGCGTCGGCGCGGGCGGTCTCCGACGGGGTCAGCTCGAAGGAGAGGGGGAAGGCGGCGTCGGTGCTGGTGGTGCTCATGGGGTCCTTCAGCGGGTCGTGGAGAGGGCGCGGATGACGGCGTCGCCGACCTCCGCGGTGGAACGGGGAGCCGTGTCGCCCGCGGCGCGCGCCGCGAGGTCGGCCGTGACGGCCGCCGTGACGCGGGCGGACGCCTCGGGCAGGCCGAGGTGGTCGAGCAGGAGCGCGACGGAGAGGATCGCGGCGGTCGGGTCGGCCTTCTGCTGGCCGGCGATGTCGGGCGCGGATCCGTGCACCGGCTCGAACATGCTCGGGAACGCGCCCGTGGGGTTCACGTTGCCGGACGCCGCGAGGCCGATGCCGCCGCTGATGGCCGCTGCCAGGTCGGTGATGATGTCGCCGAAGAGGTTGTCGGAGACGATGACGTCGAAGCGGGACGGGTCGGTGACCAGGAAGATCATGGTCGCGTCGACGTGCAGGTAGTCGACCTCGATGCCGGGGTGCTCGGCGGCGACGCGGTCGACGGTGCGCTGCCAGAGGGATCCGGCGAAGGTCAGCACGTTCGTCTTGTGGACGAGCGTGACGCGCCGACGCTCGCGCTTCTCGGCCAGCTCGAACGCGAACCGGACGGTGCGCTCCACGCCGTGCGCCGTGTTGACGGACACCTCGGTCGCGATCTCGTGCTCGGTGCCGCGGCGGAGGACGCCGCCGTTGCCGGCGTACGGCCCCTCGGTGCCCTCGCGCACCACGACGAAGTCGACCTCGCCGGGCGCGGCCAGCGGCGACGCGACGCCGGGCAGCAGCGTGGTCGGCCGCAGGTTGACGTAGTGGTCGAACGCGAAGCGCAGCTTCAGCAGCAGCCCGCGCTCGATGATGCCGCCCGCCAGGCGCGCGTCGCGGGGGTCGCCGCCGACGGCGCCGAGGAGGATCGCGTCGTGCTGCGCGAGCGCGGCGAGGTCGGCGTCCGTGAGGATCTCCCCGGTCTCGAGGTAGTGTCCGGCGCCGAACGGGTACTGGACGGTGTCGAGCGACACGTCCGCGGGGACCGCCTCCCGGAGCACGCGCAGGGCCTCGTGGACGACCTCCGGGCCGATGCCGTCCCCCGGGACGACGGCGAGCGAGATGGTGCGGGGCATGGATCCTCCCGGAGCTCGGTGGGTGTCGGGCCAGGTTACCCGTCCGCCGCGGGCACCCGCGCGCTACGGTGGAGGCACCCGACGGCCCCGACGGGCACGACAGAAGGACACACCCATGAGCATCGGACTCGGCATCTTCCTGGTCGTCGTCGGCGCGATCCTCGCGTTCGCCGTCGACCTCACCGTCCCGGGGGTCGACCTGCAGCTGGTCGGCTACATCCTCATGGGCGGCGGCGCGCTGGTGATCATCATCGGCATCGCGCTCCTCGCCCGCCGCCGCACGGCAGTCAGCGAGACGCGCACGCGCATCGACCCCGCGACCGGCCAGCGCATCACGCGCCGGGAGCGCTCGGACGACAACATCGTCTGATCCCTCCCCGCACGCGAGTCGGGCCCGTCACCCCATGGGGTGACGGGCCCGATGCGCGTCCGGCGGCCGCTCCGCGGGGTGGCCCCCGCGATCAGTCGTGGGAGCTCGCGCGGCGCAGGCTCGTGAGCGAGATGACGATGGCGCCCACCATCAGCACGGCGCCGATGATCGAGGTCGTCACCACGCCGCCGTCGAAGGCCGTGTGCGCCGACTCCAGCAGCGCCGCCCCCACGTCGGACGGCACGCGCTCGGCGACGGACACCGCTCCCCCGAGGGTCTCGCGCGCGGCGACGGCGTCGCCCTCGGACAGGCCGGCGGGCAGCACCAGCCCGGTGCGGTAGCTGGCGGTGAGGATGCTGCCGAGCACGGCCGTGCCGAGCACGGCGCCCACCTCGTACGCCGTCTCCGACACGGCGGACGCCGCGCCCGCCTTCGCCGGCGGGACGGCCGCGATGATGAGGTCGTTGGAGATCGTCTGGGAGGCGCCGATGCCCGCGCCGAGCAGGCAGAACGCGACGACGAGCAGGCCCACCGAGGCGCCGCGGCCGGTGACCGCGAGCAGCACGTAGGCGACGGTCGAGAACGCGAGCGCGATGGCGACGACCCGCGAGGGGCGGGCGCGCGCCACGATGGGGACGATCACGAGGCCCGAGACGATGACCACGACGGATCCCGGGATGAGCGCGAACCCGGCGGCCAGCGGGTCCAGCCCCGCGACGAGCTGCAGGTGCTGCGTCACGAAGAAGAGGAAGCCGACGAGCGAGACGACGCTCAGCAGGTTGACGAGCACCGCGCCCGTGAACACCGGCTCGCGGAAGAGCGCGACGTCGAGCATGGGGTTCCGCGCGCGGGACATGCGGCGCACGAACAGGATCCCGGCGACCACGCCCACGACGGGCGCCGCGATCGCGAGCGGGGTGACGCCCTCGGTCGCGAACGTCTTGATCGCGTAGACGATGGGCGCGACGGTGGCGAGCGACAGCACGATGGCGACCACGTCGATCGGGCCGGGCACCGGGTCCTTCGACTCGGGCACGAGCGCCGGCGTGAGGATCAGCAGCGGCAGCAGCACGGGCACGGCGACGAGGAACACGGATCCCCACCAGAAGTGCTCGAGCAGCACGCCGCCCACGAGCGGGCCGAGCGCGGATCCGCCGGAGAAACCCGACGCCCAGATCGCGATGGCGAGGCGGCGCTGCGTGCGGTCGGTGAAGATCGAGCGGAGGAGCGACAGCGTCGACGGCATGAGCATGGCCCCGAAGAAGCCGAGCGCGGCGCGTGCCGCGATGAGCTGCGAGGCGTCGGTCGCGAAGGCCGCGAGGGCGGAGACGAGGCCGAAGCCCGCCGCGCCGATCATTAGCAGGCGGCGGCGCCCGTAGCGGTCGCCCATGTTGCCCATGGCGACGAGGAGGCCCGCGAGCACGAGCGGGTAGGCGTCGATGATCCAGAGCTGGGCCGCGCCCGACGGCTCGAGGTCGCGCGCGATGGACGGCATCGCGAAGCTCAGCACGGTGTTGTCGATGGAGACGAGCAGCACCGGGAGCATGAGGACCACGAGCGCCGCCCACTGGCGGCGCCCCGCGCGGGCGGGGGCGGTCACGGGGACGGACTCGGTGCGGGGCGTGGACATGACGGGGCTTCCTGACGTCGGGAGGCGACGGCGCGGGCGCGCGGACGGGGCCGCGAGGGCGGCCGGGATCACTGTACCGTCCGGTCGGTACAGTCGGCAACCCATCGCGGCTACGCTGGGGGGATGCCCGACGCACCGCCCGACGATCCCGCGCCCGCGACCGCCCCCGACGCCACCGCGGGGAGCGCGCGCGACCGCATCCTCGACGCCTTCGAGGAGCTGCTCGTGCAGCAGGGCGAGCGCGGCACGACGCTCGAGGCGGTCGCCGCCGCGGCCGGCGTCTCCAAGGGCGGGCTGCTTTACCACTTCGGCGGCAAGGAGGCGCTCGTCGACGGGCTCCTCGCCCGCATGGCCGAGCTCGCCCGCGAGGACGTCGAGCGGCTGCGGCAGGCCGAGCGCGGCCCCGTCGACCGGTGGATCCGCGGCTCGCTCTCGACCGCCACGCCCTTCGACCGCGCCTACGTCGCCACCAGCCGGCTCGCCCAGGGCAACCACCCGCGCGCCCGTGACGCGCTCACGCACCTGCAGGACGAGTGGGCCGCGGTGATCCTCGAGGCCGTGGGCGACCCGGCCGTCGCGCGCGCCGTGCTCCTCATCGGCGACGGCCTCTACTACAACTCGGCCCTGCAGCCGTGGCTCGGCGGATCCGCCCCCGCCGACTCCGCGCTCGACGAGCTCATCCGCGTGGTCGACGACCTCGTGCGGCTCCGCTCGACCCGCGGCTGACCCGGCCCGGACGCACCGCGAGGGCGGCCGCCGCAGCAGCCGCCCTCGCGCGGGTCCGTCCGACCGGGATCAGTCGGCGATGTCGATCTCGCGCAGCGACGTGGCCTGGATGGCCCGGCGCACGTTCTCCAGCACGCCGTCCGGCACGGGCGAGTCGACGCTCAGCACGCTGAGCGCGCGGCCGCCGGCCTCCTGGCGGGCGATCTGCATGCCCGCGATGTTGACCTCGGCGTCGCCGAACTCCTTGCCGTAGACCGCGACGATGCCGGGGCGGTCCTCGTACTTCATGACGATGAGGTGGCGGCTGAACGGCACCTCGACGTCGTAGCCGTCGATCTCGACGAGCTTCTCGATCTGCTTCGTGCCCGTGAGCGTGCCCGACACCGAGACCTGCGTGCCGTCGGACAGCGCGCCGCGGATGCTGAGCACGTTGCGGTACTCCTCGGAGACGGCGTCGGTGATGAGCCGCACCTCGAGCCCGCGCTGCTCGGCGAGGAGCGGCGCGTTGACGTAGGAGACGTTCTCGCTCACCACGTTGGTGAACACGCCCTTGAGCGCCGCGAGCTTGAGGACGCTGACGTCGTAGCCGGCGAGCTCGCCGCGGACGACCACGTCGATGCTCGTGAGCGCCTCGTGCGCGAGACCCGAGAACACCTGGCCGAGCTTCTCCATCAGCGGGATGCCGGGGCGCACGTACGGGTCGATGACGCCGCCGGCGACGTTGACCGCGTCGGGCACGAGCTCGCCGCCGAGCGCGAGCCGCACGCTCCGGGCGACCGAGACGCCGGCCTTCTCCTGCGCCTCGTCGGTGGAGGCGCCGAGGTGCGGCGTGACGATGATGTTGTCGAGCTCGAGCAGCGGCGACCCCGTGGGCGGCTCGCTGACGAACACGTCGAGGCCGGCGCCCGCGATGCGCTTCGACTTGAGCGCCGTGTACAGCGCGTCCTCGTCGATGATGCCGCCGCGGCTCGCGTTGACGATGCGCAGGGACGGCTTCGCGAGCGCGAACTGCTCGGTGGAGATGAGGCCCGTGGTGTCGGGCGTCTTCGGGATGTGGATCGTGATGAAGTCGGCGACCCTCATCAGCTCGTCGAGCGGGAGGAGCTGCACGCCGAGCTGCTGCGCGCGGGCCGGCGTGACGTAGGGGTCGTACGCGACGAGGGTGGCGCCGAAGCCCGCGAGGCGCTGGGCGACGAGCGTGCCGATGCGGCCGAGGCCGACGATGCCGATGGTCTTCTCGTAGAGCTCCACGCCCGTGAAGGACGAGCGCTTCCAGAGGCCCTGCTTGAGCGACGCGCTCGCGTCCGGGATGAATCGGGCCAGCGAGAGGATGTGGCCGATCGCGAGCTCGGCGGCCGAGATGACGTTCGAGGTCGGCGCGTTCACGACCATGACGCCCGCGGTGGTCGCGGCCTTGATGTCGACGTTGTCGAGGCCGACGCCGGCACGGGCGACGACCTGCAGGCGCGGGGCCGCGGCGATGGCCTCCGCGTCGATGCGGGTGGCGGAGCGCACGAGCACCGCGTCCGCCTCCGCGAGGGCCGCGAGCAGCGCCGGGCGGTCGGTGCCGTCCACGGATCGGACGTCGAAGTCGGGCCCGAGGGCGTCGACGGTGGCGGGCGAGAGTTCTTCGGCGATCACGACGACGGGCTTGGTCAAGAGCGGTCCTTCGGGCGGGGGCGGCTGGGACCCTCACATGCTAGTGGCCCCAGAATGGGCGGATGAGCGATGTGACGTGGGCCGGCATCCAGCTCGCCGTGCGGATCCTGCTGGCCCTCGTCTTCGTCGGCATGGGCGTGAACCACTTCGCGCCGAGGGCCGCGCGGGCCATGGCGGCGATCATCCCGCCGTCGTTCCGGCGCCCCGGGATCCCCTCTCCCCTGGCGCTCGTGCGCCTCACCGGCGTGTGCGAGATCGCCGGCGGCGTCGGCCTCCTCGTGGAGCCCGTGCGCCTGGCCGCGGGCGTCGCGCTGGCCGTCTTCCTCGTCGCGGTCTTCCCCGCGAACGCCTACGCGGCCCGGCACCCGGAGCGCTTCGGGCGCATCGCGATCCCGCTGGTGCCGCGCCTCGTGGCGCAGGTCGTGCTGATCGCGCTGGTGCTGTTCGCGGGCTGGCCGCTCTAGGCGCGCGGCCGGCGCGCCCGCGACGCCCGAGGACCTAGACGAGCGGCAGCAGCTCGGCGACCCCAACCGTGAGCGCGCTCGCGGCGGCGAGCCCGGCCAGCATCACGAGGACGCGCGCGGCGACGGGGCGACGACGGCCCGCCCGCGCCGCGAGGACGAACGCGACGACGGGCACGAGGATCGCGGCGACGAGCGCGGCGGCGGTGCCCGGCCGGAGCGCGCCGCCGAAGGCCGTGGCGATGTCGCGGAAGGCCGTGTACTGGTCCACCGCCTGCCACACGAGGATCCCGTGGGCGAGCGCCCCGTGGACGCCCACGACCCAGCCCGCCCGCGTGGGGCGGCCCCGGCGCACGGGCGCGGGAGCGGCGGTCGCGGTCCGGTCGGCGCTCATCGGGTCACCAGCCAGGGCCACGGGAACAGGACGACGGCGCCGGCCGCGAGCACGAGCGCGCGCCCGTGGAGGCGCATGCCGCGCGCGGCGGTCACGACGGCGGCGAGCCACAGCACGGGCGCGAGCACCGTGAGCGCCTCGGTGGCCTGCGCGACGCCGACCTGGAAGCCGGACCCCGCGCTCGCCGGGTTGTCGCGCACGACGAAGAACCAGGCGATGGCCTCGAGGATCGCGACCGCGCCGAAGAACGCGAGCACGACGACGTCGGGCGACGCCTCGGGCGCGTCGTCGACGAGCGGACCGCGCGGAGCAGGGGTGCCGCCGTCGGACGAGTCCCCGTCGGACCCCGCGCGTCGGGCGGCGGTGGCGCCGAGGGCGGAGGACCGGCCGGTGGCGGTGTCGGCGTCGGGGCGGCGGCGCGGGACCGCGCGCTGCGGCTCGGGCGAGCGGGCGAGCGTGGGATCCGCCTCCTCGCCGGCCCAGCTGAGGGCGTCGTCGTCGGGGGTGCGGGGCATCCCCCGATGCTACGTGCTCGGCTCCGGACGCCCGCTCCACGCTCCCCGGCCGTCTCGGGTCTCGCCTTGCGCCCGGACGCGCGGACGCCCGGTCGCGCGAGGCGACCGGGCGTCCGGCGGTGCGGGTGGGGCGTCGGCTAGCGGGCGACCGAGCCGTCCGTGTAGTCGTCGTCGGCCTTGTTCCACGCGAAGAGCTTGCGCAGCTCGCGGCCGGTCGACTCGATGGGGTGCTCCTCGCCCTTCTTGCGGAGCTCGAGGAACTCCGGCGCGCCGGCGTCCTGGTCCTCGATGAAGCGCTTCGCGAAGGCACCCGACTGGATGTCCGCGAGGACGGCCTTCATGTTCTCCTTGACGTCGGGCGTGATGACGCGCGGGCCGGAGACGTAGTCGCCGTACTCGGCGGTGTCGGAGATGCTCCAGCGCTGCTTGGCGATGCCGCCCTCCCACATGAGGTCGACGATGAGCTTGAGCTCGTGCAGCACCTCGAAGTACGCGATCTGCGGCTGGTAGCCCGCCTCGATCAGCGTCTCGAAGCCGTACTGGACCAGCTGCGAGGTGCCGCCGCAGAGCACGGCCTGCTCGCCGAACAGGTCGGTCTCGGTCTCCTCGGTGAAGGTGGTGCGGATGGCGCCGGCGCGCAGTCCGCCGATGCCCTTGGCGTACGACCAGGCGAGGTCCCACGCCTTGCCCGACGCGTCGACCTCGACGGCCACGATGACGGGGACGCCGCGGCCGGCCTCGAACTCGCGGCGCACGGTGTGGCCCGGGCCCTTGGGGGCGACGAGGATGACGTCGACGCCCTCGGGCGCCTCGATGTAGCCGAAGCGGATGTTGAAGCCGTGCGCGAAGACGAGCGTCTTGCCCTCGGTGAGGTTGTCGCGGACGCTGTCGGCGTAGAGGCCGCGCTGGTGCTGGTCGGGCGCGAGGATGACGATGACGTCGGCCCAGGCGGACGCGTCGGACGGGGTCTTGACCTCGAAGCCCTGCTCCTCGGCCTTGGCGCGGCTGGACGAGCCCTCCTTGAGGCCGATGACGACCTCGACGCCGGAGTCGCGGAGGTTCAGCGCGTGCGCGTGACCCTGCGAGCCGTAGCCGATGACGGCGACCTTGCGACCCTGGATGAGCGAGAGGTCGGCGTCCTTGTCGTAGACGATGTCAGTCACGTGATGGATCTCCTTGTTCTGTCGTCCCCGCGGGAGGTGCGAGGGGCGGTCGTGCCGAGGCGCCTCGCGCTCGCGCGGGGCGGGGGTCGTGGACGTTCGGGTGCACGCGTGGTGGCGTGCGCGGGGAGCCTAGCGGCAGAGCCGCGGGCCCTGTCGGGCGTTCCCTAGGAGGTGCGGAAGACGCGGTCGGTGATCGACTTCGAGCCGCGCCCCATGGCGAGGAGGCCCGACTGGGCGAGCTCCTTGATGCCGAAGGGCTCGAGCACGCGGAGGAGGGCCTGGACCTTCCCCGAGTCGCCCGTGACCTCGATGATGAGCGCGTCGGTGGCGACGTCGACCACGCGGGCGCGGAAGAGGTTGACGGCCTCGAGGACCTGCGACCGGGTCGTGTTGTCGACGCGCACCTTGACGAGCAGGTGCTCGCGCTCGACGGCCTGGCCGGGATCGAGCTCCACGATCTTGATGACGTTGACGAGCTTGTTCAGCTGCTTGGTCACCTGCTCGAGCGGGAGCGCCTCGACGTCGACGACGACGGTGATGCGCGAGAGGCCCTCGATCTCGCTCGCGCCGACGGCGAGCGACTCGATGTTGAAGCCGCGCCGGGCGAACAGGCCCGCGACGCGGGTGAGGAGGCCCGGCTTGTCCTCCACCAGGAGGCTCAGGATGTGGCTCACTTCTCGGTCCTCCCGGTCTCGGCGAGGTCGTCGTCCCAGCTGGGGGCGTGGTCGCGGGCGTACTGCACGGCGCTGTTGCTGAGGCCCTGCGGCACCATCGGCCAGACCATGGCGTCGCGGCTGACCACGAAGTCGATGACGACCGGGCGGTCGTTCGTCGCGAGCGCCAGGCGGATCGCGTCGTCCACCTCCTCGGGCTTCGTCACGCGGATCCCCAGGGCGCCGTACGCGTCGGCCATCTTCACGAAGTCGGGGACCATGCGGGACCCGCCGCCCGTGTTCAGGTCGGTGTTGGAGTAGCGGCCGTCGTAGAAGAGGGTCTGCCACTGGCGCACCATGCCGAGCGACGAGTTGTTGATGATCGCGACCTTGATGGGGATGTCGTTGATGGTGCAGGTGGCGAGCTCCTGGTTGGTCATCTGGAAGCAGCCGTCGCCGTCGATCGCCCACACGTGGCGGTCGGGCTGGGCGACCTTGGCGCCCATCGCGGCGGGCACCGAGTAGCCCATGGTGCCGGCGCCGCCGGAGTTGAGCCAGGAGTTGGGGCGCTCGTACTTGATGAACTGGGCGGCCCACATCTGGTGCTGGCCGACGCCGGAGGCGAACACGCCCTCGGGGCCGGTGATCTCGCCGATGCGCTGGATGACGTACTGCGGCGCGAGCTGGCCGTCCTCGGGCGGCGTGTACCCGAGCGGGAACTCCTCGCGGAGCCCGTCGAGGTAGGTCCACCAGTCGGCGATGTCCTGCTCCACGGCGGACGCGGCCTTCGCGTCGCGGAACGCGACGACGAGGTCGGCGATGACGTCCTTCGCGTCGCCCACGATGGGGACGTCGGCGATGCGGATCTTCGAGATCTCGGCCGGGTCGACGTCGACGTGCACGACCTTGGCGTGCGGCGCGAACTCCGCCGCCTTGCCGGTCACGCGGTCGTCGAACCGCGCGCCGAGCGAGACGAGCAGGTCGGACTCCTGCAGCGCGAGCACCGCGGGGACCGTGCCGTGCATCCCGGGCATGCCGAGCTGCTGCGGGTGCGAGTCGGGGAACGCGCCCCGGGCCATGAGCGTCGTGACGACGGGCGCGCCGACCGCCTCGGCCAGCGCGAGGAGCTCCTCGTGCGCCTTGGCGCGGATCACGCCGCCGCCCACGTAGAGCACGGGCTTCTTCGCCTCGACGAGCAGCTGCGCGGCGGCCTGGATCTGCTTGCCGTGCGCCTTGACGACGGGGCGGTAGCCGGGAAGGTCGATCTTCGGCGGCCAGTGGAACGGCGCCTCGAGCTGCTGCGCGTCCTTCGTAATGTCCACGAGGACGGGGCCGGGACGGCCGGTGGAGGCGATGTGGTACGCCGCCGCGATGGTCGACGGGATGTCCTCGGGCTTGGTGACCAGGAAGGAGTGCTTCGTGATGGGCATCGTGATGCCGACGATGTCGGCCTCCTGGAAGGCGTCCGTGCCCATGAGCGTCGAGAACACCTGGCCGGTGATCGCGAGGAGCGGCACCGAGTCCATGTAGGCGTCCGCGATGGCGGTCACGAGGTTGGTGGCGCCCGGCCCGGACGTGGCGATGCAGACGCCGGTGCGTCCGCTCGAGGACGCGTAGCCCTCGGCGGCGTGGCCGGCGCCCTGCTCGTGGCGGACGAGGATGTGGCGCAGCTTCGTCGAGTCCATGAGCGGGTCGTAGGTCGGGAGGATGGCGCCGCCCGGCAGGCCGAAGATGTCGTCGACGCCGAGGAGCTCGAGGGTCCGGACGACGGCCTGGGCCCCCGTGAGGATCTCGTCGCCCTGATGGGCGGTCGGCGCCTGCGGCGTGGGGGGCGGGGTGGGCAGAGCTGGCATGGGTGCGCGATTCCTGGCAGAGGGAGCGGAAGGTGAGGAGGGGGTCATCCCGTGATCGCGCCCTCGGCGGCCGAGTGCACGAGCTTGGCGTACTTGGCGAGGACTCCGCGCGTGTAGCGCGGCGGGAGAGGTGCCCACCCCTCACGGCGGGCGGCGAGCTCGGCCTCGTCGACCAGTAGGTCGAGCGTGCGAGCGGCGATGTCGACGCGGATCCGGTCTCCATCGCGCACGAAGGCGACGGGACCTGCGTCCACCGCTTCGGGAGCCATGTGGCCGATGCACAGTCCGGTTGTGCCGCCTGAGAATCGACCGTCCGTCAAGAGTAGTACATCCTTGCCGAGGCCGGCGCCCTTGATGGCGCCCGTGATGGCCAGCATCTCGCGCATGCCGGGGCCGCCCTTGGGGCCCTCGTAGCGGATGACGACCACGTCGCCCGCGGAGATGCGGCCCTCGGTGAGCGCGTCCATCGCGGCGCGCTCTCGCTCGAAGACGCGGGCCGGGCCCTCGAACACCTCGAGGTCGAAGCCGGCGGTCTTGACGACCGCGCCCTCGGGGGCGAGCGAGCCGTGCAGGACGCTGATGCCGCCGGTCGCGTGGATGGGGTCGTCGATCTTCCGGATGACCGTGCCGTCGAGCTCCGCGAGGTCCATCGACTCGAGGTTCTCGCGCATGGTGCGGCCGGTGACCGTCATGACGTCGCCGTGGAGGAGGCCCGCGTCGAGCAGGGCCTTCATGACCACGGGGACGCCGCCGACGCGGTCGACGTCGTTCATGACGAAGCGGCCGAACGGCTTGAGGTCGCCGAGGTGCGGCACGCGGTCGGCGATGCGGTTGAAGTCGGAGAGCTGGAGGTCGACCTCGGCCTCGCGCGCGATGGCGAGGAGGTGGAGGACCGCGTTCGTGGATCCGCCGAACGCCATGACCACGGAGATGGCGTTCTCGAACGCCTCCTTGGTCATGATGTCGCGGGCGGTGATGCCCTTCGCGATGAGGTTGACGACGGCCTCGCCGGAGCGGTGGGCGAAGTAGTCGCGGCGACGGTCGGCGCTCGGCGGGGCCGCGGATCCCGGGAGGCTCATGCCGAGGGCCTCGGCGACGCTCGCCATGGTGTTCGCCGTGTACATGCCGCCGCAGGCGCCCTCGCCCGGGCAGATGGCCTTCTCGATGCGCGTCAGGTCCTCCTGGCTCATCGTGCCGGCCTTGCACGCGCCGACGGCCTCGAAGGCGTCGATGATCGTGACGTCCTTCTCGGTGCCGTCGGAGAGCTTCACCCAGCCGGGGGCGATGGACCCCGCGTAGAGGAAGACGGAGGAGAGGTCGAGGCGGGCCGCGGCCATGAGCATGCCGGGGAGCGACTTGTCGCAGCCGGCCAGGAGGACCGAGCCGTCGAGGCGCTCGGCCATCATGACCGTCTCGACGCTGTCGGCGATGACCTCGCGGGAGACGAGCGAGAAGTGCATGCCCTCGTGGCCCATGGAGATGCCGTCGCTGACGGAGATGGTGCCGAACTGGAGCGGGTAGCCGCCGCCCGCGTGCACGCCCTCCTTCGAGGCCTGCGCGAGGCGGTCGAGGCTGAGGTTGCAGGGGGTGATCTCGCTCCAGGAGCTGGCAACGCCGATCTGGGGCTTTACCCAGTCCTCGTCGCCCATCCCGACGGCGCGGAGCATGCCGCGGGCCGCGGTGGCCTCGATCCCGTCGGTGACGTCGCGGCTCCGGGGCTTCATGTCGATCTCTGGCATGGATCGAGTTTAGGTCCTCGGGCGGAGCAGTCCCGGCGCGTGGGGAGGGGCGCGCGGCCCGCGGCAGCGGGGATGCGCCCGCGTCAGCCGGCGCGCGGGGCGGGAGCGTCGTCGTCGGCGTCGGGCTCGACCCCGCCCGGCGGCGGATCGGCGACGAGCTGCTCGCCGTCGCGGTTGCCCGCTCCCCCGGCGACGTGGCCGGCCTCCTCCGCGGCGATGTTCTCGGCGGATCCGACCGGCAGCGTCGACGCGTCCACCTCGTCGGCCGCGCGGAGCTCCTCGTGGGCGCGGTCGATCGCCTCCTCCAGCTCGTCGACGAGGAGGTCCTCGCGCAGGAAGTGGCGGAGCCGGTAGCCCGCGCGGCCGACCATGTGCGCGGAGATCGGCGCCGTGAGCATCTGGAAGAGGAGGACGGGCACGAGCATCACGACCGCGCTGAGGCTCTGCGACTGGAGGGCGAGCGCCAGCAGCACGAGGATCACGCCGAGGATCTGCGGCTTGGTCGCCGCGTGCATGCGCGCGAGCGGATCCGGGAAGCGCAGGAGGCCGACGCCGGCGGCGACCGACAGCACGCCGCCGAGGATCAGGAGCGCGAGGCTCACGAGGTCGAGGGCGTCGGCGAGCGGGCCGGACTCGAGGATGCCGCTCACGACGGGTCCTGCTTCGAGACGTAGCGCGCCACCGCGACCGTGGCGAGGAACGCCGTCATCGCGAGCACGAGCATCACCGGGACCGTGCGGGTGTGGCCGTTGTGGATCATCTCGGCGCCCAGCACGCAGATGAGCGTCGTGAGCAGGACGTCGGACGCGATGATCCGGTCGAGGATGCTGGGCCCGCGGACGATGCGCACGAGCGCCATCGCGGCGGCCGAGAAGAACAGCGCGCCGACGACGACGTAGCCGACCTGCATGACGACGCTCATGAGAGCTCCTCCCCCGTGGTCGTGATGAGCCCCGCCTCGAGGTCCCGGTCGCGCACCAGCTCGTGCGCGCGCTGCCTCCTCGTCTGCAGCAGCGGCTCGCGGCCCGACTCGCGGCGCTCGCGGTTGACGCGCCAGATGTCGTCGGCCGTGCCGAGGGTGAAGACGATGCGGCTCTCGACGTCGAGCGTCGTGCGCCGCACGCGCTCCACGTCCTCGGGGGTCGGCGTGCCGAGCGCGTGCAGGTAGAGGATCGAGCGCTCGCGATCGGCCTCCACCACGATCGAGCCGGGGACGAGGGAGACGACCTCGGCCGTGAGCGTCATGACGAAGTCGCTGCGGGTGTGCAGGTGCACGGCGATGACCGAGTTCACGGGCACGCTCCGCCAGTCGAAGGCCTGCGCCGCGACCTGGAACGACGCGCGCACGAGGTCCACCGCGAAGTGCCCGAGCAGGATCGCCGCCCAGCGCACGTCGAAGCGGCCGGACAGCTCCACGGGCGGGAGGTAGAAGACGCGCGTCACGAGGAGCGCCAGGACGACGCCCGTGACCACGGAGATGACGGTGACGTGACCCCAGAGGAGGAGCCAGAGGATCACGAGCCAGACGAGGAGCGGCAGCTGCACCAGGAGGGTGAGCCGCTCGGCGCGGGCGCGGGCGCGGCGCGGGCTCATCGGACGCCTCCCGGGAACACGGTCTCGACGTAGCCCTGCTCGCCGGAGCCGACGCCGGACCCGGGGCCCGTGAGGCTCTCGCCCGCGCGCTCCGAGAGGGCGTAGACGGGACCCGCGAACACCGTCAGCGCGACGCTGACGACGACCATGCCGGCCGTCGCGCCCGTCATGAGCACGGGCGTCTTCCGCACGGTGGTCGTGGCCTCGCCGCCCGGGCGCTCGGAGAGCTGGTCGAGCAGGGGCGACTCGTAGTCCTCGACCTCCTCGGCGCCGCGCCAGAACGCCATGTTCCAGACGCGGGCGAGGGCGTACAGGGTGAGGAGGCTCGTGGCGGCGCCGGCGGCGATGACCGCGTAGGTGAGCCAGCCGCCCACCTCGGCGCCGGAGTCGAAGAGCGCCACCTTGCCGATGAAGCCCGAGAACGGCGGTATGCCGCCGAGGTTGAGCGCGGGGATGAAGAACAGGATCGCCATGACCGGCGCCGCCTTGAGCAGGCCGCCGAGCCGGTTGATCGACGTGCTGCCGCCCGTGCGCTCGATGAGCCCGGAGGCGAGGAACAGCGTCGTCTGCACGACGATGTGGTGGATCACGTAGTAGATGGTCGCCGTCATGCCGGCCACGGTGTTGAGCGCGATGCCGAAGATCATGTAGCCGATGTGGCTGACGAGCGTGAATGAGAGCAGCCGCTTGATGTCGGCCTGCGCGACCGCGCCGAGGATGCCGATCACCATGGTCAGCGCCGCGACCACCATGAGCGCCGTGGAGAGCTGGTCGGTCGGGAACATGACCGTCTCGGTGCGGAGGATCGCGTAGACGCCGACCTTGGTGAGGAGCCCGGCGAAGACCGCCGTGACGGGAGCCGGTGCCGTGGGGTAGGAGTCCGGCAGCCAGAACGACAGCGGGAAGACCGCCGCCTTGATGCCGAAGGCCACCAGCAGCATGATGTGCAGGATCAGCTGCACGTCCGGCGGGATCTCGTCGAGCCGAACCGAGATCTGCGCGATGTTCACCGTGCCGAGGGCGCCGTAGATCATGGCGATGGAGGCGAGGAACAGCATCGACGAGACGAGGCTCACGACGATGTACGTGACGCCCGCCCGGATGCGCGCCTCGGTGCCGCCGAGGGTGAGCAGCACGTAGCTCGCCACGAGCAGGATCTCGAAGCCGACGTAGAGGTTGAAGAGGTCGCCCGCGACGAAGGCGTTGAAGACGCCGGCCGCGAGGATCAGGTAGGTCGGGTTGAAGATCGACACGGGCGTCTCGCCGTCGCCGTCCTCGAGGCCCTGGCCGATCGAGAACATGAGGACCGCGAGCAGCACGATCGACGAGATCAGCAGCATGAGCGCCGACAGCCGGTCGACCACGAGCACGATGCCGAACGGCGCCGCCCACCCGCCGACCTCGACGGACTGGCCGCCCTGCTGGTCCACCAGCACGAGCAGCGCGCCGCTGATCGCGACCACGACGACGAGCGCGAGCACCGAGACGGCGACCTGCAGCCGGCGCTGGCGCGCGGCCACGAGGGCCGCGGCCGCGCCGAGGAGCGGCACGAGCACGACGAGCGGGATGAGGGTCTGGAAGATCGTCATCGTCCCTCCTCCCCCTTCTTCTCGGCGCGCCTCGTGCGGAAGTCGCGGTCGTCGTCGTCGTCGGCGGAGTCGTCGATGGCCTCCTCCAGGTCCGATCGGTTGCCGCGGAGCTTCCGGGCGGAGGCGATGGCGGCCTCGGCGTTGGTGCCGAACTCGGTGTCGTCGTCGTCGGGCACGGTGGGCTCCTCGCCGAGGCCCGTGCGGGGGCCGCGCATCGCGAGGTCGTCCTCGTCGTCCGTCACGACGTCGGCGTTCGCCAGGCGCCAGGAGCGGTAGATGAGCGCCATGAGGAAGGCCGAGACGCCGAAGGTGATGACGATGGCCGTGAGGATGAGCGCCTGCGGCAGCGGGTCGGCGTACTCCGACGGATCCACGTCGGGATCGTAGATGGGGGCGAGGCCGACCCGGCCCGACATGATGAGGATGAGGATGTTGGTCGCGTTGCCCACGAGCAGGAACCCGAGGAGCACGCGCGTCATGCTGCGCTCGAGCATGAGGTAGATGCCGGTCGCGTACAGCGAGGCCATGATCACGATGAGGGTGACGGAGACGCTCACACGCTCACCCCCTGCTCGGTCTCCATGCCGTCCGCTCCCTGCTCGACCGTCCGGTCGCTCTCCTCCTGGCGGTCGACCTCCGCGCCGAGGCTGCGGAGCACGTCGAGCGTGAGGCCGACGACGACGAGGTAGACGCCGACGTCGAAGAAGGTGCTGGTGACGAACTCGACGTGGCCGACGAACGGCACCTCGGTGTCGATCCAGGTGGAGGTGAGGGCGTCGGCGCCGAAGACCAGCGGGAGCGCGGCGGTGCCGACCGCGAAGACGAGGCCGGTGCCGAGCACGCGTCCGGCGTCGACGGGCGCGGCGGCGCCGAGCTCGTAGCGGCCGCCCGCGAGGTAGCGCGCCACGAGGGCCATGCCGGCGAGGAGCCCGCCCGCGAACCCGCCGCCCGGCAGGTTGTGGCCGGCGAACAGCAGGTAGACCGACACGACGATGAGGCTGTGGAACAGGAGCCGCACGACGACCTCGAGGAGGATCGACCGGTTCTGCGGGGCGAGCGTGCGGCCGGCGAGGAGCCAGGGGCTCCGCTCGGTGCGGCGCTGGTCCTTGATGGCCTTCGTGGCCTCCATCCGCGGGCCGTCGGCGCCGTGCTGGACCTCGAGGGGCGCGTCGGACGCCGGGTCGTGCCGGCCGGTGAGGCGCGCGATGAGGCCGCGGCGCGAGGGCGCGGTGAGGCGCGGGAGGGTGTCGGTGCGGCGGTTGAGGAAGATGAGGCTCGCGACGCCGGTGGCGGCCACGATGAGCACCGAGATCTCGCCCATCGTGTCCCAGCCGCGGAGGTCCACGAGCGTGACGTTGACGACGTTGCTGCCGTGACCCTGCTCGTAGGCCAGCTTCGGGAACTCCCGCGAGATGGGCGTCGCGACCCGCGCGCCGAGCGCGACGACGGCGACCGTCGACATGAGGGCCGCGACGGCGATGCCGATGGAGGCGCGCCAGATCGGGTGCACCGACCGGTTGCGCTCCCCCAGGCGCACGGGCAGGCGGCGGAGCACCAGCACGAAGGCGACGAGCGTGATCGTCTCGATGAGCACCTGCGTGAGCGCGAGGTCCGGGGCGCCGTGCAGCGCGAAGAGCGCGGCCATGCCGTAGCCCGTGACGCCCACGAGCACGACGGCCTGGAAGCGCTTCCCGGCGCGGGCGGCGGCGACGGCGGCCACGATCATCACGACGCCGATGACGGGCTGGGCCGGGTGGTCGAACGGCACCGCGGTGGAGGGCCAGGAGCGGTTGAGCGCGAGCGCGGATCCCACGGAGCCGATGAGCACGAGCAGGATCACGCCGAGGTAGAAGGGCAGCGAGCCGCGCTGCGTGGTGGCCGTGGTGCGCGCGGCGACCCGGTCGATGAGGCGCATCGAGGCCCAGTACATGCGGGCCGCGTCGATCCACGCCGGCACCCGCGACTGCAGCGCGAAGACGCCGTCGCGGAGGCGGAACATGGCGAGGCCCACGACGAGCGTGCCCGCGGAGATGAGGAGCGCCGGCTCGATGCCGTGCCAGAGCGCCAGGTGGTACGTGTGGTCGGGCTCGCCGGACGCGCCCGCGCTCACCGCCGGCAGCGTGTCGGCGTAGCCGGCGATCCAGCCGTCCACGGACGATGCGAGGAAGCCGAGCACGAGGCCCGCGACCGCGAGAACGGCGGGCGGCACGAGGAAGTCGAGGTGCTCGTGCACCGGCTGGACCTCGTCCACCCCGCGCTTCCGGGCGAACGCGCCCCAGAGGAAGCGGGCGCTGTACGCGACCGTGAGGCAGGAGCCGACCGAGACGCCGACGAGCGCGACCCAGCCGAGGCCGCCGCCGAGCTCCGCGTCGAGCAGCAGCGCGGAGAGCACGGCCTCCTTGGCGACGAAGCCGAGGAACGGCGGCAGGCCCGCCATCGAGGCGAGGGCGAGCGCGGTGATCACGGCGAGCACCGGCGCCTTGCGGCCGAGCCCGCTGATCTTGCGGAGGTCGCGCGTGCCGGCCCGGTGGTCCACCACGCCCACGACGAGGAAGAGCGTCGCCTTGAAGAGCGCGTGCGCGAGGAGGAGGGCGACTCCCGCGAGGGCCGCGTCGCGCGTGCCGTAGCCGACCACCACGGTGAGGAAGCCGAGCTGGCTCACGGTGCCGTAGGCGAGGACGAGCTTGAGGTCCATCTGCTTGAGGGCCCGCCAGCCGCCGACGAGCATCGTCGCGACGCCCAGGGAGACGAGCAGCACGCGCCAGCCGGGCACGTCCGCGTAGCCGGGGGCGAGCCGGGCGACGAGGTAGATGCCCGCCTTCACCATGGCGGCCGCGTGCAGGTAGGCGCTCACCGGGGTGGGCGCGGCCATCGCGGCGGGCAGCCAGAAGTGGAACGGCACGAGCGCCGACTTGGAGAGGGCGCCGAGGAGGATGAGGACGACGGCCACCGGGATGAGCGGGCCGCCGGGCGGGTCGGCCACGAGCTGCGCGAGGCTCGTGGTGCCGCCCGCGACCGAGAGGATCACGAGGCCGACGAGCATCGCGAGCCCGCCCGCCGTCGTCACGAGGAGCGCCTGCAGCGCGGCGCCGCGGCTCGCCTTCTTGCCCGTGTAGTGGCCGATGAGGAGGTACGAGAGGACGCTCGTCGCCTCCCAGAACGTGAAGAGCACGAACACGTCGTCGGCGAGGACGAGGCCGTACATCACCCCGGCGAAGGCGAGCAGCAGGCCCGCGAAGCGGCCGAGGCCCTCCTCGTCCGAGCGGAAGTAGCGCGCGCAGTAGAGGAGGACGAGCGATCCCACCCCCGTGACCACGAGCGACAGGAGCCAGGACAGCGCGTCCATCCGCATGTCGAGCACGATGCCGAGCGACGGGATCCACTCGAGCCGCTCGACGACCTCGCCGTCCGGCAGCACGGCGGGCGCCTGCGCGACCGTGAAGGCGAACGCGGCCGCGGGCACGAGGGCGGCGACGAGGAAGGCGCGCACGCCGGCGATCCGGCCCAGCAGCGGGACGAGGATCGACGCGATCAGGAACGCCGAGAGGAGGACGAGCAACTGCGGTCTCCTCTCGCGAGTCGGCTATTTCCCCAGTCTACCTGGGCCCTGCCTGGGAGACCGGGGCGGATCGACCCGAGCGGTCAGTCGGGGCGGACGGCCGGCTCCCCGCGCAGGTCCGCGAGCACCTGCAGCACGCGCGCCACGTCGTGCGGGCCGTCGACGCGGAAGTCGGCGGCGGTCGCGCCGGAGCCGCTCTTCAGACCCAGGTCGCCGGCGCGGAGGGCGGCGAACGCGTCCTCGTCGGTGACGTCGTCGCCCGCGTAGAGCACGGCGTCGGCGTCGGCGTAGCGGCGGAGGTGCTCGACGGCCTCCCCCTTCGTGGCCTGGCGGATGCTGAACTCGAGCACGTCCTTGCCGGAGCGCACCTTGAGGCCGTCGACCTCGGCCTGCGCCTCCTGGGTGGCGACGAGGTGCGCGATGCGGCTGTGCTTCTCGGTGGCGAGGCGCGTGTGCAGGGCGAAGCCCGCGGGCTTCTCCTCGATCCACACCTCGTCGAGCGAGTCGGCGACCTGGCCGAGCACGTCGGAGAGCACGCCGCGCTGCTCCAGCTCGCCCTCGTCGAGCACGAGCTCGATGTCGTCGCTGTCGAGGCGGATCTCCACGCCGTGGGACCCGACGAGGAGCACCTCGTCCGGCAGGTCGGCCACAGCCTCGAGGCTGCGCAGCGCGCGTCCCGAGACGAGCGCGACGCGCGTGTCCGGCAGCGCCAGCAGCGCGAGCACGGCCGCGCGGGCCTCGGGCACCGCGCGCGCCTTCTCGGGGTCGTCGACCTCGGGGGCGAGCGTGCCGTCGAAGTCGAGCGCGACGAGCAGGCGCCGCGTGCGCGCGAGCTCGGTGAGCGCCTCGAAGAGCCGGCCCGGGAAGCCGCGGCCGCCCTTCGCCTGGATGTCGGTGGTCAGCTCGGCCACGCGGTCTACCAGCCCTCGTCCATGAGCGGCTCGACGACCTCTTCGTCGGGCCCCTCGTGGATCGCGGCGGCGTGCGTGCGCCCGAGGTCGGCGAGGAAGGAGCTCGACCACGCGGCGACGTCGTTCTCGAAGACGCGCTTGCGGAGCGAACGCATGCGCTTGCGCTGCTCGGCCTTGGGCATCTCGATGGCGCGGAGGATCGCCTCCTTGAGGCCCTCGATGTCGTGCGGGTTCACGAGGAGCGCGGCCTTCAGCTCGTCCGCGGCGCCTGCGAACTCGCTCAGCACGAGCACGCCCTCGTTGGAGTGCTTGGTCGCCACGTACTCCTTGGCGACGAGGTTCATCCCGTCGCGGAGGGCGGTGACGAGCATCACGTCGGCGGCGAGGCAGAGCGCCACCATCTCCTCGCGCGGGTAGCCGTGGTGCAGGTAGCTGATGGCGGTGTGGCTGATAGAGCCGTAGTCGCCGTTGATGCGGCCGACCGTGAGCTCGATCTCGTCGCGCAGCTGCCGGTACGTCTCCACGCGCTCGCGGCTGGGGCTCGCGACCTGGACGAGCGTGGCGTCCTCCACCGTCACGCGCCCCTCGGCGAGCAGCTCGCCGAAGGCCTTCAGGCGGTGGCCGATGCCCTTCGTGTAGTCGAGCCGGTCGACGCCCAGGAGGATCGTCCTCGGGTCGCCCAGGTCGGCGCGGATCTGACGGGCGCGCTCCTGGATGGCCGGGTCCTTGGCCATCTCCTCGTAGCTGCGCGCGTCGATGGAGATCGGGTAGTGCTTCGCCACGACCTGGCGCGTGCGGAGCTCGCGGACGGGCTTCGACGGCTTGGTGCCGGGGACGGTGAGCGGGATGCCGCCGCGTACGGGCACGTCCACGGTGGATCCCCGGGTCGTGTACCCGAACAGCCGCCGGACCGCGCGCGTGAAGTTGCCCGCGTCGGCGACGCGCTGGAAGCCGATGACGTCGGCGCCGAGGAGCCCCTCGATGATCTGCGTGCGCCACGGCAGCTGCGAGTAGATGCCGTAGGGCGGGAACGGGATGTGGTTGAAGAATCCGATGGTGAGGTCGGGCCGCTGCTCGCGGAGCATCTTCGGCACGAGCTGCAGCTGGTAGTCCTGCACCCACACGGTGGCGCCCGGCGCGGCGGCCCTCGCCGCGGCGTCGGCGAAGCGCTGGTTGACCTTCACGTACGTGTCCCACCACTCGCGGTGGTAGCTCGGCTGGGCGATGACGTCGTGGTAGAGCGGCCAGAGGGTGTCGTTGGAGAAGCCCTCGTAGTACTCGGCGAGGTCCTGCTCGGAGAGCGTGACGGGGATGATCGAGATGCCCGCGTCGACGAACGGCTCCACGTCGTGGTCGGCGATGCCCGGCCAGCCGACCCACGCGCCCTCGTTGGCGCGCATGACGGGCTCGAGGGCCGTGACGAGGCCGCCGGGCGAGTGCCGCCAGGAGGTCGTCCCGTCGGCGGCGACGACGCGGTCGACGGGGAGGCGGTTGGAGACGACCACGAGGTCGTACGCGCCGGGCTCGACCTCGGGGGCGTCGGCCTGGTCGGCGTCGGCCGCGGGCCCGCCCGTCGGCGTCGGCTCGGTCGCGGAGGGCGTGGATGAGGGTGGCGGAGTCACGGTTCCCGTCTCGTTCGCGCAGAGGTCTGTCGTGCCTGCTCGGTGGGTCCGAGGCTACCAGTGCGCCCGCCCGGCGACCGGGTCGGGTCCGCCCGTGACGGCGGCAGCAGGGCGCCCTCCCCTACATCCGGAGCACCGCCCGCGCGGCGTCGTGCAGGGCGTCGCCGTAGGAGGGGCCGTGCGACGCGGCGTGCACGGCGAGCGGGTGGAGCTGGTGCAGCGGGACGCGCACGCGCCAGCCCGCGACGAGGGATCCGCCGTCCGCGTAGGCGCCGAGGACGTCGTCGAGCCCGGGGCAGCCGAACAGGGCGAGCATGGCGAGGTCGGTCTCGCGGTGGCCGCCGTGCGCCGCCGGGTCGATGAGGACGGTGCCCTCCGCGGTCCACTGCACGTTGCCGGACCAGAGGTCGCCGTGGATCCTGGCCGCCGGCCGCCCGTCGTCGAACCGGCCGTCGGCGGCGGCGGCGCACGCCCGCTCGACGTCGGCCGCCTGCGTCGCCGTGACGTGGCCCGCGTCGACGGCCCGGCGGAGGTACGGGAGCACGCGCTCACGGGCGTACCACGCGCCCCATCCGCCGCCGCCCGCCCCGTCGCGACGCACGGACAGCCCCTGCCGCCCGATGAAGGCGGGCCCGTCGTGGCCGGGTGGCGGCGCACCGAACCCGGGCGCCCCGGCGCCGTGGGTGATCGCGAGCGCCGACCCGAACGCGCGCGCCGCCGCCCGGGTCGGCCGCGCCGGACGGAGCCGCTCGAGGTCGATCCGGCCGGACCGCACGTCGCGCACGCGCACGACGCGCGCTCCCCCGTCGGCCTCCGCCTCGGCGAGCCACCGGAGCCCGGCCGCCTCCGCCTCGAAGAACCCGGCCGGCGCGTCGGCCCGCTCCTTGCGGTACGTCCCGCCGTCCTGCCCGTCGTGCCCGTCCGTCGCCGCCGCCATGCCGTCCCTCCCGTTGCGGGCGGCGCGCTGTCCGCCCGGATCTCCCGTCCAGCCTGCCCGCCCCGCCTGTCCCCGTCGCGCACCCGACACGCGCCGGACCCCCCGCGTACCCCGGGCGCACAGCGTCGCCGGGTATGGTCGCCGACGTGATCCGTGTCGGAATGAGCACGACCTGCGTGTACCCCCAGCCCGTCGAGAACGCCTTCGTCATGGCGAAGCGCGCGGGCTTCGACGGGGTGGAGATCATGGTGACGAACGACGAGGTCACCCAGGACGCCGCGGCCCTCCGTGCGCTGTCGGAGAAGCACGCGCTGCCGATCCTCTCCATCCACGCGCCCGTCCTCCTGCTCACGCACTTCGTGTGGGGCCGGGACCCGAAGGTGAAGCTGGAGAGGTCCGCGGAGCTCGCCCGCGCGGTCGGCGCCCCGGCCGTCGTGGTGCACCCGCCGTTCCGCTGGCAGGCCGGCTACGCCGAGTCCTTCCTCGACATCGTGCGCGCCACGCAGGAGCGCACCGGCGTCGAGATCGCCGTCGAGAACATGTTCCCGTGGCAGGTCGCCGGCCGCAGCATGAAGGCGTACGCGCCCGGCTGGGATCCCACCGTCATGGACTGCGACGCCACCACACTCGACTTCTCGCACGCGTCGCTCTCCGGGCAGGACGCGCTCGAGATGGCCAAGGCCCTCGGCCCGCGCCTGCGCCACGTGCACCTGTGCGACGGATCCGGCTCGCAGGACGACGGCCGCATCTTCGACGAGCACCTCCTCCCCGGCCGCGGCACGCAGCCCGTCGCGGAGACGCTGCGCTGGCTCGCCGAGCAGGGCTGGCAGGGCGGCGTCGTCGCCGAGGTCAACACCCGCAAGGCCAAGGACGAGGAGCAGCGGCTCGCCATGCTCGTCGAGACGCGCGAGTTCGCGCAGCGGCAGCTGCGCCTCGACACGGCGCCCGAGACCACGCCCGTCGCACCGCCCACGCTGTCCGGGTACCAGCGGCTCCGCACCGCGCTCCGCCGCGACCGCTGATCCGGCCCGCGCGCCGCTCCCCCGCCACCGGTCCCGATGCCGCGGGGCGCGACCGACGCGCCCGAGCCGACCGCCCGGGAAGCCCGTCCAGGTGCGCTCGGTTGGATGGGGCAGGGGAACGCCCCCGCACATGAGCGACGTCGCGCGGCCTCCCGCCGGCCCGGCGTCAGGACCGGAGACACCATGAGCACCACCGTGCACCTCGAGATCCAGGTCGACGAGACGCGCCTCGGCGACGTCGCCGACGTCCTCGCCGAGACCCTGCAGGCCACGCGCGCCTTCGCCGGCAACGAGGGCCTCGAGGTCCTCGTCGACGACGCCGACCCCGCCCGCATGATCGTGGTCGAGCAGTGGGCCTCGACCGCCGACCACGACGCCTACGTCGCCTGGCGCGCCACCCCCGAGGGCGCCGCGCGCCTCGGCGAGGTGCTCGCCGCCCCGCCCGTGACCCGCGTGTTCAGCGGGCGCATCGCGCTGGCGCTCTAGCCCGCGCCGCGATCACGACGACGGCCGCCCGGATCACCGGGCGGCCGTCGTCGTGCCGCGGGCGTGCCGCGTGATCCGCGTCAGCGCCCGCTGAGGTCGTACGGCCGCTGGTGCTGGTCCACGGTGGCGAGGTAGCCGCCGTCCGCCAGGGCCGACGGCACGGCGATCGTGCCGCGGACCGCCACCGTCGTGCCGCGCACGTCGATCTCCAGCACGGATCCCGTGCCCGCCCGCGAGAGGAACAGCTCCGACCCGTCCGCGGACGCCGCGAGGAAGCGCGCCGCGGATCCCGTGCCCGTCGCCTGCCCGAGCCCCGGGAGCCGCACGCGCGTCACGGCCCCGTCGTAGAGGCCGTCGGCACCGCGGGCGACGAGGTCGAGCGTGTCGACGCCATCCGCGGTCACCACCGCGGCGGCGTAGGACGGCGCGACGACCGCCCGCGTCGGCGTCCCCGCGCCGAGGGCGACGCTCGCGATGCCCGCGCCGCGCATCGACGACGAGGTCAGCACGGCCGGGTCGCCCGCCGTGGCGCCCGCCTGCGCGCCCACGGCGGTCGCGCCGTCGGGTGCCATGCGCGGTCGGTAGCTCTGCTGCGCGCGCTCCGGGTAGGGGCGCGTGGTCGCCGGGCCGAAGCCGTCACGGGTCAGCGGCACCGTCTCGACGCCGTCGTGCAGGGTCGAGCCGACGACCGTGCCGCGGGCGTCGGCGATCGGCCCGTGCGGGTACGCGCCGAGCGGCGTCGAGGCGACCGGTGCCGGGTGCGCGTCTCCCCGGAGGATGGCGGCGGCGTCGTAGGCGTCGAGGTGCCCGCCCGCGCTCACGACGAGGCGCAGCGGGGATCCCACGAGGAACGTCTCCATCTCCTCGGTGCCGCGCTCGCCCGTGGTCGCGAGGGTGACCTCGCTCGTGCGGATGGATGCGGTGCTCGCGCGGCCCGTGCGGGTGTCGACGAGCGTGACCTGCTGCGTGGTGGATCCGTCCAGGTCCGACCCGACCGCCACGTAGCGGTGGCCGGCGTCGTCCGAGATCCAGCCCGCACGGGTCCACGTGCCGGCGGTCGACGGGATCGGCGTGGCCGACGCGAGGCGCGGGATGCCTGAGGAGGACACGTCGACCACGTCGAGCCGGGGGCCGCCCTCGTCGACGAAGGCGATGCGGCCGTGGCCGAGCTGCACGACGCCGGCGTGCGCGCCCAGCGTCGCGCCGGGCAGGGAGCCGGTGGCGCGGCCGGTCGCCGAGTCGACGATCGAGACGGCGTGCGCGGCCGGATCGGCGACGAGCAGCCAGGAGGCGCGGCCGGCGGCGGACGCGGAGGCGGGCGGGGCGGCGACGGATCCGACGCCGCCGGCGAGCAGGCCGACGACCACGAGGCCGACGCCGAGGAGGGAGGGGGTGCGCATGGGCGCCTTCCTTGTCGAGAATGGTTCTCACAAGATAGGCGATCCGGCGGACGCGCGCTCGCGAGGGTCCACGACGACGGATGCCGGGCGCCCCGTGGGGCGCCCGGCATCGGATCGTGCGGCCGGCGTCAGACGGCGACGGCCGCCGACGCCGGGGCGCTCCCCGGCAGGAGGCCGAGGCTCCGGGCCCGGCGCGACCGGCGCGTCACGAGGTAGGAGACGGCGAGGCTCAGCAGCAGGAACACCGCCAGCGTGCCCGCGGATCCCCACGCCACCGCGGGCGCTCCCCCGGCGATGATCGCCTGCATGCCCGACGCCGCGTAGGTCAGCGGCAGGAAGGGGCTGATCGCCTGGAACGGCTCCGCGACGAGCTGCAGCGGGATGACACCGCCCATCGCCGCCGCCTGCACGGCCAGCAGGATGAGCGAGACGACCATGCCGGTGCGGCCGAGCGCCTGGCGGAGGAGGTAGTGGATCGCCGTGAAGGCCGCCGCCGTGACCGCCGCGAACCCGAGGGTCGCGGGCAGCAGCGCGAGCGACAGGCCGAGCGCCGCGTGCACGAGCGCCACGAGCAGCACGACCTGCGCCAGGGCGATGAGCGCGGCGCGGGCGAGCACGCGCCCCATCACGCGGCCGGTCGCGGCCGACGACGCGAGCACGCGGCGCGCGGCCGGCCGCAGCACGAGGAAGGTCGCGAAGGCGCCGAGCCAGAGGCCGATCGGCACGAAGATCGCCGCGATCGCGTCGCCCGGGCTGCCGATCTCGTTCTCGCGCTCGACGGTGAGGCCCACCGGATCCGCGACGACGCCCGAGGCGGAGGACGCCTGGTCGGCGTCGAGCGACGGGATCTGCTCGGCGCCCTGCGTGAGCCCCTGGCCGAGCTCGGTGGCGCCCGACGAGAGCGAGGTGGCGCCGGTCGCGAGGTCGCCCGCGCCCGTGGCCGCGGAGGTCGTGCCCGCGCGGAGCTGGCCGAGGCCGTCGCTCAGCTGACGCGCCCCGGAGACGAGCGCGCCGCCGTTCGCCGCGAGCCGCGACGCGCCGGACGCGCTCTGGCCGATGCCCTGCTGCACGCCCTGGATCCCGGCGGCCGCCTGCGTCGCCAGCGTGCGCCCCTGCGCCGCGTACTGGTCGAGGCCCTGCTCGAGCGGCTGGAGCTGCGCGGCGAGCGGCGCCGTCTGCGGGCTGGCCTCCAGCTGCTGCCGGATGCCCGCGACCTGCTGCGCGATCTGCCCGGCGCCGCCCGCGTACTGCCCGACGCCGTCGGACACCTGCGAGAGGCCCGCGGCCCCCGACTGGAGCTGGTCGAGCCCCGAGGAGAGCTGCGAGACGCCGCCCGTGTACGTGCCGAGGCCGTCCGCGAGCTGGGACGCGCCGCGCTCGGACTGCCCGATGCCGTCGCCGAGCTGCGTGATCCCGTCGCCGAGCGTCGTCGCGCCCGAGGAGAGCTGCGTGGCGCCGTCCGCGAGCTGGTCGGCGCCCGAGCCGGCCTCGGTGAGCGAGCCCTTGAGGCCGTCGAAGGTCGTGTAGATCCCGGAGACGAACTGCGAGGTGATGGCGTTGCCGAACACGCTCGTCATGCCGACGCCGACCGCCTGCGTGGCCGCGCCGGTCAGGTAGCCGTGCGCGTCGTCGGTCCGCACGCTGATCTGCGCCCGCTGCGGCGCCTCCGAGGAGAGCGACACGATCGACCTCGAGAAGTCCTCGGGCACCGTGAGCACCGCGTAGACCTCGCCGTCGTCGAGCATCCGCTCGGCCTCGTCGGCGTTGGTGATGGTCCAGTCGAAGGCCTGGTTGTCGTCCGAGGTGAGCTGCGTGACGAGCAGGCGGCCGGCGAGCACCGGCGACTCGGTGCCGTCGGGCGCCGTCTGCTGCACCATCTCGTCCTGGTTGACGATCGCGGCGGGCACGCGCTCGACGCCCTGCGTGACGTCGGAGAGCGAGCCGATGAAGAGGCCGGCGACCGCGAGGGGCACGATCGCGACGAGGGCGACGGCGAGGCGTCGGCGTGCGGAGCGGGTGGTCATCGGCGGGTCTCCTCGACGGTCGTGACGGGCTGGTCGGAGGCGGGGGCGACGGTGCCGTCGTCCGCGCCGAGCCGGAGGCGGACGGTGGGCCGCCCGGGGATGCCGTGGTCGTCGGGGAACCACGGCGCGCCGAGCAGCACGGTCGTGCTCTCGTGCACGAGCGCGGGCAGCGCGGCGAGGAACGCGCGCTCGGCGGCGGCGTCCGGGAAGGGATCCACCACGTCGAGCACGAGGACGGGCGCGCGACCCGAGGCCGCGACGGCGGTGAGGGCGATGGCGCGCTCGAGCGGGAGCAGGGACCCGACGGGGTCGTCGGCGCCGATGCGCCGGGCGCCCGCCGCGTCCGCCGCCTGGTCGATGCGCGCGAGCCACTCGGCCTGCCGGGCGCGGGCGCCGCGTCGGCGGCCCATCGGCTCGGACAGGGCGATGCGCTCGGCGAGGAGGTCGCCGACGGTGACCCCCGAGTCGACGCGGTCGACCCGGCCGAGGTCCGCCATGGCGGCGCTCGTGAGCACGCGGCCGGACTCGGACGCGAGCGGGTGGCCCGCGACCTGCGCGCGGCCGGAGACCGGCGCCAGCCGGGCCCCGAGCGTGGCGCCGAGGAGCCGGCGGTCGGCGACGTCGCCCTCGACGAGCACGAGGGATCCGGCCGGCGCGCTGAAGTCGACCGGCGCGAGCCGGCGGCCGGGCACGCCGACCACGAGGCGCTCGGCCGCGACGGCGGCGCCGGACGCGCGCGCCCAGTCCACGTCGTCCTGGTGCTCGCGGAGCCCCTCGCCCTCGATGTCGACGTCGGGGAGGATCCGGTCGAGCCAGCGCGGGATCCACCACGCGTGCTTCCCGAGGAGCGCCATGGCGGCGGGCACGAGCGTCATGCGCACGAGGAAGGCGTCGAAGAAGATGCCGACCGCGAGGCCGAGCGCGATGGTCTTGATGACGCCCGCGCCCTCCGGCACGAAGGCCGCGAAGACGAAGAACATGATGAGGGCGGCGGCCGTGACGACCCGGGCGGCACCCGAGAAGCCCGTGACGATGGCCCGCCTCGCGTCGCCGTGGTGCACGAAGTCCTCGCGCATGCCGGAGACGAGGAACACCTCGTAGTCCATGGCGAGCCCGAACAGGATGGCCATCAGCAGGATCGGCATGAAGCTGAGGATCGGACCCGGCGTCACCCCGAGGGCGTCGGCGAACAGGCCGTTCTGGAAGATCGCGACGACCGTCCCGAACGACACGACGACGCTCAGCAGGAACCCGACGGCGGCCTTGACCGGCACGAAGATCGAGCGGAACACGATCATCAGCAGGACGATCGAGAGGCCCACCACGACGACGCCGAACGGCACGAGCGCCTGGTCGAGCCGCTGCGAGATGTCGTTCTGCACGGCGGTCGTGCCGGTGACCGAGACGCGTGTGTCGTAACGGTCCTGGAGCCCGGGCGCGAGGTCGCGGATCGACTGCATGAGCGCCGTCGTCTCCGCCGACTCGGGCGCGCTGTCGGGCACGACCTGGATGATCGCGGTGTCGACCGACGGGTTCGGCGTGCCGGTGCCGACGAACGCCACGTCGTCGAGGCCGCGGATCTCGTCGCCGATCTCGCCCAGCACCCCGATCGGGTCGGTGGTCTGCGTGATGTCGACGAGCACGACGAGCGGCCCGTTGTGGCCGGGGCCGAAGGCGTCGGAGACGGTGTCGTACGCGACGCGGCTGGTGGATCCGGCGGGCTCGGTGGCGCCGCTCGGCAGCCCGAGCTGCAGCTGCGAGGCGGGCACGGCGAGGAGGCCCGCGATGCCGATGACGATGACCACGGGGATGATCGGCACCTTCGTGACGATCGCCACCCACCGGGCGCCGAGCGTGCGCTGCGTCCCCGCGGCCTGCGCGGTCGCGCGACGCGCGGCCCGCGAGCCCTCCTTCGGCCGGAGCCGCTCGCCCGCGAAGCCGAGCATCGCCGGCAGCAGCGTCGTCGCGACGCCCATCGCGAGCAGCACCGCGAACGCGGCGCCGAGGCCCATGACCGTGAGGAACGGGATCTGCACCACGAGGAGGCCCAGCAGCGCGATGATCACCGTCACGCCCGCGAAGATCACGGCGCTGCCGGCGGTGGCGACCGCGGTGGCCGCCGAGCGCTCGACGGGCATGCCGTTCGCGAGCTGCGTGCGGTGCCGCATGAGGATGAAGAGGGCGTAGTCGATGCCCACGGCCAGCCCGATCATCACGGCGAGCAGCGGCGACGCGCTCGACACGGTGACGAACCGCGCGGCGGCCAGCAGCGCGCCGGAGGAGGCGGCCACGCCGACCAGGGCGCCGATGAGCGGCAGCCCCGCCGCGAGCATCGACCCGAAGGTGATCACGAGCACGAGACCGGCGAAGAGCACGCCGAACGCCTCGGTCACCGTCACGCCGTAGTGGACGTCCTGGAACACCTGCCCGCCGAACGAGACCCGGAGCCCCGCGTCGGAGGCGGCCTGCGCGGACTCCTTCAGCGCGTCGAGCGTCGCCTCGGTCACCTGGTCGCTCTGCCCGGAGAACTGCACGGTCGTGATCGCCACGGTGCCGTCCTCGGAGACCGCGTCGGTGGCGTACTCGGAGAACGGCGAGAGCGCCGTCTCGACGCCCGGGACATCCGCCGCGGCCGTCGCGGTCGCCTCGATGGCGGCCTTGTCGGCGTCGTCGGTGACCTTCGCGCCCTCGGGCGCCTCGGTCACGATCTGCGCGCTGGCGCCCGCGGCCTGCGGGAACACGGCGGCGAGGCGGTCGATGGCCTCCTGCGACTCCGTGCCCGGGATCGCGAACGACTCCTCGGTCGCGCCGCCGAGCGCGAGCCCGCCGCCGAGCAGGATGCCGAGGACGAGGATCCACGCGGCGACGACGCGCCACGGGTGCAGGAACGAGGTCCGGCCGAGCCGGTACAGAAGCGTGGCCATGGGCGGGTGGCTCTCCTTGCGTGGGGGATCGCGGGTGCGGGGATCAGGCGGTGCGGGAGCCGAGGGGGGCGAGGAGCTCCCCCACGACCACGACGAGAGCGGCCCTGATCTCGTCGTCGGGAAGCGGTTCGTTCGTCGACCAGTCGTCGCTCGCGGCGAGGATGTACGCCGCGCCGCCGAGCGCCACACCGAAGCGCAGCTGGTCGAGGGTGCTGTCGAGCGCGCCGGCGGTCTCGCCGAGCGTGCGCACGAGGTCGTTCGCGCGCTCGATCACGGCGAGGTGCCCGAGCGAGCGCCCCTGCGTGATGAACAGCGCCACCTCGTGCCGGTGCAGCAGGAGGAAGTCGATGAAGCGCTCGACGAACAGGCGCCGGGCGTCCGCGTCGCCGCGGATGGAGTCGGCGCGGTCGATGACCTCGGCGAGCGCATCGATCGTCGGCTCGAGCAGGGCGTCGAGCAGCGCCTCCTTGGAGGCGAAGTGGTACAGCACGCTCGACTTCGAGTACCCGGCCTCGTCCGCGATCTGCTGGAGCGAGGTCGCCTGGAATCCGTCGCGGGCGAAGCGGGCCGCCGCGATGGGTCGCAGCTCGTCGCCGGCGGAGGCGCGGGGGGTCCTGGTCACCCGTGGAGCCTACGCTGACCGAGCGGTCAGTACCTGACTGATCGGTCAGATCCTCGGGCGGTTGACAGGCAGGGCGCCAGCGGTCACCGCGTGAGCACGAAGGCGAGCATGGCGAGCCCGACGGTGAGCGGGGCCACCACGAGGCCGAGCAGCACGTAGCGCGACCACCGGATGTGCACGCCCATGCTCACCAGCCGCTCGTGCCAGAGCAGCGTCGCGAGCGAGGCCCACGGCGTGATGAGCGGGCCGGCGTTGACGCCCACGAGGATCGCGACGAGCCGCTCCGGCGAACCGGCCACCGGCTCGAGCGCCAGGTACGCGGGCAGGTTGTCGACCGCGTTGGCGCTCAGCGTCGCGACGCCGGCCAGGCGGAACAGCGAGGCGGCGTCCTGGCCCTGCCCGGAGACCGCGGCCATCACCGCGGTGAGCCCGAGGGACTGCGCCGCCTCCATCACGACGAAGAGCCCCGACGCGAACACCACGAGCTGCCACGGCAGGAGGCCCGGTCGGAGCGCGCTCGGGCGGCGCACGGCCGTGAGGACCGCGAGGACGACGGCCGCGGCGAGCGCGGGGATCCACACCTCGACCCCCGAGACGAGCGCCGGCACCAGCAGACCCACCACCACGGCGCTGCCCACGAGCAGGACCCGGTCGGTCCGCGCGGTCGGCTGCCCGACCTCGTAGCGCGTGAGGAGGTCCTTCCGGTGGATCACGAGGATCGCCAGCACGGGCACGGCGATGGCGACGAGCGCCGGCGCGACCGTGAGCGCCGCGAAGCCCGCCGGTCCGAGCCCGCCGAGCTCGTGCTCCGCGAGCAGGTTGGTGAGGTTCGAGACGGGGAGGAGCAGCGACGCCGTGTTCGCGAGCCAGACGGTGGTCAGCGCGAACGGCAGCGGCGGCAGCCCGCAGTGCCGCGCGAGCACGACCACCACGGGCGTGAGGAGCACCGCGGTCGTGTCGAGCGACAGGAAGATCGTGCAGAGGCACGCGAGCACGACGGTCGCGAGCCACAGCGCCCAGGTGCGGCCGCGGCCGAGGCCGGCCGCGCGCTCGGCGATCCAGGTGAAGAGGCCCGCCTCGCTCGCGAGCTCCGTGACCACCGTGATGGCCACGACGAAGAGGAGGATCGGCCAGACCCGCTCGGCGAGGACGCCGAGGGCGTCGAGCGGGAGGGCTCCGGTGGCCACGGCGACGGCGCCGACGACGAGGAGCACCACCCCGATGAGGGCTGTGCGCACGGGCGCCTCCTGTCTGATCCGCGATCACTGTACTCATGGGCCGCCGGGAGCCCGCGCCGCCTGCGGAAACGGGACGGGGCGCCGGGCCGCGGCCGGTCGGCCCGCCGCCCGGCGGTCACGGCGGCCGGTTCCCGGTACCGTGGAAGCACACTGGGAGGTGTCATGCGCAAGTACATCCTGAACGGCAGCGTCCTCAGCGCCCTCATCGGCGGCTGGAGCACCCTGCAGACCACCCGCCGGGGCCCGCGCGACTGGAAGCTCGGCCTCATGTGGCTGAGCTGGGGCATCACCATGGCGATCGCGATCGGCACCGTCGTCGAGGACTCGCGCGACGGGCAGCTCGGCAACTAGCCGCTCCCCCACGTGACGCGCGCGCCCGCCGGGCGCGCGCGTCCGTCACGCCGTCTCGGCGTCCCTCAGCTGACCGATGCCCGCCGTCCCCGGCGTGTCGCCGTCTCGCCCGGGCGTGTCGCGCACGATCATGGACCCGATCGCGGCGGTGCGATCGGGGAGGCCGTGGATCATGTTCCGGTGGCGCAGAGGCAAGTCCGTCCCGACCGAGGCCGCGCCCGCCGCGTCCGTGTCGGATCCCGCCGACCGGCGGGCGGTCCCGCCCGACGCGGCCCACGCGCCCGCCCCCGCCGTCTCGCTCGCCACCGGTGAGCTCGCCGCCATCGCCGCCCGCCTGCACGGCGGTCCCGTCCGTCCGGCGCACGTCGCCGCGCACAAGCTCGAGCCGACGGACGCCGGCGCTCCCCCGTCCCGTGACGACGAGGCGGGCGCGGTCACCGCTCCCGAGCCCGACCTGCGGCCGCTCGCCCTCGTCGTCCAGGCCGCGCTCGCGCACCACTTCGGCCCCGAGGGCGCATGGGCGCTCGTGCGCCGCACGCCCGACACGACCGCGGGCTTCTTCGACGAGATGATGACGGCGCACATCGCGCGCGACGTCGCCCTCGCGCTCGGCGCCTCCCCCGCCACGGCCGGCCTCCCGCTGGAGGACGCCCGCGCGTCGGGGCGCGCCGACGACGACGTGGCCGCGCGTCGCGATGCGGTCGCGCGCGAGCTCGCCGTGTTCGACGCGGATCCGCTCGACGGCTCCATCGCGGAGCTCGCCGGCGACCCCCGCCGGGCGCCCGCGGTGCTCCGCGCCGTGCGCAGCGCCTAGCCCGCCCTGGCCCGCCCGGCCCGCTCCGGGTCAGCCCTTCGGCGCGACCTGCGGCCCGTCCCAGGGCCCCGCGGATCCGGCCGGGTACTCCTCGAGCGGCACGTCGCCCGCGCGCCACGCGGCGATGACCGGCTCGACGATGCGCCAGCACTCCTCGGCCGTGTCGCCGCGGACGGAGAGGCTCTCGTCCTCCGAGATGATCCCGTCGATGACCTGCCCGTACGGCGGCAGGTCGCCCGCGTCGAACGTCGTGACGAGCTCCGTGCGGTCGATGACGTCGGGGTCGGCCGGCCCGTTGACGTTCAGCTCCAGGTGCAGCTCGTCGGGCGCGATGAGGATGCGGATCCGGTCCGGCTCCTGCGCCCTCGACAGCCCGGTGGGCACGTGCGGCGCCGGCTGGAAGGTGACGACGATCTCGCGCCGGTGGTCCGCCATGGCCTTGCCCGAGCGCAGCCGGAAGGGCACGCCCGCCCAGCGCCAGTTGGCGATCTCCACCGTCATCTCGGCGAGGGTCTCCGTGCCGCGCGCGGCATCCACGCCCTCCTCGTCGGCGTAGGCCGGCAGCTCGCGTCCCTCGACGTCGCCCGCGGTGTAGCGGGCGCGGCGCGAGGACGCGACCGGGTCGCCGCCCCATGGCCGGGTCGCGCGCAGCACGAGGGCCTTCTGGTCGCGGATGTCGCGCGCATCGGTCGTGGCGGGCGGCTCCATCGCGAACACCGCCATCACCTGCAGCAGGTGGCTCTGGATCATGTCGGCGAGCGCCCCCGCCCTGTCGTAGTAGCGGGCGCGGCCCTCCAGCGCGAGCTGCTCGTCGTAGACGACCTCGACGCTCGCGATGTGCTGGGCGTTCCAGACCGGCTCGAGCATCCGGTTCGCGAAGCGGAGGCCGAGGAGGTTCCGCACGGTGGAGCGGCCGAGGAAGTGGTCGACCCGGTGGGTGCGCTCCTCGGGGACGAGCGTGGCGAGCAGGCGGTTGAGCGAGCGGGCGCTCGCGAGGTCGGTGCCGAACGGCTTCTCGAGCGAGAGCGAGGTGCCCTCGGGCAGCGTGATCCGGGTCATCGCCTCGCACGCCCGCTCCGTCACCGCGGGCGGCAGCGCGAAGTACACGGCGGGCGCGGCCTCGCACGCGGCGAGCAGGCGCTCGAGGTCGGTCTCGGCCGTGACGTCGGCCGGGAGGTAGGTGGTGCCCGCGATGACGCGGTCGACCGCGGGGCCCTCCGCGCCGAGCGAGGCGAACGAGGTGCGGACCACCTCGCGCCACCGCTCGTCGTCCCACTCCTCCGTCCCCGCGCCCACCAGCTGGAGGTCGAGGTCGGGGCGGTGGGCGAGGAGCCCGCCGAGGCCGGGGAGCAGGAGGCGCGCGGAGAGGTCGCCGCTGGCGCCGAGGATCAGGAGCGTGGAGGAGGCGGGCATGCGGCCAGGCTACGCGCGGTGGCGGGGATCGACAGGCGGGCCGTGGGACCATGGCGCATGGCCATGCGCATCGAGGACTACGCACTCATCGGGGACTGCCACACGGGAGCGCTGGTCGGGCGGGACGGCTCCATCGACTGGCTGTGCCTGCCGCGCTTCGACTCCGCCTCCATGTTCGGCGCGCTCCTCGGCACCGAGGAGCACGGCGCGTGGAAGCTCGCGCCCGCCTCTCCCGAGGCGACCGTCTCGATGCGCACCTACCTCGGCAACACGTTCGTCCTCTGGACCCGGTGGGAGACGCCGGAGGGCGCCGTCGAGGTCACCGACTTCATGTCCATGGGCGACCGGCGGGCCGACGTCGTGCGGCGCGTGCGCGGGATCAGCGGCACCGTCCGGATGCAGGGCGACCTCCGCCTGCGCTTCGGCTACGCGACCGCGCTGCCCTGGATCCGCAAGCTCGACGGCGACGACCCGCGCCTCGTCGCCGTGGCCGGCCCCGACGCCGTCGTGGTCCGCGGCCCCGAGCTCACCGCCACGGACCACCACCACGGCGTTGCGTTCGACGTGTCCGCGGGCGAGACCGTCGACTCGGCCCTCACCTGGTACCCCTCCCACCGCAGCGAGCCGCCGGCCTTCGACGTGGACGCGGCGCTCGAGCACACGACCGAGTGGTGGGAGAGCTGGGCGAGCTCCATCGAGCACTCCGGCCCGCACCAGGCCGCCGTCCGCCGGTCGCTGCTCGTGCTCCGCGCGCTCACGCACGAGGACACGGGCGGCATCGTCGCCGCCGCGACCACGAGCCTGCCCGAGCAGTTCGGCGGATCCCGCAACTGGGACTACCGATACGTGTGGCTCCGCGACGCGTCGCTCACCCTCGAGGTGCTCCTCGCGCACGGCTTCGACGACGAGGCCGACGAGTGGCGCACCTGGCTCCTGCGGGCGATCGCGGGCGACCCGGGCGACGTGCAGATCATGTACGGGCTGAGCGGCGAGCGCCACCTCCCGGAGCGCGACCTCGACAGCCTGCCCGGCTACCAGGGGTCGGGCCCGGTGCGCGTCGGCAACGGCGCGTTCGAGCAGTACCAGGCCGACGTCATCGGCGAGGTGATGCTCGCGCTCCAGGCCGCGCGCGACGCGGGCGTCGGGGAGACCGAGTTCTCCTGGCCGCTGCAGCGCGCCCTCATCGGCTTCGTCGAGGAGAACTGGGAGCGGCAGGACAGCGGCATCTGGGAGATCCGCGGGGCCGAGCAGCACTTCACGCACTCGCGGGCGATGATCTGGGCGGCGCTCGACGCGGCCGTCCAGGGCGTCGAGCGGCACGGGCTCGACGGGCCGGTGGAGCAGTGGAAGGACCTGCGCGACCGCGTGCGCGACGAGATCCTCGACCAGGGCGTCGACCCCGCCACCGGCGCCTTCCGCCAGCACTACGGCACGACCGACGTGGACGCGTCGCTGCTGATCCTCGCCCAGGCCGGCTTCTGCGCCTACGACGACCCGCGCATGCTCGTGACCGTCGAGGTCATGGAGCGCACCCTCATGCACGAGGGCTTCCTGCTGCGCTACGACACGAGCGCCGGCGTCGACGGCCTGCCCGCGGGCGAGTACCCGTTCCTCGCCTGCTCGTTCTGGCTCGTCGAGCAGTACGCGCGATCCGGCCGCGAGGCGGACGGCCGCGAGTTGATGGACCGGCTGGTCGCCCTCGCCAACGACGTGGGGCTCCTCTCGGAGGAGTACGACCCGGTCGGCCGGCGGCAGGCGGGCAACGTGCCGCAGGCGCTCTCCCACCTCGCGCTCGTGCGCGCGGCCGACGCGCTCCAGGCCGCGGCCGCCGTCCACCCGGACGAGCTCGACCGCGCGCACCAGCCGGGCAACGCGGCGCTCGCGCACGCGGCGGCCGCGCGCGCGTCGGCCGGCTCCCCCGTCGTCTGACCCGCGCGCGGGATCAGGGCACGCCCGTCAGAGGGACGCCAGGAAGCGCTCCACCGCCGGCAGCGCGTCGGGGTGCCGGGGCGTGCCCGCATGCGTGGCGCCGTCGAGCTCGACCAGGGACGCGTCCGGGCGGAGCCGCCCCACGTGGTGCGCGGCCCGGAGCCGCTCCGGATCCTGCGTGCCCGCCACGAGGAGCAGCGGCACCGCGGACGCGGCGACGACCTCGTCCGGCACGCCCGGATCCCGTTCCGACTCGCGCATGTAGGCGGCGAGCGCCCGGGCGTCGTCGGCGAGGAAGGCGCCGCGGGTGGCCGCGTCGACCGGATGCCCGCTGTGCCGCTCCCACGCGTCGAGGAAGCCGGGCATCCCGCCCGCCTCGAGGGCGGCGATGCAGCCCGGGAAGAACACGCGGTCGAAGACGCCCACGCCGCTCCGGGGGGATCCGCCGAGGCTCGCGGTCGAGAGCAGGCGCTCCGGGTGCGCGGCCGCGAGCGAGAAGCCGACGCGGGCGCCGAGGCTGTAGCCCACGTGGTGCACCGCCTCCGCGCCGACCGCGTCGAGCACGGCCACGACGTCGGCGACGAGGAGGTCCATGGCGTAGGCGGCGGGCTCGTGCGGCGAGCCGCTGCGCCCGTGTCCGCGGAGGTCGAGCGTGATCACGGGACGCGCGGGCGCGAGGCCGCGCACCCAGCCGAAGCCGCGCCAGATCGCCTGCGACAGCGCCGTGCCGTGCACGAGGACCACGGGGGCGCGGGCCGGGTCGCGCGTATCGGCGTCGGCCGGCGGCCATCCGAAGGCACGGTAGGCGATGGGCGTGCCGTCGAGGGGGTTGGTCGCGGTGTCCACGGGGACCCAGGCTACGCGCGCCGCGGGGCCGGCCCGCGCGGCCGGGTCGTCGCGCCGCCGCGGACGACCCGGCCCGCGCGGCCGGGTCGTCGCGCCGCCGCGGGCCGCGTCGGGCTAGGCCGGGTCGCCCGCGCCGTCCTCGCCCGCGCCGTCCTCGTCCGTGCGGTGCGGGGTGTCCTCCTCGGGCTCGAAGTGGTCGCTCCCGCCGTCGTGGCCGGCCGCGACGCCGCTGGCGCCCGCGGGGATCGTGCCGTCGCCGCCGAGCGCCTCGTCGTCGTGCGCGTGGTCCGTGCCGTCGTGGTGCGTCATGTCCGTGCCTCCTGGATCGCGCGGCCCGCGCGCCCGCGTCGTCGCGGGCGCACCGCGGCCGTCGGTGTCCCTCCATCCTGCCCGCCGCCCCTGTCCGCGACCTCCGACGGCGAGGGCCGTTCCGGCCGTCTCGGAGGATCCCGTCACCGCCCGCCCGATCGTTAGCCTGTCTAATGAGCTAGCCTCATGACGTGCCCGACTCCCCCGATCCCAGCCAGAGCCTGCGCGCCGGCGTCATGCGCCTCGCGCGCCGCCTCCGCGCCGAGAAGGCCGACCACGAGCTGAGCGACAGCCAGTTCGTCGTGCTCGCCCTCCTCCTGCGCGACGGGCCGTCGAGCCCCGGCGCGCTCGCCGCGGCCGAGCGCGTCACCGCCCCGAGCATGAACCGCACGGTCAACTGCCTGGTCGGCGCGGGCTACGCCGAGCGATCCCCCGCGCCCGACGACGGCCGCCGCGTCACCGTCACGATCACGGCGTCCGGCCGTCGGGTCGTGCAGGAGACCCGCCGCCAGCGGAGCGCCTGGCTCTCCCTCCGCCTCGCCGAGCTCACCGACGCCGAGCGCACCACCCTCGCCGAGGCCGCCGTCCTCCTCGGCCGGATGGCCTCCGCGTGAGCGCCGTCTTCCGCAGCCTCCGCGCCCCCAACTACCGCATCTGGTTCGCCGGGGCCCTCGTCTCCAACGTCGGCACGTGGATGCAGCGCACGGCCCAGGACTGGATCGTCCTCACCGAGCTCACCCGCTACGACGCGACCGCCGTCGGCATCGTCATGGCCCTCCAGTTCGGCCCCATGCTCGTGCTCTCCCCCTACGCCGGCCTCATCGCCGACCGGTACGACAAGCGCCGCGTGCTGATGGTCACGCAGGGCGCGATGGCGGTCCTCGGGCTGGGCCTCGGCCTCGTCGTGCTCTCCGGCCGCGCCGAGCTGTTGCACGTCTACGCGTTCGCGCTCCTGCTCGGCGTCGCCTCGGCGCTGGACGCGCCCGCCCGGCAGTCCTTCGTCTCCGAGCTCGTCTCCGACGACGACCTCTCCAACGCGGTCGCGCTCAACTCGGCGTCCTTCAGCGCCGCGCGCATGATCGGCCCGGCCGTCGCCGGCGTGCTGATCGCGGGCGTCGGCACGGGCTGGGTCTTCCTCATCAACGCGGTGAGCTTCATCGCGGTGCTCGTGGCGCTCACCCGGCTCCGCGTGGGCGAGCTCCGCCGGCCGGAGCGCGTCGCCCGCTCGCGGGGCCAGCTGCGCGAGGGGTTCCGCTACATCGGCGGGCGGCCGGACATCATGGTGATCCTCGTCATCGTCTTCCTCGTCGGCGCCTTCGGCTACAACTTCCCGATCTTCACCTCCACCATGGCGAGCGTCGAGTTCGGCAAGGGCGCGACCGAGTTCGGCCTCCTGTCGTCGAGCCTCGCCGTCGGATCCGTGGCGGGCGCGCTCCTGTCCGCCCGGCGGGAGCGCCCCCGCATCCGCCTCGTCTTCGTGGGCGCCGCGCTCTTCGGGCTCGCCACGGCCCTCGCCGCGATCGCGCCCAGCTACCTGCTCTTCGCGGGCGCCCTCGTGCTCGTGGGCGTCGTCTCGCAGACGCTGATGACGAGCGCCAACAGCACCGTGCAGCTCACCGTCGAGCCCCGCATGCGCGGCCGGGTCATGGCCGTCTACATGGCGATCTTCGTGGGCGGGACCCCGCTCGGCGCACCCGTCGTCGGCTGGGTCGCGAACACCTGGGGACCGCGCGCCGCCGTGATGGTGGGCGCGGCGAGCGGCATCGTCTCGGCGCTCATCGCCGTCGCCTGGCTCGTGCTGCACCGGCACCTGCGCATCTCGTACCGGATCCACCGCACGCCGCACCTCCTCGTCACGCACGACGGGGACGGCCGCGACCGCCGGGACGACGCGCGCGAGGACATCGAGGCCGACGAGGCCGTGGCCCGCCGCACCTGACGCGCGCCGACGCCCGGGGCGCCGACGCCCGGGGCGCCGTCGTCGGAGCGCGGCGGCTCGGCCGCCGCGCCCTCAGGGCGCGGGCGTCGGGGCGGTGCTCGGGGGCACGTAGCCCACGTCGTCGAGGCAGTAGTCGAGGAAGGCGCTCGTCGCCCGGAGGTACTGCCCGGTGTCGAGCGACGCGCCGTCCGTGTCGGTGCCCGAGCGCAGCGCGTCCAGCTCGTCGACGATGGCGGAGAACGACGCGACGAGCGGCGCCATGTTCGCCGGCGCCATCTCGGCGAGCGCCGCGTCGCCCTGCTTCACGCGGTCGAGGAGCGCCGGATCCACGCCGGTGCCGTCGCCGAGCGCCTGCACGAGCTTGGTGGAGTCGGGCAGCACCTGCGCGAGCGTCGAGCAGGTGGCGAGCTCGTCCCGGGTGGGCGGGCCGGGCGCGCGGGTGACCGCGGGGGCCGGAGCGGCCGTGCCGTCCGTGCCGCCCGCGTCGGCGGGCGCGCTGGCGGCGGGGGTCGTCACCTCGGGATCGGGCTGCCCCGGATCCGACGTGCACCCGGCGAGGACGAGCGCCCCCGCGACGGCGACGGCGACGGGCGCCCACGACCGGATCCGGGGTGCCGTCGTGTGCGTGCGGGCCATGGGCCTCCTCGGCGCCTATCACATGCGGTCCTGCCCGCGGAAGTCGGTCGACGCGGGTGTCGGGGCGAATGCCCCGTGCCACTACCGTATTCGGATGACACGAAGCGAGAGCGACCGCAGCACCGTCCCGCCCGACCCGGATTTCGTGGCCCAGGACTTCAGCCACGAGCAGGAGGGCTACCAGCACGGGCTCAAGCCGCGGCAGCTGCAGATGATCGCGATCGGCGGCGCCATCGGCACCGGGCTCTTCCTCGGCGCGGGCGGTCGCCTCGCCTCGGCCGGCCCCGCGCTCGCGATCGTGTTCCTCGTCTGCGGCGTCTTCGCGTTCTTCATCCTCCGCGCGCTCGGCGAGCTGGTGCTGCACCGCCCGAGCTCCGGCTCCTTCATCTCCTACGCCCGCGAGTTCTACGGCGAGAAGTTCGCCTACGCCGCCGGCTGGATGTACTTCCTCAACTGGGCGACCACCGCCATCGTCGACGTGACGGCCGTCGCGCTCTACATGCACTACTGGTCGGCGTTCACCGCCGCCCCGCAGTGGCTGCTCGCCCTCATCGCCCTCGCCATCGTGCTCGCGCTCAACCTCGTGGCCGTCAAGGTCTTCGGCGAGATGGAGTTCTGGTTCGCGCTCGTCAAGGTGGCCGCCCTCGTGGTCTTCCTCATCGTGGGCATCGTGTGGCTGGCATGGAGCTTCCCCGTGACGGTCGGCGGTGCCGAGGTGCAGACCGGCTGGACGGTGCTGCAGGAGAACGGCGGCGTCTTCCCGCAGGGCCTCGTGCCCGTCGTGCTCGTCGTGCAGGGCGTGGTGTTCGCCTACGCCGCGATCGAGCTCGTCGGCACCGCGAGCGGCGAGACCCAGGACGTGGAGAAGGTCATCCCGCGCGCCATCAACTCCGTCGTCTTCCGCATCGCGATCTTCTACGTCGGCTCCATCGTGCTGCTCTCGCTGCTGCTCCCCTACACCGCGTACAGCGCGGACCAGAGCCCGTTCGTCACGTTCTTCTCCAGCCTCGGCTCGCCCGAGGTCGGCGCGATCGCCGGTTCCGTCATGAACTTCGTCGTCCTCACGGCCGCCATGTCGAGCCTCAACGCGGGCCTCTACAGCACCGGCCGCGTGCTCCACTCCATGGGCATGAACGGCTCGGCGCCCCGGTTCACGACCGTCATGTCGAAGGGCGGCGTGCCGTTCGGCGGGATCCTGCTCACCGGCTCCATCACGCTCCTCGGCGTGGGCCTCAACGCGGTCGTGCCCGACCAGGCCTTCGAGATCGTCCTCAACGTGGCGGCGCTCGGCATCGTGGCCGGCTGGGCGACCATCATCCTGTGCCAGATGCGCCTGCGCACCTGGGCGAAGCAGGGCAAGGCCAAGGAGCCCACGTTCCGCCTCCCCGGCGCCCCCGTCACCTCGTGGCTGACGCTCGCGTTCCTCGTCAGCGTGCTCGTCCTCATGGCGATCGACTGGCCCATCGGCACCCTGACGGTCGCGTCGCTCGTCGTGATCATCCCCCTGCTCGTCGTGGGCTGGTACCTGCAGCGCGACCGGATCCTCGAGATCGCCCGCGTGCGCGAGGGCGTCACCGGTCCGTTCCCCGTCACGGGACGGGATGCGTCCGACCAGCGGAAGCGCTGACCGGCCCGCCGTCCGCCGGCCGCCCCGACGCCGTCGTCCCCGCTGCGGGGGCGGCGGCGTCCTCGTCTCCGGACGCGGGGGCGGGGGCGCCCGGCTGCGCCGGATCCGGCCGCAGGCCCCGCGCGAATGCCAGCAGCTCCCGGTCGTGCTGCACCATCCACGCCACCGCGGCGTTGAGCGACTCCCGCCGGGCGATCCACACCCGGCGCCCGTCCGCGCCCAGGCCGCAGGCGTACACCTCGTAGGCGAAGGGCTCCGCGAGGTCCGCCCGGTGGCGCATGACCCAGCCGAGCGCCGGGCCCTCGCCCACGCGCACGAGCCACGCGCCGCGCACGGGCCGCGCATGCGGATGCTCGGGCGCCGGGCTGATCGCCCCGGCCGCGTCACCGCTCTGCTTGCTCCACATGCGGTCCTCCTCGGGATCGTCCGCCGCGAGCTCCGTGCCCGCGGCGACGCCCGGCCGCGTCGGTCCGAGCGTACGCGCGCGCACCGACGCCGGCCTGTCCGCCAGAGCGCGGCCGTCCGCGCATCACGAGCACGTGCCGAGGACGCGGTCGACGGCCGCCCGGTCGGCGTCGTCGATCCCGAGCCGGTACCGGCTCACGATGAACGCGTACCGCGTGACGTAGAGGCAGCGGTACGCGGGATCCGGCGGCAGCCAGGTGGCCGGCCCCTGATCCGACTTGTCCTGGTTGGTGGGCCCGTCCACGGCCTGCAACTCGTCGACGTCGGTGGCCAGGCGCTCGCGCCGCTCGTCCGACCATGCCCAGGCGCCGTGCCGCCACGCCCAGGACAGGGGCACGAGGTGGTCGATCTGCACGGCCGCGCTCGTGCGGGCGCCGCGCGTGAAGTCGATGCCGCGACCCGTGTACGCGTCCTGCAGGTGGCCGGCGACGACCGTGCACGCGTCCCCGGAGGAGGAGAGGACCACGTCGACGAGGTCGCGCGCGAGCACGTCGTCGCGCTGGTCGCACCCGTCGCCGTCCGTGTCCGCCCAGGCCGGACCGAAGGCGTCCCGGTCGTAGCGCGGCCGCCGCTCGCGCCCGTCCGGGGCCAGCCGATCCGTCAGCTCCCGCGCGGCCGCGACGTCGATCCGCCCGCCGTGCACGAGACCCGCGCGCTCCAGCGCGGAGACGACCGGGCCGCCGCCGACCGCGGCGGAGAGCGGCCCGACGTCGCCGTCGGGCCCGAGTGCCGCTTCCCGCGCTCCGACGATCACCGCGACGAGCACGATGACGGTCGCCGCCCCCGTCAGCAGGAGACGGATCCGGTCGCGGCGGCACCGGCGCAGCACCGCCTCGAGCCTCGGTCGTCTGCCCAGCCGTGCTGGCCCTCGATCACTGCCGCCCATCGCACCCCCGTCCCGAGGTGCACCATGGCGTCGTCGACGCGCCGCGGATCTCGCGCCGAGCAGATGCGTGCGAGCCAGGGCCGGGCGGTCGCCTGGGGAGGAGGCACCATCGAGCGCGTGAGGCCGAGGAGCCCTCCCGGTCGAGGCGCCCACCGCGTCAGCGGCCGCGAGGCGCGCGACCGGTCAGAGGAGGATGCGCGCCGCGGCGATCACGTGCGCGACGACCCCGAGGGACGACGGGCCCGGCGTGTTCTGCCCGGCCGTCGCGAGGCGCACGAGCGCGAACGCGACGACGGCGATCACGATGACCGCCGCGATGACGTAGATCCAGACGCGCAGGCCGCGGCGCGCGGGCTGCAGCGGGTTCTGCTCGAGGGGGCCGTCATGGTCGGGTCGTTCCGGGTGATCGCGCATGCCTCGCACCCTACGCCGGTCGCTCGCCCGGTCGACGGGCTCGCGTCCCTCGTCGCGGGACGGACGGCGGGCGCGCCGGATGCGCCGACGGGCGGTCCCCCGATGCGGAGGACCGCCCGTCGGCGGAGCGCGTCACGCGAACGCGCGAGGGTCAGGCGGAGATGCTCTGCGCGAGGACGCCGTCGAGGACGACGGACGCCTCCTCGTCGGTGGACTTCTGCGCGAGCGCGAGCTCCGAGACGAGGATCTGACGGGCCTTGGCGAGCATCCGCTTCTCGCCGGCCGAGACGCCCGAGTCCTGGTCGCGGCGCCAGAGGTCGCGGACGACCTCGCTGACGCGGCGGACGTCGCCGGAGCCCATCTTCTCGGTGTTGGCCTTGAAGCGGCGCGACCAGTTGCCGGCCTCCTCCTCGACGTCACCGCGGAGCACGTCGAACACGGCTTCCACGCCGGAGCTGTCGATCACGTCACGCAGCCCCACGAGCTCGGCGTTGTCGACGGGCACGTCGATGACGAGCTCGCTCTGGTGGATCTGGAGGGTGATGTACTTCTTGTCGACCCCCTTGATGGTGCGGGTCTTGACCGCGGTGATCGTGGCTGCGCCGTGGTGGGGGTACACGACGGTCTCCCCTACTTCGAAAATCATGTAGTGCTGTCCTTCGATCCCTCGAGATGTGTGCCGGAGATGTCGCGCACGCGCATGCACAGCCGCGTGGGCGCCGACGTCCCGCGCCGCGACGCCCGCCGAGGAGGCGTCGTCGTGGTGCGTGGCCGGTGCACCGAGATCACCGGCCGCCGCGTCGCTCCGCTAGGCGCGTCCGCGGTGATGGTCCGTCCGGTATTCTGTCACGGTTCTCCCCCGCCCATCGACGCAGCCGCGGGAGGGGCGATGGGAGGCGGCTCGACCGCGGACGGGCTGCTCCGCCTGATGCGGAGCGTGTGGTGCACCCCCTCGGACTTGAACCGAGAACCCACTGATTAAGAGTCAGTTGCTCTGCCAATTGAGCTAGAGGTGCAGGTGAGGACCCTGTCGAACGGGGTACCGGACCGAGAGATGACACTAGCACCACGTCGCGGCCCGACGCCAATCGAGGCCGTGGACGACGTGATCGGACCTCGCGAGGCGGCCGTAGCATGGACATCGATCCCCCGAACGAGAGGCTCCGCCATGTCCGAGACCGCCCGCCTCGAGAAGGGGCAGCCCGCCCCCGACTTCACCCTCCCCGACCAGGACGGCACGCCCGTCTCCCTGTCCGACCTCCGGGGCCAGGACGTGATCGTGTACTTCTACCCCGCCGCGGGCACCCCCGGCTGCACCACGCAGGCGTGCGACTTCCGCGACAGCATGGACTCCCTCCAGGCAGCGGGGTACCGCGTCCTCGGCATCTCGAAGGACCCCCAGGAGGACCTCGCCCGGTTCCGCGAGGAGCAGAGCCTCAGCTTCACGCTCCTGTCGGACCCGGACCTCGAGGTGCACCGCGCGTACGCCGCCTACGGCGAGAAGTCGCTCTACGGCAAGAAGGTCACGGGCGTGATCCGCTCGACCGTCGTCGTGGACGGGGAGGGCACGGTGACCCTGCCGCTCTACAACGTGAAGGCGACCGGTCACGTCGCGTCGCTGCGCAGGAAGCTCGGCGTCGACGCCTGACCGCCGTCGCGCCGAGCCGCGCCGCGCTCAGTCGCGGCGCGCGGTCGCGAGCAGCACGGACCGGGTGAACAGCAGCACGAGCACGCCCAGCGACGGGACGATGAGCCCCCACCCGAGGTCCTGACGGGCGTCGGCGCCCTGGAGGCTGCCGACGCCGACGGCGATCTGCAGGAACTGCCAGGTGACGGCGCCCGGCCGCACCCAGCTGCGGCCTCGGAGGATCCCGCGCACGACGGCGCCGAGGAAGACGGTCGCGAGCGCGGACAGGGCGATGAGCGCGACGGCGCTGGCGAACGACGCCGCGGTGGACGTCAGCAGGTCGACGACCAGGAGGACGGTGACCCCGGCCATGCCCAGGGCCTCGAGGCCGACGAGGACCGTGAGGAGCACGACCGCGGGCGATCGACTGGAGGCCGCGGGGACGTCACGCGGATCGAGGGCATCACCGGTTCCGGTCACAGCACGTTCCCATACAAAGCTATTGATTGATCGTTGGCTCTATGCGACGATATTCCAGGTCGAGTTCGTTCACAGGGTGGTGAGCAGATCCGGAACCGAGCTTACAAGGAACGCATTCCTGAAGCTGAGCATCTCACGAGGAGGGGCACGCGCCCCGTCCCGATGCCGTTCCCGGACGCCTCGCCCCATCCCCCATCCCGCGGCTGATCAGCCGAGCAACGAGTAACGACCTGAGGAGCACCCCTATGGACTGGCGTGACAAGGCAGCCTGCCTGACTGTGGATCCCGAGCTGTTCTTCCCCGTGGGGAACACCGGCCCGGCCGTCGACCAGATCGACAAGGCCAAGGCCGTCTGCGGTCGCTGCTCCGTCACCGAGATGTGCCTGCAGTACGCCCTCGAGACCGGTCAGGACTCGGGCGTCTGGGGCGGCCTGAGCGAGGATGAGCGCCGCGCGCTCAAGCGCCGCGCCGCTCGCGCCCGCCGCGCCAGCTGACGCCGGCCGCACACGCACCACCGACGAGAGCCGGGCAGCCCTGGGGCTGCCCGGCTCTCGTCATGCTCCGCTGGACGCGCCCGCTCAGGCGGTGACGGGGGCGAGCCACCGCAGCGGGACCTCGATGGTCACCTCGGTGCCGCTGCCCATGAGCGTGTGCCAGTCGATGGTGCCGCCCAGCTCCCCCTGGATGAGCGTCCGCACGATCTGCGTGCCGAGCCCCGTGCCGACCTTGCCCTCGGGGAGCCCCACGCCGTCGTCGCGCACGCTGACCGTGAGCGTCTCCTCCGTGCGGGCCGCCTCGATCGCCACCTCGCCCGAGCGGCCCGCGAGCCCGTGCTCCACCGCGTTCGTCACGAGCTCCGTCAGCGCGAGGGCGAGCGGCGTCGCGTAGGCGCTCGGCAGCACGCCGAACTTGCCCAGGATCTTCGGGTGCACGCGGGTGTTGTGCGCTGACGCCACCTCGGCGATGAGCAGCAGCACGCGATCGAACACGGCGTCGAAGTCGACGTTCTGGTTGAGCCCCTCGCTCAGCGTGTCGTGGACGACCGCGATCGCGCCGACCCGTCGCTGCGCGTGGCCGAGGGCCTCGCGCGCCTCCTCCGTGTGGGACCGTCTGGCCTGGATCCGCAGCAGGCTCGCGACCGTCTGGAGGTTGTTCTTCACGCGGTGGTGGATCTCGCGGATCGTCGCGTCCTTGGTGATGAGCTCGCGCTCCTGGTGACGCAGCTCCGTCACGTCGCGGCAGAGCACGACGGCGCCGATCCGCTCGCCGTGGCTGCGGATCGGGATCGCGCGGAGCGACACCGTGACGCCGCGGGACTCGATGTCGGTGCGCCACGGGGCACGGCCCGCCACGATGAGCGGCAGGGACTCGTCGACGGTCAGCCGCTTGCCCGTCAGGAGGCTCGACGTGGCGTCGGCGAGGGACTCGCCCTCCAGCTCCTCCGAGAAGCCCATCCGGTTGAACGCGCTCAGCGCGTTGGGGCTCGCGAACGTCGTGATCCCGTCGACGTCCAGACGCAGGAGGCCGTCGGATGCCCGGGGCGCGCCGCGGCGCGGGCCGGTCGGCGAGCCCAGGTCGGGGAAGTCGCCGTCCGCAATCATCGCGAACAGGTCGTTGGCGCATTCGTTGAAGGTGAGCTCCTGCCGGCTCGGCGTGCGCGTCTCGCTGAGGTTCGTGTGCCGGGTGATGACCGCGATGGGCGTGTCCGTCACCTCGGGGCTCCCTTGCGCGAGGCGTCGGAGGACGGGCACCGCACGCACCCGCGTCGGGGTCTCCTCGTACCAGTCCGGCGCGGACGAGTCGATGATGCGGGCGCTCTCGTGCGCGTCCGTCACCTGCTTGCGCCACTCCGCCTTGATGGGCTGCCCCACGAAGTCGCGGTAGAAGAGGGTCGCCGAGCTCGACGGCCGGGCGTGCGCCACGGCGACGAAGCTGCCGCTGACGGTCGGGACCCACAGCACGATGTCCGCGAAGGCGAGGTCGGCGAGGAGCTGCCAGTCGCCGACGAGGAGGTGCAGCCACTCGACATCCGCGTCGGAGGACAGACCCTGGGCATGCACGAGATCGCTGAGCGTGGACACGGCTACAGCCTATGCGGGCTGCGCGCGCTCCTCCCCCGTGTCGTCGGCGCCGCGGCGGAGCGGGGGCGCCGACCGCCCGCCGCGGCGCAGCCGACGAGGCGCGTCCTCCGGCGGCAGGAGGGTGGTGCGCGTGAATCGCGACCACTCCACGAGCGCGGGCGACCGTGGTGCGATGTCCCGCAACGTGGCCCCGGCGAGCACGGCCGCGTCGAGCGCATCGCGGTCCTCGGGGACGAAGCCCGACGCCTCCACGCTCCCGAAGCGGAAGAGCGTGCGGCGCACCTGACCGGCCGCGTCCCAGCCGCCCGCGCTCGGACGGACCCTGTTGACGAGCACGGAGACCCGGGACGGGTCCACGATCTCGAGGAGCTGGACGTAGGCGCGGAAGAACCGCGACAGGCCGACCGTGTCCGCCGACACGACCGCCACGACGTGATCCGCACCCCGCAGGGCCGCGAGCGTCGCCGCGTTGCGGCGTGGCGCGAACATGTCGCTCGAGATCTCCTCGTCGTCCTCGAGGTTGAAGGACGCGTCCACCACCGTGTACTCGCGCCAGCCGCGACAGGCCTGCAGCACCGCCGACACCCGGCCCTCCGCGAGCTCCGGCCACCTGTCCGGTCGGGAGATGCCCGTGAGCACGGAGAAGCCCGGCGCCCGCGTGGAGGGGTGGTGCTGCGCGACCCGGTCCAGCTCCTCCACGGTGAGGCTGTCCGCGGCCGCGAGCCGGCACGCCGCGGCGAACCCGGGTGCCTCGTCGAGCAGGCCGAGGGTCGCGGCGACGGTGCCCCCGTGCACGTCGGCGTCGACCAGCACCGTGGAGTGCCCGGCGGCCGCGATCTCGCCGGCGACGGCCAGAGCTGTCGTCGTGCGTCCGGGCGCGCCCTGCGGTCCCCATACGACGATGATGCGCCCGCATGTCGGGGCGCCGGGCTCCGCCGCGGGGTCGTCACGTCCGCGCACGACGGGATCGGGCACGCGGGGTCGGCGGGCCAGGCCGAGGCGCCCTCGCAGGGATCGGCCGTGGCCGCGCCAGGCGGCCTCCGACCGGGCGGCCGGACCGGCAGGCGCCGTGCGTCCGACGGCGGCGGCCGCGCGATCGTCGCCGCGGGCGCCCCGGTCCGCCCGGCCCCCGCGGGACGGCGTGCGGAGCCGCGGACGTGCCTCCGGGAGCCGGGCCCGGTCCCGGCCGGCTCCGTCGACGCCATGGCCGACGGCCGCGTCCTCCAGATGCCCCGCCACCGCGTCCTCGCGCCGGACCCCGGTCGGAGCGCCCTCCCCCGCTCCGCGCGGACGGACGGTGAGCAGCAGCGCCTCCACCTCCGACCACGTCGCCCCCTCGTCCACGACCTCGTGGTGGCCGAGAGCCTGCGCGTTGCGCCGGTCGACCTCGCTCGAGGCCATGGCGACCGCCCGCGCCCCGCGTTCGTCGAGCACCGCGAGCACCTCGCGGTCGAGGGTGGACGGGGCAGCCGAGATCACGAGATGCAGGGGATCCGCCGCGGCCGCCCGCACCGCGGCGATCACCTCTCGCGCCCCCGTCACGCGCGCGAGGACGGTGTGGCCCGCCTCGACGATCTCGCGGAGGAGCGCGTCCTCCGCTCGGGGCGGGAGCGCCAGCACGAGCGACGCCACGCTCAGGCCCCCGCGTCGCCCACGGGCACGAGCGTGATCTGGTCCCGCTCGTCCGTGGACGCGATCACGGCCGCGACGTCCTCGCGCGGGACCGTCAGCTGCACCTGCGTGTGGTCCTGGTCGGCGACGAACCCCTGAGGCTGGATGACCTGGGCCACGGTCGCGCCGGAGACGATCACGCGAGGCGCGTCGTACGAGTTCGTGCCGGAGCCCTTCGGCGCGGCCGCCCAGACGTCCACGACGGTCCCCGGCGCCACCAGGTGGTCCGCGCCCGCCGCCGTCAGGATCACGACGGCGGCGGTGGTCCGGGCGTCCGCGGAGGCGAGGGACGACCGGGGGATCAGCTCGCCCGCCCCGACGAAGCGCGTCACGACGAGCCCGTCCACCGCGTCCGGGGCGACGTAGAGGTCAGCGGCGTCCATGCGGACCCGCACGGGCACCAGATCCGAGGCGTGGACGGTGCGACCGGCGTCGAGGGAGGAGCCGGCGGCCATGACCACCACGGACGAGTCCTCCGAGCGGAGCAGCGCCACGACGCCGCCCGTCGAGACGAGGACGAGGACGAGCCCCACGAGGAACCGGGGATCCAGCCAGACGGGACGGCGCGCAGGACGCGCGGGACGAGGGGTGGGAGGCATGCGGGTCAATGTCGGGGACGGAGCCGGGCGACGTCGCACGTTGTCCACATCCCGGCCTCAGACCCGGACGAGCACGATCCCCGCGAGCGGGACCAGGCGGTAGCCCGACACGGCCGACTCACGGCGCGGCGTCCCGAGCTCGTGCACCGCGACGTCGACGTGGTCCCGCGCGACGCGGTCCAGGGTGCCGGCGACGACCGTGTCCCGGAGCCGCAGCTCGACCCGCGCTCGGCGACGGCAGAGGTCGCGGAGGACGAAGGGCAGGCCGATGCGGTCCACGATGCCGCGCTCGGGCGGGAGCTCCGCGACCGGCGCGAGGCTCGCCCGGACCTGGTCGCGGTCGAGGGCGAGCGCGTGGATCGACGCCAGCGGCAGGATGCACGCCCTCTCCTGGCCGGGCCGCGCGGCCTCCCCGTGCAGCAGCAGGTCGCCGGAGAGCCAGTCGCGCCCCAGCACCTTGGCGCGCAGGTCGATCCACGTCCCGTCGGAGAGGGAGAGCCGGAGGGAGCCTGCGGGATCGGACGCCGTGAGCGCCCGGAGGCGGTCCCGCACCACGGTGCGGGCGAGGCGCATGCGCTCCTCCTCGACGCGCTGGTCCCTCTCCTCCGCGAGCCGAGCCGTCTCCCACTGCCCCTCGAGGTCGTCGAAGAGGTTCTCCCACCTCATCGGAGGCGGGTCCGCGACGTGCGGAGGGGTCGGGGCGGCGGCGGGGACGGCTCGGACATCCCCGTCACCTTGGGTCGCTTCCTTGAGATCCGCTCTCAGTTCTCCACATCTTGTGTCCTGAGGATGCGCCGCGCCTCTCGCACTGTCACAGTTGACCAGTCATCGTGGTCCCCCGATCGGGGGGCGCACCGGGATGGGAGTGACGCATGAGTGAAGCAGTGCCACGGGAGGAGCTCCCTGACCGCCGGAGCGCCACCACCGGGAGCGCCGACGGCGCGTCCTCGCGACGGAACGGCGCCCGACAGCCGGCCTCCGCAGCCGCCCCGGGAAGCGCGGCGTCGAGCCGGGCCTCGACCCCGGCCTCCCCCGCCGCCACCGCCACCGTGCGAGGCACCGTCCGCAAGCGCTTCGACGTCGACGACTTCTTCGGGCGCCAGCCCTGCAGCAGCCAGGACCTCCCCCCGTCCGGTCCGCTGCTGGAGAACCTCACGCGCTGCGTCATCGAGATCCTCGCCGGCGCTCGCGAGCTCGACCAGATCGCCCGCTGGGTGAGCGACGACGTCTACCGCCACCTCCTCAAGCGCGTGGTGCTCAGCGCCCGTGCGCGTCGCACCAAGGGCCAGTCGGTCACGCGACCTGTCTTCTCCATCGGCACGGTCACCTCGTTCTCGCCGCGGGACGGCGTCATCGAGGCGGTCATCGTCGTCCACGGACGGGCTCGCGCCCGTGCCGTGGCCATCCGGCTCGAGGGCCTCGACCGCCGCTGGCGCGCGACGGCCATCAACGTCCTGTAGACCCGGACGGACGAGAAGGGCGCACCTCCCGCGGGAGGTGCGCCCTTCTCGTGCGTCGGGGCGAGGGCGGGACCCGGAGGTCCCGCCCCGCTCCCTACTTGCGGCGGTCTGCCTTGCGACGCTCCTCGCGGTTTGTCGGAGCGGAGGGCGCATCGCCCGTGCGCTGACCGAAGGCGCCTCGGGCCGGCGGCCCCTGCGGCGCCTCGGGCTCCTCCTCGCCGATAAGCACGGCATCCTCCGCCTGCTGCTCCTTCTGAGCCTTCGCGGTGGCGGCCTTCTCGATCTGCCCGCGCTGGTTGCGGACCTCGACACCACCGTCGTCCGTCGGCGCCGTGTACCGCAGCTTGTCCGCGGTCGCCTGGTTGGCGGCGAGGCCCTTCGCCTGGATGCGGGGACCGACCGACTCGGCGTCGGCCGGAGCCTGCACCTCAACCTCCAGGTTGAAGAGGAAGCCGACGGTCTCCTCGCGGATGGCGCCCATCATCTGCTGGAAGAGCGCGAAGCCCTCCCGCTGGTACTCGACGAGGGGGTCGCGCTGCGCCATGGCCCGGAGGCCGATGCCGTCCTTGAGGTAGTCCATCTCGTAGAGGTGCTCACGCCAGCGGCGGTCGATGACCGAGAGGACCACGCGGCGCTCGAGCTCCCGCATGGCGGCCTCGCCGAGCTGCTCCTCGCGCTTGGAGTAGGCGAGCTTCGCGTCGGAGAGGATCTCGCGTCGGACGAAGTCGCGGTTGACCCGGCCCTTGCTGCCGGCCTCCGTGATGACCTCGTCGATGGTGATGGAGATCGGGTAGAGCGTCCTGAGCTCGGTCCAGAGGGCGTCGAAGTCCCAGTCGTCGCCGTTGCCCTCGCCGATGTGGGAGTCGAGCACGTCGTCGATGACGGCCTCGAGGAAGCGCTGCGAGCGCTCCTGCAGGTCGTCGCCCTCGAGGATGTGGCGCCGGTCGCCGTAGATGGCCTCGCGCTGGCGGTTGAGGACGTCGTCGTACTTGAGGACGTTCTTGCGGATCTCGGCGTTGCGCGCCTCCACCTGGCCTTGCGCGCTGCGGATGGCCCGGCTGACGACCTTCGACTCGATGGCCACGTCGTCCGGCACGCTGTCGCGTCCCATCAAGCTCGCGGCGGCGCCGTTGTTGAACAGGCGCATGAGGTCGTCGGTGAGCGACAGGTAGAAGCGGCTCTCGCCGGGGTCGCCCTGGCGTCCGGAGCGACCGCGCAGCTGGTTGTCGATGCGGCGCGACTCGTGGCGCTCGGTGCCGAGGACGTACAGGCCGCCGGCCTCGATGACCTTCGCGGCCTCCTCATCCACCTCGGCCTTGACCTGGGCGAACACGTCGTCCCACTCGGTCTCGTACTGCTCCGGCGTCTCGACGGGGCTGAGGCCGCGCGCGTTCATGGCCGCGACCGCGAGGAACTCCGCGTTGCCGCCGAGCATGATGTCGGTGCCGCGGCCGGCCATGTTCGTCGCCACCGTGACCGAGCCGAGGCGACCGGCCTGCGCGACGATGGCAGCCTCGCGCGCGTGGTTCTTCGCGTTGAGGACCTCGTGGCGGACGCCCTTCTTGGCGAGCAGCTTCGAGAGGTACTCGCTCTTCTCGACGCTCGTGGTGCCGACGAGGACGGGCTGGCCGGAGGCGTTGCGCTCGGCGATGTCCTCCACGACCTGCTCGAACTTGGCCTTCTCATTCTTGTAGATGAGGTCGGACTGGTCCTTGCGCTGCATGGGCCGGTTGGTCGGGATCGGGACCACGCCGAGCTTGTAGGTGCTCATGAACTCGGCGGCCTCGGTCTCGGCCGTTCCCGTCATGCCCGACAGCTTCTTGTAGAGGCGGAAGTAGTTCTGCAGCGTGACGGTGGCGAGGGTCTGGTTCTCGGCCTTGACCGCGACGCCCTCCTTGGCCTCGATGGCCTGGTGGATGCCCTCGTTGTAACGGCGGCCCATGAGGATGCGGCCCGTGTGCTCGTCGACGATGAGCACCTCGCCGTTCATGACCACGTAGTCCTTGTCCTTCTTGAACAGGGCCTTGGCCTTGATCGAGTTGTTGAGGAACGAGATGAGCGGCGTGTTCGCGGACTCGTACAGGTTGTCGATGCCGAGGTGGTCCTCCACCTTCTCGATGCCCGCCTCGAGCACGCCCACGGTGCGCTTCTTCTCGTCGACCTCGTAGTCGACCTCGGGGATGAGGCGCTTCGCGACGGTGGCGAACTCGCTGAACCAGCGGTTCGCGTCGCCCGCGGAGGGCCCCGAGATGATGAGCGGCGTGCGGGCCTCGTCGATGAGGATGGAGTCGACCTCGTCGACCACGGCGAAGAAGTGGCCGCGCTGCACCATGTCGGCCGCCTGCCACGCCATGTTGTCGCGCAGGTAGTCGAACCCGAACTCGTTGTTCGTGCCGTAGGTGATGTCGGCGGCGTACTGCTCGCGGCGCTGCTGCGGGGTCTGGCCCGCGAGGATCACGCCGGTGGTCATGCCGAGGGCGCGGAACACGCGGCCCATGAGCTCGCTCTGGTAGCTGGCGAGGTAGTCGTTGACCGTGATGACGTGCACGCCGCGGGAGGCGATGGCGTTGAGGTACGCGGGGAGCGTGGCGACGAGGGTCTTGCCCTCGCCCGTCTTCATCTCGGCGATGTTGCCGAGGTGGAGGGCCGCGCCGCCCATGATCTGCACGTCGAAGTGGCGGAGGCCCAGGGTGCGGCGGGACGCCTCGCGGACGGCCGCGAAGGCCTCGGGGAGCAGGTCGTCGAGGGACTCGCCGTTGGCGTGGCGCTCGCGCAGCTCGACGGTCTCGTTCTTGAGCTCCTCGTCGGTGAGGTGCGTGAAGTCCTCCTCGAGCTGGTTCACCGCCTTCGCGTAGTTCTGCAGCTTGCGGAGCGTGCGCCCCTCGCCGACGCGAAGGACCTTCTCGAGTACTGAGGCCATCGGTGTCTCCCTGCGTTCATGGGCGGGCGCCGGGTGACGACGACCGCCGTGACGGCGCGCGGATGTCGCCGCCGACGAGCATCGCCATAGTACCGACTCGTCCGGCCCTCTTCCCGGGAGCGCCCTGACCGGTGGACCCGGCGCGACGCGCGAGGCCCCGCGCGCCGGAGCGCACGGGGCCTCGGGGACCGATGGGACGGATCAGCGGCGGAGCGACCGGGAGCCGGCGCCGGCTCCCGCGAGCTCCTGCTCGCCGTCGGCGAGGCCGATGACGCCGTAGTCCCAGCCCTTGCGGCGGTAGACGACGCTCGGGCGGTCGGTCTCCGCGTCGATGAAGAGGAAGAAGTCGTGGCCGACCAGCTCCATGTGCTCGAGCGCCTGGTCGACGGTCATCGACTGCGAGGGGAAGACCTTGGTGCGGATGACCACCGGGCAGTAGTCGTCCTCCTCGACGGGCTGGTCGACGGGAGCGACGCTCTTCCCGTTGACGCGCTCGATGAGCTCGGCGTCGGCCGGGTCGAGGTCGATCTGGGAGAAGCCGCCCGTGGCCGCCTCCTGCAGGGAGACGGGGCGGTGGTTGCCGCGGTGGATCTTCTTCTTGTCCTTCGCGCGGCGCAGGCGCTCGAGCATGCGCCCGAGGGCGAGGTCGAAGGCCGCGAACTTGTCGGCGGCGCTGCTCTCCGCACGGATGACGGGGCCGGGACCGACGAGCGTGATCTCCACGCGGTCGTCTCCGGCGGACCCGCCGGACTTCTCGCTGTGCCGCGAGACCTTGATGTCGAGCGAGATGGACTTCTCGGCGAGCTGGGCGATCTTGTCGGCCTTCTCGGTGGCGTACACGCGGAACCGGTCCGTGATCTCCGCGTTGCGGCCGGTGATGTTGATGTCCATGACGTACCTCCAGATCATGACGCGTCGCCCGCTGGAAGAGGGCGATCACTTTCACGCCTTTCGGGCGAGCCTAGACCTCGGGCGCGTCCCCGCGCGAGGCATCCGGCGGGTGGACCGAGGGGGCATCGGACATGCACAGGGAGCGACGGACGGGTCATGTCGTCCGGGGCGGGCGACGGCGCCCGCGCTCCGGGACGGCCGTGACGACGGCGCACGCGACCACCACGCCGCCCGCCGCGCGCACGGCCCGGCAGGTCTCGCGCAGGGTGGCGCCGGTGGTGAGCACGTCGTCGACCACGAGGATCCGGCGGTCGGCGAGGTCCATGCGCGCGACGAGGCAGCCGTCGACGTTGGCGGCGCGGGCGGCGACGCCGAGTCCGGCCTGGTCGGCCGGTCGGCGCGTGAAGCGCAGCGGGTGGCGGCGGAGGCCGGGCGGGCCCGGCGCGCGGAGGGAGCGGAGGCCGGCACGGGCGAGCAGGACCTCGACGGGTGCGTAGCCACGGCGGCGCAGGGACGCGGCCGGCGACGGGACCGCGAGGACCTCGACCGGGCCGCGGGCGTCGGCGGACGCGTCGGCGGCGGCCCGGACGGCGCGGCGGAGGGCGCCGGACATGGCGCGCGCCGCATCCGTGCGCCCGTCCTCCTTGAGCGCGGAGAGCAGCGCCGGCCATGGCGGCGCGTAGGCGCTGCCGCAGCCGACCGGGACGACGGCGGCCGGACGCCGCCCCCGCCCCGCGTCCACGGCGGCGAGGGCCAGGGTGCGGACGCGCGGGTGCGTGCGGATCGCGGCGACGCACGCCGCGCACACGGCGCGGTCGGGCGCGCCGCATCCGGCGCAGGACACGGGGGCGACGACCGCGAGGGCGTCGAGCAGGGCGGTGCGCACGACCGGGTGGAGGGGCGCGAGCCGGACGGAGGAGGGTGCCATGCGCGGAGGGTCGCACGCGCGCCGCACGGGGCGGCGCGCGTGGGCGGATCCGTGAAGGGCGTCAGCGCTTGGTCGCGACGAAGGAGACGCCGGTGGCGGTCTGCTGCCACGTGCTCCCCCGCGGCGTGAGCAGGGCGCCCGCGCTCGTGAGGACCCGGAGGCCGCTCTCGTCGTTGGCTCCCGTGATGGAGACGCCGTCGGCGGCGGATCCCAGGTCCTTCGACGGACCGCCCACCTGGTGCAGGTCCACCTGGCGCTCCCCGTCGGGCATGAGGGTGAGGGTGGCGACGTCGAGCTCGTCGACCCAGGTGGCGTCGAGGGGCGTGCCGGGCGTCGCGACCAGCTCGAGCGGGGTGGCGGTGAGCGAGACGGGGACGCCGCCGTCGCGCACGATGGACGCGACGAGCAGCTGCGGCCCCGCCCCCGTCTCGAGCTGCACGAGCACGCGGGCGCCGTCGCGCGCGACGTCGAGGGAGACGACGCGGCCCGTGGCGGTCCAGCTCACCGCGACGGGGTGGGCCACGCCGTCGGGGCCCCAGGCGACGAGGCCGCGGGGATCCGACGCGGGCGTCGACCAGACGTAGCCCTGCGCGTCGAGCGAGGGGGCCACGAGGCCGGGTCGGGTGTCGAGGAGGACCGAGTCGCGGTCGCCGTCGCCCACCGTCCACACGCCGGCTGCGTTGCGCACCGCGGCCTGCTGCCCGTCGGCGCTGAGGGTGGCGGCGTCGGCGGCGAGCGCGGCGACCCGCGTGCCGAGCGTGCCGAGCGGGGCGACCTCGCCCCCGCCGAGGTAGCCGAACGCGCCCTCGGCGAGCACGAGGGGCCGGGACTCCGCCTGCGGGTCCTTGACGGGTCCGCGGCCGCCGGGATCCGGGACCGTGAGCGGCGTGCCGTCGACGAGCACCTGCACGTCGAGGACGGACGGGATGCCCGACAGGCTCTGCCGCAGCTGCAGCTGCATCCGCTGCTGGGTGACGGTGTCGGCCGCGCGGGCCTCCGTGGTGAGGTCGACCTGCGGCGTGCCGCCCGCGGCCGTGACGGCGGACGACGCGAGGCGCGTGCCCTCCGGGAAGGCCGTGACGACCGCGGGCTGGGACAGCCACGGCGACGGCCCCTGGAGGAGCGCCTTCACGACGCGCGTGCTGACGCTCTGCGACGCCCGCGTGACGAAGAAGCGGAGGTCCGGCACGAGGAAGGTGAAGGTGGGGTCGAAGAAGTACAGGGCGTGCGCGCTGAAGATCTCGCGGAAGTACGTGGAGCGGAGCGCGATCCCGTCGGGCGCCTTCGTGATGCGCCACTCCCCGCGCTCCTCCACGAGCTGGAAGGACAGGCGCGTCTCCTGGTCGCTGCCGACCTCGCGGTAGTGGCCCTGCCCGTCGACCGTGGCGATGGTGGTCACGGAGTAGCTGTAGGTGCCGTCCACCTCCTCCGAGGTCTCGGCCTGGCCCTCCCACACGACGACGCTGGCGAACGGGTCCCAGCGCGAGGCGAAGTCGGAGGACAGGAACTGGCGCGCGACGCCGTACTGGTCGGCGGAGCTCGTCGCCGCGTCGACGAAGCCCGCGATGACGGCGTCCGGGCCGTCGCCCGCCTGAGGGCCGTCCGGCTGGTAGCTGACGCCGGACTCGTCGGTGACGGTGGCGGGGTCGCCCTCGGAGACGGGGCCGCCCGAGGGGATGGAGACGCAGCCGGCCAGGAGGACGGCCGCGGCCGCGACGAGCGCGACGGCGGCGACGCGCGACGGGCGGCGGCGGATGCGGCGTCGGGTGCGCGTGCGGGAGCGGGGCCCGGGGGCGGCGGGCTCGCGGGGATCAGGTGCGGGTGACACGGGCGTCCTCCTCGTCGGCGCGGTCGTCCGCGGGGTCGTCAGGCGGCAGGGCGACGGGCGAGCCGTCGAGGGTCACGTCGGGCCGTCGGGGCAGGGTCAGGCGGAAGCAGGATCCCTCGCCCGGCCGCGACCACAGCTGCAGCCAGCCGTGGTGCAGGTTCGCGTCCTCCAGCGAGATGGCGAGGCCGAGGCCCGTGCCTCCCGTGGTGCGCTGGCGCGACGGATCCGCCCGCCAGAAGCGGTCGAAGACGTGCCCCATCTCCTCGTGCGTCATGCCGACGCCGTAGTCGCGGACGGCCAGGGCGACGGCGTCGCGGTCGCTGTCGACCGTGATGACGATGGGCCGGCCCTCGCCGTGGTCGACGGCGTTGCCGACGAGGTTCGTGACGATGCGGCGCACCCGGCGCGCGTCCATCTCGGCGTCGAAGTAGCCGCCGGGGGCGACGAGCCGCAGCTCCGAGCCCTTCTGCGCGGCGAGCCCCTCGAACTCCTCGATGGAGTCCTCCACGAGCCGCACCAGGTTCGTCGGCTCGGTGACGAGGTCGACCGCGCCCGCGTCGAAGCGGCTGATCTCCAGCAGGTCGGCGAGCAGCGTCTCGAACCGCTCCACCTGCGTGTGCAGCAGCTCGGCGCTGCGGGCGGCCGGCGGGCTGAAGTCCTCGCGGAGGTCGTAGAGCACGCCGCCCGCGAGCCGGATGGTGGTGAGCGGCGTCCGCAGCTCGTGCGAGACGTCCGAGACGAAGCGCTGCTGCAGCTGCGAGAGGTCGGCGAGCTGCGTGATCTGCGACTGCAGCGAGTCGGCCATGCCGTTGAAGGAGCGCGCGAGCGTCGCGATGACGTCCTCGCCCTTGACCGGCAGGCGCTCCTCCAGCTGCCCGGCCGCGAGCTTCTGGCTGGTGTCGGCCGCGACGCGGATGGGCGCGACGACGAGGCGGACGACGAGCCACGCGATCGCGCCGATGAGGACGACCAGGAGGAGGAACGCGAGGAGGATCGTGCCGGCCACGAAGTCGAGGGTCTGCTGGATGTCGCCGAGGTCGTAGACGAGGTAGAGCTCGTAGCGGCCAGCCGAGGGGATGTCGATGCTCGAGCCGACGACGATGCCGGGGCTCGTCGCCCCCTGCTCGCCCACCGGGATCGCCACGGACTGCCATTGCTGCGTGCCCGAGCCCGCGCCGACCGCGCGGCGGAGGTCGGCGCTCAGGAGGCTGTCGACGTAGTCGGCGGTGGACGCGTTCTGCAGCACGTTGCGCGCCTCCGTGCCGGGGGTGCGGCGGAACGCGAAGTCGGAGAGGTTGATGGCGCTGCCGCGGAGCTCGTCGAAGACCTGCGTGCGCAGCTGCTCGAGCTCCGTCTGGTCGGACGCGTCGGAGGAGGTGAACTGCTCCTGCATCCGGCCGGTGGCGCTGTTCGACTGCTGGAGCACGGTGTCGAGCCGCTGGCGGAAGAGGTCGCTCGAGATGCTCTGCGTCATGAGCACGCCGATGAGGAGGACCGTGCCGCCCGAGAGCGCGACCGTGATGAGGACGGTGCGGAACTGGAGGGAGACCGCCCAGATCCGGACGAGGCGGCGGGGCCACGACCTCCAGTCGACGAGCCACGCGGGCAGGGGGCGCATGGGGCTAGGCCGCGGCCCCCGCGCGGTAGCCGACGCCGCGCACGGTCATGACGATGCGCGGGTTGTCCGGGTCGTCCTCGACCTTCGCGCGCAGGCGCTGCACGTGGACGTTGACGAGGCGCGTGTCGGCCTTGTACTGGTAGCCCCAGACCTGCTCGAGCAGCATCTCGCGCGTGAACACCTGCTGCGGCCGGCTGGCGAGCGCGTGCAGCAGGTCGAACTCGAGGGGCGTGAGGTTGATGCGCACGTCGCCGCGCCGGACCTCGTGGCCCTCGACGTCGACCACGAGGTCGCCGACCTGGAGGAGGCCGGGCGACGCGGCGGCCGCGGGGCGCAGGCGCGTGCGGATGCGGGCGACGAGCTCCTTCGGGTTGAAGGGCTTGACGATGTAGTCGTCCGCGCCGGACTCGAGGCCCTTGACGACGTCGGCCGTGTCGGACTTGGCCGTGAGCATGATGATGGGGACGCCCGACTCGGCGCGGATGAGGTCGCACACCTGGATGCCGTCGAGCCCGGGCAGCATGAGGTCGAGGAGGACGAGGTCGGGCTTGCCCTCGTGGAAGGCGGCGAGCGCCTGACCGCCGTCGCCGCAGAAGGAGGGCTCGAAGCCCTCGGTGCGCAGGACGATGCCGATCATCTCGGCGAGCGCGGTGTCGTCGTCGACCACCAGTATCCGTGCTGTCATGAAGCGGGGTTCCCTGTCCTCGGAAACCCCAGGGTAGCCGGTGGATCCGCGGGATCGCCCGGCCACGCGGGGACCCGTGGGCGCGGTGACTTCGCCGGGCGCCTGTGGGAGGCTGGGCGACTGTGACCGATGACCAGAGCTGGCAGGCCCCGGGCGGCACCCCGTCCGGGCAGGGCGGATCCCCGGATCCGGATCGACGGGAGCCCGCGGCCGGTCCCGGCGTCCCGCCGCCCGCCGCTCCCGGGCCGGTCGGCCCGCCCGCACCGGCGTACGCGCCGGCCGCGCACGGACACGCCCCCGGCCCCGGCTACCCGCCGCCGCTCGGCTGGGGCGCCGCCCCCGGCTGGACCCCGCCGCCCAAGCCCGGCCTGCTGCCGCTGCGCCCGCTCGGGCTCGGCGCCATCCTCGCCGGCTCGTTCCAGACGCTCCGCCGGAACCCCGGCGCCACGGTCGGCAGCGCCCTCCTCGTCCAGGGGCTCGTGAGCGTCCTCACGCTCGCCATCGTCGGCGGCGTCTCGGGCTTCGTCGTCAGCCGGATCCTGTCGGCGCGGGAGGCCGACCAGGGGCCGATCATCGCGGGCGGCGTCGCGGCCGTCGTCGTGGCCGCGCTCGTGACGCTCGTGCTCTCCATCGTCGCGTCCGCGTTCCTGCAGGGCGTGGTCGCGAGCGAGGTCGCGCGCGGCACGCTCGGCGAGCGGCTGCGGATGCGCGCGCTCTGGCGCGTCGCGCTCCCCCGCCTCCGGCCGCTGGTGCTGTGGAGCCTCGCGCTGACGGCCGCGTGGACGCTCGTGCTCGCCGTCCTCGCCGGGATCGTCGCGCTCCTGGTGCTCGCGGGCGGCGCGGGCATCGCGGTCGGGATCATCGTCGGCGTGCTCGGCGTCCTCGGCCTCGTGGTGGTGGCCGCGTGGGTCTCCACCCGGCTCGCGCTCGTGCCGAGCGGCATCGTCATCGAGCGGCTGCGGCCGTTCGCGGCGGCCCGGCGCTCCTGGTCGCTGACGATCGGCTCGTTCTGGCGGGTGCTCGGGATCCTGCTGCTCACGTCGGTCATCGTGTCCGCCGCCACCAACGTCATCACGGTGCCGCTGACGCTGCTGACGACCATCCTGCAGACGCTGCTCTTCCCCAACGGCGAGGCCGACTTCCAGTCCTTCGACGCCTCGACGGCGTTCTACCTCGGCTCGCAGCTGCTCACCATCGTGGTCAGCGTTGTCGTGGCGAGCGTCGGCGGCGTCGTCACGTCCGCGAACGCGGCCATCCTCTACATCGACCTCCGGATGCGGCGCGAGGGCCTCGACCTCGAGCTCGCGCGCTTCGCCGAGGAGCGCGCGGCCGGCGCCGCCTCCGCGACCGGACCCGACGCGCGCGACCCGTACGCGTCCCCGGTCGCCGGGACGCCCGGCGGCATGCCCGGACCCGGCGCCGCCGGCCCGGACCGCCCGTGACCGTGGGCGTCGCCGTCCTCGGCACGACAGCGGCGGCCCTCGGGCGCGTCGCCGCGGCGCCGCTGGATCCGGACGCCGACGACGCGCGCCGCCTCCTCCTCGACGAGCTCGGGAGGCCCGAGTACGAGGCCGCGCGGCCGAACGCGCTGGACCTCGCCGCGCAGGCCGTGGGCGACTGGCTGGCCGAGCTCCTCGGCGGGGCCGGCGGCGGGCTCGCGTCCATCGCGCCCGTGGTGATCGGCGCGCTCGCCCTCGCGGTCGTCGTCGTGGCGTTCCTCGTCTTCGGCGCCCCGCGGCGCGACCGGCGGCGCGCCGCCGAGCGCGGCGACGGGCTGTTCGGATCCGACGACCGGCGCTCCGCGGAGGAGCTGCGCCGTCAGGCCGAGGCGGCCCGCCGGGCGGGCGACCTCGATGCGGCGGTCTCCGACCTCTTCCGCGCCGTCGCACGCGAGCAGGCCGAGCGCACGATCGTGGCCGTGGACCCCGGCACCACCGCCCGCGGGTTCGCCCGGCGCGCGGGATCCGCCCACCCGGCCCACGCCGCGCGCCTCGCCGGCGCCGCGGACGACTTCGACGCGGTGCGCTACCTCGGCCGCGCCGGCACCGAGGACATGCTCGACCGGCTCGCCGCGCTCGACCGCGACCTGCGGACGGCCGTGCCCGTGCTGCGCGAGCCCGTGGGCGCGGGATCCGCGTGAGCGCCCCCGCCCCCGCCGACGCGCGCGCCGCGACGTCCGCGACCGCCGCGGCGCCGTCCGAGACGAGGACGCCGGGGCAGGCGCTCCGCCGCGCGGGCACGTGGATCGCCCTGGCCGCGCTCGCCGTCGTCATCGCCCTCGTCACGCTCGGGGTCGGCGGGGCCGCGCGCCAGGGGGAACCGCTCGCCCCCGACAGCCCCGCCCCCGGCGGCACGCAGGCGCTCGCGCGCGTCCTCGCCGCCCAGGGCGTCGAGGTCACGCTGGCCCGGACGCTCCCGGAGGCGCGTGCGGCCGTCGGGGACGGCGACGACGCGACCCTCGTGCTCGGCGCCACCTCGGACCGGCTCGACGACGAGCGGCTGGCCGAGGTCGGCCGCCTCTCCGACCGGCTCGTGCTGCTCGCGCCCGACTTCCGGACGCTGCAGGCGATCGCCCCCGACGTCGCGGCGGGCGGCGCCGCCGAGTCCGCGGACCGCTTGCTCGACGCCGGGTGCGCGCTGCCGGCGGCGCGCGCCGCGGGATCCGTGCCCGACGACGCCCCCGCGTTCCGCCACCTCGGCGACGACGGCCCCGACGTGCTCGCCTGCTTCCCCGACGACACCGGCGACGCCTTCGCGCTCCTCCGCGTGCCCGCGCCCCTCGTGCCGGACGGCACGGTGACGGTGCTGGGCGCCGACCCGATCCTCACGAACGACCGCATCGCGGAGCAGGGATCCGCCGCCCTCGCGCTCGGCGTGCTCGGCGAGCGGCCGCGGCTCGTCTGGTACTCGCCCTCCCCCGACGACGCCGCGGGTGACGCTCCACCCACGCTCGGCGAGCTGACGCCCGGGTGGGTGACCCCGGCGATCCTCCTCCTCGGCGCCGCCGCCCTCGCCGCCGCCGTCTGGCGCGGACGCCGCTTCGGCCCGCTCGTGGTGGAGCGGCTGCCCGTGGTGGTGCGCGCCGACGAGACCGCCGAGGGCCGCGCCCGCCTCTACCAGCGCGCGGACGCCCGCTCCCACGCGCTCGACGCCCTGCGCGTCGGCACGGTCGACCGGCTGGCGACGACGCTCGCGCTCGGCCGCCTGGCGACCGTCGACGACGTGGCCGCCGCGTCCGCCGCCGCCCTCGGCGAGGACCCCGCGGGCGTCCGCGCCCTGCTCCTCGACGACGTGCCCCGCACCGACCGCGACCTCGTCGACCTCGCCGGGCGCCTCGCCGCGCTCGAGCGCCGGGTCGCCCGGGCCGCCGACCCCACCAGGAGAATGGATCCATGACCGACGACCTCCGCACCAGCCTGCTCGCCGTCCGGACCGAGGTCGGGAAGGCCGTCGTCGGGCAGGACGGCGCCGTGACGGGCATGATCATCGCCCTCCTCGCCCGCGGCCACGTGCTCCTCGAGGGCGTGCCCGGCGTCGCGAAGACGCTGCTCGTCCGCTCGCTCAGCCACGCCCTCCGCCTCGACACGGCGCGCGTGCAGTTCACGCCCGACCTCATGCCGGGCGACATCACCGGATCCCTCGTCTACGACTCCCGCGAGGGCGCGTTCTCGTTCCGACGGGGGCCCGTGTTCACGAGCATCCTGCTGGCGGACGAGATCAACCGGACGCCGCCGAAGACGCAGTCGGCGCTGCTCGAGGCGATGGAGGAGCGGCAGGTCACGGTCGACGGCGAGAGCCACCCGCTGCCGGACCCCTTCCTCGTCGCCGCCACTCAGAACCCCGTCGAGTACGAGGGCACGTACACGCTGCCCGAGGCGCAGCTCGACCGCTTCCTGCTGAAGCTCGTGCTCGACCTGCCCGAGCGCGACGCCGAGGTCGAGGTGCTCCGCCGCCACTCGCAGGGCTTCGACCCGCGCGACCTCCGCGCCGCGGGCGTGCAGCCGGTGCTCGACGCGGACGGCCTCCGGCGCGCGCAGGCCGCCGTCCGGGAGGTGCGCGTGGGCGCCGACGTGCTCGCGTACATGGTCGACCTGGCGCGGGCGACCCGCCGCTCGCCGTCGGTGCAGCTCGGCGTCTCGCCGCGCGGATCCACGAGCCTGCTCGCCGCCAGCCGCGCGTGGGCGTGGCTGAGCGGCTTCGACGCCGTGACCCCCGACCACGTGCAGGAGATGGTGCTGCCCGTGCTCCGCCACCGCATCGCGCTGCGGCCCGAGGCCGAGCTCGAGGGCGTCTCCGTCGACGCGGTCCTCCGGAGCGTCCTGTCGCAGGTGCAGGTGCCGATCTAGTGGCGCGCCGCTAGATGGCCCTCACCGGCCGCGCCGTCGCGCTGCTCCTCGCGGGGCTCGTGCCCGTCGTCCTGCTCGGCGACGGGCCCGACGCGGCGTACGCGCTCCTGGCGGGGTGGATCCTCCTGGCCGCCCTCCTCGTCGCGCTCGACCTGGCGCTCGCCGCGAGCCCCCGGGCCGTGGCCCTCGAGCGGGTCCTGCCCGCGCGGATCCGCCTCGACGAGACCGGCGAGAGCACCCTGCTCGTCACCAACCGCGGGCGGCGCGCGCTGCGGGCCGTGGTCCGCGACGCCTGGCAGCCGTCGGCGGGCGCGTCGTCCACCCGCGACCGGGTGCGGATCCCCACGGGCGAGCGCCGCGCGATCCGCCTGACCCTCACGCCCACGCGCCGCGGCGAGCGCCGCACCGAGCGCGTCACCATCCGCTCGGGCGGCCCGCTCGGCCTCGCCGCGCGCCAGGCGACGCTCCTCTCCCTCGGCGCCGTCCGCGTCCTCCCGCCGTTCCGCTCCCGCCGCCACCTGCCCTCGCGCCTCGCCCGCCTGCGCGAGCTCGACGGGCGCACCGCGCTGATGGTCCGCGGCCAGGGCACCGAGTTCGACAGCCTGCGCGACTACGTGCGCGGCGACGACGTGCGCTCCATCGACTGGCGCGCGACCGCCCGGCGGCAGGACGTGGTCGTGCGCACCTGGCGGCCCGAGCGCGACCGGCGCGTGGTGCTCGTGCTCGACACCGGGCGCACCGCCGCGGGCCGGATCCGCGACGAGACGCGCCTCGACACCGCGTTCGAGGCGTCGCTGCTGCTGGCCGCGCTGGCCACGCGCGCGGGCGACCGCGTGGACCTCGTGGCGCACGACCGCCGCGTCCGCGCGCGCGTGCGGGCCGGATCCGGCGGCGACGTCGTCGCGCGCATGGTCGACGCGCTCGCGCCCGTGGATCCGGAGCTCCTCGAGACCGACTGGACCGCCGTGCCCGCGCTCGTGCGCCGCATCGTCTCGCAGCGCTCGCTCGTGGTGCTGCTCACGGCCATCGACTCCCCCGGCAGCGCGCGGGCGCTCCTGCAGGCGCTGCCGCAGCTCACCCGGACGCACCACGTGCTCGTGGCCGCGGTGGTGGATCCGGGCCTCGCCGAGCGCGCCGCCGACCGCTCCGGGCGCCAGGCCGTCTACCGCGCCGCCGCCGCCGAGCGCGCGCTGCTCGACGTGGCCCGCGTGGAGGCGGCCGTGCGCCGGCTCGGCGCCGACGTCGTCACGGGCGCGCCCGCGGACCTGCCGCCGGCGCTGGCCGACCGGTACATCCGGCTGAAGGCCACCGGCCGGCTCTGACCTGCGCACGGCCGCCGCGGGAGCCCCGTGAAGGACGAAGCCCCGCGAGGTCAGGCGGGCGCGACGGCCGGCCGCGCGGGATCCGGCGTCGACAGCGGCAGGACCCCGCCGCTCAGGGCACGGAGCGCCCGCTCCAGCGCGTCGCGCATGTCGATCTCCGGCCGGTAGCTCCACTGCAGCTGCAGGCCGTCGCTCACCGCGACCGCGAGCCGCGCGAAGCCGTCGGGATCGAGCCCCGCGGGCAGCTCCACGTCGAGCGCGCGCACCTGGTCGGCGACCGCGCCGACGACGCGGGCGTAGCGGCCGGCGATGTACGCGTGCGCGGGGTGCTCGGCGCCGGCAGCGTCCACCACGAGGCGCGAGTAGAGCGCGACGAGGCCGGGCGTCTCGGCGTTGTGCGCGCTCGCCCGCAGCAGCATGCCGACCATGTCGGCGGGATCCGCGTCGGGCAGCGCCCGCCGGTAGTCGGCCGCGGAGTGCGCGTCGCGCTCCTCGAGCACGGCCGCGATGAGCGCCTCGCGCGAGTCGAAGTAGTGCAGGACGCCGGCCTTGCTGATCCCCACGGCGTCGGCGATCTCCTGCAGCGAGGACGCCGAGTACCCCCGTTCGGCGATGAGCGCGAGCGCGGCCTCGAGGATCTCGCGCCGGCGCGTCGCCCCCTTGGCGTAGCGCCGCGGACCCTCTGCCCCTGCCATGCCTCGACCCTAGCGATCCGCGGCGTGGACCAATACCTACCACCGGTGGGTTTCGCGTGCTACCGTCGTGCCGAGCCGCCGACGAGGGCGGCCCCGAACGAGGAGGCACCGTGGCCGACGCAGTCCGAGAGCAGCACATCGAGGACGCGTCGCGCGTCCTGGCAGGCCGGGAGGGCGAGCGCCCGCCGGGTTCGCGCCGAGCGGAGATCGGGATGCCGATCGCGCTCCTCGGCCTCTTCGTGGCCCTGCTGCCGCCCATCATCGTGTCGCTCGCGCTCAAGGTCGCCGAGGTCGCGCCCGACGCGACGGCCGGCACGCTGAGCCTCGTCCTCGGCCTCGGCGCGCTGGTGGCGCTCGTCGTCAACCCGCTCGCCGGCCGCCTCTCCGACCGCACGCCCGGCCGCCTCGGCATGCGCCGCCCGTGGATCATCGGCGGCGTCGTCCTCGGCTACGGCGCCCTGTTCCTGCTCACCCAGGCGTCCACCGTGCTCGCGCTCGTCGGCGCGTGGATGCTCGTGCAGGCCTGCTTCAACGCCGCCATCGCCGCGCTCATCGCCGTCATGGCCGACTCCGCGCGCCCCCGCAACCGCGGCCGCGTCGCCGCCGCCGTGGGCGTCGCGCAGAACGGCTCGCTCGTGGTCGGCACGTTCATCGTCCAGCTCTTCGCGACCACCACGCAGCAGGTGCTCGTGCCGGGCGCCATCGGCGTGATCGTGGTCGTCACCTTCGCGCTCGTGTTCCGCGACCGCGTGCTCGTCGAGCGGCCCGCCACGCGCCTGAGCGCGAAGGAGCTCCTGGGCTCGTTCGTCTTCGACCCCCGCCGGAACCCCGACTTCGGCTGGGCCTGGCTCATGCGCTTCCTGCTCACCGCCTCGGCCGTGACCGCCACCAACTACCTCGCGCTGTACCTCATCGACGACCTCGGGGTCGCCGAGGCGGACGTCGCCAACGCCGTGTTCGTCGCGACGCTCTTCAACGTGATCGGCGTGGTCGCCACGACCTTCCTCGCCGGCTGGCTGAGCGACCGGCTCGGCCGCCGCAAGGTGTTCGTCGCCGTCGCGGCGCTCGTCGCGGTCGTCGGCCTCGTGATCCTCGCCCTCGCCCCCAGCCTCGCCGTCGTGTACGCCGCGCAGCTCGTGATCGGCGCGGGCATCGGCTCGTTCTACGCGGTGGACCTCGCGCTCATCACCGACGTGCTGCCGAGCGACTCCGACAACGGCAAGGACCTCGGCGTCGTCAACATCGCGCAGGCGCTGCCGCAGTCGCTCGTGCCCACCGCGGCGGGCGGCGTGGTCGCGGCCTTCGGCTACCCGGGCCTGTTCCTCTCCGGCGCCGCCGCCGGGATCCTCGGCGCGCTCGCCGCCTTCCGCGTGAAGGGCGTGCGGTGACCGCCGCATCCGCCGCCCCGCCCGAGCGCACCCGGACCGCCGCCCCCGTCCCCCCAGGAGCCCCCATGGACACGCACGACCCGCACGACGCCCCCACCCCGCTCGACCCCGACACCGCCGCGCTCGAGGAGCTCGCCGGCCGCCTCACGCTGGAGCAGAAGGTGCGGCTCGTCACGGGCCGCGACTTCTGGACCACCTGGCCGGTCGAGGGCATCGGCCTGCGCCGCATGCTCGTCTCCGACGGCCCGAGCGGCGTGCGCGGCGAGGTCTGGGACGAGCGCTCGCCCTCGCTGAACCTGCCGTCGGCGTCCGCGCTGTCCTCCACCTGGGACACCGGGATCGCCGCGCGCTACGGCCGCGCCTCCGCGGTCGAGGCGCGCCGGAAGGGCGTCGACGTCGTGCTCGGCCCGACCATCAACCTGCACCGCTCGCCCTACGGCGGCCGGCACTTCGAGGCGTTCAGCGAGGATCCGCTGCTCACCGCCGACCTCGCCGCCGCCTACGTGCGCGGCGTCCAGGAGAACGGCGTCGGCGCGACCCCGAAGCACTACGTGGCCAACGAGTACGAGACCGACCGCTTCACGGCCGACAGCGTCGTGCCCGAGCGGGCGCTGCGCGAGCTGTACCTCGCGGCGTTCGAGAAGGCCGTCGTGGAGTCGCGCGCCTGGCTCGTGATGAGCTCCTACAACTCGATCAACGGCACGACCTCGACCGAGAGCGACCTGCTCGAGACGCCGCTCAACTCCGAGTGGGGCTTCGACGGCGTGGTCGTCAGCGACTGGACGGGCGTCCGCAGCGTCGACGCCGCGCGCGCGTCGCAGGACCTGGAGATGCCGGGCCCGGTCGGCGCGTGGGGCCCCGCGCTCCTCGACGCCGTGCGCGACGGCCGCGTGTTCGAGTCCGACGTCGACCGCAAGGTGATCCGCCTCCTGCGCCTCGCCGCCCGCGTCGGCGCGCTCGAGGGCTTCGACGCCGTCGCGCCCGCGCCCGTCGAGGTGGAGGACGGCGTGGCCTTCGCGCGCACGGCCGCCGCGGCCGGCAGCGTGCTCGTCCGCAACGCGGGCCGCGCCCTGCCGCTCGACGCGTCCGCGCTCCGCTCCGTCGCCGTCATCGGCCACAACGCCGTCGAGGCGCGCACGCAGGGCGGCGGGAGCGCGACCGTCATCCCCGAGCACGTGGTGACGCCGCTCGACGGGATCCGCGCGGCGCTCGGCGACGACGTCGAGGTGCGGTACGCGCGCGGCGCCGTCGTGCAGAAGGGGATCCAGGAGCTGCCGCTCGCGTCGATCCGGAACCCCCGCACGGGCGAGCCGGGTGCCCTCGTGCGCTTCCTCGACGCCGACGGCACGGAGGTCTTCACCGAGGACCGCCGCGCGACGACGCTCATGTACTTCGGCGGCGACGCGCCCACGGGCACGGCCGCGGTCATCGAGATCACGACCCGGTGGACGCCCGAGGAGACGAGCGAGGTGCTCGTCGGCTTCAGCGCCACCGGCCGAGGCCGCGTGCACGCGGACGGCGTGCTGCTCCGCGAGGACGGCGCCGCCCCCGTCGGCATGGACCTCGGCGCGAGCCTCCTCTCGCCGCCGTCGATCTCGGCGCCCCTCGCCGCGGTCGCCGGGCAGCCCGTGGACCTCAAGGTCGAGTTCGAGCTCACGTCCGCGCCGGGCGGCCTCGCCGGGATCCTCGGCATCACGGTGGGCCTCGAGGCCGACGAGTCCGATCCCGACCGCCTGCTGGAGGAGGCCGTCGCGGCCGCCACGGGCGCGGACGTCGCGATCGTCGTCGTCGGCACCAACGCGCAGGTCGAGTCCGAGGGCTTCGACCGCGACTCGCTCGCGCTCCCCGGCCGGCAGGACGAGCTGGTGCGCCGCGTCGCCGCCGCGAACCCGCGCACCGTCGTCGTGGTCAACTCGGGATCCCCGGTGCTCCTCCCCTGGCGCGACGACGTGCAGGCCGTGCTGCTGGCGTGGTTCGGCGGCCAGGAGTTCGGCGGCGCCCTCGCGGACGTGCTGTTCGGCGCCGTCGAGCCCGGCGGCCGGCTCCCCACCACGTGGCCCGCGACGGAGGAGGACGCGCCCGTCCGCTCCGTCACGCCCGTCGACGGACGGGTGGTCTACGACGAGGGCATCCATGTCGGGTACCGCGCTTGGCTCCGCTCCGGCGCGACGCCGGCGTACCCGTTCGGCCACGGCCTCGGCTACACGACGCACGCGCTCGACGACCTGCGGGTGGTCGAGGACGGCGCCGGCGGGATCCAGGCGACCGTGCGCGTGACGAACACGGGCGACCGCGCGGGCAAGGAGGTCGTGCAGGCCTACCTGTCGCGCGCGGGATCCGCCGTCGACCGTCCCGTGCGCTGGCTCGCGGGCTTCGCGCCCGTGCAGCTCGAGGCGGGCGCGTCCGCCGAGGTCGAGGTCGCGATCGGCGCCCGCGCCTTCGCGCACTGGACCGGCGGCTGGCAGCGCGAGCCCGGCGCCTTCCGCCTGCACGTCGGCACCTCCGTGGCCGCCACGCCGCTCGAGGCGGACGTGGACCCCGCGGACTGACCCGCGCCCGCACGACCCGCGAGGCGGGCGGCGGCGGATCCGGTCGGGCTCAGCCCGCGACGATCCGCCGGCCGCCCGCCTCGAACTCGTCGAGGTCGCCCGTGGCGCCCGCGCGGACCGCCCGGCCGCCGACGACCACCATGTAGAAGAGGAACGCCCCGAGGGCCGCCGCGCCGATCGCGATCTTCACGGGCACCGGCCACGGCTGCGGCGTGACGAAGCCCTCGATGATGCCGGAGACGAGCAGCACCAGCACGAGCCCCATCGCCACCGTGATGAGCGCGCGCCCGTCCTCGGCGAGCGCCTGGCCGCGCGTGCGGGCGCCCGGCGCGATCCACGCCCACGCGATGCGCAGGCCCGCAGCGGCCGCGACGAAGATCGCCGTGAGCTCGAGCAGGCCGTGCGGGAGGATGTAGGAGAAGAACGTGCCGCCCTCGCCGTAGTGGAACATGACGGCGGTGGTCGTCCCGAGCCCCTGGGCGTTCTGCAGGATCACGTACGGCACCCAGACGCCGGTGATGCCGAAGGCCACGCACTGCGCGGCGATCCACGCGTTGTTCGTCCAGACCTGCCCCGTGAACGAGGCCGCCGGGTTCGAGCTGTAGTAGTCGACGAACTCGTCGTCGACGTACCTCCGGAGGTCGGCGTCGCTGCCGAGGCTCGCGATCATGGCGGGGTCGCGGAGGATCCAGGTGGCGTAGAGCGCCGTGATCGCGATGGTCGCGAGGGCCACGGCGAGCGTCAGCCAGCGGATCCGGTGCAGCGCCGCGGGCAGGTCGACCGCGAAGAACGCGGGGATGCGCGACGCCGCGTTGGTGGTCTGCCCGGTGAACCGCATCCGGGCCCGGGAGAGCGCGACGGAGAGCCGGTCGCCCTGCGCGGTGGATCCGGCGACCGCCTGGATCGCGGACAGCTCGGCCGCCCCCGCCTGGTACCGGTCGACGAGCTCGTCGGCGTCGGGTCCCGTGAGCCGGCGCCGACCGGCGAGGCGGGCGAGCCGGTCCCACTCGTCCCGGTGGGCGGCGGTGTAGGCGTCGAGGTCCATCTGCTTGACTATATGCATGGCGGCCGCCGACGCGCACGACCCGACGCTCTCCGACGGTCCCGACGCGCTCGTGGTGGGCGAGGCCGTCGCCCTCGACGTCCGTCCCGCGGGCTTCGTGCTGCGGACCGCGGGCGCGGCGATCGACGTGGCCGCGTCCCTGGTCGTCGGCCTCCTGCTCGTCCTCCTCATCGGCCGTCTCGCCGCGGCGGGCCTCCTCGACGAGGCGTCGGGCGCCGCGTGCGCCATCGCCGCGGTGGTGCTCGCGATCGTCGTCCTGCCCGTCGTGGTGGAGGTCGCGTCCCGCGGCCGGTCCCTCGGGCGCTGGGCCGTGGGGGCCCGCATCGTGCGCGCGGACGGCGGCGGCATCGGCCTCCGGCACGCGGTCGCCCGGGCGCTCGTCGGGATCCTCGAGACCTACCTCACGCTGGGCGGCCTGGCCGCGCTCGTGGGCCTCCTCACGCCGCGCGCCCAGCGCCTCGGCGACCTCGTGGCGGGCACGCGGTCGCAGCACGAGCGCGTGCCCGCGTACCCGGCGCCGCTGCCGCCCGTGCCGCCGCACCTGGTCGCGTGGGCGTCGGAGGCCGACGTCGGGCGGCTGCCCGACGCGCTCGGTCGCCGCATCGCCCGCTTCCTCGTGCAGCGCGACCGCCTGACGCCCGCGTCGCGCGCCCGCCTCGCCGGCGAGCTGGCGGACGAGGCCGCGCCGCACGTCGCGCCGCTGCCCGCGACGGACGCCGAGTCCTTCGTCACCGCGGTCGGCGCGGTGCGTCGCGAGCGCGAGCACCGGGCCCTGATGCTCGAGCGCGACCGCATGGCGTCGCTCGAGCCGATCCTCGCCGGGCTCCCGCACGGCTTCCCGGCCCGCGGCGGATCCGCGCCCGCCCCGCCCGCCTGATCCTCTCGCCCGACCCGGCCACCCGGCCACCCGGCCACCCGACCACCCGGTGCGATCCCCGCACGCGACGACGCCGCCCGCCCCGCGAGGGGACGGGCGGCGTCGGACGGATCCGCCGGGATCAGTACCGGTAGTGGTCCACCTTGTACGGGCCCTCGACGGAGACGCCGATGTAGGCGGCCTGCTCGGGACGCAGCTCCGTGAGCTCCACGCCGAGCGCGTCGAGGTGCAGGCGCGCGACCTTCTCGTCGAGGTGCTTCGGCAGCACGTACACGCCGATCGGGTACTGGTCGTTGCGGACCCACAGCTCGATCTGCGCGAGCACCTGGTTCGTGAACGAGTTGCTCATCACGAACGACGGGTGGCCGGTGGCGTTGCCGAGGTTCATGAGGCGGCCCTCGGAGAGCACGAGCACGCTGCGGCCGGAGGGCAGGCGCCACTCGTGCACCTGCGGCTTGATCTCGACCTTCTCGACGCCCGGGAGGCGCTCGAGGCCGGCCATGTCGATCTCGTTGTCGAAGTGGCCGACGTTGGCGATGATCGCCTGGTGCTTCATCCGCTCGATGTGCTCGACGCGGACGACGTCGACGTTGCCCGTGCCGGTGACGAGGATGTCGACGTGCTCGATGACCGACTCGAGGCGCGCGACCTGGTAGCCGTCCATCGCGGCCTGGAGCGCGCAGATCGGGTCGACCTCGGAGACGATGACGCGCGCGCCCTGGCCGCGGAGGGCCTCGGCCGCGCCCTTGCCCACGTCGCCGTAGCCGACGACGAACGCGACCTTGCCGCCGATGAGCGTGTCGGTGGCGCGGTTCAGGCCGTCGGGCAGCGAGTGGCGGATGCCGTACTTGTTGTCGAACTTGCTCTTGGTGACCGAGTCGTTGACGTTGATGGCCGGGAACAGCAGCTCGCCGTCGCGCGCCAGCTCGTAGAGGCGGTGGACGCCCGTGGTGGTCTCCTCGGTGACGCCCTGGATGTCGGCGGCGCGGCGGGTCCAGCGGTCGCCGGACGCGGCGAGGCTGCGGCGGAGCGTGTCGAGGATGACGCGGTACTCGTGGCTCGCGTCCTCGGGGGTCTCGGGCACGACGCCGGCGAGCTCGTACTCGCGGCCCTTGTGCACGAGGAGCGAGGCGTCGCCGCCGTCGTCGAGGATCATGTTCGGGCCCGTCCAGTCGGCGCCCGCGGCCTCGGCCTCGCCGGACCAGTCGAAGATCTGCTCGGTGCACCACCAGTACTCCTCGAGCGTCTCGCCCTTCCAGGCGAAGACCGGCACGCCCGCGGGCGCCTCCGGGGTGCCCGCGCCGACGGCGACCGCGGCGGCCGCCTCGTCCTGCGTGGAGAAGATGTTGCAGCTCGCCCAGCGCACCTGCGCGCCGAGGGCGGTGAGGGTCTCGATGAGCACGGCCGTCTGCACGGTCATGTGGATGGATCCGGCGATGCGCGCGCCCGCGAGCGGCTGCGCGGCGCCGAACTCCTCGCGGAGGGCCATGAGGCCGGGCATCTCGTTCTCGGCGAGGCGGATCTGGTGGCGGCCCGACTCCGCGAGGGAGAGGTCGGCGACGCGGAAGGGCAGAGCGGTGGACGTGGCGTCCGGCAGCAGGGTCATGCGTCCAGTCTCGCATCCGACGCGTGACGCCCGCCCGTGGATGACGGGCGGGCGCCGCGGCGGCTAGCGGAAGGACCGCAGGCGCAGGCTGTTCGTCACGACGAACACTGACGACAGCGCCATGGCGAGCCCGGCGACGAGCGGGTTGAGGAGGCCGAGCATGGCGACCGGGATCGCGGCGGCGTTGTAGGCGAAGGCCCAGAACAGGTTGCCGCGGATCGTGCCGAGGGTGCGGCGGGCGAGGCGCACGGCGTCGGCGACCAGCACCAGGTCGCCGCGGACGATCGTGATGTCGCCCGCCTCGATGGCCGCGTCGGTGCCCGTGCCCATCGCGATGCCGAGGTCGGCCTGCGCGAGCGCGGCGGCGTCGTTCACGCCGTCGCCGACCATCGCGACGACGCGCCCCTCGGCCTGGAGGCGGCGGACCGCGTCGAGCTTGCCCTCGGGGAGGACGCCCGCGATCACCTCGTCGATCCCGACCTCCTCGGCGACGCGGCGCGCGGCGCCCGCGGTGTCGCCCGTGAGGAGGACCGGGCGGAGCCCGAGCGCGCGGATCCGGCGGACGGCCTCGGCGCTCGTGGGCTTCACGGTGTCGGCGACGGCGAGGATCCCCCGCACGGCGCCGTCCCAGGCGACCGCGACCACGGTGGATCCGTCGGCCTCGGCCGCACGGAGCGCCTCGGCGAGCGTCGCGTCTGGCTCCGCGGCCCACTGCTCGGCGAGCCAGGACGGGCGCCCGACGGCGACCGCGCGGCCGTCGACCACGCCGTGCACGCCGAGGCCCGCGGTGGCGACGAAGCCCTCGACGGCGGGCAGGGATCCGGCGCCCGCGGCCTCGACGACGGCGCGCGCCACCGGGTGCTCGCTGCGCGCCTCGAGGGCGGCGGCGGCGCGCACGAGCTCGTCGGCGTCGACGCCCGCGGCGGGGACCGCCCGCACGAGCGACATGACGCCCGTCGTCACGGTGCCGGTCTTGTCGAGCAGCACGGTGTCGATCCGGCGGGTCGACTCGAGCACCTCGGGGCCCGTGATGAGGATCCCGAGCTGCGCGCCGCGGCCCGTGCCCACGAGGAGCGCGGTCGGCGTCGCGAGCCCGAGGGCGCACGGGCAGGCGATGATGAGCGTCGCCACCGCCGCGGTGAACGCGGCCTCGGGCGGGAAGCCGAGCAGCAGCCAGCCCACGAGGGTGCCCAGCGCGAGCACGAGCACGACCGGCACGAAGACGGCCGAGACGCGGTCGGCGAGGCGCTGGATCCGGGCCTTGCCGGTCTGCGACTCCTCCACGAGCGCGGCCATGCGGGCGAGGCGGGTCTCCTCCCCCACGCGCGTGGCGCGCACGAGCAGGCGGCCGCCGGCGTTGAGGGTCGCGCCTGTCACGTCGTCACCGGGGCCGACCTCGTCCGGCAGGGACTCGCCCGTGAGGAGGGAGCGGTCGACGGCGCTGGAGCCGTCGACGACCACGCCGTCGGTGGCGATGCGCTCGCCCGGCCGCACGACGAACTCCTCGCCGACGCGGAGCGCGCCGATGGGGATCCGCCGCTCGACGCCGTCGCGCACGACCGCCACGTCCTTCGCGGCGAGGTCGAGGAGCGCGGCGAGGGCGGCGCCGGACGCGCGGGCGGCCCGCGCCTCCAGGTAGCGCCCGCCGAGGAGGAACACCGTCACGGCGGCGGCCACCTCGAGGTACACGTCGCCGGATCCCGCTCCGGGCTCGGAGAAGAGGCTCATGGTCATGCGCATGCCGGGCTCGCCCGCGTCGCCGAGGAAGAGGGCGTAGAGCGACCACAGGAACGCGGCCGCGACGCCGATGCTCACGAGCGTGTCCATGCCGACGCCGCCGTGGCGCGCGCTCACGGCCGCCGCGCGGTGGAACGGCCAGGCGCCCCACACCGCGACGGGGGCGGCGAGCGCGAGGGACAGCCACTGCCAGTCGTCGAACTGGAGCGCCGGGACCATCGCCATGAGGAAGACGGGGACGGTGAGCGCCGCCGAGACCACGAGCCGCTGCCGGAGCGCCAGCTCGTCGGCGTCGGGCCGGCGAGCCGCGACGGCGTCGCGGGCGGCGGACTCCGCCGAGGCGCGAGCGGGCGCAGGCGCAGGGGCAGGCGCAGGCTCGTCGATGCTGGCTCCGGGCCGATCCGCGCTCGGGCGGATCCGCGGCGCCTCGACCGCGACGGACGCGCGCTCGGCGGCGTCCGCGCGCGCCGTCGGAGCCGGCGCGAGGTCCTCCTGCGCTCCGCTCCCCCACGCCGCGCGCTCGGACGCGCGGTACCCCGTGCGCTCGATCGTGCGGATCGCGTCCTCGACGCTCGTGCCCGCGGGCAGCTGCACGCGCGCGCGGTGGGTGGCGTAGTTGACGGCGGCCTCGACCCCGGGCATCCGGCCGAGCTTGCGCTCGATGCGCATCGCGCACGACGCGCACGTCATGCCCTGCACGTCGAGGTCGACGCGCGTGAGCACGGCGCCGCCCTCGACCGGGGAGGCGACGGGGTCCGCGGCGGGCGCGGCTCCGGATGCGGGGTCGGCCATCTCAGACCTCCGCGACGTATCCGGCCTCGTCGACCGCCGCGCGGACGGCCGCGGGGTCGAGCGGGCCGTCGCTCTCGACGGTGACGGTCGACGCGCCGCCGACGACGAGGTCGACGGCCACGGACGCGACGCCCGGCAGCTCGCCGACCTCCTCGGTGACGCTCGCGACGCAGTGCGCGCAGGTCATGCCGGTGACGGGGAAGGTCGTGGTGGTCATGGTGTCTCCTTGTCGGGGGATGCGGATGCGGCGGCGGGGCGGATCAGGACCGGACGAGCCGCGCGATGGCCGCGGAGGCCTCGCGCACCTTGTCCTCGGCGACCTGGCCGCCCTCGCGCGCGGCCTCGGCGAGGCAGTGCGCGAGGTGGTCGTCGAGCAGCTTGAGGGCGACGGTCTCCATGGCCCGCGTGACGGCGGACACCTGGGTCAGCACGTCGATGCAGTACGTGTCGGACTCGACCATGCGCTCGATGCCGCGCACCTGCCCCTCCGCACGGCGCAGCCGCTTGAGGATGTCGTCCTTGCCCTCGCTGTACCCGACCATGGTGGCCACCTCCGTTCCCCTCGACGATACCCCAGGGGGGTACCGAACGGAACCCCCCGGGGGTATCCGGTGCGTGCGCCCGCCGGGTGCACGACGACGCCGCGCCCCTCAAGGAGGGACGCGGCGTCGGATGGTGCGGGTGACGGGATCAGGCCCCGCGGATCAGCCCCAGGAGCTCGTCGCGGAGGGCGGCCATGCGCTCCTCGGTCGACGCCTCGACGTTGAGGCGCAGGAGCGGCTCGGTGTTGGAGGGCCGGACGCTGAACCACCAGAACGCGCCGTCGTCCTCGACCGGGCCGTCGACCGTGAGGCCGTCCAGCTCGTCGAACTCGCCGCGGCCGCGGAACGCCTCAACGATGCGCTCGTACGCGGCGGGCACGTCGTCGACCGTGCTGTTGATCTCGCCCGACAGCGCGTACGGCGTGTAGCGCGCGGAGAGGTCGGACATGAGGCCGTCGCTCTGGCCGAACTCGGCGAGCAGGTGCATCGCCGCGAGCATGCCGTTGTCGGCGCCCCAGAAGTCGCGGAAGTAGTAGTGCGCGGAGTGCTCGCCGCCGAAGACGGCGCCCGTGGCGGCCATCTGGTCCTTGATGAGGGAGTGGCCGACGCGCGTGCGCACCGCCGTGGCGCCCGCGGCCTCGATGGTCTCGGGCACGATGCGCGAGGTGATGAGGTTGTGCAGCACGGTGACCTCCTCGTCCGGCGACTGCGCCTTCACGCGCGAGATCTCGCGCAGCGCGACGACGGCGGCGACGGCGCTCGGCGTGACCGCGCGGCCCTTCTCGTCGACCACGAAGCAGCGGTCCGCGTCGCCGTCGAAGGCGAGGCCGAGGTCGGCGCCGTGCTCGACGACGGCCTTCTGCAGGTCGACCAGGTTGGCGGGCTCGAGCGGGTTCGCCTCGTGGTTCGGGAAGGTGCCGTCGAGCTCGAAGTACAGCGGGATGATCTCGATGGGCAGCTCGGGCAGGCCGGCCGCGGTGCCGAGCACGGCGGGGACGGTCATGCCGCCCATGCCGTTGCCGGCGTCGACGACGACGCGCAGCGGGCGGATGCCGGACAGGTCGACGAGCTGGCGGAGGTAGCCCGCGTAGTCGGCGAGCACGTCGCGCTCGCGCACGGTGCCGGCGGGCTCGACCGGCGCGATACCGTCGGCGAGGAAGCCGATGGCGCGGTCGCGGATGGCGGCGAGGCCCGTGTCCAGGCTGATGCCCTGGGCGCCGGCGCGGGAGAACTTGAGGCCGTTGTAGGTGGCCGGGTTGTGGCTCGCGGTGAACATGACCGCGGGGGCGTCGAGGGATCCCGACGCGAAGTAGGTCTCGTCCGTGGAGCAGAGGCCGATGAGGAGGACGTTCCCGCCGCGGGCGGTGGCGCCCTTCGCGAACGCCTGGGCGAACGACGGCGAGGAGTCCCGCATGTCGTGGCCGACGACGACCTCGCTGCCGGCGGCGCCCAGCTCGTCGACGAAGCCGGCGCCGAGGGCCGTGACGAGCTCCTCGGTCAGCTGGCTCCCGACGAGACCTCTCACGTCGTAGGTCTTCACTATGGCGGTCAGCGTCTCGGCGGCAGTCGTCGTCATGCTCCGAAACCTACCTCACCGAGCACCCCGTGCCGGACGATCTGCCAGCCCTGCGGCGCCGAGAGCCGCGCCGCGTGGCGGTCGCAGAGGTCGTAGCTGTGGGGCTCGGAGTCGTGGCTGAGGGGACCGAGCACGGCCATGGAATCCGCGTAGACGTAGGTGAGGGTGGTCGTGGCGCCGCCGGTGCAGCCGACGCGGGAGCAGGGCCTGTTCGTCATGTCGGGCCCACACTACCGCCGACTCCGGGGCCGTACGATGGGGCCATGCCACGATCGCGCCGCCGGGGAGGCCACGTCTCCATCCGGGGCTCCTGGCGGGATCGGCACGGCCGCGGCCTCCGCTCGCCCGTCACCGGGCCCGAGCTGCCGGTGCTCCGCACGCGCGCCGACCTGTTCGACCAGACCATCGCGTCCGCCGCCGAGTACCTGCGCGGGCTCTGGCCCGAGGAGCTCGAGCGCGTCTCGTTCGAGGTCGCCGCGCTGCCCGCCCAGAACAGCGAGCGGGACGGGATCGACCGCTGGAGCGTGCTCGTCGACGAGCGCCGCGTCATCTTCTACCGCCTGCCCATCGAGCGCCTCGCGCACCTGCACGAGGACGACGAGCACCACCAGCGCGCGCTCGTCGAGGGCTGCGTGTTCCGCGCCGTCGCCGAGATGCTCGGCAAGGACCCGTGGGACCTCGCGCCCGACAGGTACGACCCGCACTAGCGCCGGATCCCGGACGGGCGTGCGGTGTCCGCGTTCCCGGCGGGACGATCGGCGCGCGTCGCGTGCCGTCCGCGCCGGACCGCCCGCGCCGGCGTCAGGGGTGGACGCGCAGCGGGTCGGCCGCCGGGAGCACCGGCACCACGGGCAGCGACGCGGAACGGCCGGGCTCGGCGAGCGTCACGGTCGCGGTGAGTCCCGTCGCGCCCTCCAGCAGGTAGGTGCGGCCCGCGGTCACGGCGACGGAGGCGGCGGATCCCGCGGGCACCGCCAGCTCGACCGGCTCGGACCCGTCGGTCGGCCGCGCGGTCACGGTCGCGTCGGCGGAGCCGGGGTTGCGCACGTGCAGGAGCGGGGCCGGACCCGCGGGCACGGAGACGAGGGCGTCGCGCGTGAGCGGATCCGCGGACGGCACCCACGCGAAGTCGGTCGCGCCGCCCTCCGCCGCGCCGGAGACGCTGCGCACGGCGCCGGTGACGGGCACGGAGCTCTGCACGGTGACGGAGTAGCGGCCGTCCGGCAGGTCGGCGACGGGGAGGTCGGTCGTGCTGCCGGCGTCAGCCTGGACGGTGAAGGTCGTGCCGGTGCCGTCGGTGCCGTCCTCGGGCGCGATGCTCACGCTCACGTCGGCGTCGGTCGTGCCGGGCACGAGGATCCGGACGGCGGTCTCGCGGTCGGGGTCGGTGCCGACGTCGGCGCCCGCACCGGGGGCGGATCCGGACGCGTCGTCGCCGGCCGCCTGCTCGCCCTCGGCGGGTGCGGGGGCGGCGGCCGCCTGGGTGTCGATGCGGAGGCCCGTCATGGTCAGGGCGGTGGACGGCGCGGCGGCCGGGCCGATCCAGTCGACGCCGCCCGCCAGCAGCCCGCGCACGGTGGTCTGCTCGAGCGTCGCGACGACCTGGCCGCCGCGGCTCTGCACGTGCACGGCCGGCGCGCTGAGGTCGGGTGCGAGGCCGGCGAGGCTGAGGACGCGGCGCGCGCCCGCCGGCACCGCGATGCCGCTCGCGCCGGGGGCGCTGACGGCGCCGTCCTCGCCCGTGATGGCGAGGTCGACCGTGGAGGACACGCCCGACGGATTGTCGAGCACGACGAACGTGGTGCGGCCGGTCGTGGTGGCGCCGCCGACGAGCCACGAGTCAGCGGTGGCCTCGGAGCACGGCGCGGCGGCGAGACCGGCGAGGTCGGGCTCGGTGGCGATCTGCGACGCGGCGCCCGCGAGGTCGGTGGGCTGCGCGTCGACCGCGCCCGCGATCGCGAGGACCTGGGCCTCCGCGGACGCGGAGCCCTGGACGTCGGGCGCCTGGATGCGGGAGGTGCGGACCGCGGGCCCGCCCGCGGCGGCGTCGCCGGTCGCGGATCCGCTCGTGACGGCGGCGCTCCCGACGGCGACGGCGCTGGTGGTCGCCTGCGCGTCGGCCTCGGGCGGCCGGAGGAGGGCGCCGGGGCAGACGCGCTGCTGGTCGGTGGCCACGGGCGTCACGAGCACGGACGGCGCCGCCGTCCCGCCGGACGCGGGCGGGAGCAGGAGGGCTCCGGCGACGACGACGCCGAGCACCGCCACCCCGGCGATCCCGGTGGTCACGCGCGTCGCGATGCGCACGGCGTCACGCCTGGCCATCGGTCCTCCTGGTGTCGTCATGGTGATCCGGTCGGGCGCCGCGCTCGGCGACGGACGCGTGGTCGGTCGCGCGGTCGGACGCCACGGGCGCGGCCGCGTCGTCGTCGCCACGGCGCTCCCCCGCCTGCGGGATGTCGCCGAAGGCCGCGGCCTCCACGCTCGTGCCCGTCGGCTCGTCCAGGTACGCGGGCGTCCCGCGGTCGTCGTGCTCGGGGCGCGGCTCGTCCGCGTCCGCGGGACGCGCGTCGGGGGCGACGACCGGCTCGCGGTAGGCGGGCAGCGGGCGGCTGCGCGCGGCCAGGCTGCCCGTGGGGATCGCGAGGAGCAGCGTGAGCGCGAACACCAGGGCCTGCGCCGCCAGCACCCCGATGCGACCCGGGTCGTCGAGGTTGCCCGGTCCGGCCACCGGGACGTCGAGCGCGTCGCTGCCGACGAAGCGCCACAGCAGGCCCGCCTCCGTCTGGCCGACGGCCGTGAACACCGGGTCGTCGTCGAGGGCGGCGCGGGCGCGGTCGTGCACGGCGGCGTCCGCGTCGCCCGCCGGCGGCGCGAGGAGCACGTAGCTGATGCCGAGCGTCCTCAGGTCCTCCGTGGCGTCCAACCCGGAGCGCGACGAGACGTTGCCCGCGAGCTCGGCGACGCGCGTCTCGGTGTCGGTCAGCGGCGCGATGGCGGTGTCGACGGTGGACACCTGCTCGAGCGTGCGGCCGGCGCCGCGCTCGACGTCGGCGGCCAGGGATCCGTCGCCTCCCGCCCGCAGCACGAGCGTGCCGACGGACGGGTCCGTCGCCGCCTCCGCGAGCACGAGGCCGGGCAGCGAGGTGTCCTGCGTGGCGCGCACGGCGGTGGATCCCGCGACCGAGGCCGAGACGACGGGCAGCGCGAGGATCAGGAGGGCGGCCGCGGCGGCGAGCCCCGGCACGACGGAACGACGGCCGAGCGCGGCGAAGCCGAGCACGAGGGCGCCCGCGAGGCCGAGCCACAGGAGGCTGAGGCCGGATCCGGGCCAGACCGCGACGACGTCGGATCCGGTCGACTGCACGACGGTGCGCACCGCGAGCACGGCGGTCGCGAACCCCAGCACCGTCACGGCCAGGGCGAGGGCCGCGCGGTGCGATCCGCGGAGGAAGAGGGCGGCGACGGCGCCCAGCACGAGCGGCGCCACGAGGACGGCCACCACGACGAGCGGCACCGCGGCGGGCAGGCCGAGCCCCAGCCCCTCGACGAAGGCGGTCCAGCCGCCGAGGCCGGCGGTCGGGAAGCCGAGCGCGAGCCCGGGCACGTCGGCCGGGGTGAACGCGGCCGGGACGGCGGGATCCGCGGCGAGGGCGAGCGGCTGCCCCTGCATGACGCGGTACGCGACGAGCGGCGCGACCAACGCGACGAGCGGCACGGGGATCGTCACGAGCCGTCCGGCGCGACGGCCGGCCCGCACCGTGGCGACCAGCCAGAGCACGAGCATCGCCGGCACGAGCGAGGGCGCGGAGGCCCCGACGGCGGCCATGAGGATCCCGGCGACGGCCGACGCCGACCACGAGCGCGGCGCGCGCAGCACCGCGAGCGCGAGCCACGGCAGCAGCAGGTGCGCGAGCACGGCGGGCAGGCGGCCCTCGTCGAGCCCCACCAGCAGGGTGGGCGCGAGCGTCCAGACGAGGGCGGCGAGGGCGCGCAGCCAGGAGTTGCGGGTGAGCTGCGCGGCGCACAGCCAGGCGGCCAGCGCGGCGAGCGGCAGCGCGCCGACGAAGAGGCCGAGCACGGCGAGCGACGGCTCCCAGGCGGTGACGCTGCCGAGGACCGCGAGGACGTACGCGAACGGGTCGGAGGGGGCGACGGGCCCCGCGCCGGATCCGCGGACGCCGACGCCGACCTGCGCCCACAGCGCGCCGGCGCTCGACCCGAGCGGCAGCAGCTGCCCGCCCGAGAGCGCGGTGCCCGTGAGGCGCGGCAGCCACATGACCGCGGCGACGACGAGCGCCGCGAGCACGGTCCAGCCGCCGCCCGTGGCGAGGAACTCGACGCCGTCCGAGACGCCCATGTGCTCGACGCGGTACTGCTCGCGGGCGAGCGATCTCCGCCGTCGGCCGACCGCGAGCGGCTGGCGCAGCGAGGCGATGCTCGACCAGGGCGCCGTCCGCGTGGCGGCGAGGCGGCGGCGGCTGGCGCGGACGCGGCCGGGCGCCACCGCGACGCGCACCGCGGCCCCGATCTCGCCGGGCGCGGCGGTCGGCCGCTTCCGGAGCATCTGCAGCAGGGCGCGCAGGATCGCGAGCGGCACGAGCGAGAGCCAGTGGAACGGGACGGCGGCGGGCGGCGCGTACGCGAGGCGGCGGTGCAGCTCGGCCTGCCGGCGCAGGCGACGACGGCGGCGACGCGGCGTGCGGCGGCCGAGGAAGGCGGTGCCGGGGGCGGCGGATCCCGCGGAGGCGACCCGCGCGGCCGGCACGACCACGACGCGGTGGCCGGCGAGGCGGGCGCGCACGCACAGGTCGAGCGCGTCGTCCTCCACGGGCAGCGCGTCGTCGAAGCCGTCGAGCTCGTCCCAGAGGCGGTGCCGCACGAGCATCCCGCCCGCGGCGACGGCGAGCACGTCGCTCATGTCGTCGTACTGCGCCTGGTCGAGCTCGCCGTCGACGACGGGCACGGCGGCGCCGAGCGTGGTGAGCGTGCGGCCGAGCTCGCGGATGTAGTCGGGGTGGTCCCACTCCATGAGCTTCGGACCGGCGACCGCGACGCTGGGCGAGGCCTCGACGGCGGCGAGCAGGCGCTCGAGGGCGTCGGGCGCGGGCGCGTTGTCGGCGGAGAGCAGCCAGAGCAGCTCGTGGTCGCCCTCGGGTGCGGGGATCACGCGCACGGCCTGGTCCACCGCCTGCCCGAAGGTCATGCGGGCGGGCGCCTGCACCATGCGGGTGGGCTCGGACGCCGCGAGGAGGGCGGCCGACGCGTCCTTGGAGCCGAGGTCGACCGCGACCACCTGGTCCGGTCGCCGGGTCTGCGCGGCGAGCGCCTGGAGGGTCCGGTCGAGGAACTGCGCGCCCTCGTGGGCGACGAGGATCGCGGTTACTCGTGGCTGCATGACAGGGGAGACCCTACGTGGTGCGTGGTGGGGATCCGCCGCAGCCGGACGGCGCGCCGGGGAGGCGGGGGTCCGTCGCGGCGGCACGCGACCCCGGGTCAGACGGCGCGCTTGCGCAGCTTCCGGCGCTCGCGCTCGGAGAGGCCGCCCCAGATCCCGAAGCGCTCATCGTTCTCCAGCGCGTACTCGAGGCACTCGGACCGGACCTCGCACGAGCCGCAGATCTTCTTGGCGTCGCGGGTGGATCCGCCCTTCTCGGGGAAGAACGCCTCGGGGTCGGTCTGCGCGCAGAGCGAGTCCGCCTGCCAGGCGAGCGGGTTGCCGTCGTCGACGCTGCGGACGCCCGGGACCCCGAGTCGGACGGGGTCGACGAACCAGTCGTCGGGGACTCCGGCGTGGTACTCAGGTAGTGCCATGTCACGATCTCCCCACGCGGCCGAGGCGTCCGGCCGGCCTCAGCTCATCGTCATAATTACACCGGTGTAACTCCATCGAGTCAAGCTGCGGAGGGTAAACCCTCAGCCGCTCCTCGAGGGTTGCGACGCGCCGCCGCTCGCCGTCGGCGCTAGAGCCCGGAACCGGCCTGGCGGGCGTTCCAGGCGCTCGTCACCATGTCGTCCAGCGAGTGGCGCATGGCCCAGTCGAGGTCGCGCGCGGCGAGCTCGCCGGAGGCCACGATGCGGGCCGGATCCCCCGGCCGGCGGTCGTGCACCTCGGGCTCGAAGCCGATGCCCGTGGCCGACGCGATGGCCGTCATGATCTCGCGGACGCTCACGCCGGCGCCGCTGCCGAGGCAGTAGACGGGCTCGACGGGCTCCCCCGCCTCGAGGCGGAGGGCGGCCGCGACGTGCGAGGCGGCGAGGTCGACGACGTGGATGTAGTCGCGCACGCACGTGCCGTCGGGCGTCGGGTAGTCCGCGCCGTAGATCCGCGGCGTGCGCCCGGCGAGCAGGGCCTCGAAGACGAGCGGGAAGAGGTTGTGCGGGCTGGTGTCGAAGTAGCCCTCCTCGCCGGATCCCACGACGTTGAAGTAGCGGAGCGACGCGTGGCGGAGGCCCGCCGCGACGCCCTGGTCGCGCAGCAGCCACTCGCCGATGAGCTTGGACTCCCCGTACGGCGACTCGGGGGCCTTGGGGGTGCGCTCGTCGACGAGGTCGACGTCGGTCGTGCCGTACACGGCGGCCGAGGAGGAGAAGACGATGCTGTCGACGCCCGCCGTCTCCATCTCCTCGAGGAGCACGGCCGTGGCGGTCACGTTCTGCTCGTAGGTGTGGAGGGGTCGCTGCACGGAGACCCCGGCGTACTTGTAGCCGGCCACGTGCACGACGCCGCGGATGTCGCCCGAGCCGAGGATGCTCGCGAGCAGCTCCCGGTCCAGCACGGATCCGCGATGGAAGGGCACGCCCTCGGGGACGAACGACGCGTGGCCGCTCGAGAGGTCGTCGAGGACGACGGTGTCGATGCCCGCCTTCGCGAACGCGGAGACGACGTGCGAACCGATGTAGCCGGCGCCGCCGGTGACCAACCATGTCATGCGGCAACCCTATCGACGACGCCCGGACGAGCCGTCACGCGCTGGCGTCCTCGTCGGCGGCGTCGGGGCCGGGGGCCGGGGTCGTCGCGAGGAACGCCTCGCCCTCCCCCGTGAGGACGATCCGGCCCTCGTCGGGCGTGGCGAACACGGCCTCGCCGCGGCCGACGACGACCGTCGAGGCCTCGCCGCGGAGCGTCACCTCGCCGGAGGTGCAAAGCACGATGGTCGGCCCGTCGACCACGACGACGCTGGCGCCCGCGTCGTCGGCGGCCGCGTCGCGCGTGGCCGGGGCGATCCGCGCGAGCAGGAAGTCGGGCACGTCCGGCCGGTACAGCTCCACGCCCGGGGCCGCGTGCTCGGGGGCGAGGTACGGCACGGGCAGCGCCTGGAACTCGAGCACGTCGAGGAGCTCGGGCACGTCCACGTGCTTGGGCGTGAGGCCGCCGCGGAGCACGTTGTCGGACGCGGCCATCAGCTCGATGCCGAGGCCGTGCAGGTACGCGTGGATGTTGCCCGCGGGGAGGTACAGCGCCTCGCCGCGGCGGAGGGTCACGCGGTTCAGCAGCAGCGACGTGACGATGCCGGGGTCGCCCGGGTACGCCTCCGCGAGCTCGCGGACGGTGCGCATCTCCGTCGAGAACTCGCGGCACTGCCTGTCGGAGGCGAGGTTCGCCAGGAGGGTGACGCGGTCGACGAGCCGGCGCACCTCGGATCCGCCGCCCATGAGGAAGGCGAACACGTCGCGCAGCACGTCGGCCTCGGAGCCCGTGAGGCGCGTGAGGACGGACCGGATGACGGCCGGGTCGGAGTCCGGTCCCGACGCGTCCAGGGTGAGCAGCAGCGTGAAGACCTGGCGCACCTCCGCGAGCGGGCGGAAGCCGCAGAGCGCGTGGAACTCGTCGCTCAGCGCGTAGACGAGCTCGGGCTTGTGCAGCGGGTCCTTGTAGTTGCGGTGCGGGGCGTCGATCGGGATCCCGCGGTCCTCCTCGTCGCGGAAGCCGAGGCGCGCACGGTGAAGGTCGGGGTGCGCCTGGAGCGAGAGCGGGCCGCCGGCGGCGAGCACCTTGAGGAGGAACGGGAGGCCGGGGCCGTCGCCCGGGCGCAGGCCCTCGGCGAGCGGGCCGAGCGTCGTGGCGGGGTCCGCGCGGATCCACTCGGCCAGCGTGGGCGCGCCGCCGGCCGCCGCCGGGTCGACCACGCGCGTCGGCGAGCCGTCGTGCGCGCCGAGCCACAGCTCGGCCTCCGGCCCTCCGGACGGCTCGCGGCCGAGCAGCTCGGCGATGGCGGTCGTCGACCCCCAGGCGTAGTCGCGGGGGGTGTTGGCGAGGGCAGTGAACACGGGCGATCCTGTCGGGCTTGGCGGCTACCTACAACGCCCGAGGGCGCGCGTCCTGTCCGGACGCGACCAAAGTACCAACCGATGGGGGTGCCGGCCGGACGCCGACCTAGGCTCGCCCGCAGGCGCCCGTCCCCGAGGGCACAAACGGACCGCAACGGAGCATCGTGACCCTCACCCCCCTCATCGGCGACTTCTACGGCTACGAGTCCCGGCTCGGCGACAGGGAGAAGGAGTCCCTCGCCGACCTGCGCGCCTACCTCGAGGCGGAGGTCCGCCCGCACGTCAACGGGCTCTGGGCACGAGCCGAGTTCCCCCGCCACGTCGTCGGCGGCCTCGCGGAGCGCGGCTTCTTCGGCATGCCGTTCCCCGAGACGCGCCCCTTCGAGAACTCGGCCGTGTTCCGCGGCTGGGCGGCGCTCGAGCTCGGCCGCGTCGACGCGAGCATCGCGACCCTCGTCGGCATGCAGAGCGGCCTGGTGATGGGCAGCGTCGCCGTCGCCGGATCCCCCGAGCAGCGCGCCGAGTGGCTGCCGCGCCTCGCGTCCGGCGAGGTCCTCGGCTCGTTCGGCCTCACCGAGCCGCTCTCGGGGTCCGACTCCGCGCGCGGCCTCCGCACGGTGGCGACCCGGCGCGGCGACGAGTGGAGCATCACGGGCGCCAAGCGCTGGATCGGCAACGGCACCATCAGCGACGTCACCGTCATCTGGGCCAAGGACGCGGACGACGGCCAGGTCAAGGGCTTCCTCGTCCCCAACGACTCCCCCGGCTTCCGCGCCACGCGGATCGAGGACAAGCAGGCGCTGCGCATCGTGCAGAACGCCGACATCGAGCTCGACGCGGTGATCGTGCCCGAGCGGAACCGGCTGCAGAACGCGCGCTCCTTCGCCGACACCGCCAAGGTGCTCCGCCTCACGCGCGCCGAGGTGGCGTGGGCAGCCGTCGGGATCTCGGTCGGCGCCTACGAGGCCGCGGTCGCGTACACGGGCGAACGGCACCAGTTCGGCAAGCCGCTCGGCGCGCACCAGCTGATCCAGGACCTCCTCGTCCGCAGCCTCGGCAACATCACGGCCTCCATCGGCCTCGTCACGCGCGCCTCGGAGATGGTCGACGAGGGCACCCAGTCCGACGAGCACTCCGCGCTCGCCAAGGCCTACGCCACCAGCCGGATGCGCGAGACCGTCGCGTGGTGCCGCGAGGCGTTCGGCGGCAACGGCATCGTCCTCGACCACGACGTGGCCCGGTTCTTCGCCGACGCGGAGGCCATCTACTCGTACGAGGGCACGCGGGAGATGAACACGCTCATCGTCGGGCGGGCGATCACGGGCCACGCCGCCTTCGTCTGACCGCCGGACGGCGGCGCCCGGTGCGGCGCGTTCGCGGGACGGACAGCCCGGTGCCCGGCGCGCCGCCCCGCGCTCGCCGCCGCCGTCCGCGTTCACCCAGGCGGCGGGGCTCGGGGCCCGGGCCGGATACCCTGATGGGCATGCCCACCCCCAGCCGCCGAGCCCTCCGGAGCTTCGCGACCTTCGTCCTCGTCACCACCTTCGCGGGTGACATGTGGCGGGACAGCCTCAGCTGGTGGGGCTTCGGCGCCATCGCCCTGGCGGTGCTGGTGACCTGCATCGTGCTCCTCGTGCGCGCCCGCCCGCTGCCGCGGCTCCGGGTCGTGCCCCTCCCGCTGCTGGCGTTCACGGTCGTCTGCGTGCTGTCCATCGCGTGGTCGCAGTACCGGTTCGAGTCCGTGCTCGGCGTGCTGATCCAGCTGTCCACGACCATCGCGGCGCTCACGATCCTCGTGCTGCTGTCGTGGGCGGAGATCGTGCAGGGCCTCGGCCGGGCCCTCCGCATCATCCTCGGGCTGTCGCTCGCCTTCGAGCTGGTCGTCGCCGTGGTCGTGCGCCAGCCGGTCATGCCCTTCTTCACGGACTACGGGCCGAACGCGCCGGCCGCGTTCGCGTGGACCCGCGGCGAGCTGCTGAGCGGCGGGCGGATCCAGGGCGTGGTCGGCAACGCCAACCTGCTCGCGATGGTCGCGCTGCTCGGCCTCATCGTCTTCTCCCTGCAGTACGCGGCGCGCACGGTGGCCCGCCGCGACGCCGCCGTGTGGATCGCCGTCGCCCTGCTCACGCTGACCCTCACCGGCAGCTCCACCGTGCTGGTGGCGCTCCTCATGACCGGCGTCGTCGCCGCGCTCGCGCTCATCGCCCGCCGCGTCGACCTCCGCGGGCGCCTCGTGCTCGCGGGCGGCGTCGTCGTGGCGGCCGTCGTCGGCGCGGGCATCGTGGTCACGCGCACCGCCGAGGTCTTCGAGCTCCTCGGCCGCTCCCCCGACCTCACCGGGCGGTTCCAGATCTGGGAGTCCGTCCTCGGGCTCGCGCAGGAGCACCCCGTCGTCGGCTGGGGCTGGATCGGCTACTGGGCACCCTGGGTGCACCCCTTCCAGGGCCTCGCCGTCCGCAGCGGCGTCACCTACCTGCAGGCCCACGACGCCTACCTCGACGTCCTGCTGCAGGTGGGCGCCGTCGGCCTCCTGGCCTTCGCGTGCCTCATCGTCACCACGTACGTCCGCTCCTGGTGGGCCGCCATCGACCGGCCGCAGCACCGCCGCGACCTCGTCGAGCCCTACTCCACGCTCGCGCTGGCGCCGCTGCTGCTCATGACGGCCCTCGTCGTGCAGAGCCTCGCCGAGAGCCGCCTGCTCTACGAGGGCAACTGGCTGCTGCTCGTCGTGATCGCCGTCGCCACGCGCTCCGGCATGGTGGCCCGCGAGGACGTCCCGGGGCCGGCGGTCCCCCGCCGTCGCCCCGTGCCCGCCGTGCCCGCCGAGCCCGCGGCGGCCGGCGCCCCGGCCCCCGCTCCCGCCGCGCCGTCCGTCGCCGACCCCGGCGTCGCCTGACCCGCGCGGCCGCCCGGTGCCCCGCCGACCGCCCGTGACCGCCGCCGCATGACGCTGCCCACCCGCCTGCCGCTGCCCGAGCGCCTGCCCGACCTCCTCGGGTCCGCGCGCTTCTCAGCCGCGCTCACGCAGTGCATCCTCGGCACCGCGGTCCTGTCGCACGCGCTGCGCGCGACCATGGGCTGGGCCGGGCTCGTCGCCGTCCTGGTCGCGCTCGTGGCGATGGCCGCGGGATCCCTGGCGGCGAAGCGCGGCGACTGGGAGTGGCGCGGCCTCCTCCCCATCTCGCTCCTGGTCCTCGTGGGCTGGTGCGCGGCGACGCTGCTCTGGACCGCGTACCAGCCGGACGCGGTCGGCGGCGTGCTCCACCTCGCGGCGTCCGCGTTCCTCGCGGTGTACGTGGGGGTCGTGCGCGACCTCATCCAGATCGTGCGCGCGGCCGGCGACGTGCTGCGGCTCGTGCTCGTCGGCTCGCTCGCGCTCGAGGTGCTGGCGGGGCTCCTCATCGACGGCCCCATCCCGTTCCTCGGCATCCGCGGGGCCCTCGACCGCCTCGGTCCCATCCAGGGCCTGCTCGGCGAGCGCAACGCCCTCGGGATCCTCGCGCTCGTCGCCGCCGTGACCTTCGCCGTCGAGCTGCTCACCCGCTCCGTCTCCCGCGGCCGGGGGATCTTCTCGCTCACCACCGCGCTGCTGGTCGCGTCGCTCACCCGCTCGTCCGTGATCCTCGGCACGTTCCTCGTCCTCGGCCTCGCCGCCCTCGCGATCCTCGGCCTCCGTCACCTCGCCCGCCAGGCCCGGCCGCTCGCCAACAGCGCGGCGCTCGTGCTGGCCGCGGTCGTCGGGGTGCTCGTCGTGGCGTTCCGCTCCCCCGTGCTGCAGGTGCTCCAGGCGCGTCCCGACTACCTCCAGCGCGTCGCCCTGTGGCGCGAGATGCTCCGCCTCATCGACCTCAACACCATCGAGGGCTGGGGGTTCGTGGGCTACTGGCGGCGGGACGCCTATCCGTACACGGCGCTCGACCTCGTGAGCCGCGGCGCGCAGGAGACCGGCCGCAACGCCTACCTCGACCTCTACCTGCAGGCCGGGCTCGTCGGGCTCGCGCTGTTCGCGGCGTTCTGCGCCCTCGCGCTCGGGCGCTCCTGGGTGCTCGCGACCACCAAGCGCGGCGTCGGCTACGTCTGGACCGCGCTCGTGCTCGTCGTGCTCGTCGTCGCGTCGCTCGCCGAGAGCGTCACGCTCGTGGAGTGGGGATGGGTCCTGCTCGTGATCTGCGCCGTCAAGGCCGCCCAGGGGCGCAGCTGGCGGCACGGCCTGCCGGAGGGCCCGGCGCGCTGATGCGCGGGAGCGGCCGACGGCTCACGGGCCGTCGCGCCCTGCGGTCGCGTGGTCGCGCGGACGCCTCAGACGGCGCCGTCGTCCGTCGACGCGGCCAGGAGCTCGGGCGCCGGCGCCCAGTAGGACACCTCGCGGAACCCGTCGGCCGTCGGCTCGAACGACGTGATGCTGGACAGCGCGCAGCGGCGCTTCCGCGGGTCGTGGAAGAGGGGCGCGCCGGTGACGCTGCGGTGCGCCATCCAGATGGGCAGCTGGTGGCTCACGAGGACCGCGTCGGTGCCGTCGGGCGCGTCCGCGGCGGCGGCGGCGAGCTCGGCCCGCATGCGCGCGGCGACCTGGACGAAGGGCTCGCCCCAGCTGGGACGGAGCGGGTTCACGAGGTAGCGCCACGCGGACGGCTTGCCGAGGATGGAGAGGCTCATGTCGAAGCGGCCGCCCTCGAGGCGGCTGGAGGCCTCGACGAGGCCGTCGCGGCGCTCGGGGTCGAGGCCGAGCGCGGCCTCCATCGGCGCCGTCGACTCGACCGCGCGCTGGAGCGGGGAGGTGCGCAGGAGGCCGACCTCGCGGCCCGCCTCGACGACGTGGTCCGCGGCGGCGGCCGCCATCCGGCGGCCGAGCGCCGTGAGGCCGAAGCCGGGCAGCCGGCCGTAGAGGATGCCGTCCGGGTTGTCGACCTCACCGTGCCGGACGAGGTGGATCCTGGCCGCGGTCACCGGTGGACGTTCCGTGGGATCTGCACCCGACGACCCTATCCGACGGCCGACGGGCGGACCCGCCGGCGATGTCCCCGGGCCCGCCCGCCGGTTCGGCGTCGGGCGCGCCGACCGGCTACGGTGACTCTGATCGCCCGACCAGGAGGACCACCATCAGCGAACCAGACCTCGTCCCCCGCACGCCCGCCGGCAGCAGCTCCTCCGTCCTCGGCGGGGTCATCCGCACCGCACGGGTCCGCCAGTGGATGAAGAACGTGCTGGTGTTCGCCGCACCCGTCGCCGCCGGCGCGCTCTTCGAGCCGTCGCTCGTGAAGGCCGTGCTCGCGTTCGTCGCCTTCTGCCTCGCCGCGTCCGGCATCTACTTCCTGAACGACATCCTCGACGTCGAGGCCGATCGCGCGCACCCCCGCAAGCGCTCGCGCCCCATCGCCGCCGGCATCGTGCCCGTGCCCGTCGCCGTGGCGGTCGCCGCCGTGCTCCTCCTCGGCGGCCTCGCCGTCGCCTTCGCCGGCGGCCTCGAGCTCGCGGCCGTGGTGCTCTGCTACGAGCTCGTGCAGATCGCGTACTGCATCTGGCTGAAGCACATCACCATCCTCGACATCGCCGTCGTCTCCTCCGGCTTCCTGCTGCGCGCCATCGCGGGCGGCGCGGCCACCGGCGTCGTGCTCAGCCAGTGGTTCCTGCTCGTCGCGGTCTTCGGGTCGCTCCTCATGGTCTCGGGCAAGCGCTACGGGGAGCTCGCCAGCAACCCCGACCTGCAGGGCGACGTGCGCGGGTCCCTCAAGGGCTACACGCTCGGCTACCTCGGCTTCATCTGGCACTCCGCCGCGACGATCCTCATCCTCGGCTACAGCCTGTGGGCCTTCGAGCTCTTCACCGACCTGCGGAACCTCTGGCTCTCCGTCTCGGTGGCGCCGTTCGTGCTCGCGGTGCTGCGCTACGGCCAGCACATCGACCGCGGCGACGCGCAGGCCCCGGAGGAGATCGCCCTCGGCGACCGCATGCTCCAGGTGCTCGCGGGCGTCTGGCTCGTGATCCTGGTCATCGGCCTGTACGTCCAGCCCAGCACGTTCTGATCCCGACCCCAGGCGGGCGCCCGCGGTCGCGGTCGTCTGCCGCAGCGCCCGCCCGGCCGGCGCCGCGTCAGCGCGCGAGCGAGGCGAAGAGCTCCTCGTAGGCCGTCGTCACCGCGTCGACCCCGTACAGCTCCTTGGCCCGGGCGGCCATCGCGGGCACGTCGTCGGTGCGCGCCTCGATCTCCTCCAGGGCGCGCGTGATGGCGGCGGCGTCGCGGGGCGGCACCACCACGCCGAAGCCCGTGGTGCGCACGGGCTGCCGCACGCCCGGGAGGTCGGACGCGATCGCGGGCACGCCGGCGATCATCCCCTCCACCTGCACGATGCCGAAGGCCTCGAACGCGTTGACGGACGTGAGCGCGAACGCGTCGACGGAGGCGTAGAGGTCGGGCACGTCCTCGTCGGCGACGAAGCCGAGCAGGCGGATCCGGTCGTCGCCGGCGATGCGCTCCTTGACCCGGTCGATGACGGAGCCGCCCGCGACGCGCGAGAAGTCGCCGCCGATGATGAGCCGGGCGTCCGGCCGGTCGAGGGCGGTGAAGCCCTCCACCAGGTACTCGATGCCCTTCTCCTCCACGATGCGCCCGAGGAAGCCGACGTGCAGGCCGTCCGTCTCGCGGAAGGACGGGCGGCCGCCGCTGCGGTCGTGGCAGCCGGGCGGGATCACCGCGCGCCGCCGGCTGAGCGCGGCCCGGATGCGGGAGTGGTCGGCGTAGTCGTCGCTTGTGACGACCACGCGGGCGGAGCTGCGGGCGGCGAGCACGCTGGAGCGGTCCATGACGGTGCGCTGCACGGCGTTCACCAGCCCGCTCGGGAGGTCCACGTCGCAGTGGTACGTGGTGACGACCCGCGTGATCCGCGACGCGCGCCACGCGAGCGGCCCGGCCTCGACCATGGGCGCGTGGATGTTGAGCACGCCCGCGTGCCGCGACTCGCGCAGCACCGTCGGGATGAAGGACGGGCTGATGACGCCCTTCCCGAGCTGCAGGAGCACGGGCGTGCGCACGACGCGCACCCCCGCGATCGTCTCCTCCGCGGGCAGCGCGGCGTCGTGCCGCGTGGTGACCACCGTCACCCGGTGGCCGCGCTCGACCAGCCCCTCCGCCACGTCGCGGGCCACGTTGGTGAGGCCGCTCACGTAGGGGGCGTAGTAGGTCAGGGCGATGACGACGTCGGTCATGGGGTCTCCTTGTGGGTGTCCGTCCGCGCGAGGCGGACCTGCCGGGTCCCCACGGCGCGCAGCCGCAGCAGCGCCGTGATCCAGCCGATGAGCGAGCCGGCGCCGAAGCCGGCCGCGATGGCGGTGGCCCAGCCGAGCGGGCCCTGGAGCAGCGCGGTCGCCGTGGCGGCCGACACGAGGGCGGTCGCCCACGCGAGCGACGAGTCGCGGTGCCGGTCGGTGGCGATGAGCGCCTGCGTGCCGATGACGAGGCCCACGTGCGCGAAGACGCCGAGCACGAGGATCCCCACGTCGAGGGCGGGCAGCGAGCGGCCCTCCCCGAACACGAGCTCGATCACGGCCGGGCCCGCGAGCGCCGCGACGACGCCCGCGACCACGCCGAGGCCCGCGATGGCCGCCGCGAGGAGCGACATGCGCCGGATCAGGGCGGCCGTCTCCCCGCGTCGCACGTAGGCGACGAGCGGCGGGACGATGAGCCCCTGCAGCGGCACGAGCATGAACAGCGGGACGCGGGCGACGCTGAACGTGGCCTGGAACGCGCCGGCCGTGCCCACCGTGCGGTCGAGCGCCGCGATGACGACGGGCCCGGCGTTGAGGAGCAGCTGCGCGCACACGCCCGCGCCGAGGAGGGCGAGGTAGGCGCGGCGGATGCTCGTGGTCGCCCGGCCGCGCGCGGCGGTGCCGGCGTCGCCCTCGACGGCGGCTCCCTCGACGGCCGCGCTCCCGACGGCGGCACCCTCGACGGCGACCAGGGCGGGGTCCACGCCGTCGCCGGCGCCCGGGGCCTCGTCCGCGACGACGCGGGTCCGGGTTCCGGCGCGCAGCAGCACCGGCACGTGCGCGAGCGCGATGGCGGCGAGGAGCGCCGCGGCGAACCACGACACGGCGTCGGGGAGGTCGAGCGCCGTGAGCAGGAGGAGGGCGGCGAGCGCCAGGGCGACGCGCAGTCCCGAGTCGGCGAGGAGGACCCGCGAGTAGGCGGGGACGTCGCCGCGGGCCACCATCGCGCCGCGGGCCGTGAACTGGAGCGCGGAGACGGGCGCGATGAGCGCGTACGCCACCACGAGGCCCGGGGGCATCCCCGCGCCGAGGAGGAGGGGCGCGGCGATGGCCACGACCGCGACGCCGGCCAGGGCGACCACCGCGGAGAGGCGGAGCGCCGCGCGCACCGCGGCCCGCACGTCGGCGCCGTGCGCGCCGAGGCGCGCGAGCTCCTGCTCGACCGGGAGGAAGAGGCCGAAGCCCACGACGAGCGCGACGGACCAGAAGACGGAGAACATGTCGAACGCCGCGTCGCCCGAGGCGGCGTCGGGGGCCAGGGCGGCGACGCCGCGCGAGACGATGCCGAGGAAGACGTACGTCACCAGGCCGGTCACGACCGTCGCGCCCATCACCAGCAGCGCCCGGCGGGAGGCGCTGGGGAGGGCGGTCATCGCATCAGGCTACCGTCCGGGATCGGGGCGACCCGATCCTGTACCCTCGGGTCACTGTGCCGTCCTCCTCCTCCGCGTCCGCGTCCGACTCCCCCTCGACCGCCCGGAGCGGGTCGCGCCGGCCGCGGCCGGCGCTCCTGGCCGGCCTCCTCGGCGCGGTCGCGATCGCGTCCGGCGGGCTGCTGGCGCTCGCCCCGGTCGACACCGCCGACGTGCGCGTGGCGTGGCCCCAGGACGCGGCCGAGATCCGCTCCACCTCGCTCCTGCTCACCAACCAGACGCCGCACGTGCTCGACGCGTCCTTCACGTCGCGGGCGGTCGAGGCGGCGGCCGCGACCGACGACGGCGTCCTGCTCGCGACCATCGACCCGGCGGAGCCCGAGGCGGCGACCGACGGGCTCGTCCTCACCGCCAGCGGCACCGCTCTGACCCTCCGCGTCGGCGGGGCGACCGAGCAGATCCCGCTGGACGCCGGCGCCGACGTCTCCTACGCGCTGCACTCCGACGTGCAGGGGCTCACGCTCGACGCCGACGGGTCCCGCGTCGTCGACCTCCCTGGCACGCTGCCCCCGCAGATCGACGCCCTCGTCTCCAGCGTGGGCTCCGTGCCCGCGCCGTCCGACCTGGCCGTCGGCGTGCAGGTCGTCGACGACTTCGACAGCACCCCCAGCGGGATCAAGATCGCCGTCATGGTGCTGATGTGGCTGAGCCTCATCGGCGCGCTGGTGGTCCTCGCGCGCGACGACCGCCGACGCCGCGCGGCCCGGGCCCACGACGCCGTGGCCGATGCGGACGGGCGGGATCCCTCCGCAGCGCCCGCCGCCGTCCGCGCGGACGGCTCCCCCGCAGCGTCCCCCGCCCGCCGAGGCGTCGCGTCCCGCGTCCTCCGGGCCCTGCGCCCGGTCGACGCCGTGGTGGTCGCGGTGCTGACGCTCTGGATCTTCATCGGCCCGATGACCGACGACGACGGCTACTACGCGGCCATGTCGCTCAACGACGGCGTCGCCGGGTTCGTCGGCAACTACTACCAGATGTTCAACCAGTCCTTCACGCCCTTCACGTGGTTCTGGCAGCTGCTCGGCGCATGGCAGGAGCTCGGCGGGCGCTCCCCCGTGTGGCTGCGCACGCCGGCGCTGGTCGCGGGCATCGCGGCCTGGTTCGTCACCCGACACCTCCTCGAGCGCGCGGCCGTCCGCCTCTCCCGACGCGCCCTGCTCTGGGCCCGCGGCCTGCTCGCGGCGACCTTCCTCATCTGGTGGCTCTCGTACACGATCGGCAGCCGTCCCGAGATCCTCGGCTCCCTCGCCGGCGTGGTCGTCGTCGCGCTCGTGCTCCGCTCCCGCGACCGGGGCACGCTGCTCCCCGCGGCCCTCGCCGCCCTCGTCGCCGGCCTCGCCTTCGCCGCGCACCCCACGGGCATCGTCGCCTTCGCCCCGCTGCTGCTCGGCATCCCCGGCTTCTGGCGGCTCGCGTACCAGGGCGGATCGCGCCTCGCGGCGGCCGCCCGCACCATGGCCGTCCTCTCGGTCGGGTCGGTGGCCCTCTTCGCCGCCTTCGCCGACGCGACGCTCTCCGACGCCCTCACCGGCCCCAAGCGCTTCGCGGCCGTCGAGACGCCGCTCACCTGGCTCAACGAGTGGTCGCGCTACGCGCTGCTCATGAACGACATCCCCATGGGCTCCTACGCGAAGCGGTCCGTGGTGCTCCTCGCCCTCGTGCTCCTCGTCTGGTGGGTCGCGACGTACGCGGCGTCCCGCGTGTCGCCGCGGGCGGCGCGCCTCGTGCCCGCGCCCCTCGAGCTGGCCGGATGGGGCCTCGCGCTGTCGTTCGTGCTCCTGTGGATCACCCCCAGCAAGTGGACGCACCACTTCGGGGCCATCTCCTCGATCGGCCCGCTCTTCGTCACGCTGTTCCTGGTGCTCGCCCCCGGCATCGTCACGGGTCTCCTGCACGGCCGCCGCGCGCCCTGGTGGCTGACGCCCGTGGCCGTCGCGAGCCTCGTCCCCGTCATCGTGTTCTCCCTGCACGGGCCCAACTCGTGGGCGTACGCGTGGGGCCAGGGCATGTTCGGCGACGGACGCGAGCCCGGCTTCGGGCCGATCCACTTCGGCGCGCTGCCCATCTGGATCCTCGTCGCGGCCGCCGTCGTCGCGGTCGCCGTCCTCGTCCAGCGTCGCGCCGGCCGCGCCTGGTCGGAGCCGCAGGGCCTCTGGTCGGTCACGGCGCTCGCCACCGTGTTCGCGCTCGTCACGGGCGGCTACCTGGTCGGCACGTTCTCCCTCGCGGCGGCCCGCGGCCTCGACGGCTACTCCGTCGGCGCGGCGAACATCGAGGACCCCGCCGGCTCGCAGTGCCTGACCGGCGCCGCCATCACCACCTGGGACGCGAGCGCCGGCCGCCCCCTCGCCGTCGACGAGGGCGACGAGTCCGACGCGGCCTCCCCCGGCTCCTTCGCGCTCGACGCGGGCTGGCCCGCGTCCGACGCCCCGCCCGCGCTGGCCGACGGCATCGCCCTCTGGGGCAGCTACGCCGAGGGCGGCGACACCGTGGGCCGCATGACCACCCCGTGGTACCGCGTGCCCGAGACCACCGACCGCCAGCGCATCGCCGTGCTCATCGGCGGGGAACTGGCCGCCGGCGACGCCGACCGCCTCCGGCTCCAGATCCGCGCCGCGGACGGCACCGTGGTCGACCTCGGCGGCGTGGCCGTCGAGGACACCGTCGACCGCCCCGGCTGGCGCACCATCGCGCTCGACCCGTCCCGCCTGACGCCCGGCGACGCCATCCGCCTGCAGGCCGAGGACGGCACGACCGGCGAGTCCGGCTGGTTCGGGTTCACGGCCCCGGTGCTCGTCGACCCCGTGTCCTTCAACGACCTCTCCGCCCCCGACGCACCCACGGCCGTGACGTGGACGTCCTCGTTCTGGTTCCCCTGCCAGCGGCCGGTCTCCATCGCGCACGGCATCATCGAGCGCCCCGTCCTCGCCACCACGTTCGGCGACGGCGGACCGGACAACATCTGGGTGCAGCGTCGCGGCGGATCCCTGGCCGGGGTCGAGCGCTCCGCCACGGTGAGCACGCTGGCGTCCGACATGGAGGGCGCCGGCAGCTCGTGGGGTCGCGTGCAGCTGTTCGACTACCCCTACGCGGCCGACGCCTACGACCTCACGGTCGACCGCGTCTCCACGTGGGGCTGGCGCACGCCGTTCGAGCCGGTGTCGCAGATCGTCGAGTTCGACCGGCAGGGCGGCCAGTCCCGATGACCACCGGCGCCTGACCCGGCCCCGCTCCGGCGGACCGGGTCCGGCGCCGGACGTCGTCGCGCGATGGCGTCGCCGAGCCCGCCGATCCGCCGATCCGCCGGTGTCGTCCGACGCCCGCGGAGCGCTGGGCCGGCGGCGGCTCGAGCCGGGCGTGCGTCAGGCGCCAGGAGCTCCCGCAGGGACGCCCGACGCGGACCGCGGACCTCCCCGTCGCCCCGTCACGCGCGCGGGGGGGGGGGACGACCTCGCGGAGCGCGTCGGCCACGCGGCACCGGGCGCAGACGACGAGGACCGTGCCCCCGAGGGGAGCACGGTCCTCGTCAGGGGCCAGCTAGTTGTAGACGACCTGCACGCCCTGCGGTCCCACCACGATGCGGCCGCCCTGGAACTCCTGCACGACGTCGGCGCCGGAGACCCGCTCCTCGCCGAGCGGCAGGCCGAGACGGCTGGACGATGCGCCGAGGGCCACGTACCGGTCGCCGATCCAGCCGCGCACGACGAACGCGCCGCGGGCCGAGCTGTAGATGCCGCCGCCCTCGAACCGCTGCGCAGCGCCGTTCGGCACCGCGGTCTCGATGCCGGTCGGCGAGCCGAGGACGCCGGCCTGCTCGCCGGACGCCGTGTACCGGTCGCCGATCCAGCCGCGCACGCCGAACGCGCCGCGGGACGACGAGTAGAAGCGCCCGCCCTGGAACTGCTGCTGGGCGCCCCGCGCGGTCGCCCGCTCGTCGGCGGTCGACAGGCCGAACGCGCCCGTCGCGCCGCCGCGTGCGCGGTAGGCGTCGGAGATCCACCCGCGCACCGTGCTGGTGCCGCTCGCCGTGGCGGAGACGATTCCGCCCGTGAAGTCCTGGTAGGCGCCTCCGGCGACCTGCTTCTCGTCCGCGCGCGGGAAGCCGAGCACGCCCGTGTCGCGACCGAGCGCGCGGTACCTGTCGCCGATCCAGCCGCGCACCGCGAAGGCGCCCGCTGAGGAGGAGACGACGTCGCCGCCCGCGAAGGCCTGGCGGGCGCCGCCCCGGAGCGCCACCTCGTCGGAGGTCGGGAAGCCGAGGACCCCGCCGGAGCCGCCGCCCGCGGTGAAGCGGTCGCCGATCCAGCCGCGCACCGCGAAGGCGCCCGCGGCGGAGGAGTAGACGGATCCGCCGGAGAACCGCTGGACCGCACCCCCGGCGATCGCCTGCTCGTCCGCGAGGGGGACGCCGAGCGTGCCGCCGGCGGAGCCGCTGCGGATCCACGCGTCGCGGATCCAGCCGCGCACCACGAAGGCGCCGGCGGAGGACGAGACGATGCTCCCGTTCCGGAAGTCCTGCGCCGCCCCTCCGGGCACCTGGCGCTCCGGCCCGGTGGCCGCGCCGAGGATCCCCGAGGCGCCGCCGATGGACCGGTACTTGTCGCCGATCCAGCCGCCGACGTCGAAGGACGTCGACCCGAACCAGTCGGTGAAGTACGCGTAGAAGTTCCGGTTCCCGTAGGAGGAGCAGGCACCGCCCGAGCCGTAGCCCGACGCGAGCGCCGCCCGGTCGGGCTGGTACGGCGTGTAGTAGTAGAGGCTCGAGGTCGCCTGGTTCGAGATGTAGACGGCGCTGCTGCCGCAGGAGGCGTCCGGGTGGTACTGGACCTGCACCGTCTTGCCCTTGCCGTAGCGGGAGTAGACGCTCCCCCAGGCGGTGCCCGGACCGGTGCCGCGGGGGTTCGAGTAGCGCTGGAACGCCCACGCGGCCTTGTAGACCTGGTTGTAGAAGCCGTAGAACTGCTCGTCGCATGCGGCCGTGTCGGGGCAGCCGTAGCCGGTGGCCGAGCGGTAGGCGCGAGCGCTGGGGGCGGTCGAGAGCACGAGGCCCTGCTCCTTCTGGAGGAGCACGATCAGCACCTGCGGGTTGATGCCGCAGGCGCGCCCGACCTTGGCGATGATGTCCGCGGCGCTCTCGGCGCGCGCACCCTGGTACGGGCCGCACATCGGGTCGGCTCCCCGGGAGAAGGTGTCCTGCCGGTAGTCCTTGAGGCACGTGTAGCCCGACCGGCAGGCGGACACGCGGCTGGCGAGGAAGGTCTGGACCTGCGGGGCGCTCATCGTGCCGCCGTCGAAGAAGACGGAGTCCGAGATGATCGCTCCGGGCTGGAACCGGGACAGGTCCGCCGCCTGCGCCGCGTCCGTCGAGCCCGCGGCCCCCGCCAGCATGATCCCGCACGCTGTCGCGACCGCGGCGATGCCCGCCACGATCCGACGCGCGGATCCCCTCATCCGTCGCACTAGCCGTCCCCCGCTCCCGGGGGCGCTACCATGCGCCCCGCTGGGACATGCTAACCGGTGGTCGCGCACGACCCGACCACGGGGCTCGACGGCATCCGGCGCCCGGACGCGCGCGAGGGGGCAGGGGCGGCCGGCTCCGGCCGACCGCCCCGCGGATCAGCGTCCGGTGCGCGGGGGCGTGACGCCGAAGCTCTTCGCCCACTCCTTCTCGCTGGTGATGCGCGGCAGCGCGGCCCGGTACGCGGCGCGCAGCTGCGGCCAGCGGGCGAGGATCCGCGCCCGGAGGACGATGCTCGTCACGAGCATCCGGCGGAACGTCGCCGGGTCGCGGCGGTGCAGCAGCGCCGCCGAGCCCTCGGCGTTGGAGACGAGGACGCTGTCGTAGTTCGGGACGACCCACCAGCGCGCGTCGGCGAACGCGAGGTGCGCCTCCGGGCTCTGCATGGCGGCCGGCTTGACGGGCGAGAACGCGTGGCGGAGCACCACGCGGGCCAGCCACAGCGGACGCGTGAGCGCGTTCGGCGCCCGGTACTGGCGCGGACGGCGGCGCGACCCGAGGCTCCCCTCGACGGCCGGCAGCTCCGCCCGGTCCTTGATGGGGACGCCGTCGGTGAAGCCCTTCGCGAGCTCGCGGGTGCGGGCGAGGCGCGTGACCATGTCCTGGTGCAGGCCGCGCGGCCCCTTGAGGATGTTGCGGTACGCCTCGTGCCGGGCGGCCAGCGCGAAGTACTGCATCGAGACCAGGTGCCGCACGTCGGTGGCGAGGTTGGCCGTCAGCAGGCGGCCGCCGCGCGGGAACGGCGAATGCAGCAGGGCGACGATGAGCCGGTTGCGGGCGTGGAAGAACGCCTGCCAGTCCTGCGAGTCGTCCTTGTCGACCCAGGAGACGTGCCAGACGGCGGCACCGGGCAGGGTGACCGTGGGCACGCCGTGCTCGCGGGCGCGGAGCGCGTACTCGGCGTCGTCCCACTTGATGAAGACGGGGAGCGACAGCCCGATCTCGCGGATGGTCTCCACGGGGATCAGGCACATCCACCAGCCGTTGTAGGCGGCGTCGACGCGGCGGTGCATCCAGCGGGTCTGGCGGAGGTTCGACGACGGGAAGTCGTGGCGCGTCGGCGTGACCGGGCCCCACATGAAGTTCCACATGTCGAAGCCCTCGGCGTACGCGTGCAGCTTGCCCTTGTCGTACATGTCGAACATGTGGCCGCCGACGATCGTCGGCTTGACCGCGAAGTCCGCGAACTTGAGCGCGCGTCGGATGCTCTCCGGCTCGATGGTGATGTCGTCGTCGAGCACGAGCACGTAGTCGGAGGCCCCGGCCTGGAGCGTCTCGTACATGCCGCGCGAGAACCCGCCCGACCCGCCGAGGTTGGCCTGGTCGATGACGCGCAGGCGCCCGCCGAGCAGCTCCTCGGCACGTGGGAACTCGGGCTGGTCGACGATCTTCTGGGTGCCCTGGTCGGTGACGAAGATGTTGTCGATGAGGCGGGTCACCTCGGCGTTGGCGCCGATGTCGGTGAGGAGCTTGACGCAGTACTCGGCCCGGTTGAGCGTGGTGACCGCGAGGCTGACCGTGCCGGTGGATCCCGTGCGCGTGACGGTGCCCTCGGGCGCGAACCACGCGGCCTGCACGAGGGACAGGTCGGCCTCCTCGCCGACGAGGTCGAACCAGTACCACCCGCCGTCGGCGAAGTTCGTGAACGGCAGCTCGAAGGTGCTCGTGACGTCGCCGCGGACGATGCGCCCCTCGACCTTCTGGATCACGCCGCGCGCGTTCGAGCGGTAGACGACGACCTGGCCCTCGCCCGCGGTCATGACCTCGAGCGCGACCGACGAGAGCGACGTGTGGGCGCGCCAGTAGGCCGCGGGGAAGGCGTTGAAGTAGGTGCCGAACGAGACCTTGCGGCGGTGCGGCACGCGGAAGCCGCCCTCGCCGTCCATCGCGCTCAGGATGCCGACGTCGGACAGCCGGACGACCGCGCGGTCGTGGTCCGCGTCGATGACCTGCATGTTCGTGCCGTGCTTGCGGCGGTCGACGACGGGGATGCTGGTCCAGTAGTCGGCGTCCACGTAGAGGGGGACGGTGTCCGGGTCGTGGTCCGTGGGGAAGATGACGCGCTGCAGGAGCAGCGCCTCGTCCCGGCCCGTGGCCTCGATCAGCGCGTCGGCCATGTTCAGGATCCTTCCGTCGCGGCCGGCGCGAGCACCGGCTTGAGGACGTTCTCGTACATCGTCAGCGCCGAGCCGATGGCCATGTGCATGTCGAGGTACTGGTAGGTGCCGAGGCGTCCGCCGAAGAAGACGCCCTCCTCGGCCGCCGCGAGCTCGCGGTAGCGCAGGAGCCCGGCGCGGTCGTCGGGGGTGTTGACGGGGTAGTACGGCTCGTCCTCGCGCTCGGCGAAGCGCGAGTACTCGCGCATGATGACCGTCTTGTCCTCCGGGTAGTCGCGCTCCGGGTGGAAGTGGCGGAACTCGTGGATGCGCGTGTACGGCACGTCGGCGTCGGCGTAGTTCATGACGGGGGTGCCCTGGTGGTCCTTCACGGGCAGCACCTCGCGCTCGAAGTCGAGCGTGCGCCACGACAGCGCGCCCTCGGAGTAGTCGAAGTAGCGGTCGATGGCGCCCGTGTAGACGACGGGGACGCGGCCGACGGTGGAGGACTTGGTGATCTCCTGCGCGTCGTCGAAGAAGTCGGTGCCGAGGCGGACCTCGATGTTCGGGTGGTCGGCCATGCGCTCGATCCACGCCGTGTAGCCGCCCACGGGGAGGCCCTCGTGCGTGTCGTTGAAGTAGCGGTTGTCGTAGTCGTAGCGGACGGGCAGGCGCGAGATGACCTCGGCGGGGAGCTCCGTGGGGTCCGTCTGCCACTGCTTCGCGGTGTAGTCGCGGATGAACGCCTCGTACAGCGGGCGGCCGATGAGGCTGATGCCCTTCTCCTCGAGGTTGCGGGCGTCGCCGGCGGACAGCTCGGACGCCTGCTCCTGGATGAGGCGGCGCGCGTCCTCGGGGCCGTGGGCCGCGCGGAAGAACTGGTTGATGGTGCCGAGGTTGATCGGCAGCGGGAAGACCTCGCCGCGGTGGTTCGTGTAGACCTTGTGGACGTAGGGCGTGAACTCCGTGAACCGGTTGACGTACTCCCAGACGCGCTCGTTCGACGTGTGGAAGAGGTGCGCTCCGTAGCGGTGGACCTCGATGCCGGTCTCGGGGTCGGCCTCGCTGTAGGCGTTCCCGCCGATGTGGTCGCGCCGGTCGATGACCAGCACCCGGAGGCCGAGCTCCTCGGCCACCCGCTCCGCGATCGTGAGGCCGAAGAATCCGGATCCGACTACTACGAGGTCATGGGCCATGGAGAACGGGTCCTTTTCGTGTCTGGGGGGTCGTCGCGGCGCGACGGCTCAAGGGTACCCTCCCGCGTCAGGAGGCGCTGCGACCCGCGCCGGAGCCCCCCGCGAAGACGCGGCCGTAGGCCCAGCGGCGCAGGCGCTCGGGGACGAGGCGGTAGCCGCCGCGGATCGCGACGTTGCGCACGGCCTGGTAGGGCGTGGTGAAGCGGCGTCGCCGGAACTCGCGCTGGAGGCGGAGCTCGGCGCGCAGCTGGGAGAGCCCGCCGCGGCGCGCGTACGCGCCGTCGCTCACGCGGTACATCACGAGCGGCTCGGGGATGTTGTCGACCCGGGCGCCCGCCTGCACCATGCGCGCGAAGAGGAAGTAGTCCTCCATCAGGCCGATGTCCACGTAGCCCCCGGCGGCGCGCACCGCGGAGCGGCGGTAGACCACGGTGGGGTGGTTGAAGGGGTCGTGGAAGCGGGCGTAGCCGCCGATGCGCGCGGCGCCGGTGGGCGGCGTCCGGGTGCCCACGATGGTGCCCACCTCGTCGGCGAACTCGTACATGCCCGTGCCCACGAGGTCGAGCCCGGTCGCCATCATCTCGAGCTGGCGCGCGAAGCGGTCGGGCAGGGAGATGTCGTCGGCGTCCATGCGCGCGACCACGTCGTGCGCGCACGCGTCGAGGCCGCGCTCGAGGGCGTGGGCGAGCCCGACGTTGCGGGGCAACCGGAGCACGGACGCCTCGACGGGCGACGACGCGACGGCCTCGTCGACGGCGCGGGCCAGGGCCGGCGAGATGGGCCCGTCCTGCACGACCACGACCTGGTCCGGCCGCAGCGTCTGCTGGTCGACGGAGCTGCGGTAGGCGCGCTCGAAGTAGTCGGGCTTGTCCCCCTTGTACACGGGGAGGAGGAGGGAGAACGGCTCCGTCACGCGCGCGCCCCCGCCGAGGCGGCGTCGATCCGGGCGACCTGGTCGGTCGTCGCCCCCAGGCCCGCCAGCACCTCGACGTTCGGCCGCGGACGCGTGGCGAGGCCCGCGCGCAGGCCGCGGACGAGGCCGGAGAGGAGGAGCCGGCGGTCGCGCGAGCGGCGGACCGTGCGGGTCCAGGACCGGAGCGCGGCGACGGAGTAGAGGACCCGCTCGGCCGCCGTGAGGGACGGCGAGAGCCGCATCAGCCACGTCTTGTTGCGCACCTCGTAGAAGAAGCGGGCGCCCGGATCCACGTCCGCCGCGCCGAACGTGCGCGTGCGGTGCTCGACGGTGCTGGCGGTGGCGACGTACCCGGGGGCACGGCGGAGCAGGCGCGTGCTGAACTCGAAGTCGTCGTTCCAGAGGAAGTAGTCGGCGACCGGGAGCCCGTGCAGGCGCACGGCGTCGGCCTCCACGAGCAGGGAGACGAAGGAGGCGCTGCGCACGGGGTAGGCGCCGTGCCGGGCGGCGCGGCGGATCGAGGCGCGCGAGGCGCCCGGCCGCACGCGCGGCGTGTTCATGGGATGCGGCCGGCCGTCCACCCAGCGGACCGCCGACGCGAGGAGGGCCGTGCCCGCCGGCGCCGCGCGCCGGGCCGCGAGGAGCGCCGCGAGCGCACCGGGGTCCGGGACCGTGTCGTCGTCCATGAGCCACACGGCGTCGGCGTCGTGGACGGCGAGCGCGCGCGCCATGCCCGCCGTGAAGCCGCCGGCGCCGCCCGTGTTGCGCGGCAGCACCGTGAGGTCGACCTCCGGGAAGCGCGCGCGGACCACGTCGGCCGTCCCGTCCGAGGACGCGTTGTCGACGACCACGATCGCGGCGGGGGCGACGGTCTGGGCCGCGAGGGCGGCCAGGGTCTCCTGCACCAGCTCGCGGCGGTCGAAGGCCACGACCACGGCGACGATGCGGTCGGTGCGGCTCACGTCGGACGGCATCCGGTCTTCCCCTCGGTCGAGGCCGGAGCGCGCATGAGCCACCCGGACGACGACGCGCGACGGCGCGTCGGGACGCCGGGGACGCGCTCGGCTCCCCCGATGGTAGCGGGGCGGGCCTGCGCTCCCGGTCAGCGCTCCGACGGCACCGCGAGATCGGCGAGGTACCGGCCGTACCCGCTCTTGATGAGCGGACGCGCGAGCTCCTCCAGCGCCTCCCGGTCGATCCAGCCGGCCCGGTAGGCGATCTCCTCGATGCAGCCGATCTTGAAGCCCTGGCGGTCCTCGATGACCTTCACGTACTCGGACGCCTGCATCATGCTCTCGAACGTGCCCGTGTCGAGCCACGCGGTGCCGCGGTCGAGGACCTGCACGCGGAGGCGGCCGGCCTGGAGGTAGTGGTCGTTGACCGCCGTGATCTCGAGCTCGCCGCGCTCGCTCGGCTCGATGCCCTTGGCGATCCCCACCACGTCGTTGTCGAAGAAGTAGAGGCCGGGCACCGCGTAGGCGCTCTTCGGCTGCGCGGGCTTCTCCTCGATGGAGACGGCCGTGAAGGCGTCGTCGAACTCGACCACGCCGTAGGCCGTCGGGTCGGCCACGTGGTACGCGAAGATCAGCGCGCCGTCGATCTCCGTGTTCTTCCGCAGGCTCGTGCCGAGGCCCGCGCCGTGGAAGATGTTGTCGCCGAGCACGAGCGCCACCGAGTCGTCGCCGATGAACTCCTCGCCGATGACGAAGGCCTGCGCGAGGCCGTCGGGCGAGGGCTGCACGGCGTACTCGATGCGCATGCCGAGGTGCGATCCGTCGCCGAGCAGCGCCCGGAACTGGTCGTTGTACTCGGGCGTCGTGATGATGAGCACCTCGCGGATGTCGGCCATCATCAGCGTCGACAGGGGGTAGTAGATCATCGGCTTGTCGTAGATCGGCATCAGCTGCTTGCTGATGCCCTTCGTGATCGGCCAGAGCCGGGTGCCGGAGCCGCCGGCCAGGATGATGCCCTTCATGGGTCAGCTCACCTTCTGCGAGTCGTGGAAGGCGCGCATGTCCGACCAGGTGGGGAGGAGCCCGGCGGCCGCGGCCTCCGCGAGGGTCGGGGCCTCGAGGTCCTTCGGGGAGAGGAGCGGCTCGCCCGCCTCCTCCGGGAAGCGGAGGTCGAGGTCGGGGTCCAGCGGCGTGATGCCGTGCTCGGCGGACGGGTTGTAGACGTCGCTCACGAGGTAGGTGACGGCGGCGTCGTCGGTCAGCGCGACGAAGCAGTGGCCGAGGCCCTCGGAGATGTAGACGGCCTTGTGGGTGTCGGTGTCGAGCCGCACGCTGTCCCACCGGCCGAACGTCGGGGATCCCACCCGGATGTCGACGATGAAGTCGAGCACGGCGCCGGAGACGGCCTTCACGTGCTTGGCCTGGCCGCGGGGGACGTCGGCGAAGTGCACGCCGCGGACGACGCCGCGCCGGGACACGCTCATGTTCGCCTGGCGGAGGTCGAGCGGGTGGCCCACCGCCTCCTGGATCTCGTCGAACCGGTACCACTCGAGGAACACGCCCCGGTCGTCGGTCCGCTGGACGGGGGTCAGCTCGTACGCGTCGGGTACGGCGAGCTCTCGGATCTGCACGCTGCCGACCCTAGCAACGCGTCAGCGCGGCGCCGCGGCCCCGTCGCCCTCCGGATCGGTCGGGGGCTCCCCCTCTCCGGGGGACGAGCGGCGGAAGGAGAACCGGCCGTGGCCCACGTAGCTGACGACCGTGATCAGGACCACGAGCAGCGCCTGCGCGCCGAGCCGAGGCACCCCGACCGCGACCAGCAGCGGCAGCAGGACCGCGTTCAGGGTGATGGAGACGACGTAGACGGAGACGAAGCGCCCGAGGTCGCGCAGCACGTGGCCGTGCACCCGGTAGACCAGCCGGCGGTACAGCGCGAAGGCCACCAGGATCGCGACGGCGTAGCTGCCGAGGAGCGGGACGAGGGAGCCCGCGACGGGGTTCCCGGCCCGGTCGAGCGCGCGGCCGGCCGTGGCCTCGAGCGCGGCGAAGAGGACGAAGGCGAAGACGGTGTTGAACCCGCCGACGAGGAGGAAGCGCACCCGGCGGTCGGCGAGGAGCTCCCGCAGGCGGGCGGCGGGCGGGGTCCGGGGCACGCATCCATGATGCCCGGCCCGACCGCGCGCGCACCGCGTCGCACCCCTGATGTGGGGGGCCCGGCCGCCGCCGCGCCGCGGGGCTCCCCCGATAGGATCGAGCGCCCGGCGCCCGAATCGCCGGCCCACGACGCCGGCCCACCCCTCCGGCGCCTCTACCGAAGGACGTATCCCCATGAGGATCCTCGTGACCGGCGGCGCCGGCTTCATCGGCTCCAACTTCGTGCGCCACGCACTCCAGGACCACTACGCCGGGCTCGAGGGCGTCGACGTCGTCGTGCTCGACGCCCTCACCTACTCGGGCAACCTCGAGAACCTCGCGCCCGTCAGCGACTCGCCGCGGTACACGTTCGTCCAGGGCGACATCCGCGACGACGCCGTCCTCGACGAGTGGATCCCGCAGGTCGACGCCGTCGTGCACTTCGCCGCCGAGAGCCACGTCGACCGCTCCGTGCGCGACGCCAGCATCTTCGTCGAGACCAACGTGCTCGGCACGCAGAAGCTCCTCGACGCCGCCCTCCGCCACGACCTGAAGCGCTTCGTGCACGTCTCCACCGACGAGGTCTACGGATCCATCGCCGAGGGCTCGTGGGACGAGTCGCGGCCGCTGGAGCCCAACTCCCCCTACTCGGCGTCGAAGGCCGGCAGCGACCTGCTCGCCCGCTCGTACCACCGCACGCACGGGCTCGACGTGTCGATCACGCGCTGCTCGAACAACTACGGGCCGTACCACTTCCCCGAGAAGGTCATCCCGCTGTTCGTCACGAACCTCATCGACGACCGCCACGTGCCGCTCTACGGCGAGGGCCTCAACATCCGCGACTGGCTGCACGTGGACGACCACTGCCGCGGCATCGCGCTCGTGCTCGTGCAGGGCGCGCCCGGCGAGATCTACAACATCGGCGGCGGCACCGAGCTCACCAACCGCGAGCTTACGCAGCTGCTGCTCGACGCGACCGGCCGCGACTGGTCGTACGTCGACCGGGTCGAGGACCGCAAGGGCCACGACCTCCGCTACTCCGTCGACATCTCCAAGATCCAGCGGGAGCTCGGCTACGCGCCGCAGGTGCCGTTCGCCGAGGGCCTCGCCGACGTCGTGCAGTGGTACCGCGACAACCGCTCCTGGTGGGAGCCCCTGAAGCAGCGCGCCGAGCTGCCCAAGTGAGCCGGATCCTCGTCACGGGCGGCCGGGGCATGCTCGGGCAGGACCTCCTGCCCGCGCTCGCCGCGCACGACGTGACGGCGCCCGCGCGCGCCGAGCTCGACATCACCGACGAGGCGGCCGTCCGCGCGGCCGTCGCCGGGCACGACGTCGTCGTCAACCTCGCCGCCTACACCGCGGTGGACGCGGCCGAGGAGCACGAGGACGAGGCGCGGGCGATCAACGCGACGGGCGCCGGCGTCCTCGCGCGCGCCGCGGCCGAGGCGGGCGCGCGCATCGTGCACGTCTCCACCGACTACGTCTTCGACGGATCCGCCACCTCCCCCTATCCTGAGGACGCGCCGCACGCGCCCGTCTCCGCCTACGGCCGCACCAAGGCCGAGGGCGAGCGGCTCGTGCTCGACGGCCACCCGACCGGCGCGAGCGTCGTGCGCACCGCGTGGCTGTTCGGCGCCGGCGGACCCTCCTTCCCGGCCACGATGCTGCGGCTCGCGGCGTCGCACGAGACGGTCTCGGTGGTCGACGACCAGCGCGGCCAGCCCACCTGGACGGTCGACCTCGCGGCCCGGCTCGCCGAGCTCATCGAGGCGGGCGCGCCGGCCGGGGTCTTCCACGGCACGGCCTCGGGCGAGGCGACCTGGCACGGCCTCGCGCGCGCGGTCTTCGAGCTGGCGGGCCTGGATCCGGAGCGCGTGCTGCCGACCGACAGCGCGTCGTTCGTGCGCCCGGCGCCGCGCCCCGCGTACTCCGTCCTCGGGCACGACGCGTGGGCGCGCATCGGCCTCGCGCCGCTCCGCGACTGGCGCGAGGCGCTGACCGACGCCGCCGGCCACGGCGTCCTCCGGGCACGCTGACGGTTACACTCGTGTCCGGTCCGATCCCGGACGCTGTGACCGACCCCGCTCCGCGCCCCGCGCGGGCCCCACGCACCCCGAAGGGCACCACCGACGTGTCGAGCATGACGAGTTCCCAGTCCCGGGAGTTCTCGAGGCCCGGCACGGGCGCGGGGCTCCTGGACGTCTACCGCCGCCGCTACCTCCTCTCCCTGCTCGTGCGCAAGGAGGTGCAGGTGCGCTACCGGGGATCGGTGCTCGGCTGGCTCTGGTCGTACGTGAAGCCGGCCGCGCAGTTCGCGGTCTTCTTCGTCGCGATGGGGATCTTCCTGCAGCTCAACCGCAACCAGGTCAACTACCCCGTCTACCTGTTCTCGGGCATCATCCTCATCAACTTCTACACGGAGGCGTTCTCCAACTCCACGAAGTCGCTGGTGGACAACGGGGCGCTGATCAAGAAGATCTACCTGCCGCGCGAGCTCTTCCCGGTGTCGAGCACGTTCGTGGCGCTGGTGAACTTCCTGCCGCAGCTCGTGATCCTCCTCATCGTGTGCCTCTTCGTCGGCTGGGCGCCGACGCCCGTGCAGGTGCTCGGGATCCTGCTGGGCATCGCCATCATCGGCACGCTCGCCATCGGACTCGGCATGCTGTTCGGCGCCGCCAACGTGTCGTTCCGCGACTCGCAGAACTTCGTCGAGCTCATCGTCATGGTGGTCGTGTGGGCCTCGCCCGTGCTCTACCCCTACGGCCAGGTCGCGAAGGTCCTGCCCGACTGGATGCTCGTGATCTACCAGCTCAACCCGGTGACCGCCGCGGTCGAGCTCTTCCACGCCGCGTTCTGGTACCCCACCACGGGCGGCACCGGCGAGCTGCCCCCGAACCTCTGGATGTACGGGTTCATCGCCCTCGGCGTCTCGCTCCTGAGCCTCCTGCTCGGGCAGCTCGTCTTCAAGAAGCTGGAGGGGCGCTTTGCCCAGGACCTCTGAGTCGGAAGCGCTCCCGCGCATCATCGTGGAGAACGTGCGCAAGTCGTTCCTGCTCCGCCACACGCACTCCATCAAGGAGACGGTCATCGCGGCCGTCCGCCGCAAGCCCCTCGCCAGCACGTTCGACGCGCTGGAGGACGTGAGCTTCTCCGTCCGCCCCGGTGAGTCGGTGGCGCTCCTCGGCTTCAACGGATCCGGCAAGTCGACGCTGCTGAAGCTCATCTCCGGCGTCTACCAGCCCGACAGCGGCGAGGTGCTCGCACGCGGCCGCATCGCCGGCCTCATCGAGGTGGGCGCGGGCTTCCACCCCGACCTCTCGGGTCGCGAGAACATCTACCTCAACGCCGCCATCCTCGGCATGGAGCAGCACGAGATCGACGCGCGCTTCGACCAGATCGTGGCGTTCAGCGAGATCGAGAAGTTCATCGACACCGAGGTCAAGCACTACTCCTCGGGCATGTTCCTGCGGCTCGCGTTCTCGGTCGCCATCCACACCGAGGTCGACATCCTGCTGGTCGACGAGATCCTCTCCGTCGGCGACGAGCCGTTCCAGCGGAAGTGCCTCGCGAAGATCCGCGAGCTGCACGATGCGGGCAAGACCCTCGTCGTCGTGAGCCACGACCTCGACATGGTGTCCGACCTCTGCGAGCGCGGGATCCTCATCCAGTCCGGCAAGGTCGCGTTCGACGGCCCGTCCAAGGACGCGGTCGAGCGGATGCGCCGGAGCTAGCCGCTCCGCGCCGCGCTCCTCCCGCGTCCCCGGGAGGAGCGCCGGTACGATGGTCCTCCCGCGGGCCGACCCGACACCCGCGCGATGGAGGACCGTGACCACCACGCTGCGCGTGATCATCGACCAGCTGACCGGGCCCACCCCCGGCGGTATCGGCCGCTACGCCGAGGACCTGACGAGCGCGATCATCGCGACCACCCCCAGCGGGTGCGAGGTCGAGGGCGTCGTCTCCGCCGTCACGCCCGAGCAGCAGGCCGACCTCGAGGCGCGCCTGCCGGGCCTCGCCCGGATCACGCGCGTGCCGCTCCCCCGCCGCGAGCTTTCACGTGCCTGGCAGCTGGGCCTGCCGACGCCCGGCACGAGCGGCATGGTCCACGCGCCCGGCCTCCTGGCGCCGCTGCGCCGCCACGACCGCGTCAACACGCACGACCAGATCGTCGCCACCATCCACGACGTCAACGCGTGGACGCACCCCGAGAGCATGACGAGCGCCTCCGTCTCCTGGACGAAGGCCATGGCGAAGCGCGCCCGCAAGCACGCCGACGCCGTGGTCGTCCCGTCGCACGCGCTCGCGGAGGAGCTGGCCCGCTACGTCGACCTCGGCGACCGCGTGCGGGTGATCGGCGGGGCCGTCAGCCCGCGCCTCGCCCTGCCCGAGGATCCCGCCGCCCGCGCCGAGGCGCTGGAGCTCCCCGCCGACTACCTGCTCACCGTGGGCAGCCTCGAGCCCCGGAAGGGCGTCCAGGCGCTCGTGCAGGCGCTCGCCCGGCCCGAGACCGGCGACCTGCCGCTCCTCATCGTCGGCCCCGCGACGTGGGGCGACGTGGAGCTCGCCCAGGTCGCGGACGAGGCGGGCGTCGACGCATCGCGCGTCCGCAGCCTCGGATCCCTCGCCGACGCCGACCTCGCCGTCGCGCTCGACCGCGCCACGGTCTTCGTGCACCCCAGCCTCTCGGAGGGCTTCGGCCTCCCGGTCGTCGAGGCGCTGTCCTTCGGGACGCCCGTCGTCCACTCGGACGCCCCCGCCCTCCTCGAGGTCGCGGCGGACGCGGGCGTCGTGGTCCCGCGCGAGGACGCCGACGGCTACCCCGAGCGCCTCGCGCACGCCATCGGCGGCCTGCTGTCCGACGCGTCGGCCCGCGAGCGCCTCGCCGTCGTCGGCCAGGACCGCGCCCGCGCCTTCAGCTGGCGCGACTCCGCCGAGAAGGTCTGGCAGCTGCACGCCGACCTGTAGCGGGCCCGTGCCGGGTCAGCCCGCGGAGCCGGCGGCGAACTGCTGCTGGATGGCCTGGCGGATCGCCGGGAAGTCGGGCTTCTGCGAGTCGAAGCGCGGCGGCACGATCTCGAGGTCGTCGATGGGCTGGTCCTTGGTCTTCAGCGCGAGCTGCGTGAAGTAGCCGAGCATCCCGCGCGGGATGTCCGTCTTGACGACCTGCTGGCCGGCCTCGGCGATCGCGTCGAACTTGGTGAGCACGTTGGCCGGGTCGAACTGCTGCACCACAGCCTGCTGCACCTCGCGCTGGCGCGCCATGCGGTCGTAGTCCGTCGTCTGGTAGCGGGAGCGCGCGTACCAGAGCGCGTGGTAGCCGTCGAGCTTCTGCTGGCCCGGCTCGATCCACTCGGGGATCGGCACCGGCCGGAACTTCTCGTCGTGCCCCGAGCCCATGCCGATGCGGCGCTTCACGTCGATGTCGATGCCGCCGAGCGCGTCGACCATGTCGGAGAACCCCTGCATGTCGATGAGCGCGTAGTACTGGACGGTGAGCCCGGTGACGCCCTCCACCGCCTCGCGCATCGCCTCGATGCCGGGCAGGCTGCCCTTCTCCTCGGCATCCGGGTAGAGGTCCTGCTTGTAGACCTCCACCTCCGTGTAGATGGAGTTGAGCATGCAGGCGTCCACGTCGCAGCGCTGGTAGCCCTTCGGGTAGCGCGCCTGGAGCGGCGAGCCGTCGGAGAACGGCACCTTCTCCATGTCACGCGGGAGGCCGACCATGGTGGCGTGCCCGGTGTCGGCGTCGATGCTCACGACGGTGATGCTGTCGGGGCGGAGGCCGGCGCGGTCGCTGCCCGCGTCGCCGCCCAGCAGCATGATGTTGTAGCGGCCGTCGACGGGGGCCTCGGTGGCGTAGTCGCCGAAGATCCCGCCGAGGGCGCCGCGGCCGACGCCGACGATGTACGCGGCGTAGCCCGCGGATCCGGCGGTGCCGACCATGAGCAGCACCGACAGCGCCGCGATCACGGCGCGGGCGCGCGGCGCGACGCGGATGATGCGCGCGAGCCGCAGCGTGTCGAGCGCGAGCACGACCCAGAGCACGGCGTAGGCCGCGAGCACCGCCTGGAGGAGCACGAGCAGCCACTCCTCCGAGACCAGCTGGATCAGCGCGCCGCGCGCGAAGAGCGCGAGGCCGCCGACCACGACGGCGAGGCCCCACACGACGAGCGTCGAGGCGAGGCCCACGCGGCCGAGGCGGCGGTTCCCCGCGAGGACCTGGGCGGATCCGGGGATGAGGACGTTGAGCACCACGAGCCACCAGGCCCGGGTGGTCATGATCCGGGGCGACCGGCTGTCCGGGTGCCGGATGGGCTGGGTGAGGCTCACGCGCCCGACGAGACCTTCTGCTGCAGGGCGGCGTTCTTCCGCTCCACCAGCTCGGCCAGCTCGGCGCGATGGCGCGCCAGCGCGTCCGCGATGCGCGCGTCGGAGGTCGAGAGGATCCGCGCGGCGAGGAGCCCGGCGTTCTCGGCCCCGCCGATGGAGACGGTGGCGACGGGCACGCCCGCGGGCATCTGCACGATGGACAGCAGGGAGTCCATGCCGTCGAGGGTCGCCAGCGGCACGGGCACGCCGATGACGGGGAGGGTCGTGACCGACGCGAGCATGCCCGGCAGGTGCGCGGCGCCGCCGGCGCCGGCGACGATGACGCGGATCCCGCGCTCGCGCGCGGACTGGCCGTACGCGATCATCCGCTCGGGCGTCCGATGCGCGGAGAGCACCTCGACCTCGTGGGCGATGCCGAGGGCGTCGAGCGCGAGGGACGCCTTCTCCATCACGTTCCAGTCGGAGTCGGAGCCCATGACCAGGCCGACGAGTGCAGGGGTGTCGGGATTCACGGGCTCCATGCTAGGCGGCGGATCCCGCGCGCCCGGCCCCGCCACGCAGCCCGCGCCCGACCCGCGCACGACGGACGGGCGCGCCCCCGCGGATCAGCCCCGGAAGAACGCGGCGGCGGCGCGCGCCCGGTACGCGGTCTCGTCGAGGTCGTCGCCCACCACGGTGACGTGCCCGACCTTGCGGCCCGGCCGCGGGTCCTTGCCGTAGAGGTGGAAGCGCGCCTCGGGCTGGTCGGCGAGCGCCTTCGGGTAGCGGTCGGCGAGCGTGCCGGCCTCGGGCCCGCCGAGGACGTTGATCATGACCGACCAGGGCGCGAGCGGCCGCGTGGATCCGAGCGGCAGGTCGAGCACGGCCCGCAGGTGCTGCTCGAACTGGCCGGTGACCGCGCCGTCCATCGACCAGTGGCCGGTGTTGTGCGGGCGCATGGCCAGCTCGTTGACGAGCAGGCGGCCGTCGACGGTCTCGAACAGCTCGACCGCGAGCACGCCCGTGACCCCGAGCCCCTCGGCGATCCCGCGCGCCATCTCCTCCGCCGCCTCCCGGAGCCGGGGGCTGGCGCCGTGCGCGGGGGCGATGACCTCGGCGCACACGCCGTCGCGCTGGATGGACTCGACGACCGGCCACGCCGCGATCTCCCCCGAGGGGCGCCGCGCGACGGACTGCGCCAGCTCGCGTGCGTAGTCGACGAGCTCCTCGGCGAGGAGCGCGTCGCCCGGGCCGAGCGCGGCGAACCAGTCGTCGGCCTCCTCCGCGGAGCGCACGACGCGGACGCCCTTGCCGTCGTAGCCGCCGCGCGGGGTCTTGACGACGCCGACCCCGCCGTTGTCGGCGAGGAACGCGGCGAGCGCCTCCCGGTCGGCGACGCGCGCCCACACGGGCACCGGCACGCCGAGCTGCTCGAGGCGCTCGCGCATGAGCAGCTTGTCCTGCGCGACGAGCAGGGCGTCGGGCCCCGGGTGCACGGCGACGCCCTCGGCGACGAGCGCGCGCAGGACGTGCTGCGGCACGTGCTCGTGGTCGAAGGTGATGACGTCGACCTCGCGCGCGAAGGCGCGGACCACGTCGAGGTCGCGGTAGTCGCCGACGGCGGTGGCGGCGAGACCCGCGGACATGCCCTCCACCTCCGCGAGCACGCGGATCCCGATGCCGAGCTCCACGGCGGGCGCGATCATCATCCGGGCGAGCTGGCCGCCTCCGACGACTCCGACGATGGGCGTCATGGTGTCCTCTTCCTCCAGGTGGGTGGGCCCGCGGACGTCGGCGGGCGACGGCGGGACGGTCGGCGCTCAGGACCTGCCGGTATCATCGTCCGTCGCGCCACCCGCCATCCTCCCCCATCCCGGACGGACCCCGCCCATGTCCCCACGCCGCTCCCTCGCCTCGCTCGGCGTGCAGATCGCGCAGTTCGGGCTCGTCGGCGGCCTCGGCTTCCTGGTGGACCTCGCCGTCTTCAACCTGCTGCGCGCCACGGTCCTCCACCCCGACGCCCTCGAGGCCGGTCCGCTGCTCGCGAAGGTCGCGTCGACCGTCGTGGCCATCGCCGTCAACTGGGTGGGCAACCGCTACTGGACCTTCGGCGACCAGCGCACGACGCGCCGCGGCCGCGAGGCGCTCGAGTTCCTCGCCGTCAGCCTCCTCGGCATGGTCATCGGCCTCGGCTGCCTGTACGTCTCGCACTACGTGCTGGGGATGACCTCGCCGCTCGCGGACAACGTGTCGGCCAACGTGATCGGCCTGGGCCTCGGATCCGCCGTGCGCTTCGTGCTCTACCGCCAGTGGGTCTACTCCCCCGCGCGTCGCCACGCGGCGCCGCCTGCTGCGGGCGCGCGCACCGCCGCCCCCGACGAGCGCGTCACGGTCCCCTAGCGCCCGGCGGCCGCCGACGCCGAGGGCTCCCGTCTCACGCGAGCGGTCAACGGCGCTGCCACGGCTGCGTGTCGTCCGGCCACGGCGAGCGCTCCGGCTCGCCCTGCCGCCACATCGGATCCCCCGGGCGCCCGCGCCGGGACTCCTCCTGGCGCCGCCGCTCGGCGACCATGTTGGCGTTCTCCTCCATGAGGTCCTGCAGGGCCTGGACCACGAGCGCCGCGGACGGCACGTCGCGGAGCACGACGGGCGACTCCAGACCGGCGTTGATGGTCACGTGCCCGCTGCGGTGCAGGTGCTGCAGGGGTCCGCGCCGCAGGGTGACGTCGTAGCCGCGCGAGTGCAGCAGCTCCTGGCGGGTGCGCACGAAGAACCCGTGCGAGACGATGAGCCGCCGGGTCGTCACCGTGTAGCGCCGGTTGAGCCAGACGAGCACCGGGAGCAGCGTGACGAACGCCGCGACGCCCGCGAGCGACACGAGCAGCAGCATGTTCTCCCACGGCTCGGGGAACCAGCCGCCGAAGTAGCCGGCGGTGAGGCAGATGGCGATGAGCAGCAGCACGGGCAGCGTGAGCGCGCGGCCGTGCGGTCGGAGGCGGACGAGCACGCGCTCCGGATCCGCGGCGACCACCTGCTGCGGCGGCGCGGCGGGCGGGGCGACGGGGCGGCCGAGGCGCGGATCCACGTCGTGCGACGACGTCAGGCGCCCGGCCTCGTCCTCCGCGAGGCGACGGCGCTCCTCCTTCTCGGCCTTGCGCCGGGCCCGGCGACCGCCGCGGACGGGGAGGGCCCGTCCTCCCTCGCCGGGTGCGTACCGCTGCGTGTCACCCGTGTGCGCCATGCCTCATTGATACCGCAGATGCGTCACGTCCCCTGCGGCGACAGACGTCACGGCGCGATCCGCACCGGACTCCACGGTGAGCCGGCCGTCGTCGTCCACTGCCGTCGCGCGTCCGCGGAGCTCGCCGCCGCCCGGCAGCTCGACGCGCACGTCGCGGCCGACGGTGGCGCAGGTGCGCGCGATCTCGTCCGCGAGCCCGGCGGCGCGCGCGTCGCCCGCGGCGTCCACCCAGGCGCGGTACCGCGTGCGGAACGCGACGAGGTAGGCCGCGAGGATCGCGTCGACGTCGGGGTCGTGGACGCCCGCGAGCCGCAGGGACGTGGACGTCGCCGTCGGCAGCTCCTCCTCCGCCAGCGTCAGGTTGAGGCCCGTGCCGACGAGGAGGCGGCCGGGCGCGACGAGCTCGCCGAGGATCCCCGAGACCTTCCGCCCGTCGACGTGCACGTCGTTCGGCCACTTGAGCGTGACCTCCGCGGGCGCGGGCACGACGTCGCGCAGCGTCCCGACGAGCGCGAGCCCCGCGATGAGCGGCAGCCACCCGGGGTCGAGGTCGGTGCGGCCGGGCGCGCACAGCACGCTCACCGCGAGGGTCCGCCCGGGCGGCGCGACCCAGACGCGGCCCCGGCGTCCGCGGCCCGCGGTCTGGTCGAGCGTCAGGAGGACGGAGCCGTCCGGCCAGGCGGCGGGATCCGCGGACGCCCGCCGCGCCAGCTCGTCGTTGGTCGAGCCGGCCGTGTCGAGGGCGACCAGGCGCGGGGCGGCCAGGCGACTGAGGGGGAGGTCCATGCGGAGACCGTACCGGCCCGAGCAGGAGGTCATCGCACCCCGGAGGTGCCGCCTTCTGTGGGCGGTCCACAACGGCGGCGCCCATGCCCGCCGGTACAGTGAGGCGGGTGACTGCACACGAGCCAGACGAGGACGCCGGGGCCCCGGACATGTACACGACCGCCGGCAAGCTCGCCGACCTGAAGAAGCGGTACCACGAGGCCGTCACCGCGAGCGGCGAGGCCGCCATCGAGAAGCAGCACGCGCGCGGCAAGATGACCGCCCGCGAGCGCATCGACCAGCTGCTCGACCACGGGTCCTTCGTGGAGCTCGACGAGTTCGTCCGCCACCGCACGCACGCGTTCGGCATGGACGCGAAGCGGCCCTACGGCGACTCCGTCGTCACCGGCACGGGCACCGTCAACGGCCGCCAGGTGGCGGTGTACTCGCAGGACTTCACGATCTTCGGCGGCTCGCTCGGCGAGGTCGCCGGCGAGAAGATCATCAAGGTCATGGAGCTCGCCATCAAGACGGGCGTGCCCATCATCGGCATCCTCGACTCGGGCGGCGCCCGGATCCAGGAGGGCGTGGTCGCGCTCGGCAAGTACGGCGAGATCTTCCGCCTCAACACGCGCGCGTCGGGCGTCATCCCGCAGATCTCGCTCATCATGGGCCCGGCTGCCGGCGGCGCCGTGTACTCCCCCGCGCTCACCGACTTCGTGATCATGGTCGACAAGACCAGCCACATGTTCGTCACCGGCCCCGACGTCATCAAGACCGTCACGGGCGAGGAGGTCGGCTTCGAGGAGCTCGGCGGCGCGCTCACGCACAACCGCGTCTCGGGCGTCTCGCACTACCTCGCGAGCGACGAGGACGACGCGCTCGACTACGCGCGCACGCTCCTCGGCTTCCTGCCGGACAACAACCTCGCCGAGCTGCCGGAGTTCCCCCGCACGGCCGACCTCGAGACCACCGCGCAGGACCTCAAGCTCGACACGATCATCCCGGACAGCCCGAACCAGCCGTACGACATGCGGACGATCATCGAGCTCATCGTCGACGACGGCGAGTTCCTCGAGACGCAGCCGCTGTTCGCGCCGAACATCATCGTGGGCTTCGCCCGCGTCGAGGGCCGCTCGGTCGGCATCGTCGCGAACCAGCCGAACGCGATGGCCGGCACGCTCAACATCGAGGCGGGCGAGAAGGCCAGCCGTTTCGTGCGCTTCTGCGACGCGTTCTCCATCCCGATCCTCACGCTCGTCGACGTACCCGGCTACCTGCCCGGCACCGACCAGGAGTGGACGGGCGTCATCCGGCGCGGCGCGAAGCTGCTGTACGCGTACGCCGAGGCGACCGTGCCGCTCGTCACGGTCATCACGCGCAAGGCCTACGGCGGCGCGTACATCGTCATGGGCTCCAAGCAGCTGGGCGCCGACATCAACCTCGCGTGGCCGACGGCCGAGATCGCGGTGATGGGCGGCCAGGGCGCCGTCAACATCCTGTACCGCGGCGAGATCAAGCGCGCCGAGGCCGCGGGCGAGGACGTCGCGGCCGTGCGCACGCGGCTCGCGAACGAGTACACGTACAACGTGGCGAGCCCGTTCCTCGCGGCGGAGCGCGGCGAGCTCGACAACGTGATCCAGCCGGCCGCCACGCGCGCGTCGGTCGTCAAGGCGCTGCGGGCGCTGCGCACGAAGCGCGCCAGCCTGCCGCCGAAGAAGCACGGGAACATCCCGCTGTGAGCGACGCGCGCGACGCGGCGGGCACGACCGGCGGATCCCCGGCCCCGCTGGGTGGGCTCCGCGTCCTCGGCGGTGCTCCCACGGAGGAGGAGATCGCCGCGGTGACCGCCGTCCTCGCGGCCCTCGCCACCCAGCCGGTCGTGGAGCAGCCGGCGCGCCCGGCCCCCGACGCCTGGCAGCGCTCGCAGCGGGCCGTCCGCGGTACGCTCGTCCCCGGCCCGGGGCGCTGGCGGGGCTTCGCGGGCTGAGCCGCCCGGGCCCGCGAACGCAACACCCTGTGTCCCCGCAAATGACGACTTGGCCCCGCCTTCCCGCTCCGTGAGACTCGTCGTGCTGGGGGACCCGCATCGCGGGTCGCACAACACGACGTCGTCCAACTGTGGTGAGCGGACGACGTCAGGGGGCGGATCATCCTGATGCTCGGGTCGTCGGGATGACCGGAGGGGCGCGGAGGCGGACGGTGCAGGCACCGGCCCCCGCGCCCCTCAGCACCATCGCCGACCGCCGCATGCGCCGCGGGGCTCCGCGCACGTGCGCTACCGGCGTCAGGACGGCGGGCGCGGGATCTCCAGCCACAGGTCGACCTCGTCGTCCAGGTCGTCGCTCCCCAGGAGGCTCGCGCTGCCGTCGCCGGCGACGCTCAGGCCGACGACCGTGATGGCCGTGTCGGACCCCTCGGGCACCGTGCGCGCGATGATCTTGTCGGCCCGGGTGTCGCGCACGGCCTCCGCGAGGCGGTCCAGCACGACGTCGCGCGTCGCGTCGTCGAGGTCGTCGATGCCGCCCTCGTCGAGGAGCGTCACGACCGTCCCGCGCCGGCGGGCCAGCATCACCTGCTCCCGCACGGCGTCGTTGAGGAGCGTGCGGCCGCGGATCTCGTCCCGGATGGCGCCCTCGAGGTAGAGGCACTCCTGCCGCTCCTCCGGCGACAGGTCGCCGCCCGTCTCCACGATGCGGCGGAGCATGGGGACGGCCATGCGGCTCGTCTGGCGGAGCCGGAACTGGCGCTCGTAGAGGTGCGCCTCCTGCGCCGCCTGCCAGTCGGCCGCCTCGCGCTCGGCGCGGTGGAACTGCCGCGCGTCGCGGGCGGCCTTCGACAGCGCGTGCGCGAGCACGTGCGACACCGCGACCCATAGCGCGCTGCCGGTGACCCCGTAGGCGACGAGGCCGCCGGGGCCAGCCCAGAGCACGGTCTGCGCCGCGAGGATCACGATGCCCGCCCAGGCGAAGCCCTGGCGGCGGCGGGCCGAGGTGATGGTCATGAGCGTGCCCACGGCCGCGATGTGCCAGGTCGCGAAGGGCGGGGTCTGCCCGGCCGTGAGCTGGCTGGTGACCAGCACGGGCGCGACCGTCGCGACGGCTGTGTTGAACGCGGCGAGCCACACCGGCATGACCGTGGGGCTCGTCGGCCACAGGCTCATGGTGGTGGCCACCAGGTAGAGCGCGACCGCGACGAGCATCACGGCAGGATCCGCCGGGGCCGCGACGGCGACGAGCGCCAGCACCACGTGGTACGCCGAGAACAGGGCGGCGAGGCCCAGGATGATCGAGCGCGGGACGACGATCACCGGCCGGCCTCCGAGGGGTCGGGGCGGGGCGGCGTCGCCCGGTCGTCGCGCGCCCTCGGCCGCGGCACGGCGTCGGCGGCGTCGGCGTCGGGCTCCACGGGGGCGGGCCAGCGGATCCGCACGGCCGTGCCCTCGCCCGGCGCCGACTCGATCGTCACGAGCCCGCCGGCCTGCGCCACGCGCTCCTTGATGGAGACGCGGAGGCCCAGCCGCTCCGTGGGGATCCGGCGCTGGTCGAAGCCCGCCCCGTCGTCGACGACGTCGATGGCGACGCCCTCGTCGCCGTGGCCGGAGATGACGAGCCGTCGCGTGATCGTCTCGGCCGAGGTGCCGGCGTGCTGGAGGCTGTTCATCATCGCCTGGACCGCCGCGGAGTAGATGGCCTCCGCGGTCGCGACGGGCACGGTGCGCGTGCCGAGGTCGCGCGTCTCGAGCACGAAGGGCGCCGAGAGGGCGGAGGCGGCGTCGACGATCCGCTTCGCGACCGCGCGCAGCGGCACCGAGGCGTCGTCGTCCGTGCCCTGCTCCGCGGCGGCCAGGTGACCCATCGCGTTGGCCGCCATGGTGGCGGAGAGCGCGCGGGAGGCCGGATCCGCGGTGCGCGCCGCGGAGAGCAGGGTGGTGAGGACGCTGTCGTGCACGATCGCGTCGACCTGCACGCGCTCCACCTCCGTCGCGTGCTGCCGCACCGCATGCGAGTAGCGGGTGAGCGCCGTGCCCTGCGCCCAGTCGACGCCGAGCGCCGCCTGCCGGAGGACCGTGACGAGCATCAGCACCGAGCCGCCGAGGATGATCGCGTAGAGCGCCTGCAGGAACGAGTCGCCCGGGGTGACCACGCCCTGGCGCATCACGACCTCGAGGAAGCCGAGCAGCAGCGGCACCGCGACCGTGTAGATCACCGCGATCCAGAGCCGGAAGGCCATTGCCGCGCACGTCGTGGCGACGGTGAGCTCCTGGTAGAGGAACGGCTGCGGCGTGTCCGCGAGCGACGCGGGCTCGATGGCGAACGGCCAGGTCACGACGGCGAGCGCGAAGACGACGGCGACCGCGGTGTGCGCCGGCACGACGCCGCGACGGAAGATGCCGGCGACGCAGGTCCAGACGAGGCCGCCGAAGAACAGCACGAGGAACGCGACGTTCCATTCGGGGCGCATGACCCCGAGCTGTCCGCTGATGACCTGCACCGACTGCAGGGCGAAGAGGAGCCCGAACGCGCCGGCCCCGCGGCCGAGGATCGTCTCGATGCGCGCGAGACTGATGGGGTTGTCGGGCGTGCGGGGCGGTGCGCCGGCGAGGGCGCGCGTCACGGGAGCCGCGCTGGGCGGCGCGCTGGCCGGTGGCCTAGCGGGCATCGCCGCCGTCCTGGTCCAGCCCCGGGAGGATCCCGTCCTCCACGGCGCGGCGGAGGAGGTCGACCTTGGTGGGCGCGGGCCGGCCGACCTCGACGTACTTCACGCGGATCCGGTCGAGGTACTCGCGCGCGGTGCTGTTGGCGATGCCGAGCTGCTGCGCCACGAGCTTGAGGGGCAGGCCCGACGCGTACAGGTGCAGGACGTCGCGCTCGCGGCGGCCGAGCTGCGCCTTGGCGAAGTCGCGGTCGGCGTCGATCGCGGTGGCCCACTCGAGGTTGTTGAGCACGTCGCCGCGGGCGACGGTGGCCACGGCCGCCATGACGGTCTGGGTGGCCGAGGACTTCGGGATGACGCCCGCCGCACCGGCGGCGAGCGCCTCGCGGACGCTCGCGACGCGGTCCGCGATGCTGTGCACGAGCACCGCGGCGCCCGTGCCCTGCGCGGCCTTCACGTTGTCGGTGACGGACGAGCCGTCGCCCAGCGACAGGTCGAGCACGACCACGTCGCACTCGCGGCCGACCAGGCCCTCGACGAGCTCGCGGGCGTCGGCCGCCGCGAGGATGAACTCGTACCCGGCGTCGAGGCACGCGGCCTTGAGGCCGAGGCGCACCGACTCGTGGTCGTCGACCACCGCGACGCGGACGCGCGGGCGGGCCTCGTCCGCCGGTTCGGATCCCTGCGTCGTCTCGGTCATCCGGATCCCCCTCGTCGCGTGCCGCCGTCGTCGTCCGACGGTCCCCTCGCCCACTGTAACGCGCGCCCGAGCGGCCCCCGCGGCCGGGGGCGCCCCTCCTCCGGGGCACGTGCCCCGGCGGATCGCCCGGTCAGGAGGCGGCGGGCACCAGCACCGCCACGCTCTCGACGTGGTGGGTGTGCGGGAAGAGGTCGAAGGAGCGCACCGAGCGGAGCTCGTAGCCGCGCTCCGCGAACAGCGCGACGTCGCGGGCGAGCGCCACCGGGTCGCAGGCGACGTAGACGACCTGCGCCGGGTGCAGCTCGGCGAGCGCGTCGACAACGGGCTTCTTGGCGCCCGCGCGCGGCGGGTCGAGCACGACGGTGGCGCCCTGGAGGCGGCGGCGCTCGGCCGGGCTCGCCTCGCGGGCGAGCTGCTGGAGGTAGCGGTCGACGCGCGCGGTGAGCGACGCGGCGCCCACCCACTCGGCGAGGTTGTCGCCCGCGAACTCGGTGGCGACCTCGTCGCTCTCCACGCTCGTGATCCGCACGGTGTCGCCGAAGCGGTCGCCCACGGCGGCGGCCAGGAGGCCCACCCCGCCGTAGAGGTCGAGGTTCGCGGCGCGGGGGTCGAACAGCGCCTCGTCGATGGAGGACTGCACGGCGTCGTAGAGGGTCTCGGCCGCGCGGCGGTGCACCTGCCAGAAGCCGCCCGCCTCGAGCCGGAACTCGCGGTCGCGCACGCGCTCGGTGATGGTGTCGCGGCGCTGCGGCTTGCCGTCGATGAGGAGCATGCGCACGTGGCCGTCGGCGGGGGCGACGAGGTCGATCCCCTCGACGCCGGGGAAGCGCTGGCCGAAGGGCGCGGCGCCGTTGACGCCCGCCGTCGCGAGCGGGAGCGACTCCACGGGGATCACCCGGTGGGAGCGCGAGGAGTAGGGGCCGACCAGGCCGTCGTCGCCGACGTGCAGGCTGACGCGCGTGCGCCAGCCGAGGCCGTCCGCCTCGTCGTCGCCGGGGAGGGCCTGGACCTCGACGTCGCGGTCGACGCGCGCCATGCGGGACAGGGAGTCGACGACGACCTGCCGCTTGAGCTCGCGCTGGTGGGCGAGGGCGATGTGGCCGAGCTCGGCGCCGCCGACCCGGTCCTCGGGCGCGCGGTCGACGGAGGCCTCGGCCCAGACGTGCGGGCGGCGGTGCGGGGACGCGTCGAGCACCTCGACCGTGTCGGCGCGCCAGAAGGACTTCTTCGAGTCCTCCGTGATGCGGGCGCGCACCCGCTCGCCGGGGATCGCGTCCGAGACGAAGATCACCCGGCCGTCGTGCCGCGCCACGGAGACTCCCCCGTGCGCGATGTTGGTCACGTCCACCTCGACCTCGCGGCCCACCTGCTCACCCATCCCGCAACCCTGACACACGCGGGGGCGGCCGGGGGACGCGGGGATCCGCGGACACGCGTGCCACCATGGCCGCGTGACCACGCGCCTGCACCTCGCCTCCACGTCCCCCGCCCGCCTGGCCCTCCTGCGATCCGCGGGCATCGAGCCCGTCGTGCTCCCGTCCGCCGTCGACGAGCCCGCCGCGGTCGCCGCCGCGGAGGCGCGCCAGGGGCCGCTGGCACCCGCGGACATGGTGCAGCTGCTCGCGCGCGCCAAGGCCGAGGCGGTCGTGGGGCAGCTCGTCGCCGGCGCGCCGATCACGGGCCTCGTGCTCGGTGGCGACTCGGCCTTCGAGATCGACGGCGTGGTGCACGGCAAGCCGCACACGGTCGCGCGGGCGACCGAGCGCTGGCGCGCGCAGCGGGGCCGCGAGGGCCGCCTGCACTCCGGCCACTGGCTGATCGAGGTGGCCGACGGCCGCATCGTGCGCGGCATCGGCCGTGCCGCGGTCGCCGACGTGCGCTTCCGCGCCGACATCACCGACGCCGAGATCGACGCCTACGTCGCCACGGGCGAGCCGCTCCTCGTCGCCGGGTCCTTCACCATCGACAGCCTCGGGGCGGCCTTCATCGAGCGGATCCAGGGCGACCCGAGCACGGTCGTCGGCTTGTCGCTCCCCACCCTCCGCGGGCTCGTGCGCGAGCTGGACACGGAGTGGACCGACCTGTGGAACCGGCAGGGCGCGGTCGAGGCGCGCCTGGTCTGAGCGGAGATCGGGACGGGCGGGCCTCAGCCCATCCCGAGGACCTCGATGCGGTCGGCGAGGTACGCCGCGAGCGCCCGCGTCTCGTGCGCGGCGGGCCCCCACTGCACGCGCAGCTCGCGGCCGCGGAGCGACAGCGGCCCGGAGCCGCGGCCGAGCGACTCGGCGTCCAGCGCGATCGGCTCCCAGTCGTAGTCGACGGCGTCGCCCTCCGCGAACGCCCGCACGGCCTGGCGCCTGGCCTCCTTGCGCGCCTCGACGCCCGAGTCGAGGCCCTGCGAGCGCGTGGGCTCGACCGCCCGCGTGATGCTGCCGGTGCGGCGGAGGGATCCGTCGGCGGAGAGGAGCAGCACGCCGAGCCGCCAGGCCCGGCCGACCGGCACCATCGCGGGCTGCCGCTTGATGGGCCCGAACGAGCGCTTCGCGCGCACCTCGGCGAGCGCCTCGTCCGGCGCGCGGCGGGCCTGCAGCTCCGCGACCGTGGCCCGGAGGAGCTCGGCGAGGTCGTCCGCGGCGGCCCGCGCGTCGTCGTCGGCGGTGCCGGATGCGCTCATGGGTCGATCATGCCAGGGGCGCCGACGGGCGGTCCGGTTGTGGGCGCGCCTACCCCGCGGCTCCGCATGTTTGTGCCGACCCTCCGAAGCCGCGCGCATCCCAGACCCTAGGCTGGGGTCCCATGACGCGTGTGAACAAGGTCCTCATCGCCAACCGGGGCGAGATCGCCGTCCGCATCATCCGGGCGGCGAGGGATGCGGGGATCGGCTCGGTCGCGGTCTACGCCGACCAGGACCGCGACGCGCTGCACGTCACGCTCGCCGACGAGGCCTACGCCCTCGACGGGCAGACCAGCGCGGACACGTACCTCGTCATCGCGAAGATCCTCTCGATCGCCCGCCGCTCCGGCGCGGACGCGGTGCACCCGGGCTACGGCTTCCTCGCCGAGAACGCGGACTTCGCCCAGCAGGTCATCGACGCCGGCCTCATCTGGATCGGCCCCTCGCCGAGCGCCATCGAGCAGCTCGGCGACAAGGTCACCGCACGGCACGTGGCCGAGCGCGTGGGCGCGCCGCTCGCACCGGGCACGCTCAACCCCGTCTCGGGTGCCGCCGAGGTCCTCGACTTCGTGGACGTGCACGGGCTCCCCGTCGCGATCAAGGCGGCGTTCGGCGGCGGCGGCCGCGGCCTCAAGGTCGCCCGCACCCGCGAGGAGGTGCCGGAGCTGTTCGAGTCCGCCACCCGCGAGGCCGTCGCGGCGTTCGGCCGCGGCGAGTGCTTCGTCGAGAAGTACCTCGACCGCCCGCGCCACGTCGAGACCCAGTGCCTCGCGGACTCCGCCGGCAACGTCGTCGTGATCTCCACCCGCGACTGCTCGCTCCAGCGCCGCCACCAGAAGCTCGTCGAGGAGGCGCCCGCGCCGTTCCTCACCGACGAGCAGAACGCGCAGCTCTACGCGGCGTCCAAGGCGATCCTCCGCGAGGTCGGCTACGTCGGCGCCGGCACGTGCGAGTTCCTCGTCGCGCAGGACGGCACCATCTCCTTCCTCGAGGTGAACACCCGCCTCCAGGTCGAGCACCCCGTCTCCGAGGAGGTCACGGGCATCGACCTCGTGCGCGAGCAGTTCCGCATCGCCGCGGGCGGCCTCATCGACTACGACGACCCGGCGCCGCGCGGCCACTCGTTCGAGTTCCGCATCAACGGCGAGGACCCGGGCCGCGGCTTCTTCCCCGCCCCCGGTCCCGTCCACGTGTTCCAGGCGCCCGGCGGCCCCGGCGTGCGCGTCGACTCCGGCGTCCGCGCGGGCGACGAGGTCTCGGGCGCGTTCGACTCGCTGCTCGCGAAGCTCATCGTCACGGGATCCAGCCGCGAGGACGCCCTCGAGCGCTCGCGTCGGGCGCTCGACGAGTTCGAGGTGCAGGGCCTGCCGACCGTGCTGCCCTTCCACCGCGCGATCGTGCGCGACCCCGCCTTCGCGCCCGCCGACGGCGCGCCCTTCTCCGTCTACACGCGCTGGATCGAGACCGAGTTCGACAACACCATCGAGCCCTGGTCGGGTGCGCTGGACGCCGCAGCGGAGGCGCCCGCGCGGCACACCGTCGTGGTCGAGGTCGGCGGCAAGCGCATCGAGGTGAGCCTCCCCGAGGACCTCGCCCCCGCGGGCGGCGGATCGTCGACCCGCCGCGGCGCAGCCGCTCCCGCGCGGCGCAAGCAGGCGGGCGCGGTCGACACCTCCGGCGGCGGATCCGTCACCTCCCCCATGCAGGCCACCGTCGTGAAGCTCGCCGTCGAGGAGGGCCAGCAGGTCGTCAAGGGCGACCTCCTCGTGGTCCTCGAGGCGATGAAGATGGAGCAGCCCCTCACGGCCCACCGCGACGGCGCCGTCACCGGGCTCGCGGCCGAGGTCGGCCAGACCGTCCCGTCGGGGCACCGCCTGCTCGACATCGTCTAGATCCCGCCCCGCACGCGACGACGGCCGGTCCCCTCGGGGGCCGGCCGTCTTCGCGTGGGGCGGGCCGCCGGTCAGAGCACGATGTGCATCGCGCGCGCCGCGTCGGAGATGCTCCCCGACAGCGACGGGTAGACCGTGAACGCGCGCGCGACGTCGTCGACCGTGAGCCGGTGCTCCACCGCGAGCGCGAGCGGGAAGATCAGCTCGCTCGCCTTGGGCGCCACGATGACGCCGCCGATGACGGTGCCGGAGCCGGTGCGCGCGAACAGCTTCACGAAGCCGTCCTTCACGTTCTGCATCTTGGCGCGGGGGTTCGAGGCGAGCGGCAGCTTGTAGATGTCGCCCTGCGCGAGGCCCTCCTCGATCTGCTTCTGCGACCAGCCGACCGTGGCGATCTCCGGCTGGGTGAAGATGTTCGAGGTCACGTTGCGGAGCTCGGTGGGGTTCACCGCGTCGCCCATCGCGTGGTAGACGGCCGTGCGGCCCTGCATCGACGCGACCGACGCGAGCGGCAGGAACGTGGTGCAGTCGCCGGCCGCGTAGACGCTCGGCACGGAGGTGCGCGCGACGCGGTTGACGCGGATGTGGCCGGAGTCGCTGAGCTGGACGCCCGCCTCCTCCAGGCCGATCCCCGCGGTGTTCGGCACGGATCCGACCGCCATGAGGCAGTGGCTGCCCTCGACGACGCGGCCGTCGCTGAGGGTCGCGACCACGCCGTCGCCCTGGCGGACGACCGACTCGGCGCGCGACTTCGACAGCACGGTCATGCCGTTGCGCGTGAAGACGTCCTCGATGACGCGGGCGGCGTCGGCGTCCTCGCCGGGCAGCACCTGGTCGCGGGAGGAGATGAGCGTGACCTTCGCGCCGAGCGCCGTGTAGGCCGACGCGAACTCGGCGCCCGTGACGCCGGATCCGACGACGATGAGGTGCTCGGGCACGGAGTCCATCGTGTAGAGCTGCGTCCAGGTGAGGATCCGCTCGCCGTCGGGCTTCGCGGTCTCGAGGATGCGGGGGCTCGCGCCCGTGGAGATGACCGTGGTGTCGGCGTCGATCTCGTCGAAGTCGGTGCCGCCGCCCCCGCGGCCCGTGGAGACGATGATGCGGTTCGGCCCGTCCAGCCGGCCCTCGCCCTGCACGATGCGGACGCCCGCGCGGATGAGGCTCGACTTCATGTCCTCGGACTGCTGGCGCGCGAGGCGCAGCAGCCGGTCGTTGACGGCCTGCAGGTTGACGGCGACCTCGGGACGCACCGGCCGGCGGCTCTGCTCGCCGCGGGAGAAGAACTGGACGCCGAGGTCGGCCGCCTCGCCGAGCGCGTTGGTGGCCTCCGCGGTGGCGATGAGGGTCTTCGAGGGGACCACGTCGGTCATCACCGCGGAGCCGCCCACGCCCACGCGCTCGACGAGCGTGACCTCGGCGCCGAGCTGCGCTCCGGCGATGGCGGCCTCGTACCCGCCCGGGCCCCCTCCGAGGACGGCGATGCGCTGCGTGGCCTCGAACTCGTATCCCATGCGGACATCATCCCGCAGGCCCGGGCCCTCGCGCGAACCCGGCCGCCGTGGGCGCCCGGGCCCCGGCCGTGCGCGCATTTAGGATCGGGGCATGACCTACAGCAACCCCCTCGAGTCGCCCGACGCGGACCCCCAGGAGATCGCGCGGCAGGCGGCCCGGCAGATCGCCGAGCTCACGGGCGTCGAGCGCCACGACGTCGCCCTCACCCTCGGCAGCGGATGGGGCCGCGCGGCGGACCTCATCGGCGAGACCACCGCGACCATCCCGGCCACCGAGGTCGTCGGCTTCTCGAAGCCCGCGCTGGAGGGCCACGTCGGCTCGCTGCGCAGCGTGCTGCTGCCGTCCGGCCGCCGCGCCCTCGTCATCGGCGCGCGCACCCACTACTACGAGGGCCACGGGGTCCGCCGCGTCGTGCACAGCGTGCGCACCGCGGCCGCGACCGGCGCCACCACGATGATCCTCACCAACGGCGCGGGCGGCATCAAGCGCCACTGGACGCCCGGCACGCCCGTGCTCATCAGCGACCACATCAACCTCACCGCCGACTCGCCGCTGGAGGGCGCGACGTTCGTCGACCTCACCGACCTGTACTCCGCGCGCCTCCGCGCGATCGCGCACGAGGTCGAGCCCGACCTCGACGAGGGCGTCTACTGCCAGTTCCGCGGGCCGCACTACGAGACGCCGGCCGAGGTGCGCATGGCGGAGGCCATCGGCGGCCACATCGTCGGCATGTCCACCGCGCTCGAGGCCATCGCGGCGCGCGAGGCGGGCATGGAGGTGCTCGGCATGTCGCTCATCACGAACCTCGCCGCGGGGATCCAGGAGACGCCGCTCAGCCACGAGGAGGTCATCGAGGCCGGCCGCGCCGCCGAGGGCCGCATCGGCGGGATGCTCGCGCGCATCGTGGGCGCCCTGTGAGCCGCGAGGAGACCGCGGCCCTCGTCGCCGCCGCGCGCGCCTGGCAGGCCCAGGACCCGGATCCCGTCACGCGCGCCGAGGTGGACGCGCTGCTCGCGCGCGTCGACGGATCCGCGCCCGACGCCTCCGCGGCCGAGCGCGAGCAGGCGTCCGCCGACCTCCGCGACCGGTTCCAGACCCGCCTCCAGTTCGGCACGGCCGGGCTCCGCGGCGAGCTGGGCGCGGGACCCAACCGCATGAACCGCGTGCTCGTCGCGCAGGCCGCCGCCGGGTTCGCCGACTACCTGCGCAGCCGCAGCCCGCGGCCGAGCATCGTCATCGGCTACGACGGGCGGCACAACTCGCGCGTCTTCGCGGAGGACACCGCGCGGATCATGGCGGGCGCCGGCGTCCGCACCGTGCTCCTCCCCCGCGCGCTGCCCACGCCCGTGCTCGCGTACGCCGTGAAGCACCTCTCCGTGAGCGCCGGCGTCATGGTCACGGCCTCGCACAACCCCGCCCGCGACAACGGCTACAAGGTCTACCTCGGCGACGAGGACCACGGGTCGCAGATCGTCAGCCCCGCCGACCGCGACATCGCCGCCTTCATCCACAAGGCGGCGGGCGAGCGGACGGTGCAGCAGCTGCCCGTCGCCGACGACTACGAGACCGCGCCCGAGTCCGTCATCGACTCCTACGTGCGGGAGACCGCGGACCTCTTCGCGGCCCCGCTCGCGCCGCTCACCTGGGTGTACACGCCGCTGCACGGCGTCGGGTGGGAGACCGCGGCGCGTGTCTTCGCGGCCGTCGGCGTGGACGCGCCGGTGCTCGTGGAGGCGCAGGCGCATCCCGACCCCGACTTCCCGACGGTGGCGTTCCCCAACCCGGAGGAGCCCGGCGCCCTCGACCTCGCGTTCCAGGCGGCCGTGCGGGCCGACGCGGAGCTGATCATCGCCAACGACCCCGACGCCGACCGCCTCGCGGTCGCCATCGCCGACGAGCACGGCGCCTGGCGCCGCCTGTCGGGCAACGAGGTCGGCATGCTCCTCGGGCTCGGCATCGCCGAGCGCTACGCGGCGGACGGCAACACGGGCACCTTCGCGTCGAGCCTGGTCTCCTCGCCCGCGCTCGAGGTCGTCGCGCGCGAGCTCGGCTTCGGCTACCGCGAGACGCTCACGGGCTTCAAGTGGATCTCGCGGGCGCCCGACCTCATCTACGGCTACGAGGAGGCGCTCGGCTACCTCGTGGCGCCGTGGATCACGAGCGACAAGGACGGCATCTCGGCCGCCGTCGCGGTGCTGCACGGCGTGATGCTGCTGAAGTCGCGCGGTCAGACCATCGACGACTACGACCGCGAGTTCGCCGAGCGGTTCGGCTCCTTCGCGAGCGACCAGATCTCGGTGCGCGTCACCGACCTCGCCGTCATCCCGCGCATCATGGCGAAGCTCCGCCAGTCGCCGCCCGCGACGATCGGCTCGCGCCGGGTCGAGCGGATGGACGACCTCGCCGACGGCTTCGGCGACCTGCCGCCGAGCGACGTGCTCCGCTTCCACCTGGGCGACGGCGCGCGGCTCATCGTGCGACCGAGCGGCACCGAGCCGAAGGTCAAGGTCTACCTCGACGCGCAGAGCACCGAGGGGACCGTCGCCGAGCGGCGGGAGGCGGCGCGGGCGATCATCGCCGACCTCGCGCAGGCCGTCCCGCAGCTGCTCGAGGTCTGACCGGCCGGATCCGCGGGGCGCCGCCCCGCGGATCCGCCGCTCCCCTACTGGTAGTGACGCTATCAGTGCGCTAGCCTCGCGGCATGCGCATCACCGAGCTCGCCGACGCCACCGGCGTCGCACCCGCCACCGTCAAGTACTACGTGCGCGAGGGCCTCGTCCCCGCCGGCGCGCGCGTGAGCGACAACCGCACCGAGTACGACGACGAGCACGTGCGCCGGGTCCGCCTGGTCCGCGCGCTCATCGACGTCGGGCGGCTGCCGGTCGCCCGGGCGCGCGAGGTGCTGGGCGTGCTCGACGACGACGAGCGGCAGGTGCAGGACGTGTTCGCGGTGGCGCAGGACGCGCTCACGCCGGGGCCGCCGCCGACGGATCCGCCGCCCGCCGACGCGCTCGCCCGCGTCGACGCCGTCACCCGGGACGCCGGCTGGTGCGTCCTCGAGGGCCACGCGGGACGCGCCCAGGCCGCGCGGGCCGTGGACGCGTTCGAGCGGTCCGGCCACCGCATGGAGGACGCCTACCTCGCGCGCTACGCGGAGGCGGCGGGGATCCAGGCGGACGCCGACCTCGGGGCGGTGCGCGGCCGGCACGACCGCACCGCGATGGCCGAGCTGATGGTCGTGGGCACGGTGCTCGGCGACCACCTGGCCGCGGGGTTCCGGCGCATCGCGCAGGCGACCGTCTCGATGCCGGTCGCCGGCCCGACGGGCGGCGCGTCGTGATCCGCCGCGCGTTCGCCTGGCACCGGCCGCTCATGACCGTGGCCGCGCTCATGGTCGTCGTGGCGGCGGTCTGCCTCGTCGGCCGCCTCGTCGACGACCGCATCGTGACGGGCGCGCCCGTGTGGGACAAGCCCGCCAAGTTCTCCGTGTCGATCCTCGTCTACGCCGTCTCCTGGGCCTGGCTCATCGCGCGCCTCCCCCGCTTCCGGCGCACCGCGCACCGGCTCGGGACGGTCGTGGCCGTCGCGCTCCTCGTCGAGCAGGGCGTGATCGTCGGCGCCGCGGCCGCCGGCACCGCGAGCCACTTCCAGGTCGCGACGCCGCTCGCCACGGCGCTCTGGGGCGTGATGGCCGTCTCCATCACCGTGCTGTACGTCTGCGCCTTCGTCACGAGCCTCGCGGTGCTCCGGCTGCGGCTGCCCGATCCGGCGCTGACCCTCGGGATCCGCGCGGGCGCCGTCATCGCCCTCGTCGGCATGGGCCTCGCGTACCTCATGACCTCGCCGACCGCCGCCCAGCTCGCGGACTTCCACGGCGTCGCGGGTGCGCACGCCGTGGGCGCGGCCGACGGCGGGCCCGGGCTGCCGGTGCTCGGCTGGAGCACGACGGCGGGCGACCTGCGGATCCCGCACTTCGTCGGCATGCACGCGCTGCAGCTGCTGCCGGTCGCGGCGCTCCTCATCGCGTGGGCCGGGCGGCGGGTCCCCGCGTTCGCGCCCGACCGGGTGCGCGTGCGGCTCACGGCGGTCGCCGCGGTCGGATACGCCGGCGTCGTCGCGCTCGTGACCGCGCAGGCGCTCCGCGGCGAGCCGGTGACGGCGCCGTCCTCGACGATCGCGACGGCGGGCGCGCTGCTCGCCGCGGCCGTCGTCGTCGCGGCGGCGGCGATCGTGCTGCGCGGCGGCGCCCGGGCGGATCTGCGTGCGCGGCCTGAGGATCCGCCGACTCAGCCCAGCGCGGCGTCGAGCTTGGCCGAGATCTCCTCGAGGTCGAAGTAGTTCTCGATCACGACGACGTCGGCGTAGGTCGCGCCGATGCGGTCGACCAGCTCGGGCGACGTGAGGATGACCTGCGCGTCCTCGCCGAGCGACGCGACGCTCGCGAGGTCGGCCGCCGTGACGTCCGCGTCGATGCCGAGGCGCGCGAGCGCCCGCTCGGCGTTGACCTTCAGGATGCCGGACGTGCCGATGCCGACACCGCAGATCGCGACGACCTTCATGCGCTCTCCTCGCCGGCCATGATGCGCCGGACCTCGTCGACGGTGGTGGCGGCGCGCAGCCGCGGGATGGCGGTGGCGTCGTTGAAGGCGTTCGCCAGGTCGGCGACCGACGAGACGTGCCGGTCGACCGTGGTGACCGCGAGGCCGACGATGACGTCGACCGGGTCGTTGTGGGCGTGCCCGAAGGCGACGGGCTCCCGCAGCGTGACGACAGCGAGACCGTCCGCGAGCGTCTCGGGCCCCGGCCGCGCGTGCGCGAGCGCGAGGCCCGGCGCGATGACGACGTAGGCGCCGAACTCCTCGACCACCCGGATCATCGCCTCCGCGTAGTCGGCCGTGGCCGCTCCCGTGCGGACCAGGGCGTCGCCCGCGAGGCGCACCGCCGCGCGCCAGTCGGCGGCCTCGGCGCCGAGCGTGACGGCGTCGTCCGGGAGCGGTGGGAGCACGGGGCGCGACCTCTCAGTCGATGCGGGCGGACGGACGGACGGGGGCGGATCCCGCTAGAGGCGGGCGAACCCGTCGGAGATGATGTCGGCGAGCGCCTCGCGCTCCTCCAACGGGAGGAAGGCCGCCGCGGCCGCGTTGAGCTGGAAGGCCTCGTGGTCGTCGAGGTCGTAGGCGAACGCGTCCGTGAGGAGCGCGAGCTCCCGGCTGATGCTGGTGCCGCTCATGAGGCGGTTGTCGGTGTTCACCGTCACGGTGAAGCCGAGCTGGTAGAGCAGGTCGAAGGGGTGGTCGCGCAGGGTGTCGCCCCATGCCTCGATGGCGCCGGTCTGCAGGTTCGACGAGGGGCTGAGCTCCAGCGGCACGCCGCGGTCCTTGATCCACTGGGCGAGCGTGCCGAGCGTGACGAAGACGTCCTCGCCCTCCTCGCTGTCGATCTCGATGTCCTCGGCGATGCGGACGCCGTGGCCGAGGCGGAGCGCCCGGCCGTCGAGCAGCGCGCCGCGGATGGACTCGAGGCCGTCGGCCTCGCCCGCGTGCACGGTGCGCGGCATCCACTCGCGCGCGAGCAGGTCGAACGCGCCCTGCATGCGGGAGGGCGGGAAGCCGGCCTCGGGGCCGGCGATGTCGAAGCCGACGACGCCGCGGTCGCGGTGGCGGACAGCGAGCTCGGCGATCTCCGTGCCGCGGTCGAGGTGGCGCATGGCGCTGACGAGCTGGCCGACGCGGATGGATCCGCCCGCCTCCTCGACGCCGCGCACGCCCTCCTCGACGCCGGCCTGCACGGCCTCGACGACCTGGTCGAGCGACAGGCCCGTCGTGAGGTGCTGCTCGGGCGCCCAGCGGATCTCGCCGTAGACGACGCCGTCCTCCGCGAGGTCCTCGACGAACTCCCGGGCGACGCGCGCGAGGTGCTCCTCGGTCTGCATGACGGCGATGGTGACGTCGAAGGTCTTGAGGTAGTCGACGAGCGAGCCGGAGTCGGCGCTGTCGCGGAACCAGGCGCCGAGGGCGTCGGCGTCCCGCGCGGGCAGGTCGAGGCCGATCTCGTCGGCGATCTCGACGATGGTCGAGGGGCGGAGGCCGCCGTCGAGGTGGTCGTGGAGGGAGACCTTGGGCAGGTCGCGGAACGACCCCCCGCCGGGCAGCGTGGAGTCCTCGGGAGCGAGTGTCATGGGACGAATCTACTAGCCTCGACGAGGCCCGCGACGAGGTCGTGAGCGCACTCATCATCGGTGGGCGACGCGTCGCGCGGCCCTGAGCCCCCGGAGGTCCCACGTGCCCGTCAAGATCCTGATCGACTGCGACCCCGGGCACGACGACGCCCTCGCGCTGATGCTGGCGCACGGCAGCCCCGAGGTGGAGCTCGTCGGCATCACGACGGTCGCCGGCAACCAGACGCTCGACAAGGTCACGCGGAACGCGCTCGCGGTCGCGACCGTCGCGGGGATCCACGGCGTGCCCGTCGCCGCCGGCTGCGCCCGTCCGCTCGTCCGGCCCGTGATGACGGCGCCGGAGATCCACGGCGAGACGGGCCTCGACGGGCCCGAGCTGCCGGAGCCCACGGTGCAGCTCGACCCGCGGCACGCCGTGGACCTCATCATCGAGACCGTCATGGCGCACGCGCCCGGCGAGATCACGCTGGTGCCGCTCGGCGCCCTCACCAACATCGCGCTGGCCGTGCGCCGCGAGCCGCGCATCGTCGAGCGCGTGAAGGAGGTCGTGCTCATGGGCGGCGGGTACCACGCCGGCAACAGCACGGCCGTGGCCGAGTTCAACGTGGCGGTGGATCCCGAGGCCGCCCACATCGTGTTCGGCGAGGCCTGGCCCGTGACCATGGTCGGCCTCGACCTCACCTACCAGGCCACCGCCACGCCCGAGGTCCTCGCGCGCATCGCCGCCCTCGGCACGCCGGCCGCGCGCTTCGTCGTCGACTCGATGGAGTCGTACGGCCGGGCGTACCACGACCGCCAGGACTTCCCGAGCCCGCCCGTCCACGACCCGTGCGCCGTCGCCCGCGTGATCGACCCGCGCCTCGTCTCGGTGCGGCGCGCGCCGATCTCGGTGGAGCTGACGGGCACGCACACGACCGGCATGACGGTGGCGGACCTCCGCCGCCCGGCGCCCGCGGACTGCAGCACGCAGGTCGCGGTCGACCTCGACCACGCCGGGTTCTGGGACGTGGTGGTCGACGCGCTCGAGCGCATCGGCTGAACGGCACGGCACCGCACGGCACGCCCACGCGCGCCGGCCGTCGCCCCGGAGGACGACGGCCGGCCGCGCGGATCAGCCCTCGGCCGTGATGCGCTCCCGCACGAGCGGGCCGCGCGGGACGAGCTCCTCCGGGTCGCCGACCCGGTAGGCGCCCTCGAGCGACTCCAGAGCGCGGGCGAAGCGCTCCGGCTCGTCGGCGGACAGCGTGAACAGCGGGTCGCCGCGCCGGACGCGGTCCCCCGGCTTCGCGTGCAGGTCGACGCCCGCGGCGTGCTGCACGGCGTCGCCCTGGCGCGCGCGACCGGCGCCGAGGCGCCAGGCGGCGACGCCGAACGGGAGCGCGTCCTGCTGCACGAGGACGCCGTCGCGCTCGGCGGTGACCACGTGCGTCTCGCGGGCCACGGGCATGGCCGCGTCCGGATCCCCGCCCTGCGCGCGCACGGTGGCGCGCCACGAGTCCATGGCGCGGCCGTCGCGGAGGGCGTCCTCGACGTCGGCGTCCGGCATCCCGACCGCGGCGAGCATCTCCCGGGCGAGCGCCAGGGTCAGCTCCACGACGTCGGCGGGGCCGCCGCCCGCGAGCACCTCGACGGACTCGCGCACCTCGTTGGCGTTGCCGATGGCGAGGCCGAGCGGCACGTCCATGTCGGTCAGGAGCGCGGTCGTCCGCACCCCCGCGTCGGTGCCGAGCTCGACCATGGTGCGCGCGAGCTCGCGCGACCGGTCGATGTCCGTCATGAAGGCGCCGCCGCCGAACTTCACGTCGAGCACGAGCGCGCCCGTGCCCTCCGCGATCTTCTTGCTCATGATGCTGGAGGCGATGAGCGGGATCGCCTCGACCGTGCCCGTGGTGTCGCGCAGCGCGTAGAGGCGCTTGTCCGCCGGCGCGAGGCCGCTGCCGGCCGCGCAGACCACGCCGCCGTGGTCCTTCATCTGCTGCACCATCTCCTCGGTGGAGAGGTCGGCGCGCCAGCCGGGGATCGACTCGAGCTTGTCGAGCGTGCCGCCCGTGTGGCCGAGGCCGCGGCCCGAGAGCTGCGGCACGGCGACGCCGTATGAGGCGACGAGCGGCATCAGCGGGAGCGTGATCTTGTCGCCCACGCCGCCCGTGGAGTGCTTGTCGACCGTGGGCTTGCCCAACCCCGAGAAGTCGAGCGTCTCGCCGCTCGCGATCATCGCGAGGGTGAGGTCGCGGATCTCCGTGCGGTCCATGCCGCGCAGCAGGATCGCCATCGCGAGCGCGGCCATCTGCTCGTCGGCCACGTAGCGGTCGGTGTACGCCGCCACGAGCCAGTCGATCTCCGCCGTGGAGAGCCGGCCGCCGTCGCGCTTCGTGCGGATCAGGTCGACGACGTCGAACGCGGCGCTCACGAGCGGTCCCCGTACGCGTCGAGCGTGCTCGGCCCGAAGGCGTCGGGCAGGATCTCGTCGATCGTGCGGATGCCCGACACGGTCTCCAGCAGCATGCCCGGCACCGCGTGCTCGAACAGCAGCTGGCGGCAGCGCCCGCACGGCATGAGGATGTTGCCGTCGCCGTCCACGCACGTGAAGGCGACGAGCTGGCCGCCGCCCGTGAGGTGCAGGACGGAGACGAGCGCGCACTCGGCGCACAGCGTCAGGCCGTAGGAGGCGTTCTCGACGTTGCAGCCGGTGATCACCCGTCCGTCGGTCGCGATGGCCGCGACGCCCACGGGGAAGCGGGAGTACGGGACGTACGCGCGCTGCATGGCCTCGTGCGCCGCCTCGCGGAGGGATCCCCAGTCGATGCCGCCCGACTGGACGGGCTCCTCGGCGCTCACGACTTCACGTAGGGCTTGCCGGCGGCGGCGGGGCCGCGCACCTGCCCCACCAGTCCGGCCACCGCGGCGATGGTCACGACGTACGGCAGCATCAGCATGAACTCGCTCGGCACGGGCGACCCGATGACGCCGAGGACGTTCTGCAGGTTGCTCGCGAAGCCGAACAGGAGGGCCGCGAGCGTCGCGCGCAGCGGATCCCACCGGCCGAAGATGACCGCGGCCAGCGCGATGAAGCCGGCACCCGCCGTCATCTCCTTGTTGAACGCGCCGACCGAGCCGAGCGTGAAGAACGCCCCGCCGAGGCCCGCGATCGCGCCCGCGAGGGACACGTTCCAGAACCGGGTGCGCGCGACCTTGATGCCCACGGTGTCGGCGGCCTGCGGGTGCTCGCCGACCGCGCGGAGGCGCAGGCCCCAGCGGGTGTGGAAGAGGCAGTACCAGACGAGGAACACCGCCACGTACATGACGTACACGATGATGGTCTGCCGGAACAGCACGGGCCCGATGATCGGGATCTGCCCCAGGATCGGGATGTCGATGCGGTCGAAGCGCGGCGGGGAGTTGAGCGTCGCCGCGTCGGCCGTGAGCACCTGCGAGAACAGGAAGCTCGTGAGGCCCGTGACGAGCACGTTGAGCACCACGCCGACGATGACCTGGTCGACCAGGTACTTGATGGCGAACGCCGCGAGCACGAACGACACCAGCATGCCGGCGACCATCGCGGACGCGAGCCCGATGAGCGGCTGGCCGGTGACGGACGCGACCACGGCCGACACGAAGGCGCCCGCGAGCAGCTGCCCCTCGATGGCGACGTTGACGACGCCGACGCGCTCGGAGAGCACGCCGCCGAGCGCGCCGAAGATGAGCGGCACCGACAGGCTCACGGTGCCGACGAGGAGGCCGGGCACCGGGATGGTCTGGCCCGCCGATGCCCAGGTGAGGAACGCGACGAGGAACAGGATCGCGAACGCGGCCGTGAACCACAGCGGCACCTTCGCGGCACGCCGCACCAGCACGGCCGAGACGACCGTCATCGCGGCCAGCGCGACCGTGACGACGATCCCCGTCGCGGCGGTCGGCAGCACGAGCGGCGCCAGCTGGATGAGGTCGGTCCCGGTGGAGAGGCCGAACGTGCTCGACCCCTCGCGGCCGAGGAGCACGAAGAGGACGAGCGAGATCGCCGTGAAGACGCCGAAGGCGACGGGCGCCTTCCAGCTCGTCGTGACGACGCGCTCGAGGGCGACGGCCGCGGGGCCGTGGGGCGCCGCGGACGGCGCCGGGGTGGGGGTGGTCGCGGTCACGAGCTGAGCGCCGCCTTCCGGGGCCGGGTGGTGCGACGCGCCTGGCCCGGTGCGGGCAGTCGGAAGACCGCCCGGACGAGCGGCGGCGCCGCGATGAACAGGACGATGAGCGACTGGACGACCACGACGATGTCGATGGGCACGCCCTCGGCCGCCTGCATCGAGAAGCCGCCGGCCTTGAAGGCGCCGAACAGGATCCCCGCGACGAAGACGCCCCACGGCCGGCTGCGGCCGAGCAGCGCCACCGTGATGGCGTCGAAGCCGATGCCCGCGTCGATCCCCGAGCTGAAGCCCGTGGTGACGGTGCCGAGCACCTGGCTCGCCCCCGCGAGGCCCGCGAGCCCGCCGGAGATGAGCATGGCGTAGAGGTAGGAGTTCTTGACGTCGATGCCCGCGACCCGGGCCGCGCTCGGGTTCTCGCCGACCGCGCGGAAGCGGAAGCCGAGGCCGGAGCGGTTCAGCAGGTACCAGACCACGACCGTCGCGACGACGACCACGAGAAAGCCCGCGTGCAGCGAGTACCGGTCGCCGAGGATCGCCGGGAAGACGGCCGTGTCGAGCATGGCCGGCGTCTTCGGGTTGTTGGACCCGGGTGCCTGCAGCAGGCCCGGCGTCCGCAAGAGGTAGGAGAGGAGGTAGAACGCGACGTAGTTGAGCATGATCGTGACGATCACCTCGTGCGCGCCGGTGCGAGCCTTGAGGAGGCCGACGATCCCGCCCCAGAGCGCGCCGCCGAGGATGCCCGCGCCGACCGCCAGCACCAGGTGGATGACGGGCGGCATGTCGAAGCTGAAGCCGACCCAGCCCGCGCACGCCGCGGCGATGAGCATCTGGCCGCGCGCGCCGATGTTGAACAGGCCGACGCGGAACGCGAGCGCGACGCCGAGGCCGGCCGCGATGAGCGGGGTCGCGAAGGTCAGGGTCTCGGTGAGCGGCTTGATGCCGTTCTCGAAGCCCGGGCGGCGGAAGTTGTAGATGGAGCCCTGGAAGAGCGCGGAGTACGCGCCGGACGCGGCGTCCCAGCCCGCGCGGAGCGTGTCGAGCGGGCGGCTGAAGAAGTAGCCCGCCGCCTTCTGCGTCTCCTCGTCGGTGACCGCGATGAGCAGCGCGCCCACGACGAGCGACAGCACGACCGCGAGCACGGACAGCAGTGCGCTGCCGCTCGCGATCTCGCGGAGGACCTGACCCGCGCGCGAGCCCTCGGCCTCGGGTCCGGGGCCGTCGGCGGGCGCTCCGGTCGAGACGGCGGGCACGCCCGCGGGCGCCTCGGATCGCGTCGGGTCGCCCACGGATCCGGCCTCGCGACCGGAGGCGGGCAGCTGCCCCGCGGACGGGTCCTCGGGGCCGTGGCCCTCGGGACGTCGGGTGTCGTCGGTCATGCGGGGCGCCCTCCGGCGGTCGGGGTGGGGGTGGCGGATGCGGGGACCTCGCCGGCCATCATCAGGCCGAGCACGTCGCGCGGGGTGTCGCCCGGCACGATGCCGACGATGCCGCCGCGGTACATGACCGCGATGCGGTCGGCCAGCGCCGCGACCTCGTCGAGCTCCGTGGAGACGACGATGACGGGCAGGCCCCGGTCGCGCGTCTCGACGACGCGGGTGTGCACGAACTCGATGGACCCGACGTCGAGGCCGCGGGTGGGCTGCGCCGCGACGAACAGGCGGAGGTCGCGGCTGAGCTCGCGCGCGAGCACGACCTTCTGCGCGTTGCCGCCGGAGAGGCGGCCGACATGCGTCTCGATGCCCTGCGTGCGGATGTCGAACTCGCGCACGCGGTCGCGCGCGAACTCGTCGAGGTAGCCGAGCTTGAGGGATCCGGCCACGACGAACGGCGGGCTGTCGGACCGGTCGAGCATGAGGTTCTCGGCGATGGTGAACTCGGCGACGAGCCCGTCCTCGTTGCGGTCCTCGGGCACGAAGCCGACGCCCGCGTCGAGCACCCGGCGGACGGAGCGGCCGGTGAGGCGCGTGCCGTCGAGGTCGATCGTGCCGGTGACGCGCGGCTGCAGCCCGAGGATCGCCTCGGTGAGCTCGGTCTGGCCGTTGCCCTGGACGCCCGCGATGGCGAGGATCTCCCCCGCGTGCACCTCGAAGCTCACGCCGTCGACGACCACCTGGCCGGCCGCGTCGACCACCGTGAGGTCGCGCACCACGAGGGCCGCGTCGCCGGGCGTCGCCGGCTCCTTGGCGACCGTGAGCGACACGCTCCGGCCGACCATGAGCGAGGCGAGCTCGGCGTTGCTGGCCGTGGGCTCGGCCTCGCCGACCACCTTGCCGAGCCGGATGACCGTGATGCGGTCCGCGACCTCGCGGACCTCGCGCAGCTTGTGGGTGATGAAGACGATGCCCGTGCCCGCGTCCCGCAGCTGCTTCATGATCACCATGAGCTCGTCGGTCTCCTGCGGCGTGAGCACGGCGGTCGGCTCGTCGAACACGAGCACCTCCGCGTCGCGCGACAGGGCCTTGATGATCTCGACCCGCTGCTGCACGCCGACGGGGAGGTCCGCGACGAGCGCGTCCGGATCCACGTCGAAGCCGAACCGGGCGGAGATCTCGCGCACCTTCGCGCGGGCTCCTGCGAGGTCGAGGCGGCCGCCGAGCTTCGTCTCCTCGTGGCCGAGCATGACGTTCTCCGCGACCGTGAAGACGGGGATGAGCATGAAGTGCTGGTGCACCATGCCGATGCCGGCGGCCATCGCGTCGCCGGGGCCGGCGAACCGCGCCACCCGGTCGTCGAGCAGGATCTCGCCCTCCTCGGCCTGGTACAGGCCGTAGAGCACGTTCATCAGCGTGGACTTGCCCGCGCCGTTCTCGCCCAGCAGGCAGTGGATCTCGCCCGGGTGGACGACGAGGTCGATGTGGTCGTTGGCCACCAGCGCGCCGAAGCGCTTGGTGATTCCCCGCAGTTCGAGCTTCATCGGATCAATCTGTTCGGTGGGTGTGGTGAGCACGCGGCGGGGGGACCGGCGACTGCCGATCCCCCCGCGGTGCGTTCGATGCTACTTCGTCAGCGACGACGGCGACTCGACGGTGATCGAGCCGTCGATGATGCCGGCCTTGATCGCGTCGAGCTCGCCCGACAGGTCGGACGGGACCTCGGACTCGTAGTCGTGGAACGGGGCGATGTCCACGCCGCCGTTCTCCAGGGTGCCGACGTACGGGGTCGCGTCGAACTCGTCCTTGGCGGCGTTCGTCACGACGTCCTCGACGCCCGCGTCGATGCCCTTGAGCACCGAGGTGAGGAAGAGGTCCTTGAGGTCGGGCGCGGTCTCGTACGCGTCCGAGTCGACGCCCACCATGACGACCTTCTTGTCGCTCGAGTCGCGGATGGCCTCGCCGGCGCTGAGGAAGATCGGGCCGCCGACGGGCATGATGACGTCCGCGCCCTGGTCGATCAGCGTCTGCGCGGCGGTCTTGGCCGTCTGGTTGGCGACGAACTCACCGGTGAACGACCCGCTCTGGCTCGCGACGTCCCAGCCGATGGCCTTGACGTCCTTGCCCTTCTGCTCGTTGTAGTACTCCACGCCGTCGACGAAGCCGTCCATGAAGATCGTGACGGTCGGGATCTGCAGGCCGCCGAAGGTGCCGACCGTGCCGGTCTTCGAGTAGGCCGCCGCCGAGTAGCCCGCGAGGAACGCGGCCTCGCTGGTGTTGAAGGTGATGGGCTTGACGTTGTCGGCGCTGATCTGCGCGTCGTCGATGATCGCGTACTCGATGTCGGGGTTCGCCTTCGCCGCCTCCTCGGTGGCCTCCTTGAGGAGGAACCCGACGGTGACGATGAGGCCGCAGCCCTGGTCGGCCAGGTTGGTGAGGTTCGGCGCGAAGTCGGTCTCGGACGCCGACTCGACGGGCTTGGGGGCCGGGAGGCCGAGGGTGTCGACGGCCTTGTTCAGGCCCTCGAAGCCGAGCTGGTTGAACGACTTGTCGTCGAATCCGCCGGAGTCGGAGACCATGCAGGTGAGCAGGTCGCTCTTCACGTCGCCGCCCGCACCTCCCGCGGTCGACTCGGGGGCGGCGCCGCAGCCCGCGAGGATCGCGGTGATGCCGACGGCGGCGAGACCGCCCAGGGCGGCCTTTCGGGTGGTGATGGTCACTGTGGCCTCCAGATGCAGCCCGGGTCCGCCGGGCGATGTGCGTTCATGTTACCCATGCGCGGGAATGCTCCCCGGACCCCGATCGGGGTCCGGGGAACAAGCGTTATCGATCCGCGACGGGGGCGAAACACCGCGGAAACGCGGGCCCTGCTAGGGGGTCGAGACCGAGCGCACCTCGACCTCGCCGGAGACGATCCGCGCCTCCAGCGCGTCGAGCTCCGCCTGCAGCTCGGCGGGCACCGCGGCGGCCAGGTCGTGGTACGGGGCGAGGCCGACGCCGCCGTTGGCGAGCGTGCCGACGTACGGCTCGGAGGAGAAGGTGCCCTGCTCGTCGTCGCCCACGATGTCGACGACCGCCTGCCCGGTGTCCTTCAGCACGCTCGTCAGCAGGAGCGGGCGGTACTCGGCGGGGAGGGTGTCGTAGCCGTCGTTGTCGACCCAGATCAGCTTGCCGCTGCCGTGGGAGAGGATGGCCGACGCCGCGCCCTCCCCCACCTGGCCGGCGACGGGCATGATCACGTCGGCGCCCTGGTCGAGCAGGTTCTGCGTGGTGGTCTGCCCCTTCGCGACGTCCTCGAAGTCGCCCGTGAAGGTGCCGTCCTGCGCGGCCGCGTCCCAGCCGAGCGCCACGACCTGCGTGCCGTGCGCCTGGTTGTACGCGGCGACGCCGTCGACGAAGCCGTCCATGAAGAGGGTGACGGGCGGCTGGTTGCCGCCGCCGAACGTGCCGACCTTGCCCGTCTCGCTCACGCCCGCCGCGAGGTAGCCCGCGAGGTAGGAGGCCTGCGCCGTGTCGAAGACGAGCGGCTTGACGTTGGGGGCGTCGACGACCTCGTCGACGATCGAGAAGTGCACGTCCGGGTTCTCGGCCGCCGCCGCCGAGGTGGCCTCGGCCAGCTCGTAGCCCACCGTGAGGACGAAGCCGCAGCCCGTCCCGACCGCCTGCTCGACGTTCGGCGCGAGGTCGGTCTCCGAGGTGGAGACGAGGACGTCGGCCTGGATCCCCAGCTCCTGCTCGGCGCGCTGCAGCCCCTCCCAGCTCGACTGGTTGAAGGAGCGGTCCTGGAGGCCGCCGGAGTTCGTGACCATGCGGGCGCAGTACTCGCCCGCGTCGGCCGAGCCGGTGGCGCCGGGCTCGGGGGCCGCGCCGCATCCCGCGAGGGACGCGGCGGCGAGGAGGGCGAAGGGCAGGGAGGCGATGCGGAGGACGCGCGGGGTGCGGGGCATCCCCGGAATCTAACGGCGCGGCTCCGGGCGCTCTCCACCCGCGGAAACCCCCGCGGGGGATCGTTGCCCCTTCGTTACAGGACGTCCGTCCCGCCGCTGAGCTTGAGCGCGTCCACCACGCTCTTCACGCGCTGCGCGTTCTCCTTGGTGGTCACGAGGAGGGCGTCCGGGGTGTCGACGACGACGATGTCGCGCACACCGATGAGGCTGATGACGCGCTTGCTGTTGGCGACGACGATGCCGCTCGAGGCGTCCGAGAGCACGCGCGCGTCCTCGCCCAGGATGACGAGGTCGGACTTGCGGCCGCTCGAGTGCATCTTGGCGACGGAGGCGAAGTCGCCCACGTCGTCCCACGTGAAGCGGCCGGGGATGACGGCAAGGGCCCCGCGTGCGGCGGCGGGCTCGGCGACCGAGTAGTCGATGGCGATCTTCTTGAGGTTCGGCCAGACGCGGTCGACGACCACGCCGCGCTCGGCGGTGTCCCACGCCTCGGCGAGCTCGAGCACGCCCTTCAGCAGCTCCGGCTCCGTGCGGCCGAGCTCCTCGAGCAGGCGGTCGGCCCGGGCGATGAACATGCCGGCGTTCCAGAGGTGCGTGCCGCCCTTCACGTAGCCGCGTGCGACGCCGATGCTCGGCTTCTCCACGAAGGAGGCGACCTCGAGCGCGTGCGGGGCGTCCTCGATGCTCAGCGCCTTGCCCGTGTGGATGTAGCCGAAGCCGGTGGCGGGCTCGGTCGGCGTGATGCCGATGGTGGTGATGTACCCGGCGTCCGCGGCGATGACGGCCTCGCGGACCGTGTCGCGGAAGAGGTCGGGGTCGGAGATCACGTGGTCGGCCGCGAACGAGCCGATGATGACGCCCGGCTCGCGGCGCTCGAGGATCGCGGCGGCGAGCGCGATGGCCGCCGTGCTGTCGCGGCCCTCGCTCTCGAGGACGACGTTCGGGTCGGCGAGCTCGGGCAGCTGCGCCTCGACGGCGGCGCGGTGCGCGCGGCCGGTGACGACCATGATCCGCTCCTCGCCGGAGAGGGGCGCGAGCCGCTCCCACGTGTCGCGCAGGAGCGTGCGGCCGGATCCCGTGAGGTCGTGGAGGAACTTCGGGGCGTCGGCACGCGAGAGCGGCCAGAGACGGGAGCCCACGCCTCCCGCGGGGATCACGCTGTAGAAACGGGAGATCGCGCTCGTCTTCTCGGCCATGCCCCTCACCCTATCGGCTGGCTGGGAGCCGCCCGGAGGCGCCGAGTTCACGCTCCCGCAACGGGGCGTTCACGGCGTCGCGGGAGCCGCGACGGCGCGGGTGCCTAGCGTCGTGGGCATGCGCGTAGCCGTCGTCAGCGAGAGCTTCCTGCCCACCGTCAACGGCGTCACCACCAGCGTCTGCCGGGTGCTCGAGCACCTGCGGGACCGCGGGCACGAGGTCCTCGTCATCGCCCCGGACGCGGGCGCCCCCGCCGAGTTCGCGGGCTTCCGCGTGCACGGCGTCCCGGCCATCGCCTACCGGCAGTTCCCCGTCGGGATCCCGAGCCCGCACGTGCTGCGCCTCCTCACCGACTTCGCGCCGGACGTGCTGCACGCCGCGTCCCCCCTCTTCCTCGGCGCGCAGGCCATCGCGGCCGCGACGCGCATCGACACCCCGTCGGTGGCCGTGTTCCAGACGGACGTCGCCGGGTACGCCCGCCGCAACCGCCTCGCCGCGACCGCGCCCTACGTCTGGCGGCTCGTGCGCTGGATCCACCAGGGCGCCGACCTGACCCTCGCGCCCTCGAGCGCCGCGGCGGCCGACCTCGCCGCGGCGGGCGTCGAGCGCGTGGCCCGCTGGGGCCGCGGCGTCGACCTCGACCGCTACCACCCCCGCAACCGCGCCATGGAGGACGCGGTCGCGCTCCGCCACCGCGTCGCGCCCGGCGGCGAGACCGTCGTCGGGTACGTCGGCCGCATCGCCCCCGAGAAGCAGCTCGAGCGGCTGCAGGCGCTCCGGGGGATCCGCGGCGTGCGCTTCCTCATCGCGGGCGACGGCCCGAGCCAGGCATCGGCCCGGCGCGCGCTCGCGGGGATGCCCGTGACGTGGCTCGGCCGCGTCGGCGGTCGCGAGCTCGCCGCCGCCTACGCCGCGATGGACGTCTTCGTGCACACCGGCACGGAGGAGACGTTCGGCCAGACGGTGCAGGAGGCGCACGCGTCCGGGCTGCCCGTGGTCGCCCCGCACGCGGGCGGCCCGATCGACCTCGTCGACCACGGCACCGACGGCTTCCTCTTCGACCCCGCGTCGCCGCGCGACGCCGACCTCCGCCGCCTCGTGGACCAGCTCGTCGCGAGCGAGCCGATGCGCCTCCGCATGGGCGAGGCCGGGCGCCGCGCGGTCCTCGGCCGCTCCTGGGCGACCATCGGCGACGAGCTCATCGGGCACTACGGCCGTGCCGTCTCGGCCCGTCGCTCGGCGCTGCAGACGGCGGATCCCGCGGGCGCCGGCCCGGTGCCCGTCGGCGCCTGACCGGGACGCGCGGACGCCCGGCCCCTTAGGGTGCCCTAACGGGCAGCCGCGCGGAGGGCGGCCGTAGACTGGTGACCTCGCGCAACGTCAGCGCGGAGGCGCTCCGCCCACGGGGCACCAGCATCAGGGAGGGTCGTTCCGTGTCCATCAAGACGACAGGAACCCGGGAGCCGCAGAGCTCGCGCGCACCGAAGGTCCCCGCCGGGACGCTGTACCGGGGCCGCGAGGGCATGTGGTCCTGGGTGCTGCACCGCATCACCGGCGTGTCCATCTTCTTCTTCCTCCTCGTGCACGTGCTCGACACGAGCCTCATCCGCGTGAGCCCCGAGGCCTACAACGCGGTCATCGGCACGTACAAGAACCCGGTCATGGGCATCGGCGAGGTCGCGCTCGTCGGAGCCATCGGGTTCCACGCGCTCAACGGGCTGCGGATCATCCTCATCGACTTCTGGCGCTTCGGCGCCAAGCACCAGCGCCTCATGTTCTACGTGGTCATCGGCCTGTGGGTGGTGCTCATGGCCGGCTTCGTGCCGCGCCACCTCATGAACGTGTTCAGCGAAGCGGGATGGATCTGACCATGAGCGACATCGCACAGCAGGTGAGCGTCGAGCGTCCCCGCCAGGCCAGGCAGCCCCGCCCCCAGGGCGGCGTGAACTGGGAGAAGTGGGGCTGGATGTACATGCGCGCCTCGGGCGTCGTGCTCGTCGTGCTCATCTTCGGCCACCTCTACGTCAACCTCATCAACGGCGAGGGCATCAAGGCCATCGACTTCGCGTTCGTCGGCGGCAAGCTGTCCGACCCGTTCTGGAAGGTGTGGGACATCGCGCTGCTCTGGCTCGCGGTCATCCACGGCGCCAACGGCATGCGCACGCTCGTGAACGACTACGCGGCGTCGCCCCGCACCCGGAAGATCCTGAAGGGCGCGCTCGTCGCGTCCACCGTGGTCCTCCTCGTGCTCGGCACCCTCGTGGTCTTCACGTTCGACCCGTGCCCCGCCGGCCAGCCCGCGGACCTCCTCCCCGCCTTCTGCGGCGACCTCTAGTCGCTCCCCCTTCCGCCTCGAGAAAGAGCCCTGTGACCACCGACACCGCCACCCCCGGTCCCCAGCCCTCCGCGAGCACCATCGTGGACGGCGTCCACTACCACCAGTTCGACATCGTGATCGTGGGTGCGGGCGGCGCCGGCATGCGCGCCGCGATCGAGGCGGGACCGCAGGCGAACACGGCCGTCATCTCGAAGCTGTACCCCACCCGCTCCCACACGGGCGCGGCGCAGGGCGGCATGGCCGCGGCGCTCGCGAACGTCGAGGAGGACAGCTGGGAGTGGCACACCTTCGACACCGTCAAGGGCGGCGACTACCTCGTCGACCAGGACGCGGCGGAGATCCTCGCCAAGGAGGCCATCGACGCGGTCATCGACCTCGAGAACATGGGCCTGCCCTTCAACCGCACGCCCGACGGCAAGATCGACCAGCGCCGCTTCGGCGGTCACACGGCCGACCACGGCAAGAGCCCCGTCCGCCGCTCCTGCTACGCGGCCGACCGCACGGGCCACATGATCCTGCAGACGCTGTACCAGAACTGCGTCAAGTTCGGCATCAACTTCTTCAACGAGTTCTACGTGCTCGACCTCGTCATGGCCGAGGTCGACGGCAAGGAGCAGCCCGCGGGCGTCGTGGCCCTCGAGCTGTCGACCGGCGAGATCCACGTCTTCCAGTCGAAGGCCGTCATCTTCGCCACCGGCGGCTTCGGCAAGATCTACAAGACGACCTCGAACGCGCACACCCTCACGGGCGACGGCGTCGGGATCATCTGGCGCAAGGGCCTGCCGCTGGAGGACATGGAGTTCTTCCAGTTCCACCCGACCGGGCTCGCCGGCCTCGGCATCCTCCTGTCGGAGGCGGCCCGCGGCGAGGGCGCGATCCTCCGCAACAGCGAGGGCGAGCGCTTCATGGAGCGGTACGCCCCGACGATCAAGGACCTCGCGCCCCGCGACATCGTCGCGCGCTGCATGGCCACCGAGATCCGCGAGGGACGGGGAGCGGGCCCGAACAAGGACTACGTCTACCTCGACATCACGCACCTCGAGCCCGCGGTCATCGACGCGAAGCTCCCCGACATCACGGAGTTCGCGCGCACGTACCTCGGCGTCGAGCCCTACACGGAGCCCGTGCCCGTGCTGCCGACCGCGCACTACGCGATGGGCGGCATCCCCACGAACATCAAGGCCGAGGTCCTCTCCGACAACACGACCGTCGTGCCCGGCCTGTACGCCGCCGGCGAGTGCGCGTGCGTGTCGGTCCACGGATCCAACCGCCTCGGCACCAACTCGCTCCTCGACATCAACGTGTTCGGCAAGCGCGCGGGCAACTACGCGGCCGAGTACGTGAAGGGCGTCGACTTCACGCCGCTGCCCGCGGACGCCGCCGACTTCGTGAAGGGCCTCGTCGAGGGCGCCCGCAACTCGAACGGCACCGAGCGGATCTCGACGCTCCGCCGCGAGCTGCAGGAGTCGATGGACCGCAACGCCCAGGTGTTCCGCACCGAGGACACGCTGATCGAGGTCACCAAGGTGATCGCCGACCTGCGCGAGCGGTACACGAACATCCAGGTGCAGGACAAGGGCCAGCGGTTCAACACGGACCTGCTCGAGGCCATCGAGCTCGGCTTCCTTCTCGACCTCGCGGAGGTCGTCGTCTACTCGGCGATGTACCGCAAGGAGAGCCGCGGCGGCCACTTCCGCGAGGACTACCCCAAGCGGGACGACGAGAACTACATGGTCCACACCATGGCGTACCTCACCGGCGACGCGCACAGCACCGACGCCGGCGACCACATCAAGCTGAGCACCAAGCCCGTGGTCATCACGAACTACCAGCCGATGGAGCGGAAGTACTGACCCACGAGGTCAGCGCCGCCGCACGTCACCGCACCACCTACGGAATAGGAACGCACCCGTGAGCACCGCAACCCTGGACGCACCCCCCGCGGGAGAGGCGTCCGCCATCCCCACCTTCACGGTGACCCTCATCATCCGCCGCTACCTCCCCGGCCAGGACGCCGAGCCGAGGTGGGAGGACTTCGACGTCGAGGTGTACCCGACCGACCGGATCCTCGACGCGCTGCACAAGATCAAGTGGGAGCAGGACGGGTCGCTGACCTTCCGCCGCTCCTGCGCGCACGGCGTGTGCGGATCCGACGCGATGCGCATCAACGGCCGCAACCGCCTGGCGTGCAAGACGCTCATCAAGGACCTCGACATCGACCAGCCCATCTACGTGGAGGCCATCAAGGGCCTGCCGCTGGAGAAGGACCTGGTCGTCGACATGGAGCCGTTCTTCGAGTCGTTCCGCGACGTGCAGCCGTTCCTCATCTCGAACACGAAGCCGGAGAAGGGCAAGGAGCGGATCCAGTCCGCGGCCGAGCGCGCCCGCTTCGACGACACCACCAAGTGCATCCTCTGCGCCGCGTGCACGTCGTCGTGCCCCGTCTTCTGGACGGACGGCCAGTACTTCGGCCCGGCCGCCATCGTCAACGCGCACCGCTTCATCTTCGACTCGCGCGACGAGTCGAACGTGCGCCTCGACATCCTCAACGACAAGGAGGGCGTGTGGCGCTGCCGCACGACCTTCAACTGCTCCGAGGCGTGCCCGCGCGGCATCCAGGTGACGCAGGCGATCGCCGAGGTCAAGCAGGCGATCATGCGCGGCAAGGCGTAGCGACACCGCTCCCCCGCAGACGCACGGCCCCGCAGCTCCTCGGAGCGGCGGGGCCGTCGTCGTGTCCGGGTCCGCGCGGGGCGCGGGCCCGTGCGTCAGCGGTCGGCGAGGATCCGCTCGGCGGCGGCGCGCGCCCCTGCGGCGGAGCGCGCGGTGAGGACGGCCTCCGCGGCCGCACGGGCGTCGTCCAGGGTGCGGCGGCCGAGCTCGAGGCGGACGTCCGCGAGGGCGGCCGGCGTCATCGAGAGGCTCGTCGCGCCGAGGCCCACGAGGACGACGGCGAGGAGCGGGTCGGCCGCGGCCTCGCCGCAGATGCCGACGGGGGTGCCGGATCCGCGTCCCGCGTCGCCGAGCGCGCGCACGAGGCGGAGGACGGCCGGATGCCACGGGTCCTGGTAGGAGGCGACCGAGCCGAGCATCCGGTCGGCCGCCATCGTGTACTGCGTGAGGTCGTTGGTGCCGACGCTCACGAAGTCGGCGACCTCGACGACCTGGTCGGCGAGGAGGGCGAGGGAGGGCACCTCGGCCATGACCCCGACGGTGCGGAGGCCGAGCTCGCGGCCGAGGTCGACGAAGAACGCCGACTCCTCGGCGTCGGCGACCATCGGCGCCATCACCCAGAGGTCGGCGTCGGTGGCGGCGTCGGCCGCCGCGAGGGCCGTGAGCTGGTCGCGCAGGATCTGGGGAGCCGCCCGCAGCGCGCGGAGGCCGCGGAGGCCGAGGGCGGGGTTCTCCTCATGGGCGTCGGTGAGGAACGCGAGCGGCTTGTCCGCGCCGGCGTCGAGAGCGCGGACGACGACCTTGCGGCCGGGGAACGCCTCGAGGAGCGCGGTGTACTGCGCCGTCTGCTCGGCGACGGACGGCGCCTCGGCGGCGTCGAGGAACAGGAACTCGGTGCGGAAGAGGCCGACGCCCTCGGCGCCGAGCTCGACGGCGCGGGCGGCCTCGGCCGGTGACCCGAGGTTGGCGAGGAGCGGGACGGGCGTGCCGTCGGCCAGCGCGCCGTCGGTGATCGGGGCGGCGAGCGCCTCCTCGCGGGCGCGGATCCGGCCCAGGGCGTCGTCGCGCTCGGCGTCGTCGGGGTGGACGACCACGACGCCGGCCGCCGCGTCGACCACGACCTCGTCGCCGTCGGCCAGGTCGGCCGCGGCCGTCGCGCCGACGATGGCGGGGATGGAGCGGCTGCGGGCGAGGATCGCGGTGTGGCTGGTGGGGCCGCCGTCGGTGGTGACGAGCGCGAGCACGCGGTCGAGCTCGAGGAGAGCGGTGTCGGCCGGGGCGAGGTCGCGCGCGACGAGGACGAACGGCGCGTCGGCCGTGGGGATGCCGGGCGCGGCCACGCCGCGGAGCCGGGCGATGACGCGCTGAGCGACGTCCGCGAGATCCGCCGCCCGCTCGGCCATGTAGCCGCCCATGCCCGTGAGCAGCTCCTGGAAGGTGGCGAACGCCTCGAAGACGGCGCGCTCGCCCGAGCGGCCCTGGCCGACGAGCCGGCCGACCGAGTCGAGGAGCGCGGGGTCGCGCGCCATGAGGGACTGCGCGTCGAGCACGTCCTTCGCGTCGCCGCCCGCCCGGGCGCCGCGCTCGGCGAGGTCGTCGGCGGTGGCGGCGAGGGCGTCGGCGACGCGGGCGACCTCGGCGTCGGCGTCGCCCGCGAAGGGCTCCGTCGTGGGCTCGGGAAGCGGGTCGGGCATCCGCATCACGGGCCCTGTGGCCACTCCGTGTCCGACTCCGATACCGGTGATGCGCACGGGGACTCCTCGCTCGGGTGCGGCCGCGCGCACGGACGCCGTGCGCGGGATGGCGCTCCGGCCGGGCTGCCGGAACGGCCCGTCCACGCTAGCAGGGGCCCGGCGGCCCGTATCCTCGGGGGATGACCGCCCCCGACGGCCGCGGGCGCCCCGACCGCCCCGCACCCGGCTCCCCCGCGACCGGCGCGACGACCGCCGACGATCCGGCGCCCGCGGGCATCCCCGCGCTCATCGCCCGGGTCATGGCGCTGAAGCCCGTGCGCGTGTTCCTCGCCTACGGGGCGGCGGGCGGGCCGATCCTCGCGGCCGGCATGTCGTACCAGGCCGTCTTCGCGGTGTTCGCGGCCCTCGCGGTCGGCTTCTCGGTGGCCGGATCCGTGCTCGCCGGCAACCCGGCGCTCCTCGACTCGCTGCTGTCGCTGATCCAGGGCGCGGTGCCCGGGCTGTTCGGGCCGGGCGGGGCGATCGAGGACCCGCAGGCGCTGCTCGCGTCGGACGCCGTGCGGGCGACCGGGATCATCGGGTCCGTCGGCCTGCTCGTGACCGCGCTCGGCTGGCTCGCATCCACGCGCGACTCGGTGCGCCGCATCTTCGAGCTGCCGCCGCCCGCCACGTTCTTCCTGCTGCTCAAGGTGAAGGACCTCGGGCTCGCGCTCTGCTTCGCCCTGGCGATGCTGCTGTCGGCCGGCCTCTCGGTCGTGAGCACGGGGCTCCTCGGCGTCGCGTTCCGGCTGCTGCAGGTGGGCGAGGACTCGCTCCTCGCGATCGTCGTCGGCCGCACCGTGGGCCTCGCGCTCGTGCTGGCGCTCGACACGGCGGTGCTGGCGGGGGCGTACCGGATCCTCTCGGGCGTGAGGATCCCGCGGCCTCAGCTCCTGCAGGGCGCGCTCCTCGGCGGCGTCGCCATGGGCGTGCTCAAGGTGCTCGGCACGGCGCTGCTCGGCGGGGCGAGCCGCAACCCGCTGCTCGCGTCGTTCGCCGTGATCATCGGACTGCTGATCTGGTTCAACCTCATCTGCCAGGTCATCCTGATCTGCGCCTCGTGGATCGCCGTCGGCATGGCCGACCGCGGCATCGACGCCCGCGACCTCACGCCCGAGCAGCTCGAGCGGGAGAGGCTCGAGCGGCTCGACGAGGCCCGCCGGATCCTCGAGGAGGAGGAGCGCGCCCGGGCCCGCGAGCGGTACGCGCAGTCGCGCGGGCTGACCCGCGTCCTGCTCCGGCTGCGCGGCGAGCACCGCCGTTAGGATCGTCTCCATGCCCTCGAACCTCCGCGTCGCGTCCATCAACACGAACGGCATCCGGGCCGCGTTCCGCAAGGGCATGGGCGACTGGCTCGCCACGCGCGACGTCGACATCCTCGCGATCCAGGAGGTCCGCGCCGAGACGAGCGACATCGAGGGCCTCCTCGGCCCCGAGTGGAACGTGCTGCACGACGCCGCGACCGCCAAGGGCCGCGCGGGCGTCGCCATCGCGAGCCGCCGCCGCGCGGAGATCCACCGCGTCGCCATCGGCGAGGAGGACTTCGACAGCGCGGGCCGCTGGCTCGAGGCCGACTACGACCTGGACGGCATGCTCGTCACGGTCGTGAGCGCCTACGTGCACTCCGGCGAGGTCGGCACCGCCAAGCAGGACGAGAAGTGGCGCTTCCTCGACGGGATGGAGCGGCGCCTGCCCGAGATCGCCGCGCACTCCGAGCTCGCCGTCGTCGTGGGCGACCTCAACGTCGGCCACCGCGAGCTCGACATCCGCAACTGGAAGGGCAACGTGAAGCGCGCCGGCTTCCTGCCGCGCGAGCGCGCCTACCTCGACCGCATCACCGGCCCGGCCGGCGAGGACGTCACGGGCGTCGACGGATCCACCGGGCCCGGCCTCGGCTGGGTCGACGTCGGCCGCCAGCAGGCCGGCGAGGTCGACGGCCCGTACACGTGGTGGAGCTGGCGCGGCAAGGCCTTCGACAACGACACCGGCTGGCGCATCGACTACCAGCTCGCGACCCCGGCCCTCGCCGAGAAGGTCGTCGGGTACGCGGTCGACCGCGCCGAGGCGTACGACCAGCGATGGTCGGACCACACGCCCGTCGTCGTCGACTACGCGATCTGATCCGCCCCCCTCCCTCCGCGCCCGACCGGCGCACCCCGAGCGCCCGCGCTCCGCACACGAAGGCATCGCCATGACCGCACGTCCCGTCCTCTTCTCCGGCATGCAGCCGTCCGCCGACTCGCTGCAGATCGGCAACTACATCGGCGCGCTCCTGCAGTGGAAGGAGATGCAGACGACGCACGACGCCGTGTTCTGCGTCGTCGACCTGCACGCCATCACCGTCCCGCAGGATCCCGCGGCGCTCCGCGCGAGCACCCGGCGCACCGCCGCGCAGTACATCGCCGCCGGCATCGACCCCGCCGTCTCGACGCTGTTCGTGCAGTCGCACGTGTCGGCGCACACGGAGCTGGCGTGGATCCTCAACACGCTCACGGGGTTCGGTGAGGCCAGCCGCATGACCCAGTTCAAGGACAAGTCGCAGAAGCAGGGCGCCGACGCGACGACGCTCGGCCTGTTCGCGTACCCGACGCTGATGGCCGCCGACATCCTGCTCTACGGCACCGAGGTCGTGCCCGTCGGCGACGACCAGAAGCAGCACGTGGAGCTCACCCGCGACCTCGCCAAGCGCTTCAACGGGCGGTTCGGCGACGTGTTCCGGATCCCCGAGCCGATGATCCAGAAGGACACCGCCCGCATCTACGACCTGCAGGACCCCACGTCGAAGATGAGCAAGTCGGCGGCGAGCGACGCGGGCGTGGTGTGGCTGCTGGACGAGCCGGCGAGGACGGCCAAGAAGATCCGCTCGGCCGTCACCGACACGGAGCGCGAGATCCGCTTCGACCGCGGCGCGAAGCCGGGCGTCTCGAACCTGCTGACGATCCTGTCGGCCTTCGAGGGCACGGCCGTGGAAGCGCTCGAGGAGCGCTACGCGGGCCGCGGCTACGGCGACCTCAAGAAGGACGTGGCCGAGGTCGTCACGGGCGTCTTCGAGCCGATCCGCGCGCGGACGCTCGAGCTCCTCGACGACCCGGCCGAGCTCGACCGCGTGCTCGCCGGCAACGCCGCGCGCGCCGAGGAGCGGGCCGACGCCATGCTCGCCCGCGTGCACGACGCCGTCGGACTCGTGCGGCGCGCCGGCCGATGACCCTCCGGCTGGTCCTGCTCGACCTCGACGACACGCTGGTCGACCACCGCGGCGCCGTGGCCGACGGGATCACCGCGCACCTCGCCGCGCGCGGGTTCCTCGACGGGTCCGACGCCGCCGAGGTCGAGCGGGCCGTCGCGCTGTGGGTCGCGCTCGAGGAGCAGCACTACCACCGGTACCTCGCGGGCGAGCTCGACTACCAGGGGCAGCGGCGGGCGCGGGCGCGCGGGTTCCTCGCCGCCTGGGGAGCCGCGGACGCCGCGGCCCTCGACGACGACGCCGCGACCGACGCGTGGTTCGCCGGCTACCTGCGCGGCTACGAGGAGTCGTGGCGCACGCTGCCGGGCGCGCACGAGGCGCTCGACGAGATCGAGCGCCGTCACCCGGGCGTGCGCTTCGGCGTGGTGACCAACGGCGAGCGCAGCCAGCAGGAGCCGAAGATCGCCGCCGCGGGACTCACCGCGCGGCTCGACCCCGTCGTCTGCTCGGGCGACCTCGCGTTCACGAAGCCCGACCCGCGGATCTTCCTTCTCGCCTGCCGGGAGGCGGGCGTCGACCCGGCCGACGCGGTCATGGTGGGCGACCGGCTCCGCACCGACGCGCTCGGCGCGGCCGACGCGGGCCTCGCGGGCGGCATCTGGCTCGATCCCGACGCGGGCTCGGCGGATCCGGCGCGCGACCCCGCGGGCGACCCGGAGCGCGGCTGGCCGGACGTGCCGGCCGAGGACCGGGAGCGGGCCGAGCGCGCGGGCATCGCGCGCATCACCGCGCTCGGCCAGCTCGCCGAGGCCGTGGACGCGCTGATCGGCTCCTGAGGCCGGGCCGCACGTCGGCTCCGCGCATCCGCTCGGCGTCGCATCGCGTCATGCGCCGCGGTGCTCCCAGCCGCGTGGGCTAATCTCGAGGGATACACGTGCTCCGGGGTCGGTGGAAATCCGAGCCGGCGGTGACAGTCCGCGAACGGACGATGCGCGACCGGGTCCCCGGGAGCCTCGTCCGCCGATCCGGTGGGATTCCGGGACCGACGGTTAAAGTCCGGATGGGAGGCGCACGCGGCGCCAGCGACCCTGCCGGCGTCGAGGTCCGTCGACCGCGCCCGGAGTCCGTCCACGGACGAGGACACCATGCACGACGACCCGACGGCAGCCCCCGCGAGCGCGCTCGCGCACGCGGACGGCGACGGCGACGCCCTCGCGCGCGCCATGCGCCGCGGCCTCGAGCTCGCCGCCGAGGGACCCGCCTGGGGCGCGAACCCGCGCGTCGGGTGCGTGATCCTCGACGCCCGCGGCCGCGTCATCGCGGAGGGCCGCCACCGCGGGGCCGGATCCGCGCACGCCGAGGTCGACGCGCTCCGGCAGCTGCCCGCGGGCGGGGCGCGCGGAGCCACCGCGGTCGTCACGCTCGAGCCCTGCAACCACACGGGCCGAACCGGTCCCTGCGCGGCCGCGCTGGTCGAGGCCGGCGTCGCGCGCGTCGCCTACGCGGTCGCCGACCCGGGCGACCAGTCCTCCGGCGGGGCCGACCGGCTCCGCGCCGCGGGCGTCGAGGTGGTCGCCGGCGTGCTCGCGGAGGAGGCCGGGGCGTTCCTGCGGGTCTGGCTCGGATCCGCCCGCCTCGGTCGCCCCTTCGTCACGGCCAAGTGGGCCTCCAGCCTCGACGGGCGCATCGCCGCCGCGGACGGCACGAGCCGCTGGATCACCGGGCCCGCCGCGCGCCACGACGTGCACCGCCGCCGCGCGGAGGCCGACGCGATCCTCGTGGGCACCGGCACCGTGCTCGCCGACGACCCCGCGCTCACCGCCCGCCGGCCCGACGGGATCCCGTACCCGCACCAGCCCGCGCCCGTCGTGCTCGGCGACCGCGCGATCCCGGACGACGCGGCCGTGCGCCGCCACCCGCGCCGCCTCATCCGCCTCCCCGGACACGACCCGGCCGAGGCGCTCGCGGAGCTCGGCCGCCGCGGGATCCGCCACGTCTTCGTGGAGGGCGGCCCCACGGTCGTCTCCGCGCTCCTCGCCGCCGGGCTCGTGGACGAGGTGGTCGCGTACCTCGCGCCCGTCCTCCTCGGCGGCCCCCGCACCGCGACCGGCGACCTCGGCGTGCCGAGCATGCCGGCCGCCCACCGACTCACCCTCATCAGCACGACGCGGCTCGGGGACGACCTCCTCGTGACCGCGCGACCCACCACGGAAGGCCAGTGATGTTCACAGGGATCATCGAGGAGCGCGGACGCGTCCTCGCGCTCGACGCCGAGGGCGACTCCGCCCGGATCACGGTGGAGGCGCCGCTCGCGGTGTCCGACGCCCGGCACGGCGACTCCATCAGCGTCGACGGCGTGTGCCTCACGGTCGTCGGGCAGACGCCCGAGGGCTTCACCGCCGACGTCATGCGGCAGACGCTCGTGATGAGCTCGCTCGGGCGCCTCGCCGTCGGCGACCCCGTCAACCTGGAGCGCGCGGCGCGCGTCGGCGACCGGCTCGGCGGCCACATCGTGCAGGGCCACGTCGACGGCACCGGGCGCCTGCTGGCGACCACGCCGGGCGAGGCGTGGCGGATCCTCCGCTTCTCGCTGCCCGCGGACCTCGCGCCGCTCGTCGTCGACCGCGGATCCATCACGGTGCAGGGCGTGAGCCTCACCGTGAGCGCGGTCAGCCCCACCGACACCCCGGACGCCGACGCGTGGTTCGAGGTGTCGCTCATCCCCGAGACGCTCACCGCCACGACGCTCGGCGCGCTCGAGCCGGGCGACGAGGTCAACCTCGAGACCGACGTGCTCGCGCGCCACGTGCAGCGGATGCTCGCGCTCGACGCGCGCCGCGACGCGGCCGACGCCGAGGGGGTCCGCTCGTGAGCCTCGCCGACATCCCCGCGGCGCTGCAGGAGCTGCGCGCCGGCCGCCCCGTGATCGTCGTGGACGACGAGGGCCGCGAGAACGAGGGCGACGTGCTGCTCGCCGCCGAGTCCGCCTCGCCCGAGTGGATCGCCTGGCTCGTGAAGCACTCCTCGGGCTTCATCTGCGCCCCCATGACGAACGAGATCGCCGACCGGCTGGAGCTGCCGCTCATGGTGGCCGACAACCGGGATCCGCGCGGCACCGCCTACACGGTCTCGGTGGACGCGGCCGACCGGCTCTCCACGGGCATCAGCGCGTCCGACCGGGCGCACACCCTGCGCGTCCTCGCCGACCTCCGCAGCGTGCCGTCGAGCCTGCACCGGCCCGGCCACATCCTGCCGCTGCGCGCGGTGGAGGGCGGCGTGCGCGAGCGCGACGGCCACACCGAGGCGGCGGTCGACCTGCTCACGCTCGCAGGCCTCACGCCCGTCGGCGCGATCAGCGAGATCGTGCAGGACGACGGCGAGATGATGCGCCTGCCCGGCCTCCTCGCCCTCGGCGAGCGCGAGGGCGTGCTGGTCGTCACGATCGAGGCGCTCGTCGCGCACCTGGAGGAGTTCCACTGCGACCGGCCGCTGGAGCCCGCCGTCGAGATCCCCGAGGCGTCGCGCGTGATCTTCGAGGTCGAGACCACCGTGCCCACGACCCACGGCACGGTGCGGCTGCGCGCCTACCGCGACCGCACCACGGGCGCCGACCACGTCGCGATCGTCGCGGGCGACCCGCAGGCGCACGGCACGCTCGTGCGCGTGCACTCGGAGTGCCTGACGGGCGAGGCCCTCGGCTCCCTCAAGTGCGAGTGCGGGCCGCAGCTCGACGCCGCGCTCGACGAGATCCAGCGCACGGGCGGCGTCGTCGTCTACCTGCGCGGTCACGAGGGCCGCGGCATCGGGCTCGTCAACAAGCTGCGCGCCTACCGGCTGCAGGAGGACGGGCTCGACACGCTCGACGCGAACGTGGCCCTGGGGCTCCCGGCGGATGCGCGCGACTACGGCGCGGCGTCGGCGATCCTGCAGGAGATGGGCGTCGAGGACGTCCGCCTGCTCACGAACAACCCCGAGAAGGTGCGGCAGCTCGAGGCGCACGGCGTGCGGGTGACCGAGCGCGTGCCGCTCGTCGTCGGCGTCAACGCGTCGAACGCGGGCTACCTCGAGACGAAGCGCGACCGGATGGGGCACCGACTGGTGCTCGACACCGACATGCCCATCGGGACGGACGCCTACCCGGACGCCGAGGCGCCCGACGGGCTGCGCACCACCACGGCGACCGCCGCCACCACCACCACCCCTGAGGAGGAGACCGCATGAGCGGACACGGAGCACCCGAGATCGACCCCACCGCGCTCGACGGATCGGGGCTGCGCGTCACGATCGTCGCCGGACGCTGGCACGAGGAGATCAGCGCGGGCCTCCTCGCGGGCGCGCAGCGCGTGCTCGACGCGGCGGGCGTGACCACCACGGTGATCCGCGTGCCCGGCAGCTTCGAGCTGCCCGTGGTCGCGCGGGCGGCGCTCGACGCGGGGGCCGACGCGGTCGTCGCGCTCGGCGTCATCATCCGCGGCGGCACCCCGCACTTCGAGTACGTGTCCGACGCCGCGACGTCGGGCCTCACGCAGGCGTCGCTCCTCACGGGCAAGCCGATCGGCTTCGGGCTGCTCACGCTCGACGACGAGCAGCAGGGCATCGACCGCGCCGGGCTCCCGGGCTCGAAGGAGGACAAGGGCGCCGAGGCGGCCGAGGCCGCGGTGACGACGGCGCTGCTGCTGCAGGGCATCCGCGGGGCGTGATCCGCGCGGCCGGGCGCCACCCGCGGAGTCAGCGCGGGGCGTCCGGCCGGTCCTCGTCGGTCCGCGGACCGAGCGAGATGCCGCCGTCCGCGTCCCACCGGGGAGCGGCCTCCTGCTCCTCCTCGGTGGGCGACTCGGCGAGGCGGGCGCGCTCCTCGACCTCCTGCTGCGCCCATCGCCGCAGTCGCAGCACGCACAGGACGGCGAGCGCCGCGGCGGGGAGGGCGAGGTACCAGTACCCGGTGCCGAACGCGATCAGCGCGGCCACGCCGAGGGCCTTCGCGAGCGAGTCCATCAGCGTCCTGCGCACCTCGGGCTCCACGGGACTCCTCGTCTCGGCACGACGGCGGGTCCGGGGGCCGGATCCTGCGCGCGCCTCCCCCGACCCTACGGAACGCCGGCACCGGCGACCCGCTCGGCGCGGATTCGCTCCTGAGAACGGCTGTCACTAGGGTCGGGCGGTGCGCCGGATCGTCCGTCGCCGCGAGGAGGTCGGACGCCGCATGCCCGCCGGAGCCCGTCCTCGCCCCGCGGTGCTCCTCGGCAGCCAGCTGGTCTTCAACGTCGGCTTCTACGCCGTCGTGCCGTTCCTCGCCACCGTGATGCGCGACGACCTCGGCCTCGGCGCCCTCGCGATCGGCGTGGTGCTCGGCGCCCGCACCTTCAGCCAGCAGGGCCTCTTCCTCCTCGGCGGCATGCTCGCGGACCGGTACGGCCCGCGCCTCCTCATCACGGCCGGCTGCGCCGTGCGGGTCGCCGGCTACCTCGGCCTCGCGCTGGCCGCCGACCTGCCGGGGTTCCTCCTCGGCGCGATCCTCACGGGCCTCGGCGGCGCGCTCTTCAGCCCCGCGCTGCAGAGCCTCGTCGCCGCGGCGGACCTGCGGGCCCGGGAGACGCGACGCCCGGGTCGCCCGTCGCTGTTCGCGGCGCTCGTGCTGGTGGGCGAGGTCGGCGCCGCCACCGGTCCGCTCGTGGGCGCGGCGCTCCTCGGGCACGGATTCGCGACGACCGCCCTGTCGGCCGCCGGGCTCTTCACGGCGGTCGGGGTCGCCCTCTGGTGCGTGATCCCCGCGAGCGCGGTCCGCGCCGCGGCCTCGGGCGCGGCGGTCGACGCCGCCGACTCCGTCGCGCCCCTCGCGGCCGACTCCGATGCCCCCGTCGCCCGCGACCCGTGGGCCGCCGTGCGCGACCGCCGCTTCCTCGCCTACGCGGCCCTCTTCGCGGTCGACCTGCTCGCCTACAACCAGCTCTACCTCGGCCTGCCGCTCGAGCTCGGCCGGGCGGGCGCCGGGGCCTCCGCGGTCGGATCCGCCTTCCTCGCGGTCTCGCTCCTCACGATCGCGCTGCAGTGGCCGGTCGCGCTCCTCGCGCGCCGCATCGGGCCGGCGCGCGCGCTTGCGCTGGGCTTCGGCACGAGCGCGACCGGCTTCGCGGCCGTCGCCCTCGCCGCCGTCGTGCCGCCGCCCGCCGGCTCCGCGCTCGCGCCCGTCGCGGTCCTCCTCGTGTGCCTGACCCTCGCGCACATGCTCGTCGGCCCCGTGACCATGGAGCTCGTCCCCGCCTTCGCGGCCGGCCGCCCCACCGCCTCCTACTACGGTCTGCTCGCGAGCTGCGGCGGGGTGGCCGTGCTCGTGGGCGGGAGCGCGGTCGGCGCCCTGCTCGACGCGGCGCCGGCGCTCGCCTGGGGGATCCTCGCCGCGCTCCCCGTGGCCGCCGCCGTCGGCCTGCCCCGGCTCCTGCCGCGCTCGCCGACCGCGGCCCGCGCCGCGGACGCCCCGCCGACGTCGACGCCGACCCGCACCCCGGCGGGCTCCTGACGAACGGCCGCCCCCGCAACCTCCGCCCCCGGATTCCCAGCCGACTCCCCGCGAGGCGTAGGCTCGGGGACGGCCATCACGAGTGGCCCCCACGTCTCCGCCGCACCCGGCGCCCGCGCCCGACCGGCGCCCGCCCCTCCGCGCGCCCCTGCCGCTCACGCCGCACCAGCCGAAAGCCGTCCCACGCATGTCCACGACCCCTGCGGCCCGCGCCGCCGCCCCCACCGCCGCCACCCCGCCCGCCGGGAACTCGCGCTCCCGCGTCATCATCGCGAGCCTCATCGGCACGTCGATCGAGTTCTACGACTTCTACGTCTACGCGACGGCGGCCGTGCTCGTCTTCCCCGCCCTCTTCTTCGCCAACGACGACCCGACCGTCGCGCAGCTCGCGTCCTTCGCGGTCTTCGGCGTCGCGTTCATCGCCCGGCCCATCGGATCCATCCTCTTCGGCCACTTCGGCGACCGCATCGGGCGCAAGGGCACGCTCGTCGCGTCGCTGCTCACCATGGGCATCGCGACCGTCCTGATCGGCTGCCTGCCGACCGCGCTCACGCCCGGCTGGGAGGTCGCGGCCCCCGCGCTCCTCGTGATCATGCGCTTCGGCCAGGGCCTCGGCCTCGGCGGCGAGTGGAGCGGCGCGGCCCTGCTGGCCACCGAGAACGCGCCCGCCGGCAAGCGCGCGATCTACGGCACGTTCCCGCAGCTCGGCGCGCCCATCGGCTTCATCGTCGCCAACGGCGTGTTCCTCGCGCTGAGCCTCGGCCTCACCCCCGAGCAGTTCCAGTCGTGGGGCTGGCGCGTGCCGTTCCTCGCGAGCGCCGTGCTCGTGATCGTCGGCCTCTACGTCCGCCTCAAGCTCATCGAGACGCCCGCCTTCCAGAAGGTCGTCGACTCCGGCGAGGTGGCGAAGCTGCCCGTCGCGCGCGTGTTCGTCTCGAGCTGGCGCCCGCTGATCCTCGGAACCTTCATCATGCTGGCGACCTACACGCTCTTCTACCTGATGACGACGTTCACGCTCACCTACGGCACCACGGCGCGCGACGCCGCCACCGCCGAGGCCGCTGCGACCGCCGCCGGCAAGCCCTTCAACCCGGACACGTTCGCCGCGGGCCTCGGCTACGCGCGGAACGACTTCCTGCTGATGCTCATCGTGGGCGTCGTGTTCTTCGGCATCTTCACGATGGTCTCCGGGCCCCTCGCCGAGAAGTACGGCCGCCGCAAGATGCTCATCGCGACGACCCTCGGGATCCTCGTCTTCGGCCTGCTGTTCGTGCCCCTGTTCTCGGGCGGGTTCGTCGGCGCCATGGCGCTGCTGATCATCGGCTTCACCCTGATGGGCCTCACCTTCGGCCCCATGGGCGCGGTGCTGCCGGAGCTGTTCCCGACCAACGTGCGCTACACGGGATCCGCCATCAGCTACAACGTCGCCAGCATCCTCGGCGCCGCCGTCGCGCCGTTCATCGCCGTGGCGCTCTGGCAGCTGCTCGACGGGAACGTGCTGCTGGTCGGCGTGTACCTCAGCGCGATGGCGGCCATCACGCTCGTCGCGCTGATCATCAGCCGCGAGACGCGCGACGCGGACTACGCGGGGAACGTCAGTTGACCCACGTCATGTGAACGGCTGGCCCCGAGGGGCGGGGAGCGTCGGTACCGTCGGCGTGCCACGATCCGTGGCGTCTCCCCGCCCCCACCGACGGAAGCCACCGCCATGTCCGCTGCGCACGCGACCACCAGCCCGCCCTCCCCCGCTCCCGCGAACCCGCGCTCGCGCGTCCTCGTCGCGAGCCTCGTGGGCACGTCCATCGAGTTCTTCGACTTCTACGTCTACGCCACCGCCGCGGTGCTCGTGTTCCCCGCGCTGTTCTTCTCCGCGGCCGACCCGACGGTCGCGCTGCTGGAGTCCCTCGCCGTGTTCGGCGTCGCGTTCTTCGCCCGACCCGTCGGCTCCGTCCTGTTCGGCCACTTCGGCGACCGGTTCGGCCGCACCGGCACGCTCGTCGCCTCCCTCCTCACGATGGGCGGCGCGACGGTGCTCATCGGCTGCCTGCCGAGCGGGCGCACGCCCGGCTGGGAGATCGCGGCCCCCGCCGCCCTCGCGCTGCTGCGCTTCGTGCAGGGCCTCGGCCTCGGCGGCGAGTGGGGCGGCGCCGCGCTGCTCGCGACGGAGAACGCGCCCGCCGGCAAGCGCGCCCTCTACGGCACGTTCCCGCAGCTCGGGGCGCCCGTCGGGTTCCTCCTCGCCAACGGCCTGTTCCTCGTCCTCTCGCTCACCCTCTCCCCCGCCGACCTGCAGGCGTGGGGCTGGCGCGTGCCGTTCCTCGCGAGCGCGGTCCTCGTGGTCGTGGGCCTGTACGTCCGCGTGAAGCTCGTCGAGGCGCCCGAGTTCCAGGCCGTGCTCGACCGCGGCGCGACCTCCCGCCTCCCGCTCGGCCGCACGATCCGCACGGGCTGGCGCGGCCTCGTCCTCGGCGCGTTCGCGCTGCTGGCGACCTTCACGCTCTTCTACCTGATGACCACGTTCGCGGTCTCCTACGCCACCGCGCCGCGCACGGCGGAGGACGCGCAGGCCGCCGCCACGGCCGCGGGCAAGCCGTTCGACGCGGCCTCGTTCCACGCCGGCCTCGGCTACGCGCGCACCGACTTCCTGCTCATGCTGCTGGTCGGCGTCGTGTTCTTCGCGGCCGCCATCATGGTGTCGGGCGCGCTCGCGGGCCGGATGGGCGCCCGACCCGTCGTCCTCCGCAGCGCCGTCGGCATGGTCGCGTTCGGCCTCCTGATGGAGCCGCTCCTCGCCGCGGGCCTGCCCGGCACGCTCATGTTCATCGTGCTGGGCTTCGTGCTCATCGGGCTCGCGTACGGCGCGGTCGGATCCCTGCTGCCGGCCATGTTCGCGGCCGACGTCCGCTACACCGGCGCCTCGCTCGCGTTCAGCCTCGCGGGCATCATCGGCGGGGCGGTCGCGCCGTTCATCGCCACCTGGCTGTGGGGGCTCGCGGGCGGCAGCGTCTGGCTCGTGGGCGTGTACCTCAGCGTCGCCTCCGCCCTCTCCCTCGTCGCGCTCGTCCTGCTGCGCGAGCACGGCGAGGGTGCGCCGACGGCGGAGGCGGCCACCGCCGACGTCGTCAGCTGACGATGGCCGACCGGTCCGCCGCGCTCACCAGGCGCGGCGGACCGCGTCCGCCCGCTCCCGCATCGCGGCGGATCGCCCGTGCACCAGCAGGCCGAGCGCGACGGCGGCCGACGCCGGGAGCACCACGGGCTGCAGGGCGAGCAGCAGCAGGAGCAGGGGGCTGATCCCGTCGGCCGCCGGGAGGATCCTCCCGGCGACCGTGCCCAGCAGCCAGGAGAGGCCGACGGCGCCGCCGAGCACCAGGAGCGACACCCGGGCGAGCGGCTCGAGCAGGCGCCCGCGGGCCACGACCACGGCGAGCAGCACGAGGGCGAGCACGCGGATCGCGTCCACCCCCTCCGACAGCGCGACGACGCCCGGCGGCGCGACCGCGGCATCGGACGACGAGACGTCGACGACGGAGCTGATCACCCCGCTCACCACGGCCGCCGCCACCACCACCGCCGCGTGCACCAGCACCGCGATCCCCGCGACGCGCGACGCCCGGAGGAGCCCCGGCTCGCCGCGCACGCCGCGCGCGAGCACGACCGCGGCGACCACGGCGAGGAGCAGCGCGAGCGCGTCGACCACGGGTCCCTGCAGCACGACGGTCGAGTCCATGTCGGGCGTCGGCTGGATCCGGAACCCGCCCAGCAGCGACGGCTGCAGCAGCAGCGCCCCCGCGGACGCGACGCCCGCCACGAGCGTCGTCCTCCGTGATCCGCTCATGGCCGTCGTGCGCATCCGATCCCCCGTCGCCGTCGATCCCCCGAACCTAGCGCCCGGCCGGCGCGCGCGGCAGGTCGCGCCGCGGCCCGTCCGGGGGTCGCCGCCCGGGCTCCGCCCCGCTATCGTCGCTGGCATGCAGCCCTCCGCCTCGCCCCGGGTCGTCGCGGTCGCGCGCGACGACGCCCACCGCTTCTCCAAGCCCGTCCGATCGTCCATCAACCTCCTCGCCGGCCTCGGCGTCGAGGGCGACGCGCACCTCGGCACCACCGTGCAGCACCTGTCGCGGAAGCGACGCGATCCCGACGCCCCGAACCTCCGCCAGGTGCACCTCGTCCACGCGGAGCTGCACGAGGAGCTCGCGGGCAAGGGCTTCGCGGTCGGACCCGGCGACCTCGGCGAGAACGTGACCACGGCGGGCGTCGCGCTCCTCGACCTGCCGGAGGGCACCCGGCTGCACCTGGGCGACGAGGCCGTGGTGGAGATCACGGGCCTGCGGAACCCCTGCATCCAGATCGACGGGCTCGGCACGGGCGCGATGAAGGCGGTGCTCGACCGGGACGCCGACGGGAACGTCGTGCGGAAGTCGGGCGTGATGGGCGTCGTGATCACCGGCGGCGAGGTCCGTCCCGACGACGCCGTGCGCGTGGAGCTGCCCGCGGGCGCCCACCGCGCGCTGCAGCCCGTGTGATGCGGGCGGACGCGAGGGCGGTCGTCGGCTCTGCCGCGCTCCTGCTCGTGGGCCTCGTGGTGGAGGCCGTGCGCCGGCGTTCCCTGCGCCGCTGATCCGGGGACGCGCGCCCCGTTCGCGGGGCTGGCCGCGACGGCGCCCCGGTGCGAGGCTCCCCCCGACGCGGGACGGACCGCGAGGACACGGGGACGAGCATGACGACGACGCGACGCGGATGGCCGGGCCTGGCGCTGGCCCTGGCGCTGGCCCTCGGAGGGGCCGCAGTGACCGGACCCGCGGGTCCCGCGGAGGCCGCGACCGCGGCGTCCGTCCCGTTCGCCGCCGCGCCCGTCCCCGTCATCGCGGGGACCGCCGCGGTGGGCGCGACGCTGGAGCTCCAGCCCGGCTCGTGGGATCCCGCTCCCGACCTCTCCTTCCGCTGGTGGGCCGACGACGTGCTCATCCCCAGCGCCACCGGCGGGTCGCTCGTGCTGCGTCCCGCGGACCTCGGGAAGCGGATCACGGCCACCGTCACCGCCACCCGGCCGGGCTACGCGACCACCTCCCGCACGAGCGCCGCCACCGCCCGCGTCGCCGCACGCGCCACCGGCATCTCCGACAGGGCGCCGGTCGTCGCGTACGACTTCGTGTTCGCGACGGAGCAGGCCGCCGTCCGCGTCCTCGCCACCTTCGACGACCGCGGCCTCGACGTCCGCCAGCGGCACTTCGAGTACCAGCTCGACGCATCCGACGCCTGGACGCCCGTCGACGCGCAGTCCGACTCGTGGTCCATCGAGGGCGACGTGCCCCTGCCCGCCGGCGACCACGTCATCCGGTGGCGCGCCGTCGGCGTGCTCGACGGCGTGCGCGTCGTCAGCGCCGCGAGCGACCCGCAGACGCAGCGGGCCTACGGCCTGCCCCTCCCGAGCACGCCCACGGCGACCGTCTCGGGCCCGTACATCACCTTCTCGTACGACATCCGCGAGGCCCTCAACGGCTGGCCCCTCGAGCGGGGCACGACGATCGTCATCACCGGCCGCGAGCCGTTCGCGCCCGCCGAGGCGGCCGGCTCGGTCACGGTGTTCGCCGGGTACGGCAGGACCCTGGCCTTCGACCTCCACTACGGCGCCGGGATCTTCGGCTACGACACGCGGGTCGAGGCGACGACGGCGGCGGCGCCCGCCACGGATCGGACGTTCACGTCCACCCCCGCGCCGGCCGTCGTCGGTGTCGCGAAGGCGGGCGCGGTGCTCCGGGTCCGCACGGGGCTGTGGCAGCCGCAGGCCGTCGACCTCGCGTACCGGTGGAACCGCGACGGCCGCGCGATCCCCGGCGCGGACGGGCCCGCGTACACGGTGACCGAGCGGGACCGCGGCGCGCGGATCACCGTGACCGTGACGGGCACGAAGAGCGGCTACGCCGCGGTGTCGCTCACCTCCGCCCCCACGCCCCGGGTCCCCGTCGCCGCGCGCTGACGGACGCGGCGTCCGCCCGCCTCCGGGCGGACGCCGCGCCGGGGCGGGGCCGGTCAGCTCCGGCAGCCGCAGCTCTCGCGCACGACGAGCTTCGTGCCGAGCCGGAGCGTGACGGGATCGGCCGGCTGCGGGACGCTCGTCGTGTCGATGAGGATGCGGGCCGCCGTGCGCCCCATCGCCTCCATCGGCTGCCGCACGGTCGTGAGCCGCGGCGTCGAGAGGAGGCCCGCGAGGATCCCGTCGAAGCCCGTGACGACCACGTCGCCCGGTACGGCCACGCCCTCGGTGCGCAGCAGGTCGACGAGCGCGAGGGCCAGCTGGTCGCTCGCGCAGACGAGCGCGCGCGGGAGGCGTCCGGCGCGGAGGGCGGCCATGACGCCGCCGAAGCCGGATCCCTCGCCGAGCACCGTGTCGTCGAGGACCTCGTCGGGCGCGGCGACCCCGAGCTCCGCCAGCGCGGCGAGGTACCCCTCGAACCGCTCCCGGTAGTCGCCGACGGTAGTGGCGCCCACGAACCCCAGGTCGGTGATCCCGTGCTCGACGACGAGGTGACGCACCAGCTCCCGCGCTCCCCCGGCGTTGTCGGACGTGACGCGGTGGTGGCCGTCGTCGGCCGGCGGGTAGCTGAACAGGACGATCGGCATCCGCAGCGACACCCGCTTCAGCGACGCGGCCGCCGACGGGCCGGGGAAGATGGCCAGGCCGTCGACGCGGCCGGCGGACTCCGCGACCGCCGTGGCGGTGTCGCTGCCGCGGCTGAGCATCACGGGCCGGTCGTGGGCGCGGCACTCGAGCTCGAAGCCGCGCCGCACCTCGTCGACGTAGAGGGGGAACGCGCGCGGGTCCGCCGCGATCTCGCCCGCCTCGTCCCAGGGGATGAACGTGCGGCCGGGCGCGTACGGCACGCGCGCGGCCGCCGCGTCGTCGGCCGGCGCGGGCTCGGCCGGCTCGCGCTGCAGCGGCCGGTCGATGAGGAGGTCGAACGAGTGCAGGCCGAGCGCGCCCGTGCGCCCGCGGGCGAGGCCGCGGGCGGACGCGCTCGGCATGTAGCCCAGCTCGCGCGCCGTCTCGAGCACGCGCTCCCGGGTCGCGCGGCTGATCTGGTCGGGTCGGCTGAACGCGAACGACACGGTCGCGATCGAGACCTTCGCGCGTTCGGCGACGTCGTAGACCGTGGGGCGTCGGGGGCTCATGCGACCGTCCTCTCTCCTGGAAGCGTAGGCGAGGCGGGCGCCGCCGACCGCGACCGCGGGTCGGACGCGGGGCCGCTCAGAGGATCCGGAGGCCGTGGTGCAGCGGGAAGACGGGCTCCTCCGTGTCCGACGGCACGTCCGTCCGCGACGCGCGCACCGCGTCCATCGAGCGCGGGATCTCCACGGGCAGCCGTCCCACGGGCGCGATCCGCCCCGAGAGCGCGTCGAGCACCGCCCGGTCCGAGCTGCCGTAGTCCACCGCGAGGGCGGAGGCGAACGGCAGGAGCGGCGTCATGATCGCCGGGCGGTCGAGCGCGACGACCACCACGAGCGGGCAGCGGTCCGCGATCCGCCGCAGCCGGTGCACGAGACCGGGCGGGAACTCGAGCGAGCCCTGGTGGAACCACGCCTCGAGGAAGAGGTCGGAGCGCGGCTCGAACGGGGCGCCGAGCCGCACGATCGCGAGGTCGGCGTCCTCGGGGCGCGCGGCGGGATCCGCCCAGCCCTCGAGCGCCTCCGGCCGGAGCCCCTCGACGTGGACGCGCAGCCGGGGCCCGTCGACCGGGAGCGGCAGGGTCGGCCGGCCGTCGACCACGCGGTTCTGGAGCACGGTGACGGACGCGGCCTGCGCGCGCGACCCCAGCTCCAGGAAGTCGGCGCGGCCGACGATCCGCTCCGCCGCGTCCTCGTCGACGTACGGGTCGTCGAAGAGCCCCAGCCGGAACTTCACGAGCAGCAGGCGGCGCACCGACTCGTCGAGGCGCGCCTCCGTCACCCGACCGTCGGCCACGAGGTCGAGCAGGACGTCGACGCACTCCTCGCCGCCGAACTGGTCGCAGCCGGCCTCGATGATCCGCTGCATCCGCTCGTGCGGCGTCAGCTCCTCGACGCCCCACGCGCGCGCCGGCAGCACCTGGTCGCCGACGTGGTTGTCGTTCACCAGCTCCCAGTCGGTGACCACGACGCCGTCGTAGCCGAGCTCCTCGCGGAGGAGCCCCGTGATGACCTGGCGGTTGAAGCCGAAGCCGACCGGCTCGATCTCGACGCCGTCGCGCACGAGGCCCTCGGGCATGCCGTAGTACGGCATCATCGCGGCGGTGCCGCGGGCGATCGCCTCCCGGAACGGCCGCAGGTGGTACTCGAACATGCCGCCCGGGTACACCTGCTCGCGGCCGTACGGGAAGTGCGCGTCCTCGCCGTCCTTCTGGGGGCCGCCGCCCGGGAAGTGCTTGGTGGTGCAGGCGACGCTCGTGGACCCGAGCTCGTCGCCCTGGAACCCCTCGAGGTACGCGGCCGTGAACTCGGCGACGCGATCGGCGTCGTGCCCGAGCGTCTGCGCCTGCCGACCCCAGCGCGGCTCCGTGGCGAGGTCGATCTGCGGGTGCAGCGCCGCACGGATCCCCACGGCCACGTACTCCTGCCGCGCGGTGTCGGCGAAGGCGCGGATCGCGTCGACGTCGTCGAGCGCCGCGAGGCCGAGCGCCTCCGGCCACTGCGAGAACGGGCCGGCCGAGAAGGCGACGCCCGCGTTCTCCACGAAGGCATGCCGCGGATCCGTGCTCACGGTGACGGGGATCCCGTGCGGCGTGGACTCCGCGAGCTCCTGCAGCCGGTTGCTCCAGCGCGCGGCCTGCCGGGCCGTGCGGATCTCGTGCACGTTGAAGTGGTTCATGCCCTTGCCCACCACGACCTCGGTGGTGCCGGACTTGGAGATCGCGCCCGGCTCCTCCTTCAGCTCGCCGTCCTCGCCGACCTCGATCACGGTCTGGAACATGAGGCCGGCCTTCTCGGCGAGGCTGAGGCGGCCGACCAGGTCGGCGGTGCGCTCCTCGGGGCTGCGCCGCGGATCCTCGTAGGGCGCCATCACCCCGTCGCCGTCGAGGTTGCGGAACCGGGTGCCGTCGGGGGCGGTGAGCAGGGGGCGCGGGGCGCGGGGCATGGGGGTCTCCATCGGTCGGAGGCGGGCGGGGGTCACTTGAGGCCGGCGGTCGCGACGCCCTGGATGAAGTAGCGCTGCAGGAACACGAACAGGGCGAGGATCGGCGCGATCACCAGCACGGATCCGGCGAGCAGCAGGCCGTAGTCGGTCGCGTTCTGCCCGGTCGAGTACAGCGACAGCGCGATCGGCAGCGTGTACATGCCCTCGGTCTGCGCCGCGACGAGCGGCCAGAGGAAGTTGTTCCACGAGGCGAGGAACGTGAGGATGCCGAGCGTCGCGAGCGGCGGCCCGCACAGCGGCATCACGATGCGGGAGAAGATGCGGAACTCGCCCGCGCCGTCGAGCCGGGCGGCCTCGATGAGCGCCTCGGGGATCCCGAGCATGAACTGCCGCATGAGGAACACCCCGATCGGCGCCGTGATGAACGGGAGGATGAGCGCCGCGTACGTGTTCACGAGGCCGAGCCCCGAGACCATGACGAACAGCGGCACGAACGTGACGACGCCGGGCACCATGAGCGTCAGCATCACGGTGAGGAACAGCAGCCGCTTGCCCGGGAAGTCCATCTTCGCGAGCGCGTAGCCGACCATCGAGCAGAACACGAGGTTGCCGAGCACCGTGACGAGCGCGACCACGAGGCTGTTGGAGAAGAAGGTGCCGAAGTCGAGCGGCCCGAACCACTGCGCGAAGTTGTCGGCGACGGGATCCTCGGGCCACCACGTCGGCGGGCGCTGCAGGATCTCGCCCTGGGTCTTCACGGAGCCGAGCGCCATCCAGACGAACGGCACGAGCCAGACGCAGAGCGCGCCGGCGAGGACGAGGTAGACGATCGCGCGGGCGCGACGCCCGCGATCGGTGCGCCGACGGCGGGGCGGGGTGCCGCCCGCGGCGTCGGCGACGACGGCCGGGGCGGCGGGGGCGGATGCGGTTGTGGTCATGCGCGTGCCTTTCAGTCCTTCGACCGCAGCAGCCGGAACTGCAGCAGGCTCAGCAGGGCGATGGCGAGGAAGAGGACGTAGCTCGCCGCGGAGGCGAGGCCGTACTCGCCGAAGCCGAACTGCCGGTACGTGTAGTACGCGACGGACAGCGTGGAGTCGAGGGGGCCGCCGCGGGTCATCACGAACGCCTCCTCGAAGAACTGCAGGAAGCCGACCGAGATGAGCACGGATCCGAGCAGCAGCGTCGGGCGCAGCAGCGGCAGCGTCACCGAGATCAGGCGGCGCCAGGGGCTCGCGCCGTCCATCACGGCCGCCTCCTGGACCTCCTCGGGCACGGCCTGCAGGCCGGCCAGGAAGATGATCATCAGCGTGCCGACGTTCCGCCACACCGCCATGACGACGAGCGAGGGCAGCGCCCACGTGGTGTCGCTCAGCCAGTTGGGGCCGTCGATCCCGATGCCCGCGAGCGCGGTGTTCAGCAGGCCGTCCGGCTGGAGGATGTAGCGCCACACGACCGACACCGCGACGATGCTCGTCACGACCGGCGCGTAGAAGCCGACCCGGAAGAACGAGACGATGCGCCCGCGGCCCGAGTTGAGCGCGAGCGCCAGCGCGAGGGCGGTCACCATCGTCACGGGGATCCCGACGACCACGAAGAAGGCCGTGACGCCGATGGAGCGGAGGAACGTGGCGTCCGTGAAGAGCTTCGCGTACTGGTCGAGGCCGACGAAGTCGACCGCGAACGGCGAGCGGATGTCGGTCGCCCGGAAGTCGGTGAACGACATCGCGAACGAGCTGACGAGCGGCACGAGCATGAAGACCGCGAACACGGCCACGAACGGGAGGCAGAAGCCCCAGGCGATGAGGGCCTGCCGGCGCCGCTGGCGTGCGACGAGCGGGGACCGGGTGCGGCCGGGACGGATCCCGGCCGCGCCCTCTGCGGTGACGGCCAACGGCTACTCCGCCGAGCCGATGGAGTCGGCGTCCGACTGCAGCTTCCGGAGCGCATCGGGCACGCTCGAGGTGCCGCGGCGGATCTGCTCGAGCGCCGAGTCGGCGGCGGATCCGACCTTGACCCAGTTCGTGCTCACGGGCACCGACTTCGCCGTCTTCAGCTGCTCGCCGAAGGCCGCGAGGGTGGGGTCGCCCTGCAGCGCGGGGTCCTGCCAGGCGGCCTGGGACGCGGGCAGATCACCCGTGGCCGCGTACCAGGCGGCCTGCGTGGCCGGCTCGTTCAGCCACCGGGCGAGCTTCCAGGCGGCGTCCTGGTTCTCCGCCTGGTCGAACACCACGAGGTTCGCGCCGCCGCTGAACGACGTCGACGACTCCTTCGCCGGCAGCACCGCGGTGGTGAACTTCGACGCGAAGCCCTCGCCGCCGACGGTCTTCAGCTGGCCGATCTCGAACGGGCCCTCGATGAGCATGGGCGTCGATCCGTCGACGAACGAGGACTCCTGCGCGCCGGAGGAGACGTCGACGTCCGGGTCGGCGATGCCGTCCGCGAAGAAGCTGCCGTAGTACTCGTAGGCCTCGCGCATCTCCGGGGTGTCGAGGGTCCACTTCGCGCCGTCGGCGATCTCGGCGCCGTTCGACCACGGCATCCACAGCGTGCCCTGGAAGGCGTCGTTGCCCGCGGGCAGGCGGATGCCGTGCTCGGCGCCGGCCTTCGTCCGCATGTCGGACGCCATCTGCTTGAGCTCGTCCCAGGTCGTGGGCGCGCTCGTCCAGCCGGCCTTCGCCGCGAGGTCGGTGCGGTAGTAGAGCACACGGGTGTCGACGTACCACGGGATGCCGGCGGCGCGGTCCTCCACGGTGTTCGTCGCGAGGGCGCCGGGGAACGACCCGCTGGCGTCGAGGTCGGTGGGGACGGTGCTGAACGCGTCGGCGAAGTCCGCCATCCACGTGGAGCCCATCATCGCGATGTCGGGCGTGGTGCCGCCCGCGATGGCGGTCTGGATCTTGTTGTGCGCGGCGTCCCACGGGATGGCCGTGACGTCGACCTCGACGTCGGGGTTCTGCTCCTCGAAGGCCTTCAGGAACGCGGGCAGGGCCTCGCCCTCGGCGCCCATCGCCCACATGGTGACCTTGCCGGTCGCGGGCCCGGAGCCGAGGGTGGTCGCGGCGGCGGGGCCTGCTCCCTCGTCGGACGACCGGCCGCAGCCGGTCAGCGCGACGGTGGCCGCCAGCACGGTCGCGACCGCGCCGAGACGCATGGATGTCTTCACGTGTTCCTCCTTGAACGAAGCGCCCGCGTCGCGAGCCGGATGGTACTTATGCGCATAAGTAGCGCAGCGCGTCGAGTATCACACGCGCATCCGGGCGGGGGCAAGCGGCGGGGGCGGACGCGGCGGCTCCGGGCACGCCGAAGCGCCCGGCGCGACCTGGAGGTCGCGCCGGGCGCCGGGTGATGCGGTGGTGCGGGTGGTGCTGCGGGTCAGCGGCGGACGGTGCCGTCCGCGTCGCCGTCCACGTCGATCTCCTCGTGGCGGACGTCCTCGGTGACGCGCTCCTCGTCGGTGACGGTCTCGGTGCCGAGCTTCACGCGCTCGACCGGGACCGTCTCCTTCTCGACCACGGGGCGCTCCTCGGTGAGGATCACCTCGTGCTCCTCGTCGCTGAGGTCGGGGCCCGCGGTCGCCGATCCGACGTTCGCGTCCGTGATGGGCTCGCGCTCGAGCCGCACCTCCTCGTGGCTGACGGGGACCGTGACGGTCTGCTCCTCGGTGACGACGTGCTTGCGCAGGCGCGCACGGCCCGTCTCGCGGCGCTCGGTGCCGACGTGCAGCTGCTCCTCGGAGCGCGTCATGGCGTCGTCGGTCGTCGGGCCGGAGGTGTCGTGCCCGACGATGCCGTCGCGGTCGCGGTCGCGGTCGGCGTCGACGCCGCGGTCACCGAGGACGCCCGCGCGGTCGTCCTGGTCGTCGAGGCCCGACGTGCCGGCGCCGGTCGTGGTGGTCGACGCGGATCCGGATCCGATGCCGTAGTAGGAGTAGAGGCTGTCCTCCTCCTCCTCGCTGAGGGCGCCGTCGGACTCGACGCGCGGCGCGTCCTTGACCTTCGCCTTGTCGTAGCCGACCACGAGCGACTCGCGGTCCCAGGTGGCCTCCTGGAGCGGGACGAAGGACTCGGACGTGCCGAAGAGGCCCGTCTTGACGGTCGCCCAGAGGGGCTGGTCGGTGTCCGGGTCGACGTAGACCTGGCCGACGGTGCCGATCTTGTCGCCGTCGGTGTCGTGCACGGGGGCGCCGACGATGCTGCCGATGTCGTGGGAGTCGATCACGATGCTCTCTCTTCCTGTGGTGGTGTCCGCCGGGGGACGGCGGTCGTGCCTTCTGTCGGGTGCGCCGGATGGCGCGGGCGGCGGGTGGTGGCCCGCCGGGTCGGGGGTCGGCTCAGCGGCCGAGGCCGGCGCGGTCGACGCGTCGGTGGAAGCGCATGCCGGCGAGGCCGCCGAGGATCGCGCCGACGAGCGCGACGACGGCGACGACGATCGCGGTGATGATGCCCGCGATCGTGAGGTCGCCCTCGGAGACGGGGATGCGCGGGAACCCGTTCAGGTTCCGGAGCACGTCGAACTGCGATCCCGCGACGGCGGTGAGCACGGCCACGACGATCGCGATGAGGATCGCCCAGAGCCAGACGGCGAGGCCCTGCTTGGCGCCGTCGAAGCGCGCCATGCGGCCCGCGACGTAGCCGCCGCAGTAGTACGCGATGAGGATCACGACGAGGAGGGCGATGCCGCCGGCCCAGCCGATGGTGTCCGCGCTCTGCTGCGCGTCCGCGGCCGCCTGGCCGGCGTCGCCGCCGTTCGCGCCGAGGCCGACGGCGGCGCCGGTCGCGGCGACGAGCGCCGTGAGGATCACGGCCGTGCCGGTCGCGGCGAGCCAGCCGAAGAACGCGGAGCCGAACTTGATGCCGCCGAAGCGCTCCTTCTCGCGCGCGACGACGTCGTGCCGGAGCGACGTGGTCTCGCCCGCCGGGACGGCGGCGGTGTCGCGGTCGTCGCGCGGGGTGTCGCGCGGGGTGTCCGAGGTGCTCATGGGGTGCCTTCCGTGGCGTGGGCTCCGGGTCGGAGGTGTCCGTCCCGGTGTCCTCCGGACGCTACGCGCACACGATCCGTTTGAGGGCTAACGATCCGATCGCGCAGCGGATGCGCGGTCCGCCTGTTGCAAATCGGCGAGCCGTGCGCGGATGTCGGCGACACGCAACGAACGGCCGGGCCCCGCGTCGCCGTGTCGGGCCGATGTCGTGCGCTCGTCGGGTCGTCGTCGTGGTGCTCCCGCCCTGGAGCCGACAGGGTGGGGGCATGGACGGGACACGGGTGCAGCGGCTGCGGCGCGAGCACGGGTACACGCAGGAGCGGCTCGCGGAGGCGAGCGGGATCACGGTGCGCACGGTGCAGCGCATCGAGGCGGGGAACGACGCGAGCCTCGAGACGCAGGCGCTGATCGCGCGGGCGCTCGGGGTGGACGTCGGGGAGCTGCGCGCGCCGGCGGCGGCGGCGCATCCGGCAGCAGAGGATCCGACGACGCGCGCGGCCGACCTCGCCCCTCCCCGGCACGACGCGGACGAGACGGCCCGCCAGCAGGAGCGCCGCGACGCCGTGCGCGACGGCGCCCGCTCCCTCTACGCAGGGCTCGGCGTGATCGTCACGCTCGCGGTCGTGCTCGCGATCGCCGCCGATGCGCTGCCGAATCCGGCGATCGCGATCGTGCCCGCGTACTGGGCGGGCGGCTACCTGCTGGCGAACGCGGCGTACCTGCTCCTCCTCGGCCCGCGCCTCGACCGGGCGCACCCGCTGTCGCGGGACCGGGATCCGCATGGATCCCGCGACCGGCTCGGCTAGGCCGGCTCCGCCCCGCCCGGCTCCCCCGCGGCGCGCTCCTGCCGCGCGGCACGGTCGCGGTGATCCACCCACGCCATGACGCTGCTGTCGACGCGGTCGAACAGCTGGACGCCCGCCTCCAGCTCGCCGACGTCCCACAGGAGGGGGCTCGGCTGGTCGTCGAACGGCCGCCGGGACGCGCCGAACGCGGCGGTGAGGGCCGTGACGAGGTCGTCGTGGTCGCGCCGCACGGCGGGGTCGTGCGGGCCGCCGTGCCGCGCGAGGATGAAGCCGACGCTCGTGACCTCGCCCGCGTGCGTGGCGTACGACAGGTGGGCGACCGCGTCGGGACCTCCGGACAGGACGTGCCGCGCGGAGGCCGGGCACCACGCGTCGACCTCGCCCGTCGGGTGCACGCCCCGGCCCGCGAGCATCCGCTCGGCCTCGGCGGCGTCGCGCGGCCACGGCGGCGTCGCGAGCGCGCGGAGGAACGCGACGACGGCCGCGGTGTCGCGGCCCGGGCCGCCCGGGCCGTCCGCCGCGTCGGCCACGGGGATCAGTCGTCCGCCGGCTGCGCGCCCTGCCGCTGCACGACGACCGCGGCCGCGTCGGCGGCCACGACCAGGGCGGCCTCGCGATCGGCGCCCGCGGCGAGCGCCGACGCCAGCGCGCCGCAGAACGCGTCACCCGCGCCCGTCGTGTCGACGACGCGGGAGACCTTCGACGCGGGGACCTCGACGTCGCCCCACATCGCGCCCTCGGAGCCGAGGGTGACGAGCAGCGAGCCGGGCGCCGGGATCCCGGACTCGCGCAGCAGGCCGGCCTCGTGCTCGTTGACGACGACGGGGTCGGCGAGCGCGAGCACATCGGCGGGCAGCTCGGCGAAGGGGGCGAGGTTGAGCACGACGCGGGCGCCGGCGGCGTGCGCGCGGCGGACGCCCGCCGCGACGGCGTCGAGGGGCAGCTCGAGCGAGGCGAGCAGGACGTCGCCCGCGGCGAGCGCGTCGAGCGGATCCAGGTGGGCGTCGGTGACGCGCCCGTTCGCGCCGGGCGCGACGATGATCGTGTTCTCGCCGTCGGCGTCCACGGCGATGACCGCGAGGCCCGTGGTGGCGCCCGCGACCGTGGCGAGCCCGGAGACGTCGATGCCACGGGCCACGAGGCGGGCGCGGTACGCGGATCCGTCGGCGTCGTCGCCCACGGCCCCCACCATCGCGACCTCGCCGCCCGCGTCCGCCGCGGCGACGGCCTGGTTCGCGCCCTTGCCGCCCCAGAGCCGCTCGGGATCGGATCCCATCAGGGTCTCCCCCGGCTGCGGGTGCCGCGCGACGCGCACCACCTGGTCGACGTTGAGCGATCCGAGCACCACGACGCGGCCCATGGGCACCTGCCTCCCCCGGCACGCGGCCGGCCGCGCCCGGGTGGCGCTCTCGGCCAGGGTACCGACCGGATCCGCCCGCCCGGGACCGCCCGCGGGTCCGCGCGCACGCCCGATACCGTGGGGAGCGGACCGATCGGAGGACGCCCGTGCCCGACCCCGGACCCCGCGTGCGCGGCCCGCGACGCCCCCTGCTCATCTCCCGCTCGTTCGCGCTCGTCTGGGTCGCGCAGGCGCTCTCGTCGTTCGGCGAGTACGTGCTCGCGGCGACCGTCACGGTCTGGCTCGCGACGGGGCTCGCCCCCGGCGACCCGGCGCTGCCGCTCTACATCGGCGCGGTCATCGGCGCGACCAGCCTGCCGCGCCTCGTGCTCGCGCCGTTCGCCGGGGTGCTCGTCGACCGGTGGCCCGCACGCCGGGTGATGGTCGCCGCCGACCTCGCGCGCGCCGGCCTGCTCATGCCGCTCCTCGTGATCGCCGTGACGGGGCCCGCGCCCGTCGTCATCGGCGCCGTGATCGGCACGCAGCTGCTCATCGCCTGCGCCTCGCAGCTCTTCGACCCGGCGCGGGCCGCCCTCGTGCAGGTGGTCGTCCCCGCCGACCGGCGCGCGGACGCCGCGGGACGGTCGCTCCTCGCGAGCACGGGGGTGGGGATCCTGTCGGCCATGATCGGGCCGGCCGTCTACGCGGGCCTCGGGCCGGTGCCCGCGCTCGTGATGGACGCGGTGTCGTTCCTCGCGTCCGCGGCGCTGGTGCTCGCGGTGCGCGAGCGCGGGGCGACGACGGCGCAGGTCGCGCCGGCGGGCGCGGACGCGCACGGGACGGTCGCCTCCGCGGGCGCCCGCCTCCGCGCGGAGCTCGCCGCCGGGATCCGCGTCGTGCGGACCTCCCCGCGCCTGCGGATCCTCGTGGCCGGCCTCGCCGCGTACGGCGTCACCCTCGGCGTCAACAACGCGACCCTCGCCCTCCTCGCGCTCACGACGATGGGCCTCACGGCGGCGGAGTACGGCGCGGTGACGGCGATGTTCGCGGTCGGCGGCCTGGTCGGATCCCTCACCGCGCCCCCGCTGGTCGCCCGCCTCCGCCCCGAGCGCGCGCTGCCCGCCGCGCTCGTCGCCCTCGGCGCCACCTACGCGGCGTACTCGACCGTCCGCGCGTTCCTGCCCGCGGCGGTCCTCATGGGGCTCGCGGGCCTCGTCTTCTCGGTGTTCCTCGTCGCGCAGGGCCCCATCCTGCAGGCGGAGGCGCCCGTCGGGACGATGGGCCGGGTCTCGTCGCTCGCCGCGACGGTGCAGGCGGGCTCGTCGCTGGTCGCCACGGTCGTGACGGCGCAGGCGCTCGCGCTCCTCGCCCCGGCCGCGCAGCCCGCCGCCTACCCGGTCGCGGTCGCGACGGCCGCCGTCGTCATGGGCGGCGCCGGCCTCGCGCTCGTCGCGGGCCTCGTCAGTCGAGGAAGAGGACCCGCAGCCGCCGCGTCGTGAAGACCAGGCCGATGGCCGTCATCACCGCGAAGTAGAGCACGTGGCCGACGACCGCGATCGAGAGCGCGCCCGTCGTGAACCCGCGCACGAGCTCCACCGCGTGCCAGAGCGGGAGCGCCTGGATGACCGTCTGGATCCACGCCGGGTACACCGACAGCGGGTAGAAGGTCGCGGAGAACAGGAACATGGGCAGCAGGATGAAGTTGATCCAGTCCATCTGCTGGAACGTCTTCATGTAGCTGGTCACGGCCATGCCGAAGCTCGCGAACGCCAGCGCGACGAGCACCACGGACGGCAGCGCGAGGATCGCCCACCACGACAGGTTGAGGCCGAGCACCTGCATCACGACGAGGAAGCCCGACGAGTAGACGACGCCGCGCAGCAGCGCCAGCGAGATCTCGCCGAAGGCCACGTCGAGCGGCCCGAGCGAGGTGGCGAGCATGCCCTGGTACAGCTTCGAGTGGTTCATCTTGAAGAAGACGTTCCAGGTCGAGTCGTAGACGGCGCCGTTCATCGCCGAGACCGCGAGGAGCGCGGGCGCGATGTACGCGGCGTACGGCACGGGCTGGCCGGTGCTCGTGGTCACGTCGCCGACGAGCGAGCCGAGGCCGATCCCCATCGCGAGCAGGTAGAAGACGGGCTCGAAGAAGCCGGAGAGGACGACGGTCCAGTTGGTGCTGCGGGTGGCGAGGAGGCCGCGGGAGAGCACCGAGCGGGCGTTGCCGGCGTAGAGCGCGCGGGGGCCGCCGCGGCTCCGGCGGGTGGCCGGCGCGGGGGCGTCCGCGGGCATCGTGGATCCGGTCATGCGCGCAGCCTCCTCGTCGCGACGCGGCGGGCCAGCGTCCAGCCCGCCGCGAGCCACAGCAGCAGGTACGCGACGTGCGCGACGGTGAGCCAGAGCGGCTCCTCCATGCCGTAGGTGGCGACCCGACCGAGCTCGGTGCCGTGCCAGAGCGGCGAGATCCAGCCGATCCACTGCAGCCAGACGGGGAACTGCGTGAGCGGGAAGAACGTGCCCGAGAACAGCGAGAGCGGGGTGATGACGAAGCGCATCACCATCGCGATCTGGCCGGTGTCCTGCGTGAGGGTGGCGACGTAGGCCATGAGCATCACGCCGATCGCCATGCCCGTGAGCACGGCGGCGCCGATCGCGAGGAAGCCCGTGCCGAGCGGCACCGCGCCGAACAGGAGCATGAAGCCGAAGTAGGCGATGCAGGTGGGCGCCATGCGGATCGCGACGCCGATGACCTGGCCGTCGACGATCTGCGCCGGCGTGAGCGGCGACGCGTTCATCGCCTGGAACACGGGGTTCCACTTGAACCCCCCGAAGATCGGGTAGCTGAACTCCTCGCTCGCGACCGTCATGGCGCTGGTGGCGAGGAGCGCGGGCGCCACGAAGACCAGGAAGCTCACGCCGAGGGCCTGCTTCGCGCCCGTGCCCTGGTCGACGACCGTGGCGAGCCCGACGCCGAGCGCGTAGAGGTAGACGTAGGGGCTCGCGAGGCCGGTGGCGAGCGCGGTGCCGAGGTAGGCGCGGATCCCGAGGAGCCGGTGCTCGGCGGCGTACCAGCCGCCGAAGCGGCGCGGGCGGACACCGCCGGCGAGGGCCCGGGCGCGGGCGTCGGCGCCGTCGCGGGGCCCGTCAGCGGCCGCTCCCCCGGCGGCCGCGCTGCGGTCGACGACGCTCACTCGACCAGGCTCCGTCCCGTGAGGCGGAGGAAGACGTCCTCGAGGCTCGAGCGGCGCACCAGCGTCGTGATCGGCTTCAGGCCCTGCTCGAGGATCCGGCTGAGCACGGCCTCGCCGTCGGACGCGTAGACGAGCACGCGGTCGGGCAGCACCTCCACGCGGTCGCCGTACCCGGCGATCTCGCGTGACGCGGACTCGTTGCGGTCGGAGCCGAAGCGCACCTCGAGCACCTCGCGGCTCGAGTGGTCTCGGATGAGGGACGCGGGCGAGCCCTCCGCCATGATGCGGCCCTCGTCGACCACGACGATCCGGTCGCACAGCTGCTCGGCCTCGTCCATGTAGTGCGTGGTGAGCACGAGCGTCGTGCCCTGCTCCTTGAGGCGGAAGAGGCGGTCCCAGAGGATGTGGCGGGCCTGCGGGTCGAGGCCCGTCGTCGGCTCGTCGAGCAGCAGGATCCGCGGGTCGCTGATGAGGGCGCGCGCGATCGTGAGGCGCCGCTTCATGCCGCCCGAGAGGTCGTCGACCTTGGCGCCCGCCCGGTCGCTCAGCTGCGCGAACTCGAGCAGCTCGTCGGCGCGCGCCGCGACCTGCTTGCGCGGCAGGCCGAAGTAGCGGCCGTACACGATGAGGTTGTCGCGCGCCTTGAGCTCGAGATCGAGGTTGTCGGCCTGCGGCACGACGCCCAGCTGCGAGCGGATCTCCGGGCCGTGCGTGTCGGGGTCGAGCCCGAGGATGTCGAGGGAGCCGCCCGTGCGCGAGGAGACCGCGCCGATCATGCGCATGGTCGTGGACTTGCCGGCGCCGTTCGGGCCGAGCAGCCCGAAGGACTCCCCGGGCGCGACCTCGAAGGAGAGGCCGTCGACGGCGACGTGGTCGCCGTACTTCTTCACGAGGCGGTCGGCGGTGATGACGGGGGTGGGCACGATCAGCCAGCCTAGGGAGCGGAGCGCTTTTCCACCATGGGCGGGAATGCGGGGCCGTGCGCGTCGGCGCGCCGCGGCCGCACGGCGATGCGCCTCCGCCGGGGTCTCCCCTCCTCCGAGCGGATGCGCGGCGGGCGGCGCGTAGAGTCCTGGTGGCGCTGCGATGCGGCCGGTCCGCCGGGCGTCCTCGCCCCGGACCCCGGCTCGCTCCGCCCCGCCGCGCGCCGCACCACCACGCCCCACCACCCGGGAGACCACGCATGAGCACCGCCCGCCCCGAGTCCCCCGCCGGTCAGGCCGAGGGCGCCGCTCCGGGAGCCGCCGCGACCGCCGCCGCGACCGCCGCCGCCTCCGTCGCCGACCCGGCTGCCGCCCCGCGCTCCCGCAACCCGTTCGCGCGCCGCGACTCCGCCGACGACGGGCCCCGCGCGCGCTTCTCGGAGCTGCTGCCGTACATCCTCGAGCAGCGCGGGCTCATGGCCTTCGTCGTGGTGCTCAGCGTGCTGGGGGCGGCCGCGAGCCTCGGCCAGCCGCTGCTCGTGCAGCGCGTGGTGGGCGTCGTGCAGGAGGGCGGCGCGCTCGGAGCGCTCGTGTGGGCGCTGGTGGGCCTCGTCGTGGTCTCGGGCGTCCTCTCCGGCTACCAGCACTACCTGCTGCAGCGGATGGGCGAGGGCATCGTCCTCTCGTCGCGCCGCACCCTCGTGCGCCGGATCCTCCGCCTGCCCATCTCCGAGTTCGACACGCGCCGCACGGGCGACCTCGTCTCCCGCGTCGGCTCCGACACCACGCTCCTCCGCGCCGTGCTCACGCAGGGCCTCGTCGAGGCGATCGGCGGCGCGGTCACGTTCCTCGGCGCCATCATCGCGATGTTCATCATCGACCCCGTGCTCCTCGGCCTCACCGTGCTGGTCGTGGCCGTCTCGGTCGTGGCCGTCGTGGGGCTCTCCGGGCGGATCCGCATCGCCAGCCAGCGCGCGCAGCGGAAGGTCGGCGACCTGGCCGCGAGCGTCGAGCGGGCCATCGGCGCGATCCGCACCGTCCGCGCCAGCAACGCCACCGACCGCGAGATCCGCACCATCGAGCAGGACGCCGAGGGCGCGTGGGAGATGGGCATCAAGGTCGCGAAGGCGTCGGCCGTGGTCGTGCCGATCGCGGGCATCGCCCTGCAGGCGTCGTTCCTCGTGGTGGTCGGCGTGGGCGGGTTCCGCGTCGCGTCCGGCGCCATCGCGGTGGGCGACCTCGTCGCGTTCATCCTGTTCCTGTTCCTCATGATCATGCCGCTCGGCCAGGCCTTCGGCGCCGTGACCGCGGTCAACCAGGCGCTCGGCGCGCTCGGCCGGATCCAGGAGATCGTCAAGCTGCCCGGCGAGACCGACGGCGACGCCGACCTCGCCGGCCGGATCCGCGACGACGCGCCCGCCGCGACCGACTTCACGGACGCGCCCGCGGTGGAGCTCGTGGACGTGCGGTTCGCGTACCCGGCGGCGGCGCTGGCGGAGGCGGCGGGCGAGGACGCCGGGGCCGTGGACCCGACCCCCGTCGCCGACGAGGCCCCCGGCGCCGACCGCACGGGCGGCGGCGTCCTCCAGGGCGTCAGCTTCCGCGCCGAGCGGGGCACCCGCATCGCGCTCGTCGGTCCCTCGGGCGCCGGCAAGAGCACGATCCTCGCCCTCATCGAGCGCTTCTACGACCCGACCTCCGGCGTCGTGCGCGTCGGCGGGCGGGACATCCGCACGCTCGACCGTGAGGACCTCCGCCGCCAGATCGGCTACGTCGAGCAGGACGCCCCCGTCCTCGCCGGCACGCTCCGCGAGAACCTCACCCTCACCGCGTTCGACGCGTCCGACGAGGACTGCATCCAGGTGCTGCACGCCGTGAACCTCACCGAGGTGCTCGCGCGCAACGAGCTCGGCCTCGACGCGCCCGTCGGCGAGGACGGGATCATGCTCTCCGGCGGCGAGCGCCAGCGCCTCGCCATCGCCCGAACGCTGCTCTCCGCGCCGCCGATCCTGCTGCTCGACGAGTCGACCTCCAGCCTCGACGGCCTCAACGAGCAGCTCCTCCGCAAGGCGATCGACGCGGTCGCCGAGCACCGCACCCTCATCGTGATCGCGCACCGCCTCTCGACCGTCGTCGACAGCGACCTCATCGTCGTCGTCGAGAAGGGCCGCGTGGTCGGGACGGGCACGCATGCGGAGCTCGTCGTCTCGACGCCGCTGTACCGCGACCTGGCCAAGCACCAGCTGCTGGTGTAGTCGGCGGGGCCGCCGGCGCCGCTCGCGTCACGCGGCGGCGCTCAGGCGCGCGGCGCCGATCAGGCGCGCTGCGTCGTCTCCGCGCGCCCCGCCGCGGCCAGGTGCATCTCCCGCGCCGCGAGGAACAGCGGCAGCGCGACGGCGAACGCCACGAGCGGCGTGAGCAGCACGTAGACCCACACCCGCCGCATCCGGAGCCGCCGCCCCTCCGCGATGATGAAGGTGACGCTCGCGACCGCCGCGATCAGCAGGTCCCAGGAGAGCGATGAGACCGCCGGGCCGCCGGCGCCGAGGTCGGCGAGGAAGTCGCGCCCTTCCGTCATGACGCGGATGTTCGCCGACCAGGTGAGCACGAGGCCGGCGGCCGCGAGCACGAGGTAGACGACGGCGAGGCGCGTGGGGCGGCGGCGTGCGGGTCGTGCGGGCATGGGACCTCCTGGGGGCTGACGCCAGGCTAGGCGCTGGCCGCCGGCGCCGTGAGGGCGTAGAGCGCGACCGCGCTGGCCGCGGCCACGTTGAGCGAGTCGATCCCGTGCGCCATGGGGATCCGCACGACCGTGTCCGCGGACCGGATCGCCTCCTCCGAGAGCCCGGGCCCCTCGGAGCCGAGCACGATGGCCAGGCGGTCGTGCGCGGACGCCGGGAAGTCGCGGAGGGACACGGCGTCGGACGTGAGCGCGAGCGCCGCCACGTGGAAGCCGGCGTCCGCGAGGGCCTGGCGCGTCTCCGGCCACTCCCCCGTGCGCGTCCACGGCACCTGCAGCACGGTGCCCATGCTCACGCGGATGGCGCGGCGGTAGAACGGATCGGTGCAGCGCGGCGTGACGAGCACCGCGTCGGCCCCGATGGCGCCGACCGAGCGGAAGATCGCGCCGACGTTCGTGGGATCCACGACGTCCTCGAGCACGACCACCCGCCGCGCGTCCCGGAGGAGCGACGCGACCGACGGCAGCGGCGGCCGGTCGAGCGACGCGACCACACCCCGGTGCAGCACGTACCCAGTGAGCTCCGCGAGCAGCTCCCCCGGGCCGGTGAACACGGGCACGTCCCGGTCGCCGACGAGCGCGAGCGCCTCCTCCACGGTGCCGCCGAGCGCGAGGACGGACCGCGGCGCGTGCCCGGCCCGCAGCGCCCGCTCGAGCACGAGCGCCGACTCGGCCAGGTAGATCCCGTGGCCCGCGCCCTCGGCCTTGCGGAGCGCCACGTCGGTGCGGTGGCTGTAGTCGGCGAGCCGCGGATCCGCGAGGTCCTCGACCGGGACGACGTGCGCCACTAGGCGGCGAACGGGTCGGGCGTGAGCGTGTACTTCGTGTTCAGGTACTCGTGGATGCCCTCGAGCCCGCCCTCGCGGCCGAGCCCGGACTGCTTCACGCCGCCGAACGGCGCCGCCGCGTTGGAGATGACGCCCATGTTGAGGCCGGTCATGCCCGTCTCGAGGCGCTCGATCATCCGCTGGCCGCGCGCCAGGTCCCGCGTGAAGACGTAGGAGACGAGGCCGTACTCGGTGTCGTTGGCGAGGCGCACGGCGTCGTCCTCGTCGTCGAACGGCACGATCGCGACGACAGGGCCGAAGATCTCCTCGCGCAGGATGTCGCTGCCCTCCACCACGCCCGTGAGCAGCGTCGGCGGGTAGAAGTGGCCGGCGCCGCCGCGGGGCTCGCCGCCCGCGCGCACGTCGGCTCCGCGCTCGACCGCGTCGCGCACGAGCCGGTCGGCCTTGTCGACCGCCCGCCCGTCGATGAGCGGGCCGACGGCGACGCCCTCCTCGGTGCCGCGGCCGATGCGCATCGCGTCGATGCGCTCCTGCAGCCGGCCGGCGAACGCGTCGGCGATCGAGGCCTGCACGATGAAGCGGTTCGCGGCCGTGCACGCCTGCCCGACGTTGCGGAACTTGGCCGCCATCGCGCCGTCGACCGCGCGGTCGAGGTCCGCGTCCGCGAACACGACGAAGGGCGCGTTGCCGCCGAGCTCGAGCGAGACGCGGAGGACGTTCTCGGCCGCCTGCGCCCCGAGCCGGCGGCCGACGGGCGTGGACCCGGTGAAGCTCAGCTTGCGCAGCCGCGGGTCGGCGATGAGCGGGCCGGTGACGCCCGCGGCGTCGGTGGTGGGGATCACGTTGAGCACGCCCGCGGGCAGCCCCGCCTCGGCGAGCAGCTCGGCGAAGCGCAGGGTGGTGAGCGGCGTGAGGTCGGCCGGCTTGATGACCACGGTGCAGCCCGCGGCGAGCGCCGGCGCGACCTTGCGGGTCGCCATCGCGAGCGGGAAGTTCCACGGGGTGATGAGGAGGACCGGGCCTACGGGGTGCTGCGACACGATCATGCGGCCGGTGCCCTCGGGGTTCACGCCGTAGCGGCCGGTGATCCGCACGGCCTCCTCGGAGAACCAGCGGAGGAACTCCCCGCCGTACGTGACCTCGCCCAGCGACTCGGCGAGCGGCTTGCCCATCTCGAGCGTCATGAGGAGCGCGAACTCGTCCTTGCGCTCCTGGAGCAGGTCGAAGGCCCGACGGAGGATCTCGCCCCGCACCCGCGGCGCGGTCGCCGCCCAGTCCGCGGCGGCGTCGACGGCCGCGTCCAGGGCCCGCATGCCGTCCGCCGGCCGCGCGTCGGCGACGCGTGCGATCACCTCGTCGGTCGACGGATCCCGGACCTCGAACGTCGCGCCGCCGTCGGCGTCGACGCGCTCCCCGCCGATGAGCAGGGTGGTGGGGGTGCCCGACAGGAGGTCGGTCTCGGTGGATGCGCTCATGGGGTCCTCGCTTCTGCTGTGGTGCTGCTGGTGCTCGTGCTGCTGGTCGTGCCGGTCCCGACCGGACGCGGGCGATGCCGTGGGGGTCGTCCCCCGATGGAACCGCGCGGGGCCCGTCAGACCGCGGGGCCCTCGACGATCTCCGCGCCCGCGTCCCGCAGGCGGTCGAGCGCCGCCGTGCTCGTCGCCGGCGCGACGCCCGCGACGAGGTCGGCGAGCACGCGCACGCGCAGGCCCTGGTGCACGGCGTCGAGCGCCGAGGCGAGCACGCAGTAGTCGGTCGCGATGCCCACCACGTCGACGTCGGCGATCCCGTGGAGCACCAGCAGGTCGGACAGCGGCACGCCGTCCTCGGTGGTGCCCTCGAAGATCGAGTAGGCGGGCGCGCCCTGGCCCTTGCGGAGGTGGAAGTCGACCGCGGTCACGTCGAGGTCGGGGTGGTACTCGGCGCCCGGCGTGCCCTGCACGCAGTGCGGCGGCCACGTGGTCGAGAAGTCGGGCGTGACGCCGGCTGCGGCGAAGTGCCCGCCGTTGTCGCCCGTGGGCTCGTGCCAGTCGCGCGAGGCGAGCACGTGGTCGTAGCGGTAGGGCTCCGCGGCGAGGAGCCGGGTGATCCCGCGCGCGACGTCGCCGCCGCCCGCGACGCCGAGCGCGCCGCCCTCCGTGAAGTCGTTCTGCACGTCGATGATGAACAGGGCACGGCTCATGCGCCGCTCCTTCCCCGGGCGGTGCCCGGTGCCGTGGATCCGCCGCCCGGGACCGGGCGCCGCGTCACTCGTCCCCCAGGTCCGCGCCGCAGCGGTAGGCCCCGGCGGCGAGCGCGTCGAGGGCGATCTTGGCGTCCCCCGTCACGTTCCCGATGGCGTAGAACGCGAAGGTGAGCTTCGCGCCGTCCGCCGCGTCGATGATGCCCGCGAGCGTGTAGCCCGTGTCGATCCAGCCGGTCTTGGCGACGACGTGGCCGCGCGCGACCGCGCTGTCGCCGGTGAAGCGCCCGGCGAGCGTCCCCGTGCGCCCGGCGACGGGGAGGCCGTCGTGCAGGTACCCGAGGGCCTGCTGCCGCTGGTCGACCTGGATCATGAGCTGCGCGAGCAGCGACGGGGGCACCCGGTTGTCGGGGCTGAGGCCCTGGCCGTCGACGATCGTGAGGGCCGACGTGTCGAGGCCGTACGCCTGGAGCGCCTTCGGGATGCCCGCGGCGAGCGACTGCTGCGTGTTCCCCGCGCCGACCTTGATGCTCACGAGCCGCGCGAGCGACTCGGCCAGCACGTTGTCCGAGTTGATGAGCGCGGTCTGGACGAGCGACGACACCGGCTGCGACTCCACCTTGCCCAGCACCGCGGCGCCGCCAGGGGCTGTGCCCTGCGTCACCTCGGCAGAGCCGCCCAGCATCGAGCGGAACGTGCTGCCGACGCGCGCCAGCGGATCCTCGCTGCGTGCGGACACGACGGCGCCGGGATCCGCGCGGTCGGCGTCGAGCTGGAGGGGCGTCATGAAGCTCGAGTACCCCGCCTTCCGCTCGGTCGCCGCCCACGACGGCGCCCACGTCTCGCCGGAGAACAGCGACGTGTCGAGGACGATGCGCGTGATGGGCGTGCCCGCGGTGGCCGGATCCGCCGCCCACGCCGTGCGCACCTGCTGCGCGAGGTCGCTGAGGCGGGGTGCGCCCGGGTAGACGGAGCTCCCGGAGGTGAGGCGCGACAGGGTCGGGTCGCCGCCGCCGACGAGCACCACCGTGCCGGGCTCGGCCCCGCGGACGACGGTGGTGGCGATGCGGTGGTCGGGCCCGAGGGCCGACAGCGCCGCGGCCGAGGTGATGACCTTCATGACGCTGGCCGTGCGCTCGGGCGTGCTGCCGGCGCGGTCGAACAGCACGCGGCCGGTGGCGGCGTCGCGGACCTGGCCCTCGAAGGCGGCCAGGCGCGGGTCGGTCGCGAGCGAGGCGATGGAGCACATGCGGAGATCGCGTGCCGTGCCCCGGTCGGCCGGCGCGGGACGCGGCGGGGCCGCCGTGGGGGTGGGGCTCGGCGTCGGGGTGGGATCCGCGACGGCGGCGGCGACGCTCGCGGAGGCGCTGCCCGTGCGGCCCGCCAGGGCGCCGGCACCGACGGCACCCGCCGCGAGGAGGGCGACGACGGCCACGCCGGCCGTGAGGGCGCGGGCCCGTCGGCGGTCGCGGCGCCCGGTGGACGCGGTTGCACGCGGCCGGCGGCGATCCGCGCGCGCGCCGTCGGGCTCGTCGGCTTCGGATCGCATGGGGCCATGTTAGACGCCGACGCCGGGAGGGATCCCGGCACCCGACGGCCCCGGGACGACGGACGCGGAGGGCCGCTGGGGAGGGCGCACGTCATCGCCCTCCGGACGGGGAGGACGGAGCGACGAGGAGCGGGTGGTGCGTGGAGCCGCCTGTCAGAATCGAACTGACGACCTTCTCATTACGAGTGAGATGCTCTACCGACTGAGCTAAGGCGGCCCGGCCCGGTTCGCACCGGGCACGATTAGAGAGCATACCGGATGCCGGGGGATGCTCCGGCACACGGCCCGTCCGACCGGCCGGCCGGCCGGCCGGCCGGCCGGCCGGCCGGTCGGTCACCAGCCCGGCGCCGGCCCGGCGCCAGCCCGGCGTCAGCCGCAGGTGGTGCCGGACGCCGGCGGATCCCCGCGGAGCAGGTACCCGTCGACGGCGCCGACCACGCACGGGTCCCGCTCGTCGTAGGCGATGTGCCCCTCCCCGTCGTAGGTGAGCAGGACGCCCGAGGAGAGCTGCTCCGCGAGCGATTCGGCCCACGTGTACGGCGTGGCCGGATCGCCGGTGGTGCCGACCACGACGATCGGCGCCGCCCCCTCGGCGGACACCGGTGCGGGCACGTCGCGCGCGGAGTAGGGCCAGTTCCCGCACAGCGGGTCGACCTCGCCGTCGAGCGTCGTGTCGTCGTCGGAGAGGGGGCCTCCCGCCTCCCGCAGCTCGGCCGCCTCGCGGGTCAGGACCTGCGGGTCCCGCTCCACCGGGTAGTCGACGCACTGGATCGCGAGGAAGGCCTCGTAGTAGTTGCCCTGGTACGTGCCGTCGGGACTGCGTCCGAAGTAGGAGTCCGCCAGCGCGAACGCCGTCTGGGACTCGCCCCGCAGGGCCTCCGCGAACGCCGTGGTGAGCGCGGGCCACTGCTGCTCGCTGTAGAGCGCCGCGTCGATCGCGCTGTGCATGACCTGGCCGTCGAGCTCGCGGCCGTCGCGGGCGCGGAGGGGGCTCGCGTCCAGGCGCTCGAGGAGGGTCGCGACCATCCCGACCCCGTCGTCGACGGATCCTCGGAACGGGCAGTCGCGCCCCGCGAGGCACGCCGCCATGTACGCCTCGAAGGACGTGCGGAAGCCGGCGGTCTGGGCGCGCACGACATCGAAGGAGCTGGAGGACGGGTCGAGGGCGCCGTCGAGCACCATGCGACCCACGTGGTCAGGGAAGTCCTGCGCGTAGTGCGCGCCGATGCTCGTGCCGTACGAGTAGCCCAGGTAGTTCAGCTCCGGGTCGCCGACGAGGGCGCGGAGCATGTCGAGGTCGTGCACGGTGCTCTGCGTGTCGATGAACTGCAGCAGCGGGCCGGAGCGCGCCGCGCACGAGTCCGCGAACGACTTCGAGGCCCGGAGTAGCTCCTGGTCGTGCTCGGGCGTGCCGGGAGCCGCCTCGGTCTGGCCGTAGAGGAAGGAGTCGAGCTGGGCGTCGTCGACGCAGTCGACGGCCGTCGAGGCGCCGACCCCGCGGGGATCCCAGCCGACGATGTCGTACGCGTCCTGCAGGTCGCGCGACACGGCGGCGTCGACGCTGGCCTTCACGAAGTCGACGCCGGATGCCCCGGGACCGCCGGGGTTCACGAACAGCGACCCCTGCGGGCCGCCGGACCCGCGCGCCGTGTGCCGCACGAGCGCGAGCTGGATGTCGGTGGCCGGATCCGGCGCGGACCAGTCGAGCGGCGCGGTCGCGGTGGCGCACTGGGCGCCGTCCTCGCAGGGCGACCAGCCGAGCACCTGCTCGTAGTAGCGGGCGAGGTCGGGCGCCACCTCCTCCGCGGCCGGGCTCGAGGTGGCGCTGCGCGGCGCCGGCGTCGGGAACGGGACGCAGCCGGTGAGCGCGACGGCGGCGGCGAGCAGCGCGGCGCCGAGCGCTCCGACGCGACGGCGGCTGGTCCTCCGGCCGCGGACCGGGCGCGTCATGCGCCCGCCGATCGGGTGCGGGTGATCGACACGAGCATCGCCTCCAGTGCGAGGGCCGGTGAGACGTTGCCGTCGATGCGGCGGCGGGCCACGCCGACCGCGTCGAGGACCGCGAGCGACGCGGCGGCGGATCCGGCCGCGGCCGCCTCCGCGATCCGCGGCGCGATGGCCGCGTTGACCTGCGGGAGGTCGGCGCCGAGCTGGTGCAGGAGCACGTCGCGGTGCAGGGACATGAGGTCGACGAGGATCCGGTCGATGCCGTCGCGGAGGCTCCGGGTGGAGCGCCGTTTCTGGTCCTCCTCAAGCTGCCGGATCTGCGAGCGCAGCTGCGGCGGGATGGATCCGCCCTCCTGCACCCCGAGCGACCGCAGCGCGCGCTCGCGCTCGTCGGCGTCCCGCTGGACCGTGAACGCCTTGGCGTCCTGGCCGGCGAGCTCGAGCATCGCGGCGGCGGCGCGCACGGCGTCGCCGACCGTGCGGATGCCGAGCGCGAGCTCGAGGGTCCGGCTCCGGCGCTCGCGCGCCTCGGCGTCCGTCGCGAGCCGGTGGGCCATGCCGATGTGGCTCTGCGCCTCGCGGGCGGCGCGGGTGGCGGTCGCCGCGTCGACGCCGTCGCGGCGCTGGATGAGGGCGGCCACGTCCTCGACCGACGGGATCCGCAGGCGCACGCTGCGCACGCGCGAGCGGATGGTGGGGATGAGGTCGGCCTCGCTGGGCGCGCAGAGGATCCAGATGGTGCGCTCCGGCGGCTCCTCGAGGGCCTTGAGCAGCAGGTTGGAGGTGCGCTCGGTCATGCGGTCGGCGTCCTCGACGACCATGACGCGGTAGCGGCCGACCGACGGCGAGTACTGCGACGACGTCACGAGCGCGCGCACCTCGTCGATCGCGATGATGACGCGCTCCGTGGCGAGAACGCCGAGGTCGGGGTGGCTGCGGGCGGCGACCTGGCGCGCGGTCGCGGCGTCGCCCTCCGGCGTGCCGTCGCTCAGCAGCGCCGTCGCGAAGGCGTAGGCGAGGTTGGAGCGGCCGGACCCGGGCGGCCCGGTGATGAGCCAGGAGTGCGCGAGCGCGGTGCCGCTCGCGTCGCGCGCGGTGGCGCGCGGGCTGCTGGCGGCCGCGAGCAGGGCGACGGCCTCGGACTGCCCGGTGAGCTCGTCCCAGATGGCGCGCCTGGCCGGGCTCGTCGCGGCGGCGATCCCCGCGCCGACGTCGTCGCTCACGCGCGCGCCCCCGCCCCGAGGAGCTGCGCCGCCCGCATGCGGATCACATCGGCGATCTCCTCGCGCGGGCGCCCGGCGTCGACCACGAGGAAGCGGTCCGGCTCGGCCTCGGCGAGCGCGAGGAACGCCTGCCGCACCCGCTCGTGGAACTCGCCGCGCTCCGCCTCGAGCCGGTCGAAGCGCGTCCGGGCGGCGTCCAGCCGCACGCGCGCGGCGGCCTGGTCGAGGTCGAGCAGCACGGTGAGGTCCGGCAGGAGCCCCTCGGCGGCCCAGAGCGACAGCTCGCGGATCTCGCCCGCGTCCAGCACCCGCCCCGCGCCCTGGTAGGCGACGGACGAGTCGAGGTACCGGTCCTGCAGCACGACGGCGTCGCGATCCAGAGCCGGCCGGACGACCGTCTCGATGTGGTGCGCGCGGTCGGCCGCGTAGAGCAGGGCCTCGGCGCGCGGGGCGATGTGCCCCCGACGATGCAGCACGATCTCGCGGATCTCCGCGCCGAGGTCGCTGCCCCCGGGCTCCCGGGTCACCACTACCTCGCGGCCGCGCTCCTCCAGCCATCCCCGGAGGAGCGCCGACTGCGTGGACTTGCCCACGCCGTCGCCGCCCTCCAGGGTGATGAAGACGCCGGTCACGTCGCGTCGGACGCCTTCGCCGCGGCAGCGGCCTTGTTCGCGGCACGCGTCGCGGCCGCCTTGGTGGCGGCCGCCGAGCGAGCAGCCGTGGTCGCGGTGCTCGCCTTCGCGGTGGTCGCCTTCGCGGTGGTCGCCTTCGCCGCAGCAGCCCGCGGCTTCGCCGGGGCCTTCGCCTTGGCGGGCGCCTTCGCCTTCGCCTTGGCCGGGGCCTTCGCCTTCGGCTTCGCGGGCCCCTTGGCGCGCTTGTCCGCGAGCAGCTCGACGGCCCGGTCGAAGTCGATGTCCTCGACGGACTCGCTCTTCGGGATCGTCGCGTTCGTCTCCCCGTCGGTCACGTAGGGGCCGAAGCGCCCGTCCTTGACCTTGATGCCCTTGCCGCTCACCGGGTCGGCGTCCAACTCCTTCAGCGCGCTCGAGGGTCGACGCGCCCCGTACTTCGGCTGCGCGAACACCTCGAGGGCACCCGCGAGGTCGATCTCGAAGATCTGCTCCTCGCTCGTGAGCGACCGCGAGTCGGTGCCCTTCTTGAGGTAGGGGCCGTACTTGCCGTTCTGCGCCGTGATGGGCGTGGCCGTCTCCGGGTCGTCGCCGACGACGCGCGGGAGGTCGAGCAGGCGGAGAGCCGTCTCGAGGTCGACCGTCGCGAGGTCCATCGACTTGAAGATGGACGCCGTGCGCGGCTTGACCGCGGCCGCCTTCTTGGCGGCGGGCTTCTTGGCAGGCGCCTTCTTGGCCGGCGCCGCCGTGGTCGTCGCGGCAGCTGCCTCGAGCACCTCGCCCGTCGCCGGGTCGACGCCGTCGGCGGGAGCCGCGGGAGCCTCCTCGGGCTCGGGGTCCAGCTCCGTCACGTAAGGCCCGTACCTGCCGTCCTTCGCGACGATCTGCTTCCCGTTGTCCGGGTTGATGCCGATGACCCGGTCCGTGACCACGGGCGCGTCGATGAGCTCGCGCGCCTTGGCGGACGTCAGCTCGTCGGGCGCGAGGTCCTCCGGGAGGTTGACGCGGCGGGGCGTCGCGTCGGGCTCGGCGCCCTCCTCGTGCACCTCCAGGTACGGGCCGTACTTGCCGATCCGCAGCGTGATGTCGTCCGCGATGCGCAGCGAGTTGATCTCCTTGGCGTCGATCTCGCCGAGGTTGTCGATGGTGGGACGCAGGCCCTTGTGGGCGTCGTTCCCGTAGTAGAAGCCCTTCAGCCAGTCGACCCGCTCGGCGGAGCCGTCCGCGATGCGGTCGAGGTCGTTCTCCATGCCCGCGGTGAAGTCGTACTGCACCAGCTCCGTGAAGAACTCCTCGAGGAGCCGGACCACCGAGAAGGCGATCCAGTTGGGCACCAGCGCCGTGCCGCGCGGCGTCACGTAGCCGCGGTCGACGATGGTCGAGATGATGGCGGCGTACGTGGAGGGACGCCCGATGCCGAGCTCCTCCAGCGTCTTCACCAGGCTCGCCTCCGTGTAGCGGGGCGGCGGGCTGGTCTCGTGGCCCTTGGCGTCGACGTCGACGAGGCGGAGGTCCTGGCCCTTCTTGAGGTCGGGCAGCTTGGCCTCGCGCGGCTCGGCCGCGCCGTGGCGCTCCTCGTCGCGGCCCTCCTCGTACGCGGCCAGGAAGCCGCGGAAGGTGATGACCGTGCCGGAGGCGGCGAACTCGGCGACCTCGCCCGCGGAGGTGGGGCCCGCGGCGATGACGACCGACGCGGTCGATCCCTTGGCGTCCGCCATCTGCGACGCGATGGTGCGCTTCCAGATCAGGTCGTAGAGCTTGTGGTCGTTCCCGCGCAGGGTGGAGGCGAGCTGCTGCGGGGTGCGGAAGGTCTCGCCCGCCGGGCGGACGGCCTCGTGGGCCTCCTGCGCGTTCTTGCTCTTGCCCGCGTAGAGGCGGGGCTTGTCGGGCACCGTCTCCGGGCCGTAGAGCTCGGCTGCCTGCTTGCGCGCCGCGTTGATCGCCTGCTGCGACAGCGACGGCGAGTCGGTGCGCATGTAGGTGATGTAGCCGTTCTCGTAGAGCGACTGAGCGACGCTCATCGTCTGGCGCGCGGAGAAGCGGAGCTTGCGCGCCGCCTCCTGCTGCAGGGTCGACGTGGTGAAGGGCGCGGCGGGCCGACGCGTGTACGGCTTCGACTCGACGCTCTGCACCCGCAGGGGCACGGACGGGTCGCGCAGCGCCTCGGCGAGGGCCTCCGCGGTGGACGCGTCGAGCGGCCGGGAGTCGTTCTTCAGCGCGCCCTTGTCGTCGAAGTCCCGACCGGTGGCGATGCGCGCCCCGTCGATGCGCACGAGCCGCGCGTCGAACGGCAGCTCCTGCTCGAGCGGCGACAGCGATGCCGTGAGGTCCCAGTACGACGCGGTGACGAAGGCGAGCCGCTCGCGCTCCCGGTCGACGACGAGGCGCGTGGCGGCGGACTGAACGCGGCCCGCGGAGAGTCCCGGGCCGACCTTGCGCCAGAGGACCGGCGACACCTCGTAGCCGTAGAGGCGGTCGAGGATGCGCCGGGTCTCCTGCGCGTCGACGAGGGCCGTGTCGATGTCGCGCGTGCTGTCCCGCGCCCGCTCGATGGCCTCCTTGGTGATCTCGTGGAACACCATGCGCTTGACCGGGACCTTCGGCTTCAGCACCTGCAGCAGGTGCCAGGCGATGGCCTCACCCTCGCGGTCCTCATCCGTCGCGAGGAAGAGCTCGTCGGCGTCCTTGAGCGCGCGCTTCAGGTCGGCGACCGTCTTCTTCTTCTGGTCGCTGACGACGTAGTACGGCTCGAAGCCGTTCTCGACGTCGACGGAGAACTTGCCGAGCGTGCCCTTCTTGAGCTCGGGGGGCAGGTTCTTCGGCTCGATGAGATCGCGGATGTGGCCGACCGAGGCCTGCACCTCGTATCCGCTGCCCAGGTACTGGGCGATCGTCTTGGCCTTGGCCGGCGACTCGACGATGACCAACTTCTTCGTGCCGGGCACGTGACTCCTTATATATGCGTTCATGGGGACCGCCGTGCGGCCCGGTGTCCAGGATGCGCGCCCGCCCGATGCGCTCCGGGGCGACGTGCGGCGGGGTCCCCGACAAGGCACACCATACACACGCGCACCGACCGGCCACCTAATCCAGGCGGCGCCCGTGCGGCCTCCCGGGAGCGGCTCCCGAGCCGCATCCCGTGCATGGGATGCGCCGCCACCGTGACGACGGTGGACGCGCGCACGAGGTGCGCCGCGGCGTCACCCGGGCGGCGGATCCGGGGGCTGCCCCGCGCGCGCCCGGGCCGTCACCGGGAGGTCCAGCACCCCGCCGTGGCGCGTCACCCGCACCGCCGCCGTCGTCCCCGTCACGTCGCACTCCGTCAGCGTCGCGCCGGCGGCGACGGCGATCTCGTCGGCGGCCGCGCACGGTGATCCGACCGCGAACCCGGCGGCCGCATCGGCTGCGGCCAGGGCCGCGGAGTCCGCCGCCCCCGCCGCGGCCGCCCGCTCGACGAGCGCCGACGAGGCGACGACCGCGGCGAGCGCGAGGGACGTGACGGCACCGAGCACGCCGATCGCCACCACCGTGCCCGAGCCGACGTCCTCGTCACGGCGCATCCTGATCCTCCTGCCACGCGCAGCCCCGAGCTGAGACCGTGATGCCCGCGGCGCCCGCGGGTCCGAAGCGGCTGGGCGCCGTGAGACGGACGCAGACGGCATGCCCCGACCGGTCGACGGCCATGGTCGCGTCGCCCGCGGCGCCCGCGATCCGCCCGCTCGCCGTGCCCGCGTCCTCCCCGCGCCCGAGGCTCCGGGCGGCCTCCTCCGCGGCCGACGTCAGCATCACCTGCTGCCCGACCGTCTGGACGGCGCCGAGGCAGAACCCGAGCACCAGCACGACGGCCGGCAGCACGACCGCCAGCTCGGCAGCCGCCGCACCGCGATCACCGCCTGCGTCGACGCCCGGCGGGCCGGCGGCCCGGACGGGAGCGGAGGGGATCCGGATCACCGGTCGTAGGTGAGCGCGCGTCGCACGAGGTCGAGGAGCATGCCCCGCACCTCGTCGCTCTGCAGGATGACCACCAGCAGCCCGGCGAACGCGACCGCCGCCATGGTCGCGATGGCGTACTCCGCGGTGGCCGCACCCCCGTCGGCGGTCGCTCCGCGGTGGACCCGACGGCCCGCGCACGCGACGCGGGCGCATCCCGCCAGCGCGAGCCGCGCGCACCGCCCGATCCGCGCGTCATCGCCGCTGCCGGGACGGGGTCCGCCGCCTCCGACCGTCGCCGCCGCCGCCGAGGACGTCGCCGCCAGCGGCCATACCGCGCGTGCCCCGGTCGCCGTCGTGACCGCCGTCGTCCCGGCACCCGTCGCGCCGGATGCCGCCCGGCCCCGCTCCTCGATCGATCCCGCATCCCGCTCGACCACGCTGCGCGTGCTCCCCTCGAATACGTCCATGTCCTCGACCTCTCCTCCGGCGGATGTCCCGCCCCGTCCCCGCCGACCGTCGGCGGAGAGGTCACCATGCCCGCGCCCCGCCCCGCGCGCCGCCCGGGCGTCAGATCCGGTGGAGGCCGTCACGGATGCCCGAGTGTTGAGGACACGACCGCCATGAGCATCGGCACCACCGCGAGCGCCAGGAAGGCGGGCAGGACGCAGACCCCGAGCGGCAGCATCAGGCGCGCCGCGAGACGCGCCGCCGCCCGCTCGGCCCATGTCACGGCGTCCCGGCGCGCGCGATCCGCCTCGCTGCGCAGGAGCCCGGCGACCGGGGCGCCCGTCCGCGCGGCCACCTCCACCACGGACGCCGCCGCGTCGAGCTCGCGCCCCACCGGCAAGCCGGCGTGCTCGCAGGCGCGCCGCACGATCGCGGTCGCCCGGGGCACCGCGGCGCCGCCCGCCATCGCGGTCGCCACCAGGTCGAGCACCAGCCCGGGCGCGGACCGCTCGGGCAGGGACTGTCGCACGAGGCGCCGGTTCCAGCGCCAGGCGCCGGCCACGAGCGAGGCGCCGGCGGCGAGGCACGCCGCTCCCGGGACGGTCGTCAGGAGGATCCGCACCGGATCGAACCCGAGGCCGGCCGCCAGGAGGAGGCCGGCGCCGGGCAGCAGGAGCACCGTACGCCCCGTCGCGACCGGCCCCGCGAGCGCGGTGCCCGCGTCGCGACGGACGCGGGCGACCTCCACGAGCGTGTCGGCGAGGCGCACCAGGGCGGCGGCCAGCGGTGCGCCCGTCCGTTCCGCGACCTCGAGCCCCGCGGCGAACGCGCGCCAGGACCCCGCCGCGGAGCCCTCCCCCGCGGCGGAGGCGACGCGCGCGGCGAGCGGAGCCGTGCCGGATCCGTTCGCGACCCGGCGCACGACGGACGTCACGGCATCCTCGCCTCGGCGGGCCCGTCCGCCGGGCGGGGCGAGCTGCTGCCACGCCCGCTCGGGATGGAGCCCGGCGGACAGCAGCACGGCCATCCGGCGCACGAGCGCCGCCACCTGCTCCGCCTCCTCGACGACCGCCTCGTCCCGTCGGGCCGACCTCCGGATCCGCGCGAGCGCTCCCCCGCTCACGCTCGTCCCCGGGTCGTCCCGGTCCCGGCGGCCTCGACCGCGGGCCGATCCGGCGGATGCGACCCCGCGGCCCAGCGCACGGGCAGGACGCGGAGACGTCCGTCGTCGCCCGTGCTCAGCCGGCCCGCCGCCGTCACGCGCCGCCCCTGCGGCGTCCGCGCGAGGTGCACCACCAGCCCGATCGCGCTGACCGCCTGCCGCGCCATGGTCACGGCGTCCATGCCGGCGAGGGCGCCCAGCGCCTCGAGCCGCGCGGGCACGTCGCCGACGCCGTTGGCGTGCAGCGTCCCCGCTCCCCCGTCGTGACCCGTGTTCAGCGCCCCGAGGAGCTCGCGGATCTCGCTGCCCCGGCACTCCCCGACCACGAGCCGATCGGGCCGCATCCGCAGCGCCTCCCGCACCAGCCTCGGCAGCGCCAGCTCGCCGGATCCCTCGATGTTGGCCTGCCGGGCCTCGAGCGAGACCACGTGCGCGTGGCGCACCCGCAGCTCCGCGACGTCCTCGACGAGCACGATGCGCTCGCCCGGATCCGCCCGGGCGAGCAGCGCTCCCAGCAGCGTGGTCTTGCCGCTGCCGCCCGCCCCCGTGATGAGGAGGTTCGTGCGCCGGCGCACCGCCTCCTCCAGGAGGGCACGGCACCCGGGAGGGAACGCTCCGGCGGCGTCGAGCGCCTCGAGCGTGGGCCGCATGCGCGACGGCAGCCGGATGGACAGCAGGGTGCCCCGGGTCGAGACGGGCGGCAGCACCGCGTGGATCCGCATGCCGTCTCCCAGCCGCACGTCGACGCACGGCGCCGCCTCGTCGAGGTGACGCCCGCCCTCCGCGGCGAGCCGGACGGCGAGCGCCCGGACCGCGGGCTCCCCGCCGAGGTCGATGTCCGGTCGCGGACGGGCCCCGGATCCGCGGTCGACCCAGACCTCGCCGTCGCCGTTGACGAAGACGTCGGTGGCCTCGGGATCCCGCACCAGCTCGGCGAGCACCCCGAGCGCCGCGGGCGCATGGCGCGGCGCCGCCGGCGCTCCTTCGGGTGCCGACCCGCCGGGCATCGTGCGGAGCGCCACGGCCCCACCCGGCGGATGCGGGCCGTGCGCCGGGGAGGATCCGCCCGGGACCTCCCGCGCCGGGACGCGCGCCCGTGGCACGAACGCCGCCCGCCCCGTCGACGGCCTCGTGCCGCCCGCATCCGATGCGGGCACGCGCACGTCGAGCCGTCCTGCCGCCGGTGCGGGCGCGCCGCGCCCCCGTCTCCCCTGCCAGTCGTCCATGCGCGGAGGCTAGGCGGGCCGGTCCCCCGCGGAGCGTGCGCGGGCCCACGTGGGGACGGGTCGATGACGGGATGCAGTGGGGAGGAACGCGCCAAGAGGAGAGGGGCGGCGCCCATCGGGGGAACGGGCGCCGCCACGTGACGACGGATCGGGGGAATCCACAGGTCGCCACACGTCGGACTTGGCCCGACACGCACGAGCATACGCCGCGCGCCTCCCGCGACGGGAGGGTTGTGCGAGTTCTGGCCGATCACCCACCGGACTCCCGGCCGGGGCGCGAGCGGGACGCGCGCCGGGCCGGCCGACGGCCCGTGGCGGCCACCCGCTAACGTGGGTCGCGGAGAGGATGACGATGTCCCAGAACCCCGAATCGACCGACCCCGGAACCCCGAGGACCGCCCCGCGCGGCCAGGACGAGGAGGGGGTCGCGACCCTCTCCGCACCGCCCGAGGCGCATGCGCCGGGAGCCGTCCACCCGCCGTCGGACGCCTTCCGCGCCGCACGCGTCGCCGACGAGTCGCTGGCCGTGTCGGCCGCCACCGACCGCCTCGGCTTCTGGGCGGACCGCGCCCGCGAGCTGGTGTCCTGGGAGACCCCCTTCGAGACGGTCCTCGACTGGTCGGACGCCCCCGTCGCCCGGTGGTTCCCCGAGGGCCGCCTCAACGTCGCGCACAACTGCCTCGACCGGCATGTGCTCGCGGGCCACGGCGACCGGGTCGCCCTGCACTGGGAGGGCGAGCCGGGCGACACCCGCGACCTCACCTACGCCGAGCTCACCGCGGAGGTCAAGCGCGCCGCGAACGCCCTCGCCGACCTCGGCGTGGTGGCCGGCGACCGCGTCGCGATCTACCTGCCGATGATCCCCGAGGCCGTCGTCGCGATGCTCGCGGTCGCTCGCATCGGCGCCGTGCACTCCGTCGTGTTCGGCGGGTTCAGCGCCGAGAGCCTGCGCGCCCGCATCGACGACGCGTCCGCCAAGGTCGTCATCACCGCGGACGGCGGCTGGCGGAAGGGCAAGGTCTTCCCGCTGAAGCCCGCGGTGGACGCGGCGCTCGTCGGATCGGCCGGATCCGTGGAGCACGTCCTCGTCGTCCGCCGCGGCGGGAACGAGGTCGGCTGGGACGACGCCCGCGACCTCTGGTGGCACGAGCGCGTCGCGACCGCGGACGCCGAGCACGAGGCGGAGGCGTTCGAGGCCGAGCACCCCCTCTTCATCCTCTACACGAGCGGCACGACCGGGAAGCCGAAGGGCATCCTGCACACCTCGGGCGGCTACCTCACGCAGGTCGCGTACACGCACCGCAACGTCTTCGACCTGCACCCGGAGACCGACGTCTACTGGTGCACCGCCGACGTCGGCTGGATCACCGGGCACAGCTACGTCGTCTACGGCCCGCTCGCGAACGGCGCCACGCAGGTGATCTACGAGGGCACGCCCGACACCCCGGGGCCCGGCCGCTGGTGGGACATCGTGGAGAAGCACGGCGTGACCATCCTCTACGCGGCGCCCACCGCGATCCGCTCCTTCATGAAGACGGGACGCGGGATCCCGGACGCGCGCGACCTCTCCTCCATCCGCCTGCTCGGCTCCGTCGGCGAGCCCATCAACCCGGAGGCCTGGCGCTGGTACCGCGACGTGATCGGCGGCGGCGACGTGCCCGTGGTCGACACGTGGTGGCAGACGGAGACCGGCGGCATCATGATCTCCGCCCTGCCCGGCATCACGGCGACGAAGCCCGGATCCGCGCAGACGCCGATCCCCGGCATCTCCGTGGCGGTCGTCGACGACGCCGGCGAGCCCGTGGCGCGCGGCGAGAGCGGACTGCTCGTCGTCACCGAGCCGTGGCCCGGCATGCTGCGCGGCATCTGGGGCGACCCGGAGCGCTACCGCGAGACCTACTGGGACCGCTTCGGCGACCGCTACTTCGCGGGTGACGGCGCCCGACTCGACGAGGACGGCGACATCTGGCTCCTCGGGCGCGTGGACGACGTGATGAACGTCTCCGGCCACCGCCTGTCGACGGCGGAGATCGAGTCCTCGCTCGTCGGCCACCCGTACGTGGCCGAGGCCGCGGTGGTCGGCGCGTCCGACGAGGCGACCGGACAGGCCGTCGTGGCGTTCGTGATCCTCCGCACGGCGGAGGCCAGCGCCCTGGGCGACGAGGACCCGAACGAGGTCCTGCGGAAGCACGTGGCCGACCAGATCGGCGCCATCGCCAAGCCGCGCCGCGTCTTCGTCGTGCAGGAGCTGCCCAAGACGCGCTCGGGCAAGATCATGCGCCGCCTGCTGCGCGACGTCGCGGAGGGCCGGGCGGTGGGCGACACCACCACGCTCGCGGACACGCAGGTGATGCAGGTCATCACCGAGCGCATGAGCGCGGGCTGACGGGCCGGGTCGGCGGAGACGAGGAGGGCCGGGTGCGTGCACCCGGCCCTCCTCGTGTCCGGCGCGGCGGCGCGCGTCAGTCGACGAGCGCCACCACGAGCTCGACCTCGACGGGCGAGCCGAGCGGCAGCTCCGCGACGCCCACGGCCGAGCGCGCGTGGATGCCGGCGTCGCCGAGGATCTCGCCGAGCACCTCGGAGGCGCCGTTGACCACCCCGGGCTGGCCGGTGAAGCCCTCGGCCGACGCGACGAAGCCCGTGACCTTGAGGACGCGGGCGATGCGGTCTACGCCGCCGGCCGCATCCGCCGCTGCCGCGAGCCCGTTCAGCGCGCACGTGCGGGCGAGCGCCTTCGCGTCCTCGGCCGACACCTCGGCGCCGACCTTGCCCGTCGCGGCGAGCGCGCCGTCGACGAAGGGCAGCTGGCCGCTGGTGTAGACGATCCCCCCGTGCACGACGGCCGGGACGTAGGCGGCGACGGGCGCCGCGACGGCGGGCAGCTCGATGCCGAGCTCCGCGAGGCGCTCGGAGATCACGTCCATCAGGCGCCGTGCTCGCCGGCGAGCGGGCGCTTCATGTAGGCCACGAGGCCGCCCTCGGGGCCGGTGACGACCTGGACGAGCTCCCAGCCCTGGGACCCCCAGGTGTTGAGGATGGCGGCCGTGTTGTGGATCATCAGCGGCGTGGTGAGGTACTCCCACTGCCCGGGCGTTGCGGTCATCTCGGCTCCTTGCCGGTCGGGTCTGGATGCATGACGGGACGGGCGCGGGCGGCCGGCGCACAGGTCTCACGGGTTCCCATACACCCTTCCCGTACTCTGGAGTCTATGTCTGCTTCCAAGAACACGCCCGGCCGCGTCGCCGCCGCGCTCACGGGCGTCCTCGGCATGAGCGTCGTCGCCGGCGTGCTGGTCGCCGCGATGGTCACCCCCGCCATCGCCGTCACGAGCCTCGCGGCCAACGACACCATCGGCATCTTCGACGACCTCCCGGACTACCTGCAGATCGACAACCTCGCGCAGAAGACCGAGCTGTACGCGACGCAGGGCGGCCAGCCCGTCAAGTTCGCGGAGTTCTACGCGCAGAACCGCCAGGAGGTCAGCTGGGACGAGGTGTCCGACAACGCCAAGGCGGCGGCCGTCGACACCGAGGACCCCCGCTTCTACGAGCACGCCGGCGTGGACGTGCAGTCCACCTTCCGGGCGCTCGCGCAGAACGTCATCGGCGGCGGCGTCGAGTCGGGCGCCAGCACCATCACCATGCAGTACGTGAAGAACGTGCTCGTGCAGAAGGCGGAGGCGCTGGCCGAGACGGATCCGGACGCGGGCAAGAAGGCCTACGCGGAGGCGACGAAGGAGTCGACCGCCCGCAAGCTCAAGGAGATGCGACTCGCCATCGGCCTGGAGAAGAAGTTCTCCAAGAACGACATCCTGCTCGGCTACCTCAACATCGCCACCTACGGCGGCAACGTCTACGGCATCCAGTCGGCCGCGAGGTACTACTACGGCGTCGACGCCAAGGACCTCAGCATCGCCCAGGCCGCGAGCCTCGTCGCCACGGTCAACTACCCGACCGCCCTCCGCATCGACAAGCCCGAGAACGTCAAGGCGAACCAGGCGCGGCGCGACATCCTCATCGACAACATGCTGAAGCACCACAGCATCACGCAGGCGCAGCGCGACGAGGCGATCGCCACACCCGTGACGCCGGTCATCACCCCGTCGGTCAGCGGCTGCAACGCGGCCCAGCCGGCCAGCGCCGCGTACTTCTGCGACGCCGTCAAGTACACGGTCGAGAACTCGAAGGAGTTCGGCGCCAACCCCGACGAGGCCCGTCGCAACCTCAACCGCAACGGCTACAAGATCTACACGACGCTCAACCTCGACCTGCAGGCCAAGGCCACGGACGACATGCGCAAGCAGATCCCCACCACGATGAACAGCATCAACGTGGGATCCGCCATGACGAGCGTCGAGGCGAAGACCGGCCGCGTGATCGCCATGGTGCAGAACACCGACTACGGCAACAGCGACCAGCGCGGCGTCACGAGCGTCAACTACAACACCGACCAGAACAAGGGCGGCTCGGGCGGGTTCCAGGTGGGATCGACGTACAAGCTCGTCACGCTGCTCGAGTGGCTGAAGGAGGGGCACTCCGTCAACGAGGTCGTGCGCTCGTCCAACGGCACGTGGAGCGGACGCGACTTCCAGGACTCCTGCACCGGCGGCAACCTCGGCTCCGACGTCCTCAAGGTCACCAACGACGGCGCGGCCCCGGGCCCGAACCGCACCGTGATGTCCGGCACCGCGAACTCCACCAACACGGCGTTCATGGCCATGGCCAGCGAGCTCGACATGTGCGGCATCGGCCAGACCGCGAAGGACGTCGGCATCCACCAGGCCGTGCCGGACAAGCCGCTCTCCAACTACGTGTCGGACATCATCGGCTCGGGCGGCAACAACATCGCCCCGCTCTCCATGGCGCAGGCCTACGCGACGGTCGCCAACAACGGCACCACGTGCGACTCGATCCTCATCGACAAGGTCGTCCTGCCGGACGCGACCGAGATCACGCCGCCGTCGGCCAACTGCCGCGAGGCCGTCAGCCCCGACGTCGCGCACACCGCGGCCTACGCGCTCGCCGGCGTCATGGGCGCCACGGGCGCGGCCGCCAACACGAACGACGGCACCCCGCTCATCGGCAAGACGGGCACCACCGACAAGGCGAAGGACACCTGGTTCGTGGGCTCCAGCACCGAGGTCACGACGGCCATCTGGGTCGGCAGCTCCTCGGGCCAGGGCATCACCCAGCGCAACACGAAGCTGCCCAACGGCCAGCTCATGTCCACCGCGCGCTTCGCCGTGTGGAAGCCGTTCATGCAGGCCGTCAACTCGGTCTACAAGGGTTCCGCGTTCCCCGGCCCGGCAGCGGACCTCACCCGCACCCCGACGGTGCAGGTGCCGGACGTCTCGGGGATGTCGCCCGCGGACGCGCAGTCCGCCATCGAGGGCGCCGGCCTGTCCTTCGCGCAGGGCGGCGAGCGCGCCTCCTCCGTGCCGGCCGGCCAGGTCGCGGGCTCCGATCCGGGCGCCGGCGCCAACGCGGCCCGCGGATCCACCGTGACCGTGTTCACGAGCAGCGGCCCCGCGGCGGCCCCGCAGCAGCAGGGCGCCGCCGGCACCGTGCCGGACGTCCGCGGGCAGGACATGGGGAGCGCCCGCCAGACGCTGCGCGCGGCCGGCTTCGACGTGACCATGGCTCAGGAGTCGGTGCCGGACAACTCGCAGATCGGCAAGGCGACCCGCACGGATCCGGCCGCGGGCCAGCCGGCCAACGGCGCCGTGACGCTCTACATCGGGCGCAGCTGATGGGCGTGATCGGCACGGTCGCCCGCACCGCCGGCGGTCTCGCGGCCGTCGGTGCCGCGGTCTTCGCCTACGCCTCCTTCTACGAGCGCCGTCGCTTCACGCTCCGTGAGGTCACGGTGCCCGTGCTCCCCGTGGGAGCCGACCCCATCCGCGTGCTCCACCTCTCGGACATGCACATGGCGCCGTGGCAGCACAAGAAGCAGCGCTGGGTGCGCGAGCTGGCCGCGCTCGAGCCCGACCTCGTCGTCGACACCGGCGACAACACGGGGCACGAGCAGGGCATCGTCGCCGTCGAGGAGACGCTCGAGGCGTTCCGCGGGATCCCCGGGGTCTTCGTGCACGGCTCGAACGACTACTACGGCCCGATGATGAAGAACCCGTTCAAGTACTTCACGGCCGACACGCACGCCACGCAGCGCCCGGCGGACCTCGACCTCCCCCGGCTCGAGCGCCTGTACGCCTCGCTCGGCTGGCTCGACCTCAACAACGCCGCCGGCGCGATCGAGGTGAACGGCACGCTGCTCGAGTTCTTCGGCGTCGACGACCCGCACCGCGACTTCGACCGCCTCGACGCCCTCCCCGGCGCGCTCGACGCGCTGCGTGAGGACGACGACGCGTACCAGGCGGCGTCGGATGCGCCTGTCGTGTCCGTGGGCGTCGCCCACGCGCCATACCGCCGGGTGCTCGACTCGTTCGTGACCAACGGCGCCCGCATGGTCTTCGCGGGCCACACGCACGGCGGTCAGGTGTGCGTGCCGGGCTACGGCGCCCTCGTCACCAACTGCGACATCCCGCGTCGCCAGGTGAAGGGCCTCAGCGTCTGGCCGCACGCCGACCGGGCTGCGCACCTGCACGTGAGCGCGGGTCTCGGCACCTCGATCTACGCGCCGGTGCGCTTCGCCTGCTACCCCGAGGCGACGCTGCTCACGCTCACGGCGGTCTGACCGTCCGGGCGTACTCGGGAGCCCGGAACATCGGGTATCGTAGAGCCCGGCCCTCGGGCCATCGGGGTGTGGCGCAGTTTGGTAGCGCGCTTCGTTCGGGACGAAGAGGTCGCAGGTTCAAATCCTGTTACCCCGACACACCACCTCCTCAGGAGGCACAGCACGACAGGCAGAACGCGACAGGGCCGCTCCCCCGGGAGCGGCCCTTCGTCGTCCTCGGCGCCCGCGCCCTCGTCCATGCGCCGGGCGCCTACCGCGAGCCGGGCTTCAGCCGCAGCGCCGGCCGCTCGATCGCGTAGTACGTCGCCGCCGAGAGCACGAGCGTGACCGCGCCGACCACGAGGGTGTTGAGGGCGAAGCCCGCGAGCGTGTCCGGCAGCACGAGGCCCGCGCGGCGGAGGAAGCGGATCACCGGCAGGTGCCAGAGGTAGACGCTGAACGAGATCGTGCCGAGCCAGGCGATCCACCGGAGCTCGAGGAAGCGCGTCACGGGGCCGAGGGAACCGCCCCGGCGCGGCAGGGCCACGAGGAGCAGGAGCGTCGCGCAGGCGGCCGCCACGATGCTCTCCTCGAACGCCCCCACGGGCGCCTCGGAGGCGACGACGATGAGGCCGGCGGCCACGATGCCCGCCGGGATGCGCCAGGCCGCCACGCGGTCGCGCAGGCCCTCGTCGGCGGAGAGGGTGAGCAGGATCACGGCCGCCGCCATGCCGTAGGCGAACAGGTCGGCGTGCACCAGGATGCTGCGGTTCGCCACCGCCTCCCACGTGACGCCCCACTCGCTCGCGAGGCGCCCGCGGTGGCTCAGCGGCGCCTGCGCGACCATCGACCAGACCTTGCCGGCCACGCCGACGAGCAGCAGGGCCGCGGCGGGTGCGAGCGCGCGGATCCACGTCGGCCGCCCGCGGAGGAGCCGCGCCGCGAGGAGCGCCACGACGGGCAGGACCACGTAGAAGGACACCTCCACCGACAGGGTCCACGCGACCTCGATGCCGCTGCGCAGGGTCCGCGGGGCGTACCCCTGGAGGAGCAGCGCGTTCACGACGGTGTCGACGGGCCCGAGGGCGCCCACGGAGATGCCGGCGTCGCGCGTCTCCCGCGGCAGGATCGCGACGCGCAGGACGAGGCTCACGATCAGCAGCACGACGACGTAGCCCGGGAAGACCCGCAGCGCGCGGTTGGCGGCGTAGCGCGAGAGCCGCGGCATCGTCCCGCCGTCGACGAGGCCGCGTGCGAACGGCAGGAACAGCAGGAAGCCGCTGAGGACGAAGAAGAGCGTAACGCCGTGGCTGAAGAACGCCACCTCCCCCACGAGCGGGACGTCGGTCGTGGGCCGGGCGAGCTGGCGCTGCACGTGGTACAGCAGCACGGCGACGGCCGCGAGGCCGCGGAGTCCCTCGATGCCGGGCAGGAGCGTGCGCACGCGTGCGGGCGCGGGCGCGGACGTCGGGGTCCCGGTCATGATGGCCTCCCCGGGTCGGTGGTGCGGCGGTCGTCCAGTCTACGAGGGCGCCGTCGTGGAGCTCGGTGCGGCGGACGGCACGACGGCCGCCACCTGTCAGGTGACGGCCGTCGGCGCGCGCTCCCCATCGAGCGCGGGTTCAGTCCTCCGTGTCGTCGGCGGGAGGAGCGGGCGGTGCCGGCTGGGCGGGAGCGGCGGGAGCCGCGGGGGCCTGGGGTGCCGTGGGCGCCGCGGACTGCGTGGGCTTCGGTGCCGGCGGCACGTAGGGCCGCTTCGTCAGCGAGCTGCTCGGCGCGGGGAACCCCTCCGCCGGGTAGCGGTCGTCGATGAAGGTCTGCAGCGGCTTGAAGATGCGGTGACGCGCGCTGTCCGCGGCGGCGCCGTTGAGGCTGTTGCGGCGCATGGACGCGAAGCCCTCCACGTTGCCTACCCAGACCGCGGTGGTGACCTCGGTCGAGGATCCGACGAACCACGTGTCCTTCGACGCGTCGGTCGTGCCGGTCTTGCCCATGATCTCGGTGCCGTCGCGGGGGTTCGACGCCGCGCCCGTGCCGCCCATGACCGCCTTGAGCGTGAAGGCGGCCGTGTTCGCGACCTCGGGGCTCATGGCCTGGGCGCACTGGCTCTTCGGCGTGACGAGCTCGGAGTCGTCCGGGAGCACGACCTTGTCGATCGCGATGGGCGGGCAGGTGGTGCCCTGGTTCGCGACGGAGGAGAAGGCGGTGGCCATCTGGAGCGGGGCGACGTTGTTGCCGCCCGAGCCGACCACGTCCGGCGGGAAGGCCTGGAGCTCGCGCTGGTCCGCGTTGTAGACGCCCATGTCCTTGGCCGTCTGGTTGATCTCGCAGATGTCGAGCTGGCTGGCCATGGCGATGAAGGCCGAGTTCACGGAGGCCACGGTCGCCTGCAGGACCGTCTGGTTCGCGGTCGCCCCGGTGTTGCGGTCGTTGGTCACCTTGTACGAGTCGGATCCGATCCGCTCGCCGCAGGCGCGGAACTCCGACTGGTTCCACTGGGTCTTCGACGCGTTCACCGTCTGGTAGATCGACTTGCCGCTCTTCAGCCAGTCGACCAGCGTGAAGATCTTGTACGTCGACCCGACCTGGAACCCGGCGGAGCCGCCGTGCGCCTTGTCCGCCGAGTAGTTGATCTCGGTCACGCCCGCCTGGTCCTGCGCGACGCCGTAGTCGGTGTTCTGCGCCATCGCGATGACGCGGCCGGTCTTCACCTCGCGCGAGACGACGGATCCGCCGATCTTCGTGAAGCGCGCCGTCGTCGGCACCTGCTTGCGCATCTGCTCGGCGGCGTTCGCCTGGATGTCGAGGTCGAGCGTCGTGTAGACCTGCATGCCGCCGCGCTTGAGCAGCGCGTCCCGGTCGGCGGCCGTCTCGCCGAACTCCTCGTTGGTGAGGATCTCGTTCTTCACGTAGTCGCAGAAGTACGCGGCCGAGATCGGGTTCGCCTGGATGCAGCCGCTCGTGGAGGGCGTGATGGTCGGCGCGACCGGCGCGGCCGCGGCCGCGTCGTACTGCTCCTGCGTGATCTTCTGCTCCTTGAGCATGTTGCTCAGCAGCAGATCGCGCCGGCCCTTGTTGCGCTCGAGGTTGTCGGTGTTGTCGATCTTGTAGATCTCGGGGGCGTTGACGGTCGCGATGAGGCTCGCGGCCTGCTCGAGGTTGAGGTCGGCCGCCGAGACGTTGAAGTAGTAGCGGGCCGCCGACTCGATGCCGTACACGCGGCTGCCGAAGTTCGCGATGTTGAGGTACGCGAGGAGGATCTCGTTCTTGGAGTACTTCTTCTCCACCCCGATCGCCATCCGCATCTCCTTGAGCTTGCGGGGCATGTCGGGCTGGGTCGCCTCGGTGAAGGCCTTCCGGCCCGCGGCCTGCGTCTCCTCGTCGGAGGAGTCGACCATGTTCTGGGCCTTCTGGACCAGGACGTTGCGGACGTACTGCATGGTGATGGTGGAGGCGCCGGACTGGACCTCCTTGTTGAGGACGTTCTGCGCGAGGGCACGGGCGGCCGAGAGGACGTCGACGCCGCCGTGCTCGTAGTAGCGGGGGTCCTCGGTCGCGATGGCGGCGTCCTTCGCGTACTGCGAGACGGCCTCCCACGGGACCTCCTCGCGGTCCTGCGAGAAGAACTCGGCGAAGGGCACCTGCTGGTCGCCCTGCTTGGCGAACAGGACGGTCTTCTGCGCCAGGTTGTCGATCTGCAGGTTGTCGGGGATGTCCTCGAACACGCCGATGGTGCTGTTGGCCGCGATGCCGGAGACGGCGATGGCGGGGGTCACCATGGCGGCCACGAGGACGCCGGCGATGGTGCTCATGCCGACGAGTCCGAGGAACGCGCCCAACCGGGTCGAGATGGTCAGGTCAGTTTTCCTCATGCTACGAATCTAACCCGCGCTCCGGGGCCTCGCGTCCGCCTCAGGTATGGTCCCAGCTCCCCGTGGCCGAAATGTGATGAGTGCACTACCGATCAGGCCGCGCGGGCCTCGGCGGAGGCCAGGTCGCGCACCGTGCGGAGGGTCCGGATGCGGTGCTCGAGGCTCGTGGACGACGGCGCGACGATGAGCTCGTCGGCGCGCGTGCTCGCGAGGAGCCGCTCGAGGCCGATCCGCACGGCCTCCGGTGAGCCGATGGCCTGGCGTCGGTTCCTGGCCCCGATGATCTCGCGCTCGAGGTCGCTGAACTCGTGGGCGGCGGCCTCCGCGGGATCCACCGGCTGGGGTCGACCGCCCTGGCGCATGCGGAGGAAGGTGAGGCTGCCGGCGAGGGACTCGCGGTCGACCACCTCGGGGTCCTCGTCGACGATGACGCTCACGGCGATGGCGCTGTGGGGCGCGGCGAGGTCCGCGCTCGGGCGGAACCTGTCGCGGTACATCTCGAGGGCCTGCTCGGTGCGGTCGCCCGCGAAGTGGTGCGCGAAGGCGAAGCGGATGCCGAGGGCGGCGGCGACCTGCGCGGAGTAGCCGCTCGATCCGAGGAGCCACATCTGCGGCGCGTCGCCGAGCCCGGGCACGGCCGTGATGCCGCGGAGCGGGTTGTCGTCCGCCATGTCGCCGGAGAAGAAGCCCATGAGGTCGACGAGCTGCTGCGGGAAGTCGTCCGCGCCGAGGCCCGCCTCGCTGCGGCGGAGGGCCAGGGCCGTCGCGCCGTCGGTGCCGGGGGCGCGGCCGATGCCGAGGTCGACCCGGTCGCCGTAGAGCGCGCGCAGGGTGCCGAACTGCTCGGCGACGACGAGCGGCGTGTGGTTCGGCAGCATCACCCCGCCGCTGCCCACGCGGATGGTGGAGGTGCGCGCGGCGATCCCCGCGAGGAGGACGGCGGGCGCCGAGCTCGCGATGCCGGGCATGCCGTGGTGCTCCGCGACCCAGAACCGGGAGTAGCCGGCCGCCTCCGCCTCCTGCGCGAGCCGGACGCTGCCGGCGACGGCGTCCGCGTTGGTTCCGCCGAAGGGGCGCGGGGCGAGGTCCAGGACATCCAGGGAGACGCGGTCGAGGTGGGTCACGCCGGGGGGAACCGGGCGGATCCGCGGCGCATTCCCGCGCGCGCGGGGCGTTGCTAGGCTGCGGGCCACATGGACCCCGTCGCCCCCTCTCCCCCGCGCGGCGCGGCGGACGGCGGCGCACCCGCCACGCGCTCCCCCTGGGGCGAGCGGCAGGACCGGGAGACGCGTCGGCGGCGACGCACGCGGGCGGCGGGACTGCTGGCGGCGTACGTCGCGCTCATCGCGCTCGTCACGCTCACGCCCGACAGCGTCGACCGGGGCGTCTACCCCCACCTCATGCGCGGGGTGCTCTTCCTCCAGTACCACGGCACCCCGTGGTTCCGGTACTCGATGATCGAGGAGGCCGCCAACGTGGTGCTCTTCGTGCCGCTCGGGATGCTGGGCATCCTGGCGCTGGGCCTCGGACGGTGGTGGGCCGTCGTGCTCACGGGCACCGTGCTCTCCGGCTCGGTCGAGCTCGTGCAGGCGGCGTTCCTGCCGGGACGCGTGGCGTCCGTCACCGACGTCGCCGCCAACGGGCTGGGCGCGCTCGTCGGCGTGGCGGTCTGCGGGCTGTCCGCGGCCCGGACGCGGCGACGCGGGCGGCTCCGGTCGTGATCGGATCCGCCCGCGTCGCGGGTCATGCGGTGCCGGGCGTCAGGAGGCGCGGCGACGGCGGGCCGTCGCGATGCCCGCAGCCGCGGCGCCGGCGAGGAGCAGGCCGCCGCCGGTGATCGCGAGGCCGGTCGGCAGCGTGCCGCCCGTGATGGGGAGCGTCCCGCTCTCCGCGGCGGTGCGCGTGCTGGCGGGGACCACGGAGACGACGCCGCACCAGTGGTCGCCGGACGCGGCGGTCTCGTTCGCGCGCCAGGTGCCGGTGGCGGTCGTCGGGACGACGAGCGTGCCCGTGAGCGATCCGTCGGCGGCTGCGGTCACCGTGGCGGCCGGGTCGCCGGCGACGGGGGCCGCGCCGGCGGTGGCGGAGAGGCGGAGGGCGACGGACTCGCCCGCCTGGAACGAGCCGGCGGCGCCGGTGACGGTGACGGACCCGCCGGGCGCGACGGCCGCGGGCGTGGCGGACATGCCGCCGCACGCGAGGAGCGAGTCCTTGGGGACGTAGTTCTCCGCCTGGGCGGCGAGAGGAGCGGAAACGGCGATCGCGAGCGCGACGAACGCGCCCGCCAGGGTCTTGGAGAGCATCTCGGGTGTGCCTTCGCTGATACGCCCGAGACGGACGTGCGGGGGCACGACGGGTATCGCCTCGGGGCGGTGGTGTCCGCGGCGCGCGATTTCGGGTCGGCGCCAAGGGCGGACAGCGGGTCGGGTAAACCCACGTCGGCGATGCTATCGGCGTCTCGCACCCCCGCGAAGGCCCCGGAGCCCGATGGACCCCGGATTGGGGTCACGCCGGGCGGGCTCGGCGCCGGGCACCCGGAGACGGCGGAAGGCCCCGAGGCGGTTGCCTCGGGGCCTTCCGTCGCACCGCTCCGGAGGGAGTCAGGCGACGCGGGTCGTGATGCGGATCAGACCGACGCGCGCTGGCGACGGACCGTGGCGAGGACGCCCACGAGCGCGGCGCCGAGCAGCAGCAGGCCGCCGCCGGTCCAGATGAGGACGACGGGGATCTGGCCACCCGTGACGGGGAGCGCCGAGCCGTCGGCGGCGTTGCCACCGGCGTTCGCGCCACCGGTCGAGGTGCCGTTGCCGGCAGCCGCGACGACCGAGATGGTCGTGGAGACGGTGTTGCCCTGCGTGTCGGTGCCGGTCAGGGCGTAGGAGCCCGAGGCGGAACCGGCGGGCAGCGTGACGGTGACGCGGAGGCCGCCGGCGCTGGTCGAGTTCTTGGTGATGGAGTTGGACGTCACGGCCATGGGGGCCGTGCGGAAGGAGGCCAGCGTGGCGTTGGCCGCGTCCTCACCGGTGATGGTGATGGTGACGGGGACGACGGGAGCGAAGGAGCCGTCCGCGAAGGACAGGACCGTGCTCTGGCCGGGCGCGACGGTCGGGTCGCTGACCGTGACGCCGCCCTCGGGCGTGTAGGGCGCAGCCGTGGCGGCGGTGGAGACGGTGAACGTCGCGGCGAGAGCGATGGCCGCTCCGGCGATGATCTTCTTGAGCATGTGGTTCCCCCTGTAAGAGTTTCTCTGGTGCACAGGGGTCACAAGACGGACTCGGGTCCGCCGTCGATCATTCCCCCACGGGGAAGACTACTGGGATGCGTCGCAGGACAGCGAGCGGAATTGTGTTGCGATCGTGTTAATGACCGGGGTCGTGACGATCGTGAGCGGCGTGTCGGTCTTTTTGTCCCCCAGCGTGTCCACCGTGATGCGGACCTGCTGGCCGGGCGTCAGCGTCACCTCGACCTGCGCGACCGCGCGGCCGCCCACCACCTCGGGCTGGAACTGCGTCTCCTGGCCGTCGACGAGGACGCGGAGCGGCACCGTCCCCGGGGGTCCGTAGACCGCGACGCGCGTCTTGATGTCGCCCGGGGCCACGCCGTAGACCCCGCCGCCGGTGATGGTGAGCGGGAGGGAGGCGGCGTCGGCCGGCGCGTCCGAGGTCAGCGTGACCTCGGTACGGTAGTCGGGTCGCCCGTCGTCGCGGCACATGGCCATGCCCTGCGTGGTCGCCAGGGACAGGAAGTAGTCCATCTTCGCGCCGGTGGAGTCGTTCAGGAACACCCCGAAGACGGTCGACTCGTCGTTGGTGGTCGGCAGCGAGCCCTCGAAGGTGGTGCCGGCGAGCGTGGCCTGCTCGTCCGCGCGGGAGCTCCAGATGAGGATCCGGCGCTCCTCGGCGGCGCGGCCGAGCGCGCGCACCAGGGCCGCGGGATCCACGTCGCCCGAGGACACCTTCGCGAAGACGGAGTCCGCGACGCTCGCGAAGACGGCGTCCTGCACGTCGGGGTTCGTGTAGCGGAGGTAGACGTCGTGGAGGAGCAGGTCGACGGCGTCGTCGGAGCGGAGCACGTCTCCCGTGGGGAGGGTGATGGGGCCCGTCGCCTCGAGCAGGTACGAGAGCGCGACGGGATCGATGCTGATGACGCCGTCCACCTGGTCGCCGTGCTTCAACCGCCACATCTCCGCGGCGAGCGGTGCGGCCTGCGGGAACTCGGGCGTCAGGGTGACGTCCTGCATGTAGCGCCCGGTGATGGTGCCGTAGAGACCGGCGGTCTGCGGATCCAGGGGCAGCGCCGGCTGGGCGAGCCGGGGGAAGGCGCGCGCGGAGTCCTGCGAGGCGAGCGAGAACGCGCCGTCGCCCGTGCGGACCAGCGCGAGGGCGCCCGGGATCCCGCCCGTGGAGCGCACCTCGGCGTTGTTCTGGAACATGAGGAGGTAGCTGCGGTCGCCGTCCGCACCGAGCATGGCCGGCGCGAGGTCGGTGACGTGGCGGACGACCGCGAGGGTGTCCGCCGCCTTCCCGACCGTCTCGCGGAGACGCGAGACCGCGTCGGCGACAGGTCGGATCGTCGCGCCGGTGTCGATCGCGGTCACGTCGTCGAGGGCCGTGACGAGCGCGTCGTCGGCCTGGCGGACGGGTTCCTGGGCGGCGACGATGGGGTCGAGGTCGAGGCGCCCGTCCTTCGGGGTCAGGCTGCCGACGTCGAGGGTGCCCGCGATGCCGACGACGGGCTGCAGCGCGTCCCCGCCGATGCGGTCGACGATGCCGGACACCTCGCGGAACGCCCGGAGGTTCGGGCCCACGAGGGGCACGTGCTCGGTGACGGCCCAGACGGGGTCGCCCGTCAGGGACACGGCGCGCGAGGAGTGGTCGCGGAGCTGTGCGACGCCGGACGCGGCCCCCGCGGAGTCGCCCGCGAGGAGGTCGCGCTGCACGGTCGACGCGAGCGGGACCGCCTGCTCCAGCTCGCCCCGCGCGAGCAGGGCGCGGGCGGCGATCCACGCGATCCAGAGCACCAGCAGCACGGCGAGGGCGGCGCCCGCGACCACGAGGACGCGGCGCCGCGTCCAGGGCCGCCGCCGCGACGAGGCGACGCGGCTCGGGGAGGTCACCAGGTGGCCCCGCCGTCGGTGGAGACGCTGACGGCGTCGCCCGTGAGGAGCCAGACGTCGCGGCCGGCGGCCGAGATGGCCACGGCCCCGCTGGTGGGGGCGGCGGACGCGCAGCCGAGCGTGCTGACGGCGCCGGACGCGGGCACGATGAGGCCGACGGCGGTGCCCGCGCACGAGCCGGCGGTGCCGGCCGTGAGGATCCCGTCGCTCCCGAGCGCCAGCGCGAGCACGCCGGGGGCGTCGATGCGGCGGAAGTCACCGCTGCCCGAGCGCACGTGCAGCTCTCCGGATCCGCAGAGCACGGCGGCCGCCTGGCCGCTGTCGACGACCTGCACGGCGTCGTCGCACGGCGCGTCCTGCTCGCCCTGGACGAGGCGCACGGTGCCGGGCTGGGCCGGGTCGACGAACGCGGTGGTGGCGGTCCGCGCCGGGGCGTCGCGCCAGAACTCGCCACCGGTGAAGCTCTGCAGGGTGGTGCGCGAGCACGCGGCGGTGACGTCGGCGACGATGCTGCCCACGTCGGGGCTCTCCACCTGGAGCGCGAGGACGCGCCGGGCGTCGAAGGCGCCCGTCGTGCGGGTGTCCCAGGTGCGGCCCCGGTCGATGGTGGTCTGGATGCGGGCGGGCTCGCCCGTGCAGGAGCCGGCCGTGGTGCGCCACGCGACCTCGCCGTCGCCCGCCGCGAGGAGGACGGTCGGCGCCGCGACGGTCGTCGCGGGCGTCGTGGCGCTGGGCTCGGGCGTCGGCGTCGGATCCGCGGAGGGCGCCGCGTCCGCGCTGGCGGACGGGGCGGGAGCGGCGGAGCCCGCGTCCGCGGGACCGGCGTCGGTGCGGGTGACGGCGGCCGACACGAGGATCAGGTCGATGACGAGGAACGCGACCACGGCGGTCACCCCCACGCCGGGGAGCAGGCGGCCGAGCGCGGGACGGCGGCGCTTGGCGCGGCCGGTGACGGCCATGGGCTTCCGGCCGCCGGGAGCTGTCCTAGCCACGCGCGGCACCCGCGGTCCGAGGGGCGCGGGGGCCGGAGGGGCGTCCTCCGGAGCGGCGCGGTCGCGCCTCGGCGTGAGCCGACATGGTGTCTCCCGGTATGGCGGGCATCGTGCGGCACGCGGTCGGCGCTCCCTCGCGGGCGGCCGGATGCGGTCCGCGCCCCGAGGACGGGCCGCGACCCGCTCCGGCGACGGAGCACGGGTCCGCGGTCCGCGCAGCGGGGGATGCGGGGTCGAGCGGTGGTGTCACCCGGATGGTACAGCCCCGCGCGCGGCGGGACGGCACGACACGGGCGGCCACCGGGTCAGGACGTGGCGGGGCTGGCGGCGTCCGCGCCCTCGGGGCGGACGTACGAGTAGCCGTACTGGCCGTACCCGTAGGCGTCCGGGCCCTTGGTGGGCAGCATCGTCAGCACGACGCCGAGCACCTCGGCGCCGACGCTGTTCAGCGACTCGATCGCCGCGTGGACCTGACCGCGGTGGGCGCGGCCGGAGGAGACCACGAGGATGGCCCCGCCGGCGCTCTTGGAGAGCACGGCGCTGTCGGTCACGGGGAGCAGCGGCGGCGCATCGATGAGCACGGTGTCGAACTCGGCCTCGAGCTCCTTGAGGAGCGTGACCATGGTGCGCGAGCCGAGCAGCTCGCTGGGGTTCGGCGGGATCTGGCCGGCCGGGAGCACGAACATGTTGCGGTTGCCCCAGGGCTGCAGCACGTCCTTCAGCTGCGCGCGCCCGATGAGCACGTCGGTGAGGCCCACGGCGCCCTCGAGCCCGAGGTACGACGCGAGCTTCGGGCGACGGAGGTCGGCGTCGATGACGGCGACCCGGGCACCCGCGTCGCTGAGGGCGATGGCGAGGTTGGCGCTCGTCGTGGACTTGCCCTCGGACTCGACGGCGCTCGTGATCACGAAGCTGCGCGCGCGGCCGCCGAAGTCGAGGAACTGCAGGTTGGTGCGGAGGCTCCGGAAGGACTCGGCGCGCGGGCTGCGCGGGTCCGACTGGACGATGAGCGGGCGCTCCTTGGCCTTCGGGTCGTAGGCGATGCCGCCGAGGATGGGCGCGTGCGTGACGAGCCGCAGGTCGCGCTCCCCGCGGATGCGCGTGTCGAGCGTGGAGCGGAGCACCGAGACGGCGATGCCGAGGGCGAGGCCCACGAGGCCGCCCAGCGCGAGGTTCAGCGGCACGCGGGGCGAGACCGGGGCGCCCGGGATGCGGGCCTCCTTCAGCGTGGTGATCTTGACCTGCGGCTGCCCGTTGGAGTCGACCGGCGTCAGCTCGGCGACGACGTCGGTGAAGCTCCCCGCCACGGCGTTGGCGATGGCGGCGGCCGACTCGGCCTGCTCGTCCTGCACCGCGATCTCGATGATCACCGTGTCGACGGCGGCGGTGGCCGTCACCCGCGGGGCGAGCGAGTCCGCGGTCGCGTCGAGGCCCAGCCGCGCGATGACCGGCTCGAGCACGACGGGCGTCGACACGACGTCCGCGTAGCTCTTCACGGCCTGCTGGGTGAAGCTGCTGCCCTGGCTCAGGTCCTGCACGGTGCCGGCCGACTGCGTCGAGACGAACACCTTGGCCGAGGCCCGGTACTCGGGCGTCTGCACCAGCGAGTAGCCGGCGGCGGCCCCCACCCCGAGCAGCAGGACGAGCAGGATCAGCACCCACGAGCGTCGCAGGATCCGGATGTACTCACGCAGTTCCAACAGGCGACTCCCCCTCGTCGATGGCACGCCCCCCAGCGGCGTCCGTGCCCATGCTCCCACAGCCGGGAGCCCCCTCCGGTCCCCTCGCGCCGCGAGCGGCCATGCGGGGACCGCGCCCCAGCAAGTGGGGCACGGTCGTCGCCGCGGGTACCGGCTAGCGTGGACGGAGGCCAGGCCACCCACCTGCCCCCGCCCGTACGCTCACCCGAAGAGAAGATCCGGACACCCATGCTCGACGTCTGCGCTGCCCTGCTGCCCCTCGCCATCCTGCTGATCACCGGGGCGTTCACCGCCTACGGGCTCCGCTTCCTGCGCGATTGAGCGCGCCCCGGCCAGCCCGATGCCGGCTCAGGCGAAGTCGGCGTCCGGTCCCGCGGGATAGCCGAAGACCGACGCGCTCGGCTCGACGGGCCGCCCGCTGCTGAGCGCTCCCCCGCTCTCGGCGAGGTAGCACGCGCCGCAGAGCGACATGTAGGTGACGTCGGCGCCGTCGATGGCGACCTGCGCGCCGTCGAAGATGAAGCGGTCGCCGACCTGGCGCGCGTTGAACACGGCCTTGCGACCGCAGCGGCAGATGGTCTTCATCTCCTCGAGGCTGTGCGCGATCTCCAGCAGGCGCCTGCTGCCCGGGAACGCCACGGTCTGGAAGTCGGTGCGGATCCCGTAGGCGATGACGGGGACGTCCTGCAGGATCGCGATCCGCAGCAGGTCGTCGACCTGGGACTCGCGGAGGAACTGCGCCTCGTCGACCAGCAGGCAGGCGGTCGGGCCGCCCATGTCCTGCAGCACGCGGTCGCGGTGGATCCCGAACTCCTGCCAGACGTCGGCGTCCGGCTCGAGCAGGAAGTCGACGGGTCGGCGGACGCCGAGGCGGGAGACGATGTCGCGGTCGCCCTTCGTGTCGATGACGGGCTTCGTGAGCAGCACGTGCTGCCCGCGCTCCTCGTAGTTGTAGGCGGCCTGGAGCATCGACGTGCTCTTGCCGCTGTTCATCGCGCCGAATCGGAAGTAGAGCTTGGCCATCTACCGAACGTAGCCGTCCTCGACGGCCCGCTCGATCAGGTCGGCCCGTCGCCCGGCCTCCCGCCCGACCAGGCGGTACTTCGCGCGGACCCGGCGGAGGTAGGTCTTCGCCGTCTCGTACTGGACGTTCATCGCCTGCGCCACGGCCAGCGTCGAGCGGCCGGTGACGTAGAGGCGCAGGGCCTGCTCCTCACCCTGGCTGAGCCGGGGGCTCGTGAAGGCGAGGGCGGCCTCGGCGGCGGCCTCGTCCGCCGCGCGGTCGGCCGCCGATGTCGCGCGCTGCCGGCTGTCGCGCGCGCTCGCGACCACCGCGCGCACCGCGCTGACGATGTCCCCGGCCGGCACCGGCCCGGTCAGGAGCGCCGCCGCTCCGGCATCCAGCACGCGGCGCCTGACCTCGTCGCTGCCCGACCGCGACAGCACGACGACCGCGACGCCGGCCGCCCGGCAGGAGCGCACCCGCCCCTCGAGGCTCACGGCGTCGGCGAGGTCGTAGTCGATGACCGCGACGTCGGTCGGGAAGCGGGGCGACCGGACCAGCTGCAGCCAGCCGGTGGTGCTCACGACGACCTCGACCTCGGGGGCGCGGTGCCGGAGGATCGCACAGACCTCGTCGAGCGCCGACTCGTTCCCCATGAGCACGCCGACGCGGACGGGCTCCGCGACCTGGCGACCGGTGGCGCCGCGCGTGCCCGCCCCGGGCTCGCGCAGGGTGGTCATGGGAGAACTGTAGCCAGCGCCGGGGTCGCGCCGATCCCGCGTGTCGTGGGCGGACACCGGGCATCCCGCGTCAGAAGAGCGTGGCCTGGGTGTCGCGCGACGGCGGCAGCGCCGCGGCGACGAGCGGCCCGGGGGCGGGCGCCTGGGTCCAGCTGCGGCGTCCGCGGGAGGTGACCGCGCGGCTGTCGGCGCCCTCCTGGCTCCACCCCGGGCGCGGACGCCCTCCGCCGCCCTGGACGCCGGGCAGGTCGGCGCGCGAGAGGACGCCGCCGGTGCGCGGGTCGACCCGGCCGCCGCCGAGCCCGTGGCGCCGGACCAGCGGATCCATGCGCGCCTTCAGCCACGCCCGGTACGCCTCGGGCGCGTAGGCCCCGCGCGCGTAGAGGTCCGCGTAGCGGCCCACGAGGTCGGGGCGCTCGCGCTCGAGCCACTCGAGGTACCACTCCTTCACCCCGGGCTTGAGGTAGAGCGCCGAGTACAGGACGCGCGTGCCGCCCGCCTCCCGGATGCGCGTGAGCGCGTGGTCGAGGTGCTCCACGGAGTCGGTGAGCATCGGCAGGATCGGCATCATGAAGACGGTGCAGTCGAGGCCGGCCTCGCGGATGGCCGTGACGGTCGCGAGGCGCGCCGCCGTGGTGGGGGTGCCCGGCTCGACCGACTGCTGCAGGTCGTCGTCGAGCACCGCGATGCTCATCGCCAGGTCGACCGGCACACTCGCCGACGCCTCGGCGAGGAGCGGCAGGTCGCGCCGGAGGAGCGTGCCCTTCGTGAGGATGGACAGGGGCGTGCCGGAGGAGGCGAGCGCGGCGATGATGCCGGGCATGAGCGCGTAGCGGCCCTCCGCGCGCTGGTAGGGATCCGTGTTGGTGCCGAGGGCGACCGCGTCGTGCGTCCAGGTGGGCTTCGCGAGCTCCCGGGTGAGGACCTCCGCGACGTTGACCTTGACGACGATCTGGTCGTCGAAGTCGCGGCCGCCGTCGAGGTCGAGGTACTCGTGCGTCGGGCGCGCGAAGCAGTAGACGCACGCATGCGTGCAGCCCCGGTAGGGGTTGATGGTCCAGCCATACGGCATGACCTTCGACTCCCCCGGCACGCGGTTGAGCGCGGACTTCGCGAGCACCTCGTGGAACGTCACGCCCTGGAACTCCGGCGTGCGCACGCTCTGCACGAGGTTGCTCAGGCGGGCCAGCCCGGGGAGCGCGTCGGCGCTCGCGTCCGACAGCTTCTGTGCGCTCCATCTCATGCGCTCATTCGAACACACTTTCGAATCGAGCGCGAACGGCGGCACGGCGGATGCGGAACGGGCGGACGCCGTGCGCCCGCCCGTCCGTCCGTCAGTGCTGGAGCTCGAGGACCTCCGCGGTCTCCGCGACGATCCTCGGCGTCTTCCGGGGGTCCGACGCGACGAGCGTGCCGTAGTTCGGGATCATGCGCGTGAGGGGCTTGCGCCAGCCGTCCATGCGCTCCGGGAAGCAGCGCTCGAGCACGTCGAGCATGATCGGCACGGCCGTGGACGCGCCCGGCGACGCGCCGAGGAGCCCCGCGATGCTGCCGTCGGCCGCGGCGACGACCTCGGTGCCGAACTGCAGCACGCCGCCCTTCTTCGCGTCCTTCTTCATGACCTGCACGCGCTGACCCGCCGTGATCGGGTACCAGTCCTTCGGGTCGGCCGTGGGCATGAACTCCCGCAGCGCGTCGAACTTCGTCTCCTTGGAGGCGAGGAGCTGGCTCACGAGGTACTTGATGAGGCTCAGGTTGTCCTTCGCGACCGCGAGCATGGGGACGATGTTGTGCGGGCGGATCGACGTGAAGAGGTCGAGGAGCGAGCCCTTCTTGAGGAAGCGCGGGCTGAAGCCGGCGTAGGGGCCGAAGAGCAGCGACGCCTGGCCGTCGACCACGCGGGTGTCGAGGTGCGGGACCGACATGGGCGGGGATCCCACGGCGGCCTTGCCGTAGACCTTCGCCTGGTGCTGGGCGACGATGGTGGGGTCGTCGGTGCGGAGGAACTCGCCGCTGATGGGGAAGCCCCCGAAGCCGCGGATCTCGGGGATGCCGGCCTTCTGCAGCAGGTGCAGGGCGCCGCCGCCCGCGCCGATGAAGACGAACTTGGCGTCGACGCGCACCGTGGAGCGGCCGACCTCCTTGCGGACGTCGAGGTGCCAGGTGCCGTCCGCGTTCTTCGAGATGCGGCGGACGTCGTGGTTGAGGTGGAGGGCCGCGCCGTGCTCGGTGAGGTAGTCGACGAGCTTGTTCGTGAGGGAGCCGAAGTCGACGTCCGTGCCGCCCTCGAAGCGGGTGGCCGCGATGACCTCGGACTTGTCGCGCTGCAGGACGAGGAGCGGGGCCCAGGAGTGGATGACCGCGGGGTCCTCCGAGTACTCCATGTCGGCGAAGAGGGGGTGCGCGCGGAGCGCGTCGTAGCGGCGGCGCAGGTAGTCGGCGTTCTCCTGACCGCGCACGAAGGTCATGTGCGGGGTGGGGTTGATGAACTCCTTGGGCTCCGGCACGGCGCCCGCGGTGACGAGGTGCGCCCAGAACTGGCGGGACAGCTGGAACTGCTCGTTGATGCGGGTCGCGGACCCGATCTCGATCTTCCCGTCCTTCTCCGGCGTGTAGTTGAGCTCGCACAGGGCCGCGTGGCCCGTGCCCGCGTTGTTCCACGGGTTGCTCGACTCCATCGCGACCTCGCCGAGGCGCTCGAAGATCTGGATGGTCCAGTCGGGCTCGAGCTGCTTGATGAGGGTCCCGAGCGTCGCGCTCATGATCCCGCCGCCGACGAGGACGACGTCTACCGGTTCCGCTGATTCACTCACCGGATCAGTGTACGCCCGCCCTCCGGAGCCCCTCCCGGAGCGGCCGACCGTGGTACGGGCACCCTCACGAGCGCCGGCCCGCGGGGGTCAGCGGCGGGCCGCGACGACCTCGGCGATCTGCACGGCGTTGAGCGCGGCGCCCTTGCGGAGGTTGTCGTTGCTGATGAAGAGGGCGAGGCCGCGGCCCTCGGGAGCGCCCTCGTCGGCGCGGATCCGGCCCACGTAGCTGGGGTCGGTGCCGGCGGCCTGGAGCGGCGTGGGGATGTCGGACAGCTCGACGCCGGGTGCCGTCGACAGGAGCTCGGTGGCGCGCGCGACGCTCAGCGGCGACGCGAACTCGGCGTTGACGGAGAGGGAGTGGCCGGTGAAGACGGGGACGCGCACGCACGTGCCGCTCACCAGGAGGTCGGGCAGACCCAGGATCTTGCGGCTCTCGTTGCGGAGCTTCTTCTCCTCGTCGGTCTCGAAGAGGCCGTCGTCGACGATGCTGCCGGCGAGCGGGATGACGTCGAAGGCGATGGGCCGCTGGTACACGGCGGGCTCGGGCAGCTCGACCGCGCGGCCGTCGTGGACGAGGCGGCGCAGCGCCTCGGGCCCTGCGGCGACGGCGGCCTCGGCCTGGCCCGCGAGCTCCTCGGCGCCGACGAGGCCGGATCCGGAGACCGCCTGGTAGGTGCTCACGACGAGGCGGGTGAGGCCGGCCTCCTCGTGCAGGACCTTGAGGACGGGCATCGCGGCCATGGTGGTGCAGTTGGGGTTCGCGATGATGCCGCGGCGCGCGTCGGCGATCGCCTCCGGGTTGACCTCCGAGACGACGAGCGGGACCTCGGGGTCCATGCGCCAGGCGCTGGAGTTGTCGATGACGAGCACGCCCGCCTCCGCGAAGCGCGGCGCCTGCGCGCGGGACGTGGTGGCGCCCGCGGAGAAGAGCGCGATGTCGAGGCCCGTGGGATCGGCCGTCGCGGCGTCCTCCACGACGACGTCGCGGCCGGCGAACGGCAGCGCGGTGCCGGCGGAGCGCGCCGAGGCGAAGAAGCGGATCTCCGCGATCGGGAACGCGCGCTCCTCGAGGAGGCGGCGCATGACGGCGCCGACCTGGCCGGTGGCGCCGACGACGCCGACACGGAGGCCGGGGTTCTCCGGGGCGGGGGCGGCGGATCCGGCGGGGGCGGTGTCGGTCACGGGTGTCTCCTCCTGCGGTGCGCGGGCGTGCGGGTCGAGCGTGCGGGTACGGGTCAGCGGCCGGTGCCGGCGTGGACGACGGCGACGTCGTCCGCGTCGAGCCCGAAGGCGTGGTGGACGACGCGGACGGCCTCGTCGATGGTGTCGGCGCGCGTGACGACCGAGATGCGGATCTCGCTGGTGGAGATCATCTCGATGTTGATGCCGGCGTCGGACAGCGCGGTGAACAGCTGCGCCGAGACGCCCGCGTTGGTGCGCATGCCGGCGCCGACGAGCGCGAGCTTGCCGATCTGGTCGTCGTGCTGGAGGCCCGTGAAGCCCACCTCGTCCTTCTCGGCTGCCAGGACCGTGAGCACGCGCTGCGCGTCCGACTTCGGCAGGGTGAAGGAGATGTCCGTGAGGCTCGTGGCGGCGGCCGACACGTTCTGCACGATCATGTCGATGTTCGCGCCGGTCTTGGCGACGATGGTGAAGATCTGCGCGGCCTTGCCCGGCACGTCGGGCACGCCGACCACCGTGACCTTGGCCTCGCTGAGGTCGGCGGCGACGCCGACGATGACGGGCTCTTCCACATTCACTCCATCCGTGGGGTTGTAGACGATGGTGCCCTCGTTGTGCGTGAACGAGGAGCGGACGTGCAGCAGGACGCCGTGCCGGCGGGCGTACTCGACGGCGCGGATGTAGAGGACCTTGGCGCCGGACGCCGCGAGCTCGAGCATCTCCTCGCTCGTGATCCGGTCGATCTTGCGGGCGAGCGGCACGACGCGGGGGTCGGCCGTGAAGATGCCGTCGACGTCGGTGTAGATCTCGCAGACGTCGGCGCCGAGGGCCGCGGCGAGGGCGACCGCCGTGGTGTCGGATCCGCCGCGGCCGAGCGTGGTGATGTCGCCCGTGCCGCGGTTGAAGCCCTGGAAGCCGGCGACGATGGCGATGGCGCCCTCGCCGAGCGCGTCGCGGACGCGGCCCGGGGTGACGTCGACGATGCGGGCGGCGCCGTGCTGCGCGTCGGTGATCATGCCGGCCTGGCTGCCCGTGAAGGAGCGCGCGTCGTAGCCCATGCTCTTGATGGCCATCGCGAGCAGCGCCATGGAGATGCGCTCGCCCGCGGTGAGGAGCATGTCGAGCTCGCGCGGGGCGGGGATGGGCGTGACCTCGTGCGCCAGGTCGAGCAGCTCGTCCGTCGAGTCGCCCATGGCGGAGACGGCGACGACCACGTCGTTGCCGGCCTTGCGCGTGGCGACGATGCGCTTCGCGACGCGCTTGATGCTCTCGGCATCGGCCACCGACGATCCGCCGAACTTCTGCACGATGAGGCTCACGGGCGACTCCTGGGGTTCGGGTGGGCGCGGGCGGCCCGGTTCACGATTGTACGGCGGGGGTGCTCGGGGATCCGGCGCATGACGCCGGGTGCGGCCGCGCCGCTCACTCCCCCACGAGGCGCCGGCCCTCGAAGGCGCGGCCGAGGGTGACCTCGTCGGCGTACTCGAGGTCGCCGCCGACGGGGAGGCCGGAGGCGAGGCGCGTGACGCGGATGTCGAAGGTGGAGAGCAGCCGCGAGAGGTAGGTGGCGGTCGCCTCGCCCTCCAGGTTCGGGTCCGTGGCGATGATGACCTCGGTGACCGTGGCGTCGGCGAGGCGCTGCATGAGCTGGCGGATGCGGAGGTCGTCCGGTCCGATGCCGTCGATGGGGCTGATGGCCCCGCCGAGGACATGGTAGAGCCCGCGGAACTCGCGCGTGCGCTCGATGGCGACGACGTCCTTGGCCTCCTCGACCACGCAGATGGTGGCGGGGCTGCGGCGGGGATCCCGGCAGATGCCGCAGGTCTCCTCCTCGCTGACGTTGCCGCAGATGGCGCAGAACCGCACCTTGTCGCGGACGACCGTGAGCACCTCGGCGAGGCGCGAGACGTCGAAGGTCTCCGTCTGGAGGATGTGGAACGCGATGCGCTGGGCGGACTTCGGGCCGATGCCCGGCAGGCGGCCGAGCTCGTCGATGAGCTCCTGGACGATTCCCTCGTACATGCGGCGCTAGTCCTGACCTGTGGGGCGGATGGTGGGGCGGGCCTTGCGCTCGACGGGCTTCTCCTCGATGAAGCTCGCCTGCAGGATCTCGCGGACGACGGACTCGCCGTAGCGCTGCGGGGCGGCGGCTGCCGGGGGCGCCTTCGCGGCGGGCGCGGCGGCAGGCGCGGCTGGTGCGGCCGACGACGCGGGGCGGCTCGTCGCCGGCGCCGACCGCTGGGCGGGGACGGAGCGCGCGACGGGCGGAGCCGCGTCGGGCGACGACCCGCCCGTGGCCCAGCCGGGCTCGGCGGGGCCGAACTCGTCGGGCTCGGGCTCCTCGAAGTCGGGGACGTGCGCGTCCGGGACGACGGCGGATCCGCGGGCCGGTGCGCTCGGAGCGGCGGACGCGCGCGGCGGCGTGGGCGATGCGGCGGGGGCGGTCGCCGCGGGGGGCGCCGCCCGCTCCGGCCGGGAGGCGGGCGCGCGGCGATCCGCGGGGGCCTCCGACGCGCCGGGGTCGGAGGTGGGGATGGCGACGGTGGCCCATCCGCCACCCGCCGGAGGGGCCTTCGCGGGTGCCTTCGCGGGAGGCGCAGCCGCAGGTGCGGCGGCCGCGGACGCCCGTACGGCGGGCGGCGCGGACCGCGGGGCGGGGGCGGCGCCGTCGCCGCCGGTGCGGGAGCCGCCCGCGGCCGGCCGCGAGGCCGGGGCACGGGAGGCGTCCGACGGGGACGAGGCGGGGGCCGTGGGCGCGGATCCGCCGGTGGCCGGTGCCGCGGTGCCGCCGTGCGGCTCGACGCGCGCGATGAACTTCACGCGGAGGCCGAGCACGTCGAGGATCGCGGTGCGGAGGATGTCGCTGACCCCCTGGCCGGGGGCGCCGCGCTCCTTGAACTTCTCGGCGTCGTTGGCGCTGATGAACCCGAGCGTGAGCACGTCGCCGGCGAGGGCGCGCGGCGTGGCCGTGACGGCGACGAGCCAGGCGCTCCGCTTCGCCTTCTCGACGGCCTCGACGACCGACGGCCAGGAGTCGCGGAGCTGCTCGAACGTGACCGGGCCGACGGGCGCCGGGGTCGCGGCGGGCGCGGGCGCCGGGTTCGCCTCCACCGCATCGCCGGACCCCGACGGCGTCGGGGCCGTGTCGGGAGCGGGTGCGGACGCGGGTGCGGGCGCGGCGGGCGCCGGATCGGGCGTCGCGACGGGAGCGGGAGCCGCGGGCGCGGGCACCGTCGGGGCGGCGGACGACGCGGCGGGTGCAGGATCCGCTCCCCCGTCGGCCACGCCGACGCGGCGCTCGAGGCGCTCGACACGGGCGAGGGCGCCGCGGTGCGTGTCGTCGCTCGCGGGGACGAGCACGCGGGCGACGAGGAGCTCGAGGTGCAGGCGCGGCGAGGTGGCGCCGGTCATCTCGGTGAGCGCGGCGTTGACCACGTCGGCCGCGCGGGACAGCTCGACGGCGCCGAACGCCATGGCCTGCGCACGCATCCGCTCGAGCTCGTCCTCCGGGGTGCCGCGCAGCACGGCGGCCGCGCCCTCGACCGAGGTGGCGCCCACGATGATGAGGTCGCGCAGGCGCTCGAGGAGGTCCTCCACGAACCGGCGCGGATCCTGGCCGGTCTGGATGACGCGGTCGACGCCCGCGAACGCCGCCGCGGCGTCGTGCCGGGCGACCGCGTCGATGACCTCGTCGAGCAGGGCGGCGTGCGTGTAGCCGAGCAGCGCGACCGCGCGCTCGTACTCGACGCTCTCGTCCTCCGAGCCGGCGATGAGCTGGTCGAGCAGGGAGAGGGTGTCGCGCACGGAGCCGCCGCCCGCGCGCACGACGAGCGGGAGCACGCCGGGCGCGACCTGCACGCTCTCCTCGCGCGACAGGTGCTCCACGTAGTCGAGCATCTGCGCGGGCGGCACGAGGCGGAACGGGTAGTGGTGCGTGCGCGAGCGGATGGTGCCGATGACCTTGTCGGGCTCGGTGGTGGCGAAGATGAACTTCACGTGCTCCGGGGGCTCCTCCACGATCTTCAGCAGCGCGTTGAAGCCCTGCGGCGTGACCATGTGCGCCTCGTCGAGGATGAAGATCTTGTAGCGGTCGCGCGCCGGCGCGAAGACCGCGCGCTCGCGGATGTCGCGCGCGTCGTCGACGCCGTTGTGGCTGGCCGCGTCGATCTCGACGACGTCGAGCGACCCGCTGCCGTCGCGGCTGAGCTCGACGCAGCTGGGGCAGACGCCGCACGGGGTGTCGGTGGGGCCCTCGGCGCAGTTGAGGCAGCGCGCGAGGATGCGCGCGGACGTGGTCTTGCCGCAGCCGCGCGGGCCGCTGAACAGGTACGCGTGGTTGACGCGGTTGGTGCGGAGGGCCGTGCGCAGCGGGTCCGTCACCTGCATCTGGCCGATGAGCTCGGCGAAGTTCTCTGGCCGGTAACGGCGATACAGGGCGGTGACCACGGACCTGAGGATACCGGGCACCTCCGACCGTCCGGCCGTCCGGGGCGTCATACCTCGGACGGCACCCCCGCTGCCGGCGTCGGGGAGGAGCGGCGCGCGTGCGCCGCCCCGAGCCGGTCGGATGCGCCCGCGCTCCACCGCCCGAGGAGCGCCAGCCCCTCGCGCCAGGTGGCGTCGCGGATGAAGAGGAAGTCGAGCGCGATCATCGCGAGGGAGAACGGCCAGAGTCCGAGCAGCAGCCCGATCATCAGGTGCATCCCGGTGATGGCGATGAGCGCGACGATCCGCGTGGGACGCCACAGGATGAGGAGCGGGAAGAGGCCCTGGAAGGCCACGGCGACGAAGCTCGCGACCACGATGCCGAGGCTCGACTGCACGAGGAGGTCGTTGATCCACGGCCAGGGGCGGTAGCCCTCGAGGAGGAGCGAGTAGTACGTCGCGGTCCCGTCGCGCCACTCCGCACCCTGCAGCTTGAGGATGGCCGAGTTCACGTACACGAGCATGATCTGGTACGCGCAGAGCACCAGCGCCGTGTTGTGCAGGAGCACGGGGACCGGTCGCGGGATGCGGTCGACCTGCGCGCGGGCGACCTGCGCGAGCCCGACCGGCGTCCCGCCCGCCGCCGCGACCGGCGCCCGCCGTCGCCGCAGGGCGTCCAGCGAGAAGTGCCGCGACAGGTCGGCGAAGAGCGCGAAGAACAGCGTGAGCCGCAGCACGGTGTCGCCCCCGTTGGTGAGCAGCGTGCTGTTGGTGGACAGGCCGACCCAGAGCAGGAGGAGGAACGGGGTCACGACGCGCGTCCGCCAGCCGAGCGTGAACAGGGCGGCCAGGACCACGAGCAGGAGGTACGTCAGGTCGAAGAGCGTCGCGTCGGTCTTGGAGAAGAGGCCGGTGAACGCAGGCAGCCATCCGCGGCGCGTGGACTCGGGGTCGATGAAGCGGGCGCCCACGCCCCAGAGGTAGTGGCGGTCGCTGAAGCACGTCACGAGCACCATGAGGATCACGGCGCCGATCGTGATGCGGAAGGCCGCGAAGCTGTAGGTGGCGTGCTCGCGCTCCGTCATCCACGTCGCGATGCCGCGCGGCCAGTCGCGCGGGTGCTTCAGGGCCGTCAGGAGCTCGCGGTCCTGGAGCATCTGGCGGAGGCGGGCGGCGCGGGCGCCGGAGAGCCGGCCCGCGCCGCGGCCGCGTGGCCGCGACGACGCGGTGCGGGGAGCGCGGCGACCGGTCCAGGATCCCGCGGCCGGAGCCTTCGCCTCGGGCGCCTTCGTCCGCTTCGTCGGCTTCGTCGTGGAGGCGGCCGAGCTCGACGGCTCCGCGGAGGTGGTTGCGGCCGCAGACCGCGCGGACTCGTGCCGATGCGCGCTCATCGCCCGTACCTCTCCATCACTCCCTGGTAGACGCTGAGCGCCTGCGGATCGACGACGTCGTCCGCCTCCCGCCATCCGAACGGGAGCACGTTCTGCGTGAACTGCTGCGTGGCGTCGTCCCGGTGCGCGAAGTCGTTGGGCCTGTCGGTCACGACCCGCCAGCGCACGCGCTCGATGTCGCGGCCGAACCAGGCGGTCGCCCAGTAGGTCGTGAACTCCTTCATCACGTAGTCCGCGCGGAGCAGCCGGATGACGCGCCCCTGGCTCCCCTCGTCCAGCGCGGTGAGCTGATCGATGAGGGACGTGTCCGACTTCGCGGCGAAGCCGGAGTCGGTGTCCGCCCGGCGGATGAAAGTGTCCTGCACGATGGTCCTCTGCTCGGGCGTGAGCGCCTGGAACCGCTCGGTGTACGTCTTGAGCAGGTTGGCGCTCTGCTTCACCGTGCGGGATCCCTGCAGCGTCCCCTCCCCTGCGGCGTACTCGACGCCGGTGATGTCGGCCCAGTCGCTCTTGACCAGGGTGCCGGACGCGTCGCGCCACTGCGCCTGCATCTCGAGGTGGCGGTTGGTCTTCTGGATGGACGGGGCGAACACGTTCCACTGCTGGCTGAAGTACGGACGTGCGGCGGCCGTGAGGGCACGGGTCGCGTCGCCCTGCGGCACGACCATGAGGATCGAGGTGGCCACGTAGATCGCGACGGCGGCGGCGGCCACCGCCGACCCGATGCGGGCGCCGCGGGTGAGGCCGGGGGGCGTGGAGGCGGGGGCCGTCGGCGCATCGTGCGGGCCGACGGTCTGGTGCTCGTCGGGATGCTCGTCCGCGGCATCCGCCTGCGAAGGGGAACCGGCGATGGGCGCGGCGGTCTCGTCGAGATCCGCCTCGGCCCCGTGCTCGTGCTTCGTGTCGGTCATCTGCGCCGTCCCCTTCGTGCGTCGGGTGGGTCTCGGGTCGTGCGGGTCGTGCGGTCGTGCGGTCGTGCGGATCGTGCGAGCGGGACGGGCGGCCCGGCATCGTCTGCCGGGCCGCCCGCCCCTCTCTGCTCAGTGCCGGGGCATCACACCCGACGGCTGCGGCCGCGGTGCAGGGCACCGGCGCCGGTCAGCATCATCAGGAGCGCGATGCCGCCGAGCAGCAGCATCCCGTCACCGTCGCCGCCCGTGATCGGGAGGATGCCGCCGCCGTAGCCGCCGCTGATCGGCGTGCCGGGCTGGCCCGCAGGGACGGTGGATCCCACGACCCGGAACCGCGTGATCATCTCGTCCGCCATGCCGGAGTCGACCCCGATCACGTCGACCGTGTGGTCGCCGAGCTCGAAGTCCGGACCGATCTCGAAGACGAACGTCGCGCGTCCCTCGGCGTCCGCGACCATCGGCGCGAGCGGCTTCGGCGTGGAGAACACCGTCGCGTTGATCGTCTCACCGGGGATGAAGCCGACGGCGTCGACCATCTGCATCGAGCCGTTCCCTCGGACGATCTCCGTGAAGCGGACGACAGCCCGGGTGGGGGTGTCGGCGCCGTCGGTGGATCCGTCGGTGGCGTCGGACGCGTCGGCGCCGGCGGCGTCCGTCGCGTCGACGCCGGCGGCGTCGGTACCGGCCGCGTCAGTGCCAGCCGCGTCCGTTCCGGCAGCGTCGGTACCAGCGGCGTCCGTCCCGGCAGCGTCGGTACCAGCCGCATCAGTGCCAGCCGCGTCCGTCCCGGCAGCGTCCGTACCAGCCGCATCGGTTCCAGCCGCATCGGTTCCAGCCGCGTCCGTACCAGCAGCGTCCGTCCCGGCAGCGTCGTTTCCGGCAGCGTCGGTTCCAGCCGCGTCAGTGCCAGCCGCGTCGGTTCCGGCAGCGTCGGTTCCAGCCGCGTCCGTCCCGGCAGCGTCCGTACCAGCCGCGTCCGTCCCGGCAGCGTCCGTACCAGCCGCATCCGTACCAGCCGCGTCCGTACCAGCCGCGTCGGTTCCGGCAGCGTCGGTTCCAGCCGCGTCCGTACCAGCCGCGTCCGTACCAGCCGCGTCCGTACCAGCCGCATCCGTACCAGCCGCGTCCGTACCAGCCGCATCCGTACCAGCCGCATCCGTACCAGCCGCATCCGTACCAGCCGCATCCGTACCAGCCGCATCCGTACCAGCCGCGTCAGTCCCAGCCGCGTCCGTACCGGCAGCGTCGGTCCCAGCCGCATCCGTCCCGGCAGCGTCAGTCCCAGCCGCGTCGGTTCCGGCAGCGTCGGTTCCAGCCGCGTCCGTACCAGCCGCGTCCGTACCAGCCGCGTCCGTACCAGCCGCGTCCGTACCAGCCGCGTCCGTCCCGGCAGCGTCCGTCCCGGCAGCGTCGGTTCCAGCCGCATCCGTACCAGCCGCATCCGTACCAGCCGCGTCAGTTCCGGCCGCGTCCGTCCCGGCAGCGTCAGTCCCGGCAGCATCCGTACCAGCCGCGTCGGTTCCAGCGGCGTCCGTCCCGGCAGCGTCCGTACCAGCCGCGTCCGTACCAGCAGCGTCCGTACCCGCAGCGTCGGTTCCAGCTGCATCCGTTCCGGCAGCGTCGGTTCCAGCCGCATCCGTACCAGCCGCGTCCGTACCGGCAGCGTCCGTACCAGCAGCGTCGGTCCCGGCAGCGTCGGTTCCAGCCGCGTCCGTTCCGGCAGCGTCCGTACCAGCCGCATCCGTACCGGCAGCATCGGTTCCGGCAGCATCGGTTCCAGCAGCATCGGTCCCGGCAGCGTCGGTCCCAGCAGCGTCCGTCCCAGCAGCGTCCGTCCCAGCAGCGTCCGTTCCAGCCGCGTCCGTTCCAGCCGCGTCGGTCCCAGCAGCGTCCGTACCAGCCGCGTCCGTACCAGCCGCGTCAGTTCCAGCAGCATCCGTACCAGCCGCGTCAGTCCCGGCCGCGTCCGTACCAGCCGCGTCCGTACCGGCGGTGCCGTCGGCGCCCGCGTCAGCGGTGCCGGCGGTCACGGTGAACTGCACCGGGCCGGCCGACCCAGCGGCAGCTCCACCGATCTCCTGGGTGACGGTGGCCGTGAAGGACCCCTCCGGCACGCCCGTGAAGGTGGTGCTGTACGTGCCGTCATCACCGACCTCGACCTCGACCGGGGTGCGACCGGTGATCGTCACCGTGACGGTGCCGATCGGGTCGGCCCGGCCGGAGACGACCACGTCGACCCCGGTCTCGCCGGTGGGCAGCGTGTAGACCTGACCGACGGTCGGCTCCGTGATGGTCACCGGCACGCCGATCGTGAAGGTCACCGTCTCGGATCCCACAGGCTGACCGCCGATGGTCTGGGTGACGGTGCCCGTGTAGGCACCGGCCGGCAGGGCGGGCGGCGTCAGGGTGAAGCCGCCGTCGTCGTCCACCTCCACCGGGCCCGTCGTGGTGCCGCCGACGGTCAAGGTCACCGTCGCGGCCGGGTCGGCCGTGCCCGTGAAGGGGACGACGATCGTCGTGTCGCCGGCGGGCAGCGGGATGAAGTCCCCGTCCTCCGGCGTCTCGATGACGACCTGCTCGATCCCGGCGATCTCGACGGTGAAGGCCGCGGTGTCCGAGCCGGCGGGTGCGCCGTCGATGGACTGCGTGACGGTCACCTCGTACGACGTGGCCGGGAGGCCGGTGAAGGTGGTCTCAAAGCGACCGTCCTCGCCGACGACCTGCGTCACGTCATCGCGTCCCGGGAGCGAGATGACCACCGTGGCGCGGGGGTCGGCGCTGCCGTTCACGATCACGTCGGTCGTGGTGCCGCCCGCCGGGATCGTGAACGTCTGTCCGTCGTCCGGCGTGTCGATGACCACGTCCTCTGCGGGCGCGCCCACCTCGAAGGCGACCTGGTCCGTGCCGACCACGACACCGCCGATCGTCTGCGTCGCCGTGGCGGTGTAGAGGCCCACGGGGAGGTTCGGGAACAGGACGTCGAAGCGGCCGTCCGTGACGGTCGCGTCGGTCTGCGACGCACGACCCGGGACCGTCACCGTCACGGAGGCGCGGGGGTCCGCGGTTCCGGTCACGGGGACGTCAGCGGTCGGGTTCGGCCCGGTCCCGCTGCTCGGGATCTCCTGTCCGTCGGTCGGCGAGTCGATCGTGATCGCCTCCGCCGGGGCGCCCACCGTGAAGGTGACCGTCTCGGTGCCGCGGACGATGCCGTCGATCGACTGGGTCGCGGTCGCGGTGTACGTGCCGACCGGCAGGTCGGCGAAGGAGACGGCGTAGCGGCCGTCCGCGCCGACGACGTCGGTCCGGGGGTCCTGTCCGTCGATGGTCACGGTGACCGTGGCCTCGGTGTCCGCCGCGCCTTCCACCGGCACGTCGACGGTCGGGTCCGCCGGCGTGGTCAGGAAGATCTGACCGGGCGTCGGCGTCGTGATGGTGATGTCGGTCGCCGCGGGGGCGATCGTGAAGGTCACCGTGGCAGGTGCTCCGGCGAGCTCACCGGGGACGGTCTGCGTGACCGTCGCCGTGTAGGTGCCCGCGGGGAGCGCGCCGGGCGTCAGCGTGAACCGGCCGTCCGGTCCGATCTCGACGGGTCCGACGGTCTGGCCGTCCAGCGTCAGCGTGACCGAGCCGTCCGGGTCGGCCGTCCCGACGATCGGCACGACGACCGTCGACTGCCCGGCCGCGAGGTCGATGACCTGGCCCGGGGTGGGGGACGTGATCAGCACCGGCGTGGCCGTGGGGATCGCGACCGCGCGGACCGTGGCCGACGCGAGGTCGAGGGTCGGGCCGGTGCCGGGCAGGAGAGCGACGCGGAGGGCCGTGACCGTGAAGGTGTCGGTGCCGGGGGCAGCTCCGGCCGGGTCGACGAACCCGGAGCCGTCCTGCACGTTGGCGGTCAGCTGCACGACGTCCCCGAGCACGTCGAAGACGGGATCCAGCGATCCGATCAGGGGCGTGGTGAGCGCGGTGACGTCGGAGAGCGTGAGGACGTCGCCGATCGAGGTGCGGAGGGAGGGGAGGAGGCCGTCGACGAGAGGCTGGGCCAGGTCGTCGACGTCGAGCCCGGCCACCGTGGTGCCGATGACGAGCTGAGGCGCCGAGTTCCCGGGACCCGTGGGGTTGAGCAGGTTCGCGAGCGTCGTGTCGATGTCGACGGACACCGCCCCGAGGGGGACGCCGCTCCCGACGATCGGGAGGAGCGACACCCCGGCGTCCACGGTGACGAGGACGCGGGTGGAGTCGAGGACGGCTTCCAGGACCACGGCGGGCAGGGCGTCCGTCAGGATCTCCTGCACCAGGCCGGCGATGACGTCCGCGTCGAGGATCTGCGTGTTCGCGGGGAGGTCGTTGAGCGCGACGAGCTCGTCGATGTCGACCGTGACCGTGCCGGCGGCGAGGTCGATGGTGACACCGCCGCTGGTCAGGGGCTGCGTGAGGACCGCGTTCACCGCCTGGGTCGTGTTCACGGTGAGGCGGATGTCACCGGTGGGCGTGCCGACCGAGATGACGCCCGCGAGGAGTCCGTCGATGACGCCGGTGAGGAGGCCGTCGACGTCGGCGCCGAGCGCGATCTGCGCGTCGATGTCGGATGCGAGGGCGGCTACCGCGGCTTCGACGCCGGTCGCGACGTCGCCGACGAGCGGGCTGCTGATGTCAGCGTCCGCGGATGCGATCCGGTAGTCGGAGACGACAGGACCGGTGCCGGGGTCGGTGGCGGTCGCCGAGAGGACCCCGAGCTGGAGCGAGAGGTCGGAGATCTCCCCGCTCGCGCCCGCGGTCGCCAGGAGCGGCGTCAGGTCGAGCGTGACCTCGTCGCCCGTGCCGTCGTTCACCACGATTCCGCCGTCGCCGTCGAGCAGGCCCGCGGATCCGGTGGCGCCCGCGCTGCCCGCCGAGGCGAACTGGTCGACCGCGCCGGCCGCGACCGCCCGGTCGAGGGTGAGGATGTCGCCCAGCTGGACGCCGGCCGCGATCTGCGCGTCCAGCACGCCGCCGAGCACGCTGGCGTCGATGGCGCTGCGGTCCAGCTGCGGGTCGGGCTCGCCCGGCGCGAACCCGGTGTAGGCGCCGGACAGCGCCACCAGGTCCGACAGGTCGGGGGTGCCGGACAGCGTGAGCAGTCGGCCCTCGGCCTCCGCCGTGTCCCCCGGTGCGGCGTTCGCGGGCGCGGTGCCCCCGAACGCGACGATCGCCGCGGCGAGCCCGAAGGCCGTCGCGGTCGCCAGGCTGCCTCTGCGCCTGGGCATGTGTAGAGCCATGTGCGTTCCCCTCGATTGCGTGGCCGGCCGCGATCGTGGGCGCGGCCGTGCATCCCGCGGGGCGGCCCCCACCACTCGCACGGTCGTCTGAGGCTCGCATCCGGTCGCGGGGCCGACAACACTGCGCGCCACTGGTCCGGTGCGGATGCCGTCTAGGTAGCGGGCCCAGTGGTCATCCCCGTGGCGCGAGGGCGGGCGGGCGTCTCGGGCACGACGAGGAGAGGCCCGCGATCCGGCGTGGATCGCGGGCCTCTCGAGCGGATGGTCCGGCTCAGCTCCCGGTGGCCGCGAGCGACTGGCGCGCGATCTCGAGCTCCTCGTCGGTGGGGATCACGAGCACGGCGACGGGCGACCCCTCGGGGCTCACGAATCGCGCCTCGGAGCTGATGAGCTCGTTGCGGTCGTCGTCGATGCCGATGCCCATGAACTCGAGCCCGGCGAGCGACCGGCGGCGCACGAGCGGGTTGTTCTCGCCCACGCCCGCGGTGAACACGACCGCGTCGACGCCGCCGAGCTGCGCCGCGTACGCGCCGACGTAGTGGCGGATGCGGTGCCGGTACACGCCGAGCGCCGTCTGCGCGGCCTCGTCGCCGTCGGCCGCGGCGCGCTGCACGTCGCGCATGTCACCCAGCCCGGTGAGGCCGAGGAGCCCGCTCCGACGGTTGAGCAGCGTCTCGAGCTCGTCGAGCCCGAGGTCGGTGTGCCGGGCGAGGTGGAAGAGGATCGCCGGGTCGATGTCGCCCGAGCGGGTCCCCATCACGAGGCCCTCGAGCGGCGTGAGGCCCATGGACGTGTCGATGGAGCGCCCGCCCTGCACGGCCGCGGCCGACGCCCCGTTGCCGAGGTGCAGCACGATGATCCGCGTCTCCTCGAGCGGCTTCCCGAGCAGCCGCGCGGCGGCCTCGGACACGTACTTGTGGCTCGTGCCGTGGAAGCCGTAGCGGCGGATGCGGTGCGCGGCCGCCAGCTCCCGGTCGATCGCGTACGTGTACGCCTCGGCCGGCAGCGTCTGGTGGAACGCGGTGTCGAAGACGGCCACGTGCGGCACGTCCGGGAACGCGGTCTGCGCCGCCTCGATCCCCTGCAGCGCGCCGGGGTTGTGCAGCGGCGCGAGCGCGGAGAGGTCGTCGATGTCGGCCTTCACCCGGTCGGTGACCACGGTGGGCTCCACGAAGACGTCACCGCCGTGCACCACGCGGTGGCCGACCGCGACGGGCGGCCCCTCCTCGAGCGAGGGCCCGTGCTCGGCGAACGCGTCGAGCATCGCCTGGAACCCGGCCGTGTGGTCGGCGATGGGCAGCTCGCGGACCGACGAGTCGCCGCCCGCCGTGTGGCGCGTGGATCCGGTCGCCTCCCCGATGCGCTCCACGAGCCCGGAGGCGAGCACGGTCTCGGTCTCCATCTCGACGAGCTGGTACTTGAAGGACGACGATCCGGAGTTGACGACGAGGACGACGGGCACGGGCGGGCTCCTGACGGGTGCGGCGGACGGGACGGACGGCGAGCGGACGGACGAGGACGGACGCGACGGGCTCAGCCCGCCTCGATCCCCTCGGCCTGGATGGCGGTGATGGCGACGGTGTTCACGATGTCCTGCACGAGCGCGCCGCGGGACAGGTCGTTGATGGGCTTGCGGAGCCCCTGCAGCACGGGTCCGATGGCGACCGCGCCGGCCGAGCGCTGCACGGCCTTGTACGTGTTGTTGCCGGTGTTGAGGTCGGGGAAGATGAACACCGTCGCGCGCCCGGCGACCGCGGATCCCGGCATCTTCGTGGCCGCGACGGCCGCGTCGGCCGCTGCGTCGTACTGGATGGGGCCCTCGACCGCGAGGTCCGGCCGCAGCTCCCGCACGCGGGCGGTCGCCTGGCGCACCTTCTCGACGTCGGCGCCCGCGCCCGACTCCCCCGTCGAGTACGACAGCATCGCGATGCGCGGCTCGATGCCGAACTGGGCAGCCGTCGCGGCGGACGAGATGGCGATGTCGGCGAGCTGGTCGGCCGTGGGATCGGGGTTCACGGCGCAGTCGCCGTAGACGAGCACGCGGTCGGCGAGGGCCATGAGGAACACGGACGAGACGACGGAGACGCCGGCCGTGGTCTTGATGATCTCGAAGCCCGGCCGGATGGTGTGCGCCGTCGTGTGCGCGGCGCCCGACACCATGCCGTCGGCGAGGCCGAGCTGCACCATCATCGTGCCGAAGTAGGAGACGTCGGTGACGGTCTCGCGCGCGATGTCGAGCACCATGCCCTTGTGGGCCCGCAGCCGCACGTACTCCTCGGCGAACCGCTCGCGGAGCACCGCGTCGAAGGGGCTCAGCACCGTCGCGCGGCCGATGTCGATGCCGAGGCCGATGGCACGGGAGCGCACCTCGATCTCCTCGCCGAGGATCGTGACGTCGGCGATGCCGCGGCTGAGGATCGTGCCGGCCGCCCGCAGCACGCGGTCGTCGGTGCCCTCGGGCAGCACGATGCGCTTGCCGGCCTTCCTGGCCCGCTCGATGAGGCCGTACTCGAACATGAGCGGCGTGACGACCTCGGAGCGGCTGACGTCGAGCAGCTCCAGCAGCCGCGACGTGTCGACGTGCTGCTCGAACGCGGCGAGCGCCGTGTCCATCTTCCGGGACGACTCGGGCGAGAGCCGGCCGCGCGTCTGCGTGATGCGCTTCGCGGTCTCGTAGGTGCCGAGCTCCGTGGAGATGATGGGCAGGGTCTGGTCGAGGCCGGAGACGAGCGTCTCGATGGTGGGCGACAGCGCGAACCCGCCGTTCAGCACGATCCCCGCGACGGTGGGGAAGGTCTCCGAGGCGTGCGCCGTGAGCACGCCGAGCAGGACCTCGCTGCGGTCGCCGGGGATCACGACGATGGCGCCCTCGGTGAGGCGCGCGAGCACGTTCTCCATCGACATGGCGGAGACGACGACGCCGAGCGCCTCGCGGCTGAGGAGGGCCGGGTCGCCCTTGACGAGCTCGCCGTCGACGGCCGCGAGCAGCTCGGCCACGGTCGGGGCCACGAGGAACGCGTCCTCCGGGATCGCCCACACGGGCACGTGCGTGCTCCGCGCCTGGAGGGAGGCGGGCACCGCGGCGGGGATGGCGGCCGTGATCGCCTCGAGGGCGTCGGGGTCGGCCCGGTTCACGACGACGCCGAGGAGGCCCGCGTGCGCGGTGACGAGCTCGGGGATCGCGAGGTCGGCGATCTGGCGCATCTCGTCGGGGCTGCGGCCGCCCGACTCGTCGGTGCGCCGGCCCGTGAGCACGAGGAGCACGGGCGCGCCGAGGTTCGCGGCGATGCGCGCGTTGAAGGACAGCTCGGTGGGGCTGCCGACGTCGGTGTAGTCGCTGCCGACGATGACGACCGCGTCGCACTTCGCCTCGACGGCCTTGTAGCGCTCGACGATGCGGGAGAGGGCGGCCTCGGGATCCGCGTGCACGTCGTCGTAGGTGACGCCCACGCACTCGTCGTAGTCGAGGTCCACGCCGTCGTGCGAGAGCAGCGCCTCGAGCACGTAGTCGCGCTCGACGATGGAGCGGGCGATGGGCCGGAACACGCCCACGCGCTGGATCTGGTGGGTGAGGGTGTCGAGCACCCCCAGCGCGACCGTCGACTTGCCCGAGTGCCCTTCGGCGGACGTGATGTAGATGCTCCGAGCCATGCGGCAAGCCTATGGGCGTCGCCTGCCAGGCGGCCGGGTCCCGGCTGGACGGCGGCGACCGCGGCGGCGCACGGCGACGGCCGGTCACGACGGCCGGTTAAAAAGAGAAGACCCCTCGCGCACCTGCCAGAGCCCGGCTGCCCTTGCTGCGTCTCCGCCCTGGGGGAGTTCACCTGGATGGCACCACGCGAGGAGCCGACACCGAGTGTACCCGACGCGGGAGGCGCACCGGTCGGTGCCGCCTCGCCCAGGAGCCGGTCACGAACCGCGCGTACCGTGGATCCCATGCGCATAGTCATCGCCGGAGGACACGGCCAGATCGCCCGACTGCTCGAACGACGCCTCGCCGACGCGGGCCACCAGCCCGTCGGCATCGTCCGCAACCCGGACCACGCGTCCGACCTCGCCGACGCCGGGGCCGAGGCCCTCGTGCTCGACCTCGAGAAGAGCGACGCGGGCCAGGTGGCCGAGGCGCTCCAGGGCGCCGACGCCGTGGTCTTCGCGGCAGGCGGCGGGCCCGACTCGGGCCCCGAGCGCAAGCTCACCATCGACCGCGACGGCGCGATCCTGCTGGCGGACGCGGCCCAGCGCGCCGGCGTCACCCGCTACGTGATGATCTCGGCCATGGCCGTCGACGGCTTCGACCCCGACAGCGACGACACCTACGAGATCTACCAGCGCGCGAAGTCCGAGGCGGACGCCGACCTCCGGGCCCGCGACCTCGACTGGACCATCGTGCGTCCCGGCGGCCTCACCGACGACCCGGGCACCGGCCGGATCCAGGTCGGCACCTCCACCGGACGCGGCACCATCCCCCGCGCCGACGTGGCCGAGATCGTCGCGACCGCGCTCATCGACGGCACGGGCGTCCGCGTCCAGTTCGAGGCGATCTCGGGCGAGGAGCCCGTCGCCGAGGCCATCGCGGGGCTGCGCTACTAGCGCCTCCCGCACCACCGGGCGCGCGGCGCCCCATCGGATGACGGCCCCCTCCTCCCCGGAGAGGGGCCGTCATCCGCTTCCGGGGCTGCTGGGCACCCGGGTCGTGCCGCGCCGACGTCTGCGGTCGACGGCACCCGAAGCCGTCGTCCCGCGCGTCGAGCGCATCGTGCGCCGGAGCGCACCGTCCGGAGCATCCCCATGCCCGGACGTGGAGACCACGCTAGGAGCCGCGCGCCGTGTCCCCCACAGTGCGGACTACTTATTTCCACGGCCTGCTGGATAAGTAACAGCCGGTGCGGCTGGTCCGACCGCCGGGAACCGCGCAAGATGGGAGGCACACGGTCCGCGCAGCCTCGGGGGATGCCGCGCGGTCCTCCGCTTTCCGCGACCGGGGGTCACATGAAGCAGATGACGCGCACCTACAGCCGGGCGAGCACACGGCCGGCCTCGGCCCTGCCCGGACGCGGGGGCCGCGCCCGCGACCTGGAGACCCTCGAGCGCTGGCTCTCCGCCGGCACCAGCGCCGTCGTCACGGGGAGCGTCGGCTCCGGCCGCAGCCACGTCGCCGGCCGCGTCGCCGACGCCCTCACCCGCGGCGGCGTCAGCGTGATCCGCGCCCACGCGTCCACCCCGGACCTCGCCGACGTCCTCCGCCGCGTCCTCGGCGACGGCCCGGGGATCCGCGTCCCGCGCCCGCTGCCCGCCTCGCGGCCGGTCGTCGTCATCGACGACGCGCACCTCATGCCGCACGACCTCCGCGCCGCCCTCGTCGACGCCCGCACCGGCGAGCGCTGCACCCTGCTCGTCACCATCGACGACAGCGGGAGCGAGGCGCGGCAGCCCCGCACGCGCGACGCCGCGGAGGGCGGCGAGGCGACCGCGCGCCACGCGCAGGCCGCCCACGAGATCCTCGGGCTCTGGCGCACCGGATACGCGGAGCGGCTCGACCTCTCCCCGCTCGGCCCGGCCGAGGTCGACGAGATGATCGACTCCATCGCCGGCTCGGTGGCGCTCGACCAGGCGACGCGCGTGCACATCCAGCGCCGGAGCGCCGGCCGACCGTTCCTCGTGCGCGAGCTGACCTTCGAGGCGCTCGAGACGGACGTGACGGGACGCGCGAGCAGCGGCTACGCCTTCCCCAGCGCGCACGCGCCGCGCGCCCGGATCCTCGAGCTCGTCTCCTCGCGCGTGTCGATGCTCGCCGACGACGAGCGCAGCACGCTCGTCCTGCTGGCCCGGCTCGACGGCGTGCCGTACCAGCGGGCCGCGCGCCTCTTCGGCGAGACGATCCTGCGGGTGCTCGGCGCCCGCGGGCTCGTGCGCGCGCAGGGGCAGGGCGACGCTGTGCTCCGCGCCGACCTGCTCGAGGCGGAGGCCGCGCTCGCCCGCACGGATCCCGACGCCGTCGACGCCCTCACCCGCCGCGTGGTGCGGTCGCTGCTGCAGGAGGCCGCGCTCGGCGTGCCGCTCAGCCCCAAGGAGAGCCTCCTCATCGCCCGCACGCTCGGCGAGGAGGACCGCCGCGACGCCGTCGAGCGCTTCGGCGCCGACACGCTCGCCGCCGTGCACCTCGTGGCCGCGCGCCTCGCGAACGACGTGGGCATGACCCACGACGCCCTCGCCTTCGCGGAGGTCGCCGCCGACGGCGGATCCGCCGCGTACGCCGCCTGCGAGACGGCACGCGCGCTCACGGTGCTGGGCAACCCCGGCCGCGCGGTGGAGGTGCTGGACGCCCTCGGGGACCGGATCGCGACGTCCGCCGAGCGCGTCGAGGTCCTCCAGCGGCAGGTGCTCTCCGCCCACGCCGCCCTGCCCGGGACCGACCGCGTCCGCCGGCTCCTGGACGAGGCCCTCACGGCATCCGACGGGGACGCGGAGACGCGCGCGCAGGCCGCGGTCATCGGGTCGGCCATGTCCCTCGGGCAGATGGAGTGGGAGGACGCCCTCGTGGCGGCACGCGAGGCGACGTCCCTGTCGACCAGCGCGCTCGTGCGCCTCCGGGCGCAGCGCTCGGTCGTCCTCGCGCTCGGCCACCTGGGGCGCGGCGCGGAGCTCGGCGACGCCATCGACGCCGGCCTCGGCCTCGTCGCGGGGCGCGCCGACCGCCGCGGCACCTACGACGACCTCCTGCTGGAGGAGGCGCGCCTGGAGATGCTCTCGGCCAGCGCCTTCGCCCGCCGCCTCTGCCGCCTCGACCTGCCCGACCTGGAGCGGGAGCTGGACGCGTGGGTGGAGTCGGCCGTCGCGCAGGACGCGCAGTGGTTCATCCCCGTGCTCGGCGCCATCGCGGGCGGCGTCGCCCTCGACCTCGGCCGGCTCGACCGCGCGGAGGCCGAGCTCGCCCTCGCCGACGACCGCCTCATCGGCCCGGACATCGGCACGTGGCGGCTCTGGGTGGGGATGCAGCGCGCCCGCGTGCTCGCGCTCCGCGGCCGCACCGACGAGGCCGAGCGGATCGCGGCGGAGCTCGCGCACCGCGCCGACCCGCGCTACCCCTACCAGCGCATGCTCGCGGAGGGCGTGCGGGTGGAGATCCTCGCGTCGCGCGGCCGGCCGGACGAGGCGGCGGACCTGCTCCTCGACCTGGGCGAGCTCAGCGGCGACGCGCACGCGCTCCGGGCCGGGATGCTCTTCCGGGCCTGGACGCTCGGATCCACCGACCCGCGCCTCGTCGCCGGCGCCCGCCTGGTGCGCGAGCGCACCGACGTCCCCGCGCTGCACGGCATGGCCGAGGTGGTCGAGGGATCCCGCACCGGCGACTCCGCGCTCGTCGAGCAGGGCGTGCGGACGCTCGAGGAGGCGGGGCTCCCCCAGCAGGCCCGCACCGCGTGCGAGGAACTGGTGCGCATGCGGGCCGACGACGACACCGCGCCCGGTCTCGGCCAGGCGCGCGCGGCCCTGGCGCGGATCCAGGGGCGCATCGACCGGGGCGCGCCCGCGGCCGCCGCCGCCCCCGTGGCCCCCGTCCTCGACGTGAGCATGCTGACCCGGCGGGAGCTGGAGATCGGCGTGCTGGCGGCGCAGGGGCTGAGCAACCGGGAGATCGCGGGGCGCCTGTTCCTGTCGGTCCGCACGGTCGAGTCGCACCTCTACCAGGCGCGCGCGAAGCTCGGCGCGCCCTCCCGCCGGGCCCTCGCGGGGCTCCTGGAGACCCCGGGTGCATCGAGCCTGCTCGCGGGCAGGTAGTATCGACGGGTGCCGCCGCGTTCCTGACGCCTGCGGCATGCGTCCTGGAGGATTCGCCTAGTGGCCTATGGCGCACGCTTGGAAAGCGTGTTGGGTGAAAGCCCTCAGGGGTTCGAATCCCCTATCCTCCGCCAGATGCACGAGAGCCCCGACGGACCAGCGGTCCGGCGGGGCTCTCGTCGTGCGGGGCGGGCCGCGCGGTCTCGGCACCGCCATCGCCCGCGCGCGAGGCCCGCCGGCTGTACCCCGACCATCGGCCCGGTGTCCCCCATCGCGCCCACCCGTCCTCCGGCCGCACGCGCCTAGGCTGGGACGATCGTCCGACCCGTACCCGCGGACGCCGTGCGCCGTGAGGCGAGGCAGGACGACGCAGGGCGCGTGGACGGCGTCGGACGACGACCGGAGGCGACGTGCACCACGACCACGGGGACGACGGCGCGACCACCCTCATCCGCCCCCGCCCGGCCCTCCTGCACCAGCTCGCGCTCGCGACCCTGGCCCTCGTCGTCCCGCTCGGGGCCGCCCTGCTCGTGCTCGCCGTCCCCACGGGCAACGCCGCGGCCGTGCTCCTCGGCATGGGCGCGGTCGTGCTGGTCGGCCTCGTGCTGGCCGTCCTCTACCTGACCTCGTACGTGCGGATCTCCACCGCCACCGGCGACGTCGAGTCGCGCTTCCTCGGCCGGCACCGCCGCGTGCCGGGGAGCGCCGTGCACGCGCTCCTGGTGGTGCACGTGTACCAGGGCCTCACGCTCGACACGCAGCCGCGCCTCTTCGTCCTCGACGCCGACGGCCGGCTGCTCCTCCGGCTGAGCGGCCACGTCTACGACCTGTGGACCATGCGGTCCCTCGCCGAGGACCTCGACCGTCCCCTCACCGAGCAGACGCGCATGGTGACGATGGCGCAGCTCCGCGACGCGCGCCCCGGCGTTCTGCCCTGGTACGAGCGCTCGCTCCTGTCGCTCGCCGCGGTGATCGTGCTCCTCGGGGTCGGCGTGATCGGCGCGATCATCGGCATCATGGCGCTCTCGGGCGTGCCGCTGGCGGTGCGGCTCTGAGCGCGGCGGCCGACGGTGCGCTCGCGCCGTACCTGGGGCGCTGGGGGCTGCAGCCGGACGGCCCGCCTCGGCGCACGGCCAGCAGCGCGCTCGCGCCGGTCCGGCGGGACGGCGCGCGCCTGGTCCTCAAGGTCCCGCTCGTGGAGGAGGAGCGGCGCGGCGGACGACTGATGGCCGCGTGGGACGGGCGCGGCGCCGCACCCGTGCTCGCCTCGGACGCGGACGGCGCCCTGCTCCTCGCGCGCGCGGACGATCCGGGGATCCTGGCCCGCGAGGCGGCGGCGGAGGTCCCGGACGCGGACGCACGCGATGACGCGGCCACGCGGATCCTCGCCCGCTCGGCGTCACGGCTGCACCGCGTCCCGGTCGACGCGCGTGTGACGGCCGAGGCCGTCCCGCTCGGCACGTGGTTCCGGGCGCTCGTGGATCCCGACCGCCCTCTCCCCCGCGGCCTCGCCCGCGGGGCCGCCGTCGCCCGCGAGCTCCTCGCGACGCCGGGGCCGGTCGCGGTCCTGCACGGGGACGTCCACCACGGCAACGTCCTGCGCTTCGACGGCGAGGACGACTGGCGCGCGATCGACCCCAAGGGCCTCGTCGGTCATCCGGCCTTCGACACGGCGAACGTCCTCGCCAACCCGACGCCGACGAACGCCCTCCGCCCCGGGCGCCTCGCCCGCCGCGCGCGCGTCATCGCCGAGGAGACCGGCGCCGACCTCGACGCCGTCCTCGCCTGGGCCGAGGCGTGGTGCGCGCTCTCGGCGGCATGGGACGTCGACGAGCCCACGCGCGCGACCCGCGTGGCCGCGATGCTGCGGCTGGGCGGCGTGGCGCGCGACGCCCGCCCGGGATCCGCCCGCCCGCTCTAGCGGACGCCCGCGCGCTCGCGCGTAGCGGCGTCCCGCGGCGACGGCCCTGCGGTCCGTCCCGCGATCGCGGTCAGCGCGCGCTCGAGCGGCCCGCGCCCGAGGATCCGCGTCCAGAGCAGGCACAGCACGACCGTCACGAGCGCGAACGCGAGGTACGCCCCGTCGTCCGCGATGAGCTCGCCCTCGGGCGCGACGAGGTCGATCACGACGATGTGCACCACGTACACCGTGAGCGCGAGCTGCCCCACCGCCTCGAGCGGCACGAGCACCGCGGGCAGGAGCGCGGCGACGCGCAGGCACAGGCCGAGGACGGCGATCGCGAACCCGCCGGATCCCACGACCTCGAACGGCGACCCCTCGTGCGGCGTCGTGGAGAGGATGTACTCCCACCCGGGCGGCGGCGCCTTCACGGCCTGCACCACGAGCGCGGAGCCGCCGTACGCGAGCACCGCGAGGCCCGCGCCCACGGTGACGAGCAGCAGCTGCACGCGCGCCGACCCGAGCGCGAGCCGCCCGATCCCGAGGCCCGCGACGGCGAACACCACCCAGGTGAGCGCCGGGTAGTGGCCGGTGACGACGAGGATCACGAGCGGATCCGGCCGCATGAGCGACGCGTCGAAGTGGATGGTGAGCGCGGTGGTCGCGACCGGCAGCACGACGGCGGCGACCGCGGCGAGCGCGAGCAGGCGGGACGCGCGCCAGCGCAGCAGCGGCAGCACGAGCACGAAGAGCACGGCATAGACCTCGAGGATCACCGCGACGTACGTCTCGAGGGAGGCGAGGAGCCCGCCGACGAGGAACAGGCACGCGGCGCGCACGAGGATCCGCAGCCGCGCCCGCGCGAGGTCGCTCCCCTCCACCGGCCGGTCGCGCCCCGACATCAGGGCGATGGACACGCCGGCGAGCGTCGCGAACAGGATGGACGAGCGCCCGTCCGTGATGGCGAGCCACGACGCCGGGTCGTCCAGCGCGAGGACGCGCGGCACGGCGACGTGCGCCGCCATCATCCCGAGGACCGCGAGCCCGCGCGCGGCGTCGACCCCCCGGAGGCGGGCCGGGTCGCGGGCGGGGCTCATGGCCTCACCCTACCCAGCCGTCCGCCGGGATCCGCGGGCGTCAGTTGGAGAGCGCCGGCACCGTCCGCGGCTGGACGATGAGCCACATCGCGAGGATGGAGACGACCGCGCACGCGCCCATCACGGACGCCATGGGCACGCCCGAGGTGATGCCGAGCACGCCCACGATGGGCGAGATCGCGCCGGCGAGGCCGAAGTTCACGGCACCGAGCAGCGACGCCGCCGTGCCCGCCTCGTGCCCGTGGTTGACGAGGCCGAGCACCTGCACGCAGGGGAAGCCGAAGCCGCAGGCGAGGATGAAGAAGAACAGCGGGATCAGCGTGCCGAGGAGCCCGGCGTCGGTGAACGTGCCGAGCAGCACGATGAGGGCGCTCGAGACGAACTGCACGACGACGACGCCCGCGAGGATCCACTGCGGGCCGACGTACCGGGTCAGGCGCGCGGCCACCTGGTTGCCGATCACGATGCCGAGCGAGTTGACGCCGAACAGGATCCCGAACTGCTGCGCGTCGAACCCGTACACGTCCTGGAACAGGAACGACGAGCTCGAGAGGTAGGAGAAGAGCCCGGCGAACTGCATGCCGCCGATGATCGCGACGCCGACGAACACGCGGTCCCTGAGCACGTTGCGGTAGCGGCGCAGGAGCGCGCCCTTCTCCTCGACGACGACGTCCTCGCGGGGCAGGGTCTCGACGATGAGGAAGACCACGGCGATGACGACGGCGATGCCGTACGCGGCGAGCGCGTAGAAGACGCCGCGCCAGTCGACGATCCGGAGCAGCTGCGAGCCGATCACGGGCGCGAGGATCGGCGCGAGGCCGGTCACGAGCGCGAGCCGGGACAGCATCCGCACCAGCGGACGGCCGCCGAAGAGGTCGCGCACCATGGCCATCGCGACGACCGCGCCGGCCGCCGCGCCCGCGCCCTGGAGCACGCGGAAGACGAGCAGCATCGAGACGTCCGTCGAGAGCGCGGCGCCGAGCGACGCGAGGATGTGGCCGGTCGAGGCGACGATGAGCGGGAGCCGCCGGCCCACCCGGTCGCTCCACGGCCCCACCACGAGCTGGCCGAGCGCGAAGCCGATGGTCGTGCCGGTGAGGGTGAGCTGGATCGCCGCGTCCGAGACGCCGAACTCGTCCTTGAGCACCGGGAAGGCCGGCAGGTAGAGGTCGATCGTGAAGGGCCCGAGGCCGACGAGGGCACCCAGCACGATGATGTAGACGATGCGCTCCCGGCGGGAGAGCGCGTCGCCGGGGTGGAGGACGGCAGACGACACGGAGCGTTCCTTCGGGATTCGCGGGGGCGCGGGGCGCCGCGGGACGGGGGCGGCCGGCGTGGACCGACTCGATGTCCAACTGGTGCGCGCCCGGCGTATTCCCAGCTCGAAGAATTGCGTTCCGCGGATCCGTCAGCGCCGCAGCGCCGCCACGACGCGCTCGACGTCGTCCTCGTCGTTCCAGAGGTGGAACGCGATGCGGGCGCGGCCGGCGCGGCCCGACGCGACGATCCCGGCCGCCCCGAGCGCGGCGAGGTCGGTGCCGTCGGCGTCCGGCCAGGTGACGATCGCCTGCCCGCGCGGCTCGATGCCGAGGCCCCGGCTCACGAGGTCGCCGAGCTCCGCGTTCCGGCGGTGCACGGCGTCGAGGTCGAGCCGGGCGAAGAGCGCGATCGCGGGCGCCGCGCCCACCCACGCGCCGAACGCGGGCGACAGGTCGAAGGCGCGGGCATCCTCGGCGAGCGCCATCGCGGGGCCGTAGCAGGAGGCCCACACGTCGGCGCCGGCGTACCAGTTGGCCTGCACGGGCACGAGGGTCGCGCGGTAGCGGTCGGACAGCGTGAGGAACGCGGCGCCCCGGGGCGCGCAGAGCCACTTGTAGGCGTGGCAGGCGGTGGCGTCGAACAGGCTCGCGTCCACGGGCATCGCGCCCGCGGCCTGCGTGGTGTCGCAGAGGGTGAAGGCCCCGTGGATCCGTGCGGCCTCCCGGACGGCCGCGACGTCCGCCACCCGGCCGTCCGCCGACTGGACGAGCGAGAACGCCACGAGGTGCGTGCGCGGCCCGATCTCCGCGGCGAGCTCCTCCAGCGGCACGTGCCGCACGACGACGCCCCGCGCCTCCGCCACGACGAAGGGGTAGGTGAGCGAGCTGAAGTCGCCCGCGACGCACAGCACCTCGGCGCCCGCGGGCACGGCGGCGGCGAGCACGCTCACGAAGGAGGCGGTCTGCGAGCCGATGGCGACGGATCCGACGGGCACGCCGACGAGCCCCGCGTACGACGCGCGCACCCCCTCGACGATCCCGCCGTAGCCGTGGGCCGTGGATCCGCCGGCCGACCACGTCGTCAGGTCGTCCCGCAGGCGCGCCACCGTCTCGCGCGTCGGCAGGCCCATGGTGCAGGCGGAGAGGTAGCCGGGGCCGGCCTCGAACAGGTCGCGGTGGTCCGCGGGCAGCGGGGCGGGGGCGTCGGTCGCGGTCATGCCCCCAGCGTGTCGAGCCCGCCTCCGTCGATCAAGCCCGCGGCCGGCATGTGACGCATAAGCGCACGTTATGCTCCGCACATGACGGATGCACGGGGCACGGCCCGCGACCTCGACTCGGCCGCGCTCGCCGCCGTGCACGCCCTCGCCGTCCGCGGGTCGATCACCGCCGCCGCGGCCTCGCTCGGCGTGAGCCAGCCCGCCCTCTCGCAGACGCTCCGCCGCTTGGAATCCCGCATCGGCGCGCCCGTCACGGCGCGCGCGGGCCGCGGCGTGGTGCTCACCGAGGCCGGCCGCGTGCTCGCCCGGCACGCGGAGACGGTCGTGCACGCGATCGACGCGGCCGCCGACGAGCTCGACGACCTGCGCGGCCTCCGCGCGGGCTCCGTGCGGCTCGCGGCGTTCCCCTCCGCGTCGTCCACCGTCGTGCCGCGCCTCCTCGGCGGGCTCGCGTCCGCGCACCCGGGCCTGTCCTTCGGCTACCTGGAGGCCGAGCCGCCCGAGGCGGTGGCGGCCGTCCGTGCGCGCGAGGCCGACGTCGCGGTGACCTTCTCCTACCCGGACGACCCCGACGATCCCGCCGCCCGCGCCCTCGACGGCCTCGAGGCGCGGCCGCTCTGGCGGGAGACGCTGTGGGCGGTGCTCCCGGAGGACCGCGCGCTCCGCCACCGCGGCCCGCTCGCGCTGCGCGACCTCGCGGACGATCGGTGGATCGCGGGCTGCGTCCGCTGCCGCCGGCACCTGGTGAGCGCGTGCGCCCGCAGCGGCTTCGCGCCCCGCACGTCCTTCGAGACCGACAACGCGGCGGCGGCCGTCGGCATGGTGCACGCGGGGCTCGGCGTGGCGCTGCTCCCCTCCCTCGCGCTGGCCTCCGCGCCCCTCCCCCGCGGCGTCGTGCGGCGGAGGGTGGCCGACGTCGGCGAGCGCGCGGTGCACGTGGTCACCGCGCCCGGCGGATCCGGGTCGGCCGCCGTGCAGGCCGCCGTGCAGGCGCTCGGTCGGCTCCGCGTGGGCGACTGGGAGCTCCGCCGAGCGTGATCACCCGCGTCCCGGACACTGCGGGGACGCCGATGCGGATGCGGATGTCGGGGGCTGTCCGTAATGTCGGAGTGGTCTGCCTGCGGCGCCCGCCGACGGCGCCCTGACACGGAGGAACGAGGACGCATGCCGGACGAGCACGGCGACGAGCTCCAGGAGGAGCTCCAGGACGAGGTGCAGGCCTCGGGCCAGTCCACGGAGCGGCTGAACCGCCACCTCCAGCGCAGCGACTCCGAGCAGGCGCGCTACCTGTCCGCGTACTTCGGCTGGAGCCTGCACGGCGACCTCATCCGCTCGCAGGGCACGACGGTCGCCATGTTCGTCGAGGACCTCGCCGACGCCATGCTCGCGCTGGGCTGGCTCGACGGGTCGGGGATCCTCTGGGGTGCCGTGCCGGTCGATGCCGACCGGGCCGTGGAGCTCGTCCGGCGGCACCAGATGGAGCAGGGCTGGATGCCTCCCGGCACCGACTGACCCCGACCCTCCGTGCCCGCTGTGCGTGACGCGCCATCCCGCGCCGCCGCTCCGATGCGGGAGTAGCGTCCGAAGGGATCAGGCCGTCGGGGACGAGGTCCCGCGCACGGCCAGGAGGACACATGACGGACCACGACGGAGCGCTGCTCGACCGCGACATGGGACTGCTGCTCGCCGCCGCGTCCCGGGCAGTGATCTCCCTCTACCGGCCGTTGTTGAAGCCCTACCACCTCACGCATCCGCAGTACCTCGTCATGCTCGCCCTGCACGAGCGCGACCCGCGCCGCGCGGGCGACCTGAGCGACGCCGTGCAGCTCACGCCGGGCACGCTCTCGCCGCTGTTCAAGCGCCTCGAGCTCCTCGGCTACATCACGCGCCAGCGGGACCAGGCCGACGAGCGCCGCCTGCTCATCGCGCTCACCGAGCGCGGACGCGGGATCCTGCCCGACCTCCTGCGCGTCGCCGACACGGTGCACGACGAGGTCGTCACCCGCAGCGGCGCCGACTCGAGCGCCCAGGCGCGCCTGCGGAGCATGACGGACCTGCTGCTCGACGCCTGACGTCCGCCGTCCGCCGTGGCGACCGGCGGTCGCGTCAGCGCGCCCCGTCGACCACGCGCTGCCACAGCGTGTGGTCGCGCCACGTGCCGTCGATCCGGAGGTACGCCGGGGCGACCCCGATCGCCGCGAAGCCGGCGCGGGTGAGCACCGCCTCGGATCCCCCGTTGCCGACGAGCGTCGACGCCTCCAGCCGGTGCAGCCCGGCCGCGCGCGCGATGCGGACGGCGTGCGCGGCCGCCGCCGTCGCCAGCCCCCGGCCCTGCCGCTCGCGGTCGATCCAGTAGCCGAGGCTCGCGCTCTGCGCGGCGCCGCGCTTCACCGCGAACAGGTCGCAGCGGCCGATGACCCGGTCGCCCTCGACGACGAGGTACGGCAGCCCGGATCCGGCCGCCCGCTCGGCGACCCGCCCCGCGAGCTGCGCGCGCTGCCCGGCGGACGTGAAGAACGCGTCCGTGCGCGCCGGCTCGAAGGGGCGGAGGTGCTCCCGGTTGGCGCGGTACGCCTCCGCGAGCGCGGCCGCGTCGGTGATCCGCGCCGGCCGCATCACGACGCCGGCGGCGAGCTCGACGCGCTCGTCCGTGCCGGGCAGGGGCCCGCTCACGCCCCGGGGCGCACGTCGCGCTCGGGACGGTCCTCGGGCGCGGGGATCCGCCGGTCGGCGATGAGCCGCGCGTACCAGAGCGCGCTGTCCTTCGGCGTCCGCTCCTGCGTGGCGTAGTCGACGTGCACGATCCCGAACCGCTTGGAGTACCCGTACGCCCACTCGAAGTTGTCGAGCAGCGACCACACCTGGTAGCCGCGGAGGTCGACGCCGCGGGCCATGGCGCGGTGCGCGGCCGCGAAGTGGCGGGTGAGGTAGTCGATGCGCTCCGGGTCGTGCACGGCGCGCACGCCGCCCTCCACCGTGACCTCGTCGTCGAACGCGGCGCCGTTCTCCGTGACCATGAGCGGCAGGCCCGGGAACTCCTCGTGCAGCGACACGAGCAGGTCCTCGAGGCCCTGCGGCTCGATGTTCCAGCCCATCGCCGTGTAGGGGCCCGGCTGCTCGAGGAAGTCGACGTCGTCGGTGCCGGGGAAGGGCGACGCGGCCACGTCGCCGTGGATGGACGTGCCGCCCGCCGCGGACGCGCCGTCGCGCATGCGCACCCGGCTGGTGTTGTAGTAGTTGACGCCGAGCAGGTCGAGCGGCTGGCGGATGAGCTCCGTGTCGCCCGGCAGCACGAACGACCAGTCGGTGATCCCGGCGGTGTCCGCGAGCACGTCCTCGGGGTACTCACCGTGCAGCAGCGGGTCGAGGAAGACGCGGTTGCCCACGCCGTCGACGCGGCGCACGGCCTCGGCGCCCGTGTCGCCCTCCCCGCGGATCACGTGCAGGTTCAGCGTGATGGAGAACAGCGCGTCGGCCGGCACGACCTCCTTGAGCGCGGCCACGGCCAGGCCGTGCGCGAGGTTGAGGTGGTGGACCGCGCGGAACGAGTCCTCGGCGTCCGTGCGGCCGGGAGCGTGCACGCCCGCCGCGTAGCCGAGGTACGCCGAGCACCACGGCTCGTTGAGCGTCGTCCAGGTGCCGATGCGGTCGCCGAGGGCCTCGCCCATGATCCGCGCGTAGTCGGCGAAGGCGTACGCGGTGTCGCGGTTCGTCCAGCCGCCCTCGTCCTCGAGCGCCTGCGGCAGGTCCCAGTGGTACAGCGTCGCGATGGGCGTGATCCCGCGCGCCACGAGGCCGTCCACGAGCCGCCCGTAGAACGCGAGCCCCTCCGGGTTCGCGGGGCCGCGGCCCGTCGGCTGGATCCGCGGCCACGCGATCGAGAACCGGTACGCCTCGAGGCCCAGCTCCTGCATCAGGTCGAGGTCGGACTCGAGCCGGTGGTAGTGGTCGTCGGCCACGTCGCCCGTGTCGCCGCCGAGGACCTTGCCGGGCGTGCGGCTGAAGACGTCCCAGATGGAGGGACCGCGCCCGCCCTCGGCGACGGCGCCCTCGACCTGGTAGGCGGCGGTGGCGGATCCGAAGAGGAAGCCGGGCGGGAAGTCGAGGCCGGTCCCCCGGTCGTCGGCGCGGGCGTCGGGCGATGCGTCGGTCATGGCGTGCGGGGACCTCTCCGTCGGGGTGGGCGTCCGCGCGACCCGCGCTCGCGCGCCCGGTCGGCCGCGGCCTCCCGCCATCCTGCCCGGGCCGCGGCGCGTGCGTCCAGCCGACCGCCCCCGCGGCCGTGTCGGCGTTGCGCGCAGGACGCCCGCCGATTAGGTTGTAGCTAGCAACAAATCACCGACGACGCTGACAGGAGACACCATGGCGCTCACCCCCACCCGCGAGGACAAGTTCTCGTTCGGACTCTGGACCATCGGATACACCGGGGCCGACCCCTTCGGCGGCCCGACCCGCTCCGACCTCGACGTGGTCGAGGGCGTCGAGCGCATCTCGGAGCTGGGCGCCTACGGCCTCACCTTCCACGACGACGACCTGTTCGCGTTCGGATCCACCGACGCTGAGCGCCAGAAGCAGATCGACCGCCTCAAGGGCGCGCTCAGCGACACCGGCATCGAGGTGCCGATGGTCACCACGAACCTCTTCTCCGCGCCCGTCTTCAAGGACGGCGGCTTCACCTCCAACGACCGCGCCGTCCGCCGGTTCGCGATCCGGAAGGTCCTCCGCAACATCGACCTCGCCGCCGAGCTCGGCGCGAAGACCTTCGTCATGTGGGGCGGCCGCGAGGGCGCCGAGTACGACTCCGCCAAGGACGTCCGCGGCGCGCTCGAGCGCTACCGCGAGGCCGTCAACCTGCTCGGCGACTACGTCACCGACAAGGGCTACGACATCCGCTTCGCGATCGAGCCGAAGCCCAACGAGCCCCGCGGCGACATCCTGCTGCCGACGCTCGGCCACGCGCTCGCCTTCATCGAGACCCTCGAGCGCCCCGAGCTCGTCGGCGTGAACCCCGAGGTCGGCCACGAGCAGATGGCGGGCCTCAACTTCACCGCCGGCATCATGCAGGCGCTGTACCAGGGCAAGCTCTTCCACATCGACCTCAACGGCCAGCGCGGCATCAAGTACGACCAGGACCTCGTCTTCGGCCACGGCGACCTGCAGAACGCGTTCTCGCTCGTCGACCTGCTGGAGAACGGCGGCGTGGGCGGCGGCCGCTCGTACGACGGCCCCCGTCACTTCGACTACAAGCCCAGCCGCACCGAGGACATCACGGGCGTGTGGGACTCGGCCGCCGCGAACATGCGCATGTACCTGCTCCTCAAGGAGCGCGCGCAGGCGTTCCGCGCCGACCCCGAGGTCCAGGAGGCGCTCGCCGCCGCCAAGGTCGCCGAGATCGACACCCCGACGCTGAACGAGGGCGAGTCCTACGACGACATCCTCGCCGACCGCTCCTCCTACGAGGACTTCGCCGCCGACGAGTACTTCGACGGCAAGGGCTTCGGCTTCGTCCGCCTCAACCAGCTGGCGCTCGAGCACCTGATGGGCGCGCGCTCCTAGCGCTCCCCCGCACGACCGGAGGGCCCGGCATCCACGTGGATGCCGGGCCCTCCGTCGTCCGCGGGGTCGGCGCCCGGGGTCCGCACGGCTCCTCACGCGCGGCGTGAGACGTCCGGGGCGCGGCCGGTGGCCGGCGTGACGATGCATCCACGCCGCCGCGGGAACGCGGACGGGCCCGGCATCCTCGCGGATGCCGGGCCCCTCGTGCGCGTCAGCGCGGGTGGTGCGGGTGGATCAGGTCGCGGACTTGGATCCGCGGCTCTTGTTGAACACGTCGAACGCGACGGCCAGCAGGAGCACGAGGCCCTTGATGAGCTGCTGGTACTCCGTGCCGAGGCCGAGCAGCGACATGCCGTTGTTGAGCACGCCCATGATCAGACCACCGACCATCGCGCCGGTGACCGTGCCGATGCCGCCCGTGACGGCCGCGCCGCCGATGAACACCGCGGCGATCGCGTCGAGCTCGAAGCCGTTGCCGGCGCCGGGGAGGGCCGAGTTGCTGCGGGCGGTGAAGGCGATGCCGGCGAGTGCAGCCAGGAAGCCCATGTTCACGAAGAGCAGGAAGTCCACGCGCTTCGTGTTGATGCCGGACAGCTGCGCCGCGTTGAGGTTGCCGCCTCGGGCGTAGATGTGGCGACCGAAGATGCTGCGCCCCATCACCGCGGTGTAGACGAGCACCAGGACCGCGAGGATCACGAGGACGATCGGCGTGCCGTTGTAGCTCGCGAGCAGGTACGTGATGCCGAGCACGAGCAGCGCGATGGTCGCGAGCTTGGTGATGAACCACGAGAACGGCTCGTCCTCGAGGTTCAGCTTGACCCGGGCGCGACGCTCGCGCACCGCGGACAGGACGAGGAAGAGGGCGGCGATGACGCCGAGCGCCACGGTGATCGGCTCGAGGATGGCCTGCCGGTCCGTGGGGTCCGGCAGGAAGCCCGCGCCGACGGCCACGTACTCGTCCGGGAACGGCGTGATGGGGCGGTTCTCCAGGACGATCTGCGCGAGGCCGCGGAAGGTGAGCATGCCGGCCAGGGTCACGATGAACGCGGGGATCCCGACGTACGCCACCCAGAAGCCCTGCCAGGCGCCGATGAGGCCGCCGATGACGAGGCTCGCGATGATGGACGCCCACCAGGGCCAGCCCCAGTTCACCGCGAACACGCCGGAGACGGCGCCGACGAGGGCGACGACGGACCCGACCGACAGGTCGATGTGGCCGGCGATGATGATCATCACCATGCCGATCGCGAGGATCAGGATGTACGCGTTCTGGACGACGATGCTCGTGACGTTGCGGGGCTCCAGGAGCGTCCCGTCGGTGAGGATCTGGAACAGCACCACGATCAGGATCAGCGCGATGAAGATGCCGATCTGCCTGAGGCGACTGACGAGGAAACCCGCCACACTGCTGAGACTGGACATGGTGACTATTCCTTTTCCTTGGTCATGTAGGTCATGAGGCTCTCGGGGGTCGCCTCGGAGATCGGGAGCTGTCCCGTGATCCGGCCGGCGGAGAGCGCGTAGATGCGGTCGCAGATGCCGAGCAGCTCGGGCAGCTCGCTGGAGATCACGATCACGGCCTTCCCCTGCGCGGCGAGCGCGTTGATGATCGTGTAGATCTCGTACTTGGCGCCGACGTCGATGCCGCGGGTGGGCTCGTCGAGGATCAGCACGTCCGGGTCGGAGAACATCCACTTGGAGAGGACGACCTTCTGCTGGTTGCCGCCGGAGAGCTTCCCGGTGATGGCGCCCACGCTCGGGGCCTTGATGTTCATCGACTTCCGGTAGCCGTCGGCCACCACGTACTCCTGGTTGGCGTCGACCCAGCCGGCCTTCGCCAGCTTGTCGAGCGCGGCGCCGGAGACGTTGCGCTTGATGTCGTCGATGAGGTTGAGGCCGTAGTGCTTGCGGTCCTCGGTGGCGTACGCGAGGCCGTTCCTGATGGCCTCGCCCACCGTGCGGGCCGTGATCTCCTTGCCGCGCTTGTAGAGCTTGCCGGAGATGTTGGCGCCGTAGGAGCGGCCGAAGACGCTCATCGCGAGCTCGGTGCGACCCGCGCCCATGAGGCCGGCGATGCCGACGACCTCGCCCGCGCGGACGTTGAGGTTCGCGTGGTCGACGATGACGCGGGAGTGCTCCTGCGGGTGGTGGACCGTCCAGTCCTCGATGCGGAGCACCTCCTCGCCGATGTCCGGGGTGCGGTCGGGGTAGCGGCTCTGGAGGTCGCGGCCGACCATGCCCTTGATGATGCGCTCCTCGCTGATGGCGTCGCGCCCGAGGTCGAGGGTCTCGATGGTCTTGCCGTCGCGGATGATCGTCACGGCGTCGGCGATCGCCTTGATCTCGTTCAGCTTGTGGCTGATGATGATGCTCGTGATGCCCTGGCCCTTCAGGTGCTTGATCAGGTCGAGCAGGTGGGCCGAGTCCTCGTCGTTGAGCGCCGCGGTGGGCTCGTCGAGGATGAGGAGCTTCACCTCCTTGGAGAGGGCCTTCGCGATCTCCACGAGCTGCTGCTTGCCCACGCCGATGTCGGCGATCTTGGTGGCCGGGTTGTCGCTCAGCCCGACGCGGGCGAGGAGCTTCGCGGCCTCCACGTTGGTGGCGTTCCAGTCGATGAAGCCGCCCTTGGAGATCTCGTTGCCGAGGAAGATGTTCTCCGCGATGGAGAGGTAGGGACTGAGCGCGAGCTCCTGGTGGATGATCACCACGCCCGACTTCTCGCTGTCGCGGATGCTGGAGAACTTGACGACCTGGTCCTCGAGGACGATGTCGCCGTCGTAGGAGCCGGCCGGGTAGACGCCCGAGAGGACCTTCATCAGGGTCGACTTGCCCGCGCCGTTCTCGCCGCAGATCGCGTGGCACGTGCCGCGCGTGACCTCGAGAGTGACGTCCTGCAGCGCCTTGACGCCGGGGAACGTCTTGGTGATGCCGCGCATCTCGAGAATGTGGTTGGCCATGGCCTGCCTCACTTGTGTGGATGGTGGTGCCGGGTTCCCGGCGGTGGTGCGCGGGCGGCGGTGGACGCCGCCCGGAGACGGGCCGGCCGTGGTGCACGGCCGGCCCGACCCGGTGGGTGGCCGGTCGACGCGGACGTCGACCGGCGGGGTGCGCCGCCGGAGCGGCGCGGAGGGCTACTCGCCCTTGTCGATCTCGTCCTGCGTGTAGTAGCCGCTGTCCACGATGACCTCGACGAGGTTGTCCTTCGTCACGGTCACGGGGGCGAACTGCTTGGTCGGGACGTCCTTGACCTTGTTGTTGTAGGAGTCGGGCGCGTCCGGGGTGCCGCCGGTGAGCAGGTCGTCGACCATCGTGACGGCCTCCTTGCCGAGCAGGCGCGTGTCCTTGAAGATCGTCGAGTACTGGACGCCGTCGAGGATCAGCTTGTCGGACGCCTTCTCGCCGTCCTGGCCGGTGATGATCGGCATGGCGTCGGTGGCGACGCCGGCCGAGGTCAGGGCCTGGATGATGCCGCGCGACAGGCCGTCGTAGGGCGACAGGATGCCGTCCGGCTTGGCGCCGCCCGGGTACGAGCCCGAGAGCAGGTTCTCCATGCGGGCCTGGGCGCCCTCCTGCTTCCACTGCTGGATCGCGACCTGGCTGAAGTCCTGCTGGCCCGAGCCGATGGTGATCTGGCCGGAGTCGAGGAAGGGCTTCAGGACGCTCATCGCGCCGTCGTAGAAGAACTGCGCGTTGTTGTCGTCGGGGCTGCCCGCGAAGACCTCGATGGTCTTCTTCTCGGTGCTGTCCGTCTTCTTGCCGTCGGCGTCGACGAGGCCGAGGCCCTGCAGGAGGGAGTTGCCCTGGAGCACGCCGACCTGCTGGTTGTCGAACGTCGTGTAGAAGTCGACGTCCTCGGTGCCGTTGATCAGGCGGTCGTACGCGATGACCTTGACGCCGTCGTCGGCCGCGGTCTTGAGGACCTGGGTCAGCGCGGTGCCGTCGATCGACGCGACGATGAGCGCCTTGGCGCCCTTGTTGAGCATGGTCTCGATCTGCGAGATCTGGTCCTGCACCTTGTCGTTCGCGTACTGCAGGTCGACCTTGTAGCCGAGCTTGGTGAGCTGGTCGTTGACGTTGTTGCCGTCGTCGACCCAGCGCTCGCTCGTCTTGGTGGGCATGGCGACGCCGACGAGGGCGCCCTTGTTGTCCTCAGCGCCGCCGGCGCTGCCGCCGCGGCCTCCGCTGCCGCTGGAGCAGGCGGCGAGCGAGACGGCGATGCTCGTGGCGGCGATGCCGACGAGGACCTTCTTCATCTTCACGGTCGTGTTCCTTTCGTACTGCTGCTGTGAGTCGCGGTGCCGGCATCTGCGCCGGCCCGCTCCCCTGGTGTGGGTGTTACAGGCCCTGGGCCAGGCGGTGGTACGCCTGGTTCCAGCGGACTTCCTTGGTGAAACCCTTGAGGGTCGTGTCCTCGTCGATGACGAGGAGCTCGGTGCGCGCGATCTCGGCGAAGTCCTCGAAGACCTCGACGCCGACCTGCGTGCTCATGACCGTGTGGTGGGCGGCGCCGGCCGTGAGCCAGGCCGCGGCGCTCGTCGCGAGATCCGGCGCGGGCTTCCACACGGCACGGGCGACGGGCAGGTTCGGGAGCGGCTCGTCGAGCGGCACGACCTCCACGACGTTCGCGACGATGCGGAAGCGGTCGCGCATGTCCGACATGGCGACGACGACCGCGGGGCCGGGGTCGGTGTCGAAGACGAGGCGCACGGGGTCCTCGCGGCCCCCGATGCCGAGCGGGTGGATCTCGAGGCTCGGCCGGCTCGTGGTGAGGGTGGGGCAGATCTCGAGCATGTGCGCGCCCAGGATCTTCTCCTCGCCGGGGACGAGGTGGTACGTGTAGTCCTCCATGAGGCTCGCGCCCCCGGGGAGGCCCGCGCCCATGACCTTGGCCGCGCGGATGAGCACCGCCGTCTTCCAGTCGCCCTCGGCGCCGAAGCCGTAGCCCTCGGCCATGAGCCGCTGGACGGCGAGGCCGGGGAGCTGGCGGAGGCCGCCGAGGTCCTCGAAGCTCGTGGTGAAGGCGCCGAAGCCGCCCTCCTCCAGGAACGAGCGGAGCCCGACCTCGATGGCCGCGCCGTAGCGGAGCGACTCGTGGCGCTCGGCGCCGCGCTGCAGCTCCGGGGCGATGTCGTAGAGGCGCTCGTACTCGTCGACCAGCGCGTCGATCTCGGCGTCGGTCGCCGCGTCCACGCGCTCGACGAGGTCGTTGACGCCCCAGGTGTTGACGCTGACGCCGAACTTGAGCTCGGCCTCGGTCTTGTCGCCCTCGGTGACCGCGACGTTGCGCATGTTGTCGCCGAAGCGGGCGACCTTCAGCTCGTGCACGGCGGCCCAGCCGGCGGCGGCGCGCATCCACGTGGCGATGCCCTGGCGGACGGCCTCCGTGCTCACGTGGCCGACTACGGTCTTGCGGGTGACGCCGAGGCGCGACTGGATGTAGCCGAACTCGCGGTCGCCGTGCGCGGCCTGGTTCAGGTTCATGAAGTCCATGTCGATGGTGCTCCACGGGAGCGCGACGTTGGCCTGGGTGTGCAGGTGGAGGAAGGGCTTCTGCAGGGCGTCGAGGCCCTGGATCCACATCTTCGCGGGGCTGAACGTGTGCATCCACGCGATGAGGCCGATGGTGCGGTCGCTCGCGTTGGCCTCGAGGGCCATGCGGCGGATGCTGTCGGAGTCCTTGAGGACGGGCTTCCACACGACGCGCACGGGCACGTCCGACGCCTCCTCCAGCTGCCGGGCGATCTCCTGCGACTGCTCGGCGACCTGCTGCAGCGTCTCCTCGCCGTAGAGGTTCTGGCTGCCGGTGAGGAACCAGACCTCGTAGTGGTCGAGGGACGTGGTGATGCGGGTCACTTCAGGGCTCCTTGGGGTGCTTGTCCGTAGACGTTCTGGTAGCGGTCGAACAGGGAGTCGACGGCCTCGACGGGGAGGGGCGCGGGCTCGCCGAGCTGGCGGGAGATGTGCACGGTGCGCGCCACGTCCTCGACCATGACGGCCGCCTTCACGGCGTCCTTCGCGTCCTTGCCGATGGTGAAGGGGCCGTGGCCGGCCATGAGCACGGCGCGCGAGCGGTGCCCCGTGAGGGTCTCGACGATGCCGCGGCCGATCGAGTCGTCGCCGATGATGGCGAACGGGCCGACGGGGATCTCGCCGCCGAACTCGTCGGCCATCGCGGTGATGACGCACGGGATGGGCTCGCGTCGGGCCGCCCAGGCGACCGCGTAGGTGGAGTGCGTGTGGACCACGCCGCCCACCTCGGGCATGTTGCGGTACACGTAGGCGTGCGCCGCCGTGTCGCTCGAGGGGGCGTTGCGCGAGCCGGGGGTGTCCGGGATCACGTTGCCGTCGAGGTCGCAGAGGATCATGTTCTCGGGGCTCAGGTCGTCGTAGCTCACGCCGGACGGCTTGATGACGAAGAGGTCGGCGCCGGGGACGCGGCCGGAGACGTTGCCGCCGGTCCAGACCACGAGGCCGTAGCGCACGAGCTCGCCGTGCAGGCGGGAGACCTCGGAGCGGACGCGGGCGACCGCGACCTCGATCTCGGGTGCGTAGGTGCTCACGCGCGTGCCTCCCTCTTCAGCGACTTGAGCCGCTTCATGACGTCGTTGGCGCCGCGACCGAAGTGGTCGTGCAGCGTCGAGTACTCCTCGTAGAGGCGGTCGTAGGCGAGGGCGCGGGTCTCGTCCGGCTGGTAGCGGCCGCGCTCGACCTTGCCCATCGCGTCGCCCGCGACGCGCACGTCGGGGTAGGCGCCGGCGGCGACGGCCGCGTGGATGGCGGAGCCGAGGGCCGGGCCCTGCTCGCTCGTGATGACCGAGATGGGGAGGCGCAGGATGTCGCTGTACGCCTGCATGAGGAACGCGTTCTTCAGCAGGCCGCCCGCGACGATGAACTCGGTGACGGGCACACCCGACGCGTTGAACGTCTCGACGATCTTGCGCGTGCCGAACGCGGTGGCCTCGAGCAGCGCCCGGTAGACCTCCTCGGTGCGCGTGGTGAGCGTGGTGCCGATGACGAGGCCGGAGAGCTCGTGGTCGACGAGCACCGAGCGGTTGCCCGAGTGCCAGTCGAGCGCGACCAGGCCGTGTCCGCCGACGGGCTGGTCGGCCGCGAGGTCGGTGAGGTGCTGGTGGACGCTCTTGCCGGCGGCCGCCGCCTCCTCGGCGTAGCGCGCGGGCACCTGGTTCTTGACGTACCAGGCGAAGATGTCGCCGACGCCGGACTGGCCGGCCTCGTAGCCGTAGAGGCCGGAGACGATGCCGCCGTCGACGACGCCGCACATGCCGGGGACCTCGGTGAGCACGTCGCTGTTCATGACGTGGCAGGTGCTCGTGCCCATGATCGCGACCATCTGGCCGGGCTCGACGGCGCGGGCGACGGGGGCGGTGACGTGCGCGTCGACGTTGCCGACCGCCACGGCGATGCCCTCGGGCAGGCCCGTCCAGGCGGCGGCCTCGGCGGAGAGCGTGCCGGCGGCGGATCCGAGCTGGCCGATCTCGTGCGCGACCTTGTCCTCGGCGAAGGAGGCGAAGTCGGGGTTCAGGGCGCCGAGGAACTCGGCCGTCGGGTACTCGCCGTCCTGGAGGATGCCCTTGTAGCCGGCCGTGCAGGCGTTGCGGACGTAGCTGCCGGTGAGCTGCCAGACGATCCAGTCGGCCGCCTCGACCCAGTGGTCCATGAGGCCGTAGAGCTCGGGGTCCTCCTCGAGGAGCTGGAGGCCCTTGGCGAACTCCCACTCGCTGGAGATGAGGCCGCCGTAGCGGGCCAGCCACTCCTCGCCGCGCTCCTCGGCCAGCGCGTTGATGCGGTCGGCGTGCGACTGCGCGGCGTGGTGCTTCCAGAGCTTGACGTACGCGTGCGGGCGGTCGGCGTACCCCTCGACCTCGTTGAGCGGGGTGCCGTCGGCGAGCGTGGGGACCATCGTGCACGCGGTGAAGTCGGTGCCGATGCCGATGACCTGCGCGGGGTCGATGCCGGCCTCGCGGATGGCGGCGGGCACGGCCTGCTTGAGCACGTCCACGTAGTCGCTCGGGACCTGGAGGGCCCACTCGGGCGGGAGCTGCGCACCGGTGGCGGCGAGCGTGTCGTCCATCACCGCGTGCGGGTAGTCGAGGACGCCGGAGCCGAGCTCGACGCCATCCGAGACGCGCACGACGACGGCGCGGCCGGAGAGGGTGCCGTAGTCGACGCCGATGACGTACTGCTCTGCCGGCGACCCGGCCTTCTCGGCGGGGGCTTCGCTGCTCGCGGGGGCGCTGGGCACGGATCGACTCCTTCGTCTGATGCACCGCGGTCCGGGAAGACCGCGTGGGATGTGAACGGTCACATCGGCGGATGTCACTCTACACACGCGCGGGATCGACCTGTCAACCCGAGAGGGCCCCTCCCCTCGAAGTGGGGCCGAACGGGCTGGGGAGGGACCCGCCGCACCGCCGGATCAGTACGAGGGCGCGCCCGTGGAGGCGCGGACGACGAGCTCGGGCGTGATGGTGCCGCGGTACCTGTCGCCCGTGCCGCCCATCCCGTCGAGCAGGAGCGCGACGCAGCGGCGGCCGACCTCGGCGAAGTCCTGGCGCACGGTCGTGAGCGGCGGCCAGAAGTGCGCGGCCTCCGGGATGTCGTCGAAGCCGACGATGCTCACGTCGCGCGGCACGTCGAGCCCGGCGTCGCGGACGGCGTGGATGAGGCCGAGTGCCATCTGGTCGTTGCTGGAGAAGATCGCCGTGAAGTCGCGGAGCCGCAGCATCTCGCGGCCCGCGTAGAAGCCGAACTCCGCGGTCCAGTCGCCGAGGATGGGCGCGGTCGTGGGGACGTCGGCGGCCGACATCGCGTCGAGGAAGCCGCGCATCCGCGCCTCCGCCTCGATCCAGTCCTGGGGGCCGGCGAGGTGGTAGATGTCCCGGTGGCCGAGGTCGAGCAGATGCCGGGTGGCCAGGCGCGCGCCCGCGATCTGGTCGACCGAGAGGTCGTGCGCGTCCTCCCGGCCGTCGCTCTGCATCGTGACGTACGGGACGTCGAGCGACATGCTCGCGATGACCTCCCGCACGCGCACCTGCGGCGCCACGACCACGAGGCCCTCCACCGCCTGGTCCACGAGGTGGCCGAGGGCGACCTGGATCGCCGCCTCGTCGGAGGACGCGAGGTTGGTGGTCGTGACGAGGTAGCCGGCCTCGCGCGCGGCCGACTCGATGGCCGCGATGGAGGAGGCGGGCCCGTACTGGGAGCTCTGCGACGTGAGGACGCCGATGGTGCGCGAGCGGCTCGTCACGAGCGCCCGGGCGGCGCGGTTCGGCCGGTACTGCACCTGCTCCATCACGTCGAGCACGCGCTGGCGGGTCTCGGCGCGGAGCGAGGGCGAGTCGTTGAGCACGCGGGACACCGTCTGGTGCGAGACGCCCGCCAGGCGCGCGACGTCGCGGATGCTCGGCGCCCTGCCGCGCGGCGTCTCCGTCGTCATCCTCGACCCCGTCCCTGCGGGGCCCGGCCCCGTCCGCGCCGTGCGGCGCAGGTGTCACATTGTCACATGTGACTGTCACACGGGACCAGGGGCGGCCGCCCGCGGGGCCGGGAGCGGGGGCACGGGAGGTCGTGCGGCTGCGGCAGACTGGTCGTCCACCCGACGAGAGGCACCACCTGTGACGATCACCGCCGCGGCAGACGGATCCGCGCTCGGCAACCCCGGACCCGCCGGCTGGGCCTGGTACGTCGACGACGAGCACTGGGGCGCGGGCGGATGGGCGCACGCGACGAACAACCAGGGCGAGCTGAAGGCGGTGCTCGAGCTGTTCCGCGCGACCGCGCACCTCGACGACGACCTGCTCGTGCTCTGCGACAGCCAGTACGTCATCAACTCGGTCACGAAGTGGATGCCCGGCTGGAAGCGCAAGGGCTGGCGCAAGGGCGACGGCAAGCCGGTGCTCAACGTGGAGCTGCTGAAGGAGATCGACGCCGAGATCCAGGGCCGCCGCTACCGCTTCGAGTGGGTCAAGGGACATGCGGCCCACCCGCTCAACGAGGCCGCCGACGACCGGGCCCGCGCCGTCGCGACCGCGTTCCAGGGGCGACGCCCGATCCCCGAGGGGCCGGGCTGGGCGGGGCACGAGGCGGGCGGATCCGCCGCCCGGGAGACCGAGGGCACGGCGGCCGTCGAGGCCGAGGCCGACGCCGCCGCGGATCCCGTGGTGGCCGAGGCGGAGGCCCTCGAGGCCGACGCGCCCGCGCAGCCGGGCCTGTTCGACTTCGACGCGTTCGACGAGGAGGTCGCGCCGGAGCCCGGCGACACCACCCTGACCATCGCGCTCGACCGCGACGCCATGGCGCGCCTCAGCGCCCTCGCGCGCGACCGCGGGGTCAGCGTCGACGAGGCCGTGCGGCTGCTGCTGCCCTGATCCCGCGGGACGGTGCGGCGCGGAGGCGCGCCGCACCGGTCCGCCGCTAGTGCTTGCCCTGCTTGAGCGCCTTGCCGAGCGCGCGCTCCAGATCGACCACGAGGTCCTCGACGGCCTCGATGCCGACCGACAGGCGCACCAGGTCGTCCGGCACCTCGAGCGGCGTGCCCTTGACGGACGCGTGCGTCATCTCGGACGGGTAGCTGATGAGCGACTCGACGCCGCCCAGCGACTCCGCGAGCTGGAACACCCGGGTGCCCTCGACCACGCGGCGGGCGGCCTTCGCTCCCCCGCGCACCTGGAACGAGATCATGCCGCCGAAGCCGGACATCTGCGACTTGGCGATGTCGTGGCCCGGGTGCTCCGGGAGGCCCGGGTAGTGCACGGCCGTGACGTCGGGGTGCTGCTGCAGGAACGAGGCGATCTCCTCCGCGTTGGCGGAGTGGCGCTCGACGCGCACGGCGAGCGTCTTGATGCCGCGGGTGGTGAGCCAGGCGTCCATGGGACCCGAGACCGCGCCGATCGCGAACTGCAGGAAGCCGACCTTCTCCGCCATGGCGTCGTCGTCGAGGATCACCGCTCCGCCGAGCACGTCGGAGTGGCCGCCGAGGTACTTGGTGGTCGAGTGCACGACCACGTCGGCGCCGAGCGTGAGCGGCTGCTGCAGGTACGGCGAGGCGAAGGTGTTGTCGACGACGACCGTGGCTCCGGCGGCGTGGCCGAGGTCCGCGAGCGCGCGGATGTCGCTGATCTTCATGAGCGGGTTGCTCGGCGTCTCGACCCAGAGGACCTTCGCGGGTCCGGATCCGAGCACGCGCTCGACGGCGGCGAGGTCGCTCATGTCGACCGTCTCGACGACGATCCCCCAGTCGCCGAGGACGCGCGTCAGCAGGCGGTAGGTGCCGCCGTACACGTCGTCGCTCAGGACGATGCGGTCGCCCGGGCGGGTGATGGCGCGCAGCAGCGTGTCCTCGGCGGCGAGGCCGGACGCGAACGAGAACGCGTGCTTCCCCTGCTCCAGCGAGGCGAGCAGCGCCTGCAGGCCCGTGCGCGTGGGGTTGGCGCTCCGCGCGTACTCGTAGCCGCCGCGGAGCCCGCCGATGCCGTCCTGCACGAAGGTGCTCGTGAGGTACAGCGGCGGGATGACCGCCCCGGTGGTGGGATCCGGGTCCTGGCCGGCGTGGATCGCGCGGGTGTCGAAGTCGTGCTTGTCGCTCACGGTGCTCGTCTCTGTGGTCGGGATGCGGGCCGGGGCCGGCGGATCAGTCGGTGAGGTAGGTGAGGAGGTCGTGCCGCGTGAGGACGCCCACGGGCTTGCCGCCGTCGCTCACCATGAGGGCGTCGGCGGTCCCGAGCGCGCTCCACGCGTCGGGGACCGTCTCGTTCACGCCGATGAGCCCGAACGGCTCGCCCGTGAACGCGCCGACCCGGTCGGTGAGCTGGGCGCGGCCGCTGAAGACGAGCTCCAGGAGGCTGCGCTCGTCGACCGCGCCGGCGACCTCGCCCATCACGACGGGCGGCTCGGCCGAGAGGACGGGGAGCTGCGAGACGTCGTACTCGGTCATGATGCGGATCGCGTCGCGGATGGTGTCGCTCGGGTGCGCGTGCACGAGGTCGGGGAGGCTGCCGGTCTTGGCGCTCATGACGTCGGCGACCGTGCGCTGGCCGTTGACGCGGGCGAAGCCGTACGACTGCATCCACCTCTCGTTGAAGATCTTGCCGAGGTAGCCGCGGCCGCCGTCGGGCAGGAGGATCACCATCACGTCGTCGGGGCCGAGGTGCTTCGCGGCCTTGAGCCCGGCGACCACGGCCATGCCGCTGGATCCGCCGACGAGCAGGCCCTCCTCGCGGGCGAGCCGCAGGGTCATGTCGAACGACTCCTGGTCGCTCGACGCGATGACCTCGTCGACGACGTCGGGGTCGTACGCGGCCGGCCAGAAGTCCTCGCCCACGCCCTCGACGAGGTACGGGCGGCCGGTGCCGCCGGAGTAGACCGAGCCCTCGGGGTCGGCGCCGACGATGCGCACGCGCCCCTCCGACACCTCCTTGAGGTACCGGCCGACGCCGCTGATGGTGCCGCCCGTGCCGACGCCCGCGACGAAGTGCGTGATCTCGCCCTCGGTGTCGCGCCAGATCTCGGGACCCGTGGTCTCGTAGTGGCTGAGCGGCCCGTTGGGGTTGGAGTACTGGTCGGGCTTGAAGGCCCCGGGGATCTCGCGCGCGAGCCGGTCGCTCACCGAGTAGTAGGAGTCGGGGTGGTCGGGCGCGACCGAGGTGGGCGTGACGACGATCTCGGCGCCGTACGCCGTGAGCACGTTGCGCTTGTCCTCGCCGACCTTGTCGGGCAGCACGAACACGCAGCGGTAGCCGCGCTGCTGCGCGACGAGCGCGAGGCCGACGCCCGTGTTGCCCGAGGTCGGCTCGACGATCGTGCCGCCGGGCTGGAGCTTCCCGTCGCGCTCGGCCGCGTCGATGATGCGCGTGGCGATGCGGTCCTTGGCGCTGCCGCCCGGGTTGAGGTACTCGACCTTCACCAGGACGGTCGCCGAGATGCCCTCGACCACCTTGTTGAGCTTCACGAGCGGGGTGTTCCCGATGAGGTCGAGGATCGTGTCGGCGTACTTCACGTGTGGTGGTGCTCCCGGGTATGAGGTGTGCGGTCCGGCGGGCCCCGCTCATCCAGTCTAGGCGCGCCCCCGCGCCGTGTTACGGGGCGTCCGGGCGGCACCCGAGCAGGGTCCGCCCAGCCCGAGCCGGTACCCTGGGCGCACATTCCCCCAGCAGAGAAGGACCCTCCGTGGCGCGACGCGACGACACCACGCCCTCCGGCGACACGAGCGGACGGCCCGTCCCGCCGACCGCCAAGCAGGCCCAGAAGGACCTCACGGTCAAGCAGCAGCGCGAGGCCCGCCGCGCCGAGAAGGTGGCGGCCCTCAAGAAGCAGCAGGACCGCGCGCGCCGCAACCGGCTCATCGGCATCATCACGGGATCCGTGGCGGCCGTCGCCGTGGTGGCGATCGTCATCGGCGTCGTCGTCTCGAGCGGCACGCCGAAGCAGGACCCGGACGACATCTCCATCCAGGGCCTGCAGACGTGGGACTCGCTCCCCAGCACGCACGTGCAGGGCACCGTCGACTACGCCGCGAAGTACGACGGCATGAGCCCGCCGGCCGGCGGCGAGCACAACGCCATGTGGCTGAACTGCGGCGTCTACGACCAGCCGCAGCCGAACGAGAACGCGGTGCACGACCTCGAGCACGGCGCCGTGTGGATCACCTACGACGCCGCGAAGGTCACGGGCGACGACCTGTCGGACCTCCAGAAGTACGCGGAGTCGTTCGGCGGCTACGTCACCATGTCGCCGTACGAGGGCCTCGACACCCCCATCGCGCTGTCGGCGTGGGGCGCGCAGGTCAAGGTCGACTCGGTCGACGACCAGCGCATCAAGGACTTCATGGCCAAGTACTGGAAGAGCCCGAACGCCCCCGAGGCCGGTGCCGCGTGCACCGGCGCCCTCGAGGGCGAGGGCCGGGTCAGCTGATCGTGGCCGACCGCGGGTCCGACGCCGTCGACCGGCCGGACGGCGACGTGGTCGTCGACCACGTCCCGGACGACGACATCCGCGAGGAGGAGCTCCAGGGCCTCGTCGCGCACGGCGAGGAGTCGCGCGCCCGCGGCCGCCGGATCCGCATCGGCCTCGCCGCCGGCATCGTCGCGGTCGCGCTCGTGGTCGCCGGGCTCCTCGTGGGTCGCGTCACGGCGCCCGTGTCGGCGCTCACCCCGAGCACGAACAGCGCCGAGGCGGGGTTCTCCCGCGACATGCAGGTGCACCACGAGCAGGCCGTGCAGATGTCGCTCATGATCATCGACCGCACGGACGACCCCGAGGTCAAGCTCATCGCGCAGGACATCGCGCAGGCGCAGGCCCAGCAGGCCGGGCAGATGTACGCCTTCCTCACCTCGTGGGGCCTCGACCAGGCGCCGTCGCAGCCGCGCATGACGTGGATGACGCTGCCGACGCTCGACGGCGAGGCCGACCACTCGGCCATGGACATGACGCCCGGCGCCACCATGCCGGGCCTCGCGTCGCAGGCCGACCTCGACGAGCTGCAGGGCCTGACGGGCGTCGAGGCGGAGCGGAAGTACCTCACGCTCATGATCGCCCACCACCGCGGCGGCGTGGAGATGGCGCAGGCCCTCCTCGACCGGTCGCGGAACCCCCTCGTCGCCGACCTCGCCACCGGCATGGTCATGGTGCAGGACAAGGAGATCCTCTACATGCAGCAGCTGCTGGACGCGCGGTCCTGACCCGACCCGCCCGGATCCGGGCTCAGGCCGCCTCGGTGCGCTGGTCGCTGTAGAGGCGCGCGTACTCGCCGCGGCGGGCGAGCAGCTCGGCGTGCGTGCCCTGCTCCACGATGCGGCCGGCCACCACGACGAAGATCACGTCGGCGTCGACCACGGTCGAGAGCCGGTGGGCGATGGCGATGGTCGTGCGCCCGCGCGACGCCGTGTCGAGGGCCTGCTGCACGACGCGCTCGGAGACGGCGTCGAGCGCGCTCGTGGCCTCGTCGAGGATCAGCACGGCCGGGTCCTTGAGCAGCACGCGCGCGATGGCGATGCGCTGCTTCTCGCCGCCGGAGAGCCGGTAGCCGCGCTCCCCCACGAGCGTGTCGTAGCCGTCGGGGAAGGACTCGATGGTGCGGTGGATGTTCGCCGCCTCCGCCGCCCGCTCGATCTGCTCCTGCGTGGCGTCCGGCCGGGCGTACCGGAGGTTGTCGCCGATGGTCGCGTGGAAGAGGTAGGTCTCCTGGCTCACGATGCCGATGCTCTCCAGCAGCGACTCCTGCTCGAGCTCCCGCACGTCGGCGCCGGCGAACAGCACGCGGCCGCCCGTCACGTCGTGGAAGCGCGGGATCAGGTAGGAGACGGTGGTCTTGCCCGCACCCGAGGGGCCGACGAACGCCGCGAACTGCCCCGGCTGGATCTCGAACGACATGCCGTCGAGCGTCGGCCGCTCGCCGGGCCGCGTGTCCGGGTAGGAGAAGCGCACGCCGTCGAACGCGACGCGGCCGAGCGCGGGCCCGTCCGGCACGGGACGCGCGTCGTGCCGGTCGCGGATCGCGGGCTCGAGGTCGAGGTACTCGAAGATGCGGGCGAAGAGGGCGCCGGAGGTCTGCAGGTCGAGGGCCACGCGCATCAGGCCGATGAGCGGCCACATGAGGCGGGCCTGCACGGTCGTGAAGGCGACGATCGTGCCCGCCGTCACCTCGACGCCGCCCGTGATGAGGAAGCCCGCGACCACGTAGACGATGGCCGGGATGATGGAGAGGAATATCTGCACGAGCGCGAAGAACCACTGCCCGCTCATCTGCTGGCTCACCTGCAGCCGGATCTGCGTGCGGTTCTCGGCCTCGTAGCGCGCGGTCTCCGCGCCCTGCCGGTTGAAGCTCTTCGACAGCAGGATGCCGGAGACCGACAGCGTCTCCTGCGTGATGGCGGTCATGTCGGAGAGCGACTCCTGCGTCCTCGACGCGATCCGCGCCCGCACCTGGCCGACGCGGCGCTGCGCGATCACGAGCACGGGCATGAGCACGACGGCGACGAGGGTCAGCTGCCAGTTGAGCACGAGCATCGCGACGAGCGCCGCGATGACCGTCACGGTGTTGCCGAGCACGCTCGAGACCGTGTTGGTGAGGACCGCCGCCACGCCGCCGACGTCGTTCTGGAGGCGGGACTGGATCACGCCCGTCTTGGTGCGCGTGAAGAAGCCGAGCTCCATGCTCTGCAGGTGGCGGAAGAGGTCGACGCGCATGGATCCCATGACCCGGTTGCCGACGGTGGCGGTGAGGTAGGTCTGCCAGACGCCGAGCCCCGCGCCCACGACCCAGATGGCGATCATGATCGCGACGAGCTCGACGAGCACCGGGATGTCGGGGCCGCCGGTGGGCGGGAAGAGCCCACGGTCGAACGCCTGCTGCGTGAGCAGCGGCGGCACCACGGTGAGGCCCGCGCCGACCAGCACGAGCACGATCGTGAGGATCAGCGCCCGGCGGTGCGGCTGGAACAGCTCCGCGATCCGGCCCAGCAGGTTCTCGACGCGCGGCGCCTCGGCGTTGGCCTTCCGCTGCGCCTCCGCGTCGGCCGCGCTCACCCGTCCGCGGCGTCCGCCGCCCCCGCGCATCCCGCCGCCCGCGGCGATGTCGCCCATCCTCGTCATTCCGGCGATTTTACGCCCGTGGGGGATCTCCCCCGACCACCCGGCGCGGGGCGGACGACGACGGCCCGGCCACCCGCGCGAGCGGACGACCGGGCCGGTGGCGTCGGGTCGGATCAGCCCTTCGTGGAGCCCGCCAGGAGGCCGCGCACGAAGTAGCGCTGGAGGCTGAAGAACACGATGAGCGGGACGATGAGCGACACGAACGCCGCCGCTGTGAGCCGCTGCCAGTCCTGCCCGCGCGTCCCCGTGAGCTCCGCCAGGCGCTGCGTGAGCGGCGCGACGTCGGCCGTGCCGCCCGAGAAGATGAGCGCCACCAGCAGGTCGTTCCAGACCCAGAGGAACTGGAAGATCGCGAAGGACGCGATGGCCGGCAGCGCCAGCGGCAGCACGATGCGGAAGAACACCTGGCCGTGGCTGGCGCCGTCGACCCGGGCCGCCTCGATGACCTCGCCCGGGATCTCCGAGATGAAGTTGTGCAGCAGGAAGATCGCGAGCGGCAGGGCGAAGATCGTGTGCGCCACCCACACCGGCAGGTAGCCCTGCTCGGGGATGAGCGGGATCACGCCGTGCACGGCCTCCTGCAGCGGGCGGAGCGTCCGCGTGAACATCTGCAGCAGCGGGATGAGCGCCATCTGCAGCGGCACGATCTGCAGCGCGAAGATCAGCACGAACAGGAAGTTCGAGCCCTTGAACTTGATCCACGCGAAGGCGTACGCGGCCATCGACGCGATCACGAGCGGGAACAGCGTCGCGGGGATCGCGATGGCGAGCGAGTTGACGAAGTACGAGCCCAGCTGCGGCGACGACTGGGACGTCGACAGCAGCACGTCCTGGTAGTTGTCGAGCGTGAAGCCCGGGTTCTGGAAGATCGTCCACCAGCCCGTGGTCTGGATCAGACCGGCGGGGCGGAACGACGAGATGAACAGGCCGAACGTCGGCAGGGTCCAGAGCACGGCGATGATGAGCGCCGCGACCGTGGCGCGCCGGGAGGTGAGGCGGTTCTTGACGCGGCGGCTCTTCGCGCCGACGGAGGCCGCCTGCTCGATGGCGCCGCGGCGGGTCCCCCGGTCGGCGACGGGCAGGTCGGCGGGTGCGACGCTCATCGGATCTCCCTCTGCTTGCTCATGACGCGGACGTTGTAGATGACGATCGGCAGCACCATGAGGAACAGCACGATCGCGAGCGCGGAGCCGCGGCCCTGCTCGCCGGCGCGGAACGCCTGCGTGTACATCTCGTTGGCGATGACGCTCGTCTCGAAGTTGCCGGCGGTCATGGTGCGGACGATGTCGAACACCTTGAGCGTCGCGATCGAGATGGTGGTGACGACCACGACGAGCGATCCGCGGATGCCCGGCAGCGTGACGTTCACGAACCGCTCCCACGCGTTCGTCCCGTCGAGCTGCGCGGCCTCGATCTGCTCGGTGGGCACGCCCTTGATGCTCGCGGAGAGCACGACCATGGCGAAGCCGGTCTGGATCCAGATCATCACGATGATGAGCAGCGCCGTGTTGATGGGCGAGGTCTGCAGCCACTGCACGGGCTCCTGCCCGAGCCAGACGAGGATCTGGTTGAGGAGGCCGATCTGCTCGTTGTCCCCCGACTTGTAGTCGTAGACGAAGCGCCAGATGATGCCGGCGCCGACGAAGGAGATGGCCATCGGCATGAACACGAGGGCCTTGAAGTACTTCTCGCCGCGGGACTTGTCGATGAAGACCGCGTAGGCGAGGCCGATGGCCGTCGACAGCAGCGGCACGAAGACCACCCAGATGACGGTGTTGAGCAGCGTCCGCAGCGCGGACGGCTGGGTGAACATCCAGACGAAGTTGTCGAGGCCCGCCCACTCGCCGCTGTTGTCGCGGAAGGCCAGCAGCGTCGTGCGGAAGGCCGGGTAGACGAGGCCGACGGCCAGGAGGATCAGCGCGGGGAGCACGAACGCGCCGAGCTGCACCCAGTCGCGGCCGCGCTTCGGCGCCTTGTCGATGAGGAAGAGGATCAGCCCGATCACCACGGCGAAGACGGCCAGCGCGGCCACCACCTGGAGGATCTTGCCGATCAGATCAGCGGTCGTCATGGACGTCTCGCCCTTCGGGTCGGGGGATGCGGGAGCGGGGCCGCCGCACGTGCGCGGCGGCCCCGTCGGGTCCAGCGGTCAGCTGGATGGTGCCGACCCCTCAGGGCCGGCGGTCGATCAGGACGCGGGCCAGCTCGACTCGATGGCGTCGACCGTCTTCTGGGTCGAGTCGCCGCTCAGCCAGCCGACGATCCCCTTCCAGAAGGAGTCGGTGCCGACCGCGCCGGGCATGAGGTCCGAGCCGTCGAACCGGAACGTCGCGTTCGGGTCCTGCAGGATCGTGATGCTCTGCTTGAGGATGTCGCTCGACGCGTTCTCGGGGTCGAGCCCCTTGTTCGCGCTGATGACGCCGCCCAGCTTCACGCGGTTGTTCGCCCAGGTGTCGCTCGAGAGGTAGGAGAGCACCGCGGTGATCTCGTCGCTCGACTTGAACGCGCCGACGAGCTCGCCGCCGCCGGTCACGGCCGTCGCGTCGCCCTCGTTCGCGGGCGGCAGCAGGAACGCGTAGACGTCGCCGTCGGGCGAGACCTTCGCGTCGGTGCCGTCGGCCTTCTTCCAGAAGCCCTCGTAGAACGAGGCCTGGTGGTGCAGCGAGCACGTGCCGTCGAGGATCGGGAGGCCGGCGTCGCCGAACTCCGTGGAGATGATCGACGAGACGTCGCCCAGGCCGCCGTTGACGTAGTCCGGGTCCTTGATGATCTCGCCGACGCTGTCGAAGGCCTTCGCGATCGCGGCGTCGTTGAACGGGATCTCGTGCGACACCCACTTGTCGTAGGTCTCCGGTCCGGCCTCGCGGAGCACGTAGTCCTCGATCCAGTCGGTGCCCGGCCAGCCGGTGGCGTCGCCGGAGCCGATGCCGACGCACCACGGCTTCTTGTCGGCGTCGCCGCCGGAGTCCGCCGCGATCTTCGCGGTGAGGTCCATGAGCTCGGAGGTGGACTTCGGGATCTCGTAGCCCTTCTCCTCGAACTCGCTCGGCGAGTACCAGACGTAGCCCTTGACGCTCGCCATGAGCGGCGCGCCGTAGAAGGTGCCGTCGACGGTGCCGTAGCCCTTCCAGTCGGTGGACCAGCCCGTGTCGACGTTCTCCTCGACCGCGGCGGGCGCGGCCTGCAGGTAGCCCTTCGACGCGAGCACGTTGAACAGGCCCGGCTGCGGGATGATGCCGATGTCCGGAGCCGAGTCGCCCTCGGCGAGGACCGCGATCTGCGCCTCGAACTCCTTGGTGCCCTGGTAGTTGACGGTGATGCCCGTGCAGGTCTGGAAGTCCTTCCAGGACTCCACGAGGCGGTCGGCCTCGTCGTCCTGGATCGTGCCGCCGATGCTGACCTCGGCCCCGTCGAACGTGCCGTACGACGAGTACGGCGTGCAGTCGGTGTCCGCGGCGTCCTCGGCCGCGATGTCGCCCGTGCATCCCGTGAGCGCGAGGCCGGCGATGCCGACCGCTGCGAGGGGTGCCGCGAAGCGACGTCGGAATGGGGCGTGGCCCATGTGCGTCTCCTCTTCATCGAGTGGATGCGGGGCTGACCCGCCGTCCTGTGGTGCGCGCGTCGGCGGGTGAGGCGCCGTCGCCCGGACCGGTGTTTCCTCCCCGTAGGGAACCGGTTCCACAGGTCAATGTAGGGGAGCTCGCAGGGGACGGCAAGGCGGATCCGATAACGAAACGGTCTCCCTGCCGGCGGCCGCGTGTGCGCTCGCGTCGGGGATGGGCCATCATCGGACTCGACCCCCGCGCATCCTGGAACCGCTTCCAGTCGGCGTGATCGGCGCGACGACGCGCCCGGGGACCCGAGGGAGGGAGGGCGATGAGCGCCATCGCCGACGTCGCCCGGCTGGCCGGGGTCTCCAAGGCCACCGCGTCCCGCGCGCTGAGCGGGCGGGGCTACGTCTCCCCCGGCACCCGTGCGCGCGTCGCCGAGGCGGCCGCCGAGATCGGGTACGTGGTCTCCTCGAACGCGTCGAGCCTCGTGACCGGCCAGTCGAAGAACGTGGGCGTCGTGCTGCCGTTCATCAACCGGTGGTTCTTCGCGGAGCTGCTCGAGGGGATCGAGGAGGCGCTCATCGAGGCCGACTACGACCTCACGCTCTACCGCCTCACGGACGACCCGGAGCAGCGCCGCAAGGTCTTCGAGTACTTCCTGGTGCGGAAGCGGGTCGACGCCGTCATCGCCGTGAGCGTCGCGCTCACCGCGTCCGAGGTGGTGCGGCTGCGCTCGCTCGACAAGCCGCTGGTGGGCGTCGGCGGGCCGGTCGAGGGCATGAGCACGCTGAGCATCGACGACGAGGCCGCCGCGCGCCTCGCGACCGAGCACCTCCTGAGCCTCGGGCACGCGCGCGTCGTGCACCTCGGCGGGGACCTGCACGCGCAGATGGCGTTCTTCGTGCACGCGAAGCGGCTGGCGGGGTACCGGGCGGCGATGGACGCGGATCCGCGCGGCCTCGAGGCGCGCTTCGCCACGGCCGACTTCACCATCGACGGCGGCTTCCGCTCGGCGATGCTCCTGCTCGCCGACCCGCGCACCCGGCCGACTGCGGTGTTCGCGGCCAGCGACGAGATCGCCATCGGCACGATCCTCGCGGCGCGGCAGCTGGGGATCGCCGTTCCGGCCGAGCTGTCCGTGGCGGGGATCGACGGGCACGCGCTCGCGCCGCTGTTCGGCCTGACGACGATCGAGCAGCACCCGCGCGCGCAGGGCGCGGCGGCCGTGGCGATGGTGCTCGCAGGGCTCGCGCCGGGCGGGGCCGCGGAGCGCACCGTGACGATGCCCGTCGACTTCGCCGCCCGGACGAGCACGACGGCGCCCCCGGCCCCGCCCGCGCCGTGAGGGCGGGCAGGACCGGGGGCGCGGGGAGCGGGATCCGGGTCAGCTGCCGCCGGCGGTGACCGCCTGCGCCTCCTCGAGCGCGTCGACCGGCCCGGCGTCGACGCGGCGGAGCCAGCGGTGCCCGGCGACGACGATCACGAGGGCGACGAGCACGGATCCGGCCGCCGCGTAGTAGGGCGTCGCGTCCGAGAAGAGGTTCGCGAGCTCGGTGGCCGCGGGCGGGGCGATGGCGCCGCCGAGGAAGCGCACCGACGAGTAGGCGGACGACGCGACGCTCCGCGGGTGGTCCGTCGCCTCCATCACGCACTCGGTCAGCACGGTGTTGAGCACGCCGAGCAGGAGCCCGCCGACGATGACGCAGACCACGAGCCCGGTCGCCGACCGGACCACGAGGCCCGCGGCGGCGAGGTCGGCGGCGAGCAGCGGGAGCACGAGCCGGAGGACCGACGTGCGGGCCATGCGCCGGGTGAGCAGCGGCGCGACGAGCACCGACGTGATCGCGAGGCCGACGCCCCAGCCGAAGAAGGTCAGGCCGAGGCCGATGGCGTCGAAGCCCAGCGGGAACGGCGTGTAGGCGAGCAGCACGAAGAACCCGATGTTGTAGAAGAGCGCGGCGGCCGCGAGGACGGCGAGGGCCGGGGTGCGGAGCGCCCGCAGCGGGGCCGACAGGCGCATGGGCGCGCGGGGCGCGTCGTCCCTGCCGAGGAGGGCGAGGATCGCGATGAAGCCGAGCGCCATGAGGGTCGCCGTGCCGAAGAACGGGCCGCGCCAGCTCCAGCTGCCGAGGAGGCCGCCGAGCAGCGGGCCGATCGCGATGCCGAGGCCGAGCGCGGCCTCGTAGAGCATGATGGCCGACGCCGTGCCGCCGGACGCGGAGCCCACGATGGTGGCGAGCGCCGTGGAGATGAAGAGCGCGTTGCCGAGGCCCCAGCCGGCACGGAAGCCGATCACGGACTCCACGTCCTGCGAGAGGCCCGCCGCGGCCGCGAAGACCACGATGATCGCGAGGCCGATGAGGAGCGTGCGCTTGGCGCCGATGCGGCTGGAGATCCAGCTGGTGACGAGCATCGCGAGGCCGGTCACGAGCAGGTAGCTCGTGAACAGGAGCTCGGCCTCGGTGGCGGTGGCGTCGAGGCTCTCGGCGATGGCGGGGAGGATCGGGTCGACGAGCCCGATGCCCATGAACGCGATGACGCACGCGAAGGCGACGGCGAAGACGGAGCGGGGCTGGTGGAAGACGTCGCGGAACGACGCGTGCTGCTGGGTGGACACGGGTGCGGTGTCGCCTCCTGGGATCGGTGCGGGTGGGGATGGTCGTGCGGACGGCGCCGCCGAGGGGCTCAGCCGCCGGTAGGCGCGGAGGCCGGCGCTGGGGCCGGCGGCGACGCAGGTGCGTCGTCGATGCGCGCCATGACGACCTCGACGGCGCGCGCGAGCACGGCCACGTCGTCGGCCGGCAGGTCGGCGAAGCGCGGCACGAGCGCGGTCGCCAGGCGGTCGCGCCAGTCGTCGAGCGCGGCGCGGCCGGCCGTCGTGATCTCGAGCAGGGTCGCGCGGGCGTCGGACGGGTCCGTCACCTGCGCGATCCAGCCCTGGCTGACGAGCGAGCGCACGATCTTGGTGGTCGTGGGCTGCGAGACGCGGCTGCGCTCGGCGAGGACGCCGAGGCGCATGCCGCCCGGCCAGGTCGCGAGCACGGAGAGCGTGCGCCAGATGGCGGGCGAGCTCGCGCCGCCGACCTCGTGCGCCGCGAGGCGCGTGAGGCGGTGGCCCGCCGTGACGAGGTCGCCGAGGAGCGCGCGGAGGTCGGGCTCGGTCGAGGTCATGGATCCATCGTATAGCCAGGCTATGCATATGTCGAGCCGGTCGCGGTCGCGGTCGCCCCGAGCTGGGGGTCCCGCGAGCGGACAGCGATCGTGCCCGCCGCGGTCGTCGCGGTCCGACCGTCCTAACGTGGGACCACCGGTGGAAGCGCGCCGCGGGCCGCAGGAGGTGCCATGGCCGACGTCGAACCCGTCGAGGTCCTGGAGCGCGCCGTCGACGAGGCGCTCGAGCGCGGGGATCCGGCCGCCGCCGCGCACGCGCTCGCCGGGTCCTGGCCGCAGCACGTCGACCTGCACCCGCGCCGGATCCGCGACCTCTACGACCGCATCGCCCCCGGAGCATGGGAGGACGACGCCTGGCTCGTCGCCGGCATGGCAGCGACGCACCGCGGCTCCTCCGAGGCCGACCGCCGGGCGTCGCTCCCCTACCGCTCCGCCGTCGACCTGCTGCTCACCGCCGACCCGCCGCCCCCGCCGGTCGTCCGCGCCGCCGTCCTCGTGCACCGCGCCGCGGGCGACCGCCGGGTGGGCCAGCTCGCGGAGGCGCGCGCGTCCGTCGCCGAGGCGCGGCGGATCCTCGACACGGAGCGCGGCATCCCCCTCGGCACCCGCATCTCGCTGCAGGCGTCCGCCGCGCTCCAGCAGGGGCTGGTGCTCGCCCACCTCGGGGCGTTCACGGCGGCGCGCGACTAGCTGCGCACGGCGGAGGCGCTGTCCGAGCGCCACCTGGTGCGGTCCGACCGCCTCGAGTGCCGGGGCGCGCTCGCCTACGTCGCCTACTGCCTCGGCGAGGTCGCGGAGGCGGAGGACCTCGTGCGGCAGGCGCGGGAGCTCCTCTCGGACGACGAGGCCGGGGCGGCGCTCGCGCGGAGCGGCTTCCGGGCGCCCGCCGAGATCGCGGCCGCGCTCCTCGCCGTCGACGCGACCCGACGCGACGAGGCCCGCGCGCTCCTCGACGACCTCCGGCCGGCCTGCGCCGGCACGGACTGGGAGCTGCTCGGCTGCTACGCCGAGGCGACCGTCGACGCGATCCGCGGCCTCCGGCTCGACGCGCTCGACCACCTCCGCCGCCTGCACAACCTCGGCACGGCCTGGCAGGAGCACGGGCCGCTGCCCGTGATGCGCGACGTGCTGCGCGCGTCCCTGCTCGCGCACCTCGGCCAGACGGCGGCCGCGTGGGACCTCCTCCGCACGGTCGCGCCCACCGAGCACCACTCCACCTGCCCCGCCATGGTCGCGGGCCGGCTGCGCGTGCTCGCCGACGACCACGCGGGTGCCCTCGCGGAGGTCGCGGGCTGCCTGGCGCTCGGCGACGGCCACTCGGGGCGGACCCTCGTCGACGTCCTCCTGGTGGTCGCCGCGGCGCACCGCGGGCTCGGCGACCACGCGCGCAGCGACCACGCGCTCGACCGGGCGGCGCGGCAGGCGACGACCACCGGGATCCTGCGGCCGTTCGCGGTGTTCCCGGCCACCGCCACGACGGAGCTGCTCGACCGGGCGCTGGAACGGGACCAGCTGCCCGACGTGCGCCGGATGCTCGAGCGCATCCGCGCCGACCGCGTGCCGGTGGACGCCGTCCCGGTCGATCCGCTGAGCGAGCGCGAGCGCGCCATCGTCGCGTGCCTCGCGGAGGGGCTGACCGTGGCGGGCATCGCGGCCCGGCTGTTCATCTCGCCCAACACCGTGAAGTCGCACGTGCGGAGCGCCTACCGGAAGCTCGACGCCTCCACCCGCGCCGAGGCGGTGGACCGGGCGCGGGCGCTCGGGCACGACCTGCGGCCGGGATCCGACTGACCCGCTGCGCTTCGCCCTCCCGCACGACCCCGGGGACGACGCAGGGCGCCGACCCCCGGGGGGATCGGCGCCCTGAGCGCTGTGCGGTGGTGCGAGCTACTTGACGGTGACCGTCGCGCCCGCGGCCTCGAGCTGGGCCTTCGCCTTGTCGGCGGCCTCCTTGTTGGCGCCCTCCAGGACGGCCTTGGGGGCTCCGTCGACGAGGGCCTTCGCCTCACCGAGGCCGAGGCTGGTGAGGGCGCGCACCTCCTTGATGACCTGGATCTTCTTGTCGCCGGCGGCCTCGAGGATGACGTCGAACGCGGTCTTCTCCTCGACCTCCTCGGCGGGGGCAGCGGCGCCGGGGGCGGCGGCAGCGGCGACGGGGGCCGCGGCGGTGACCTCGAAGACCTCCTCGAACTTCTTGACGAAGTCGCTGAGCTCGATGAGCGTGAGCTCCTTGAAGGCCTCGATGAGCTCGTCGTTAGAGAGCTTTGCCATGATGATTCTCCTTGGGTTGGTGTGGTGTCTCGTTGGATCAGTGCATCGCGCCCCGGGGATGGGACCCGAGGGGTGCTACTGAGCCGATTCCTGCTTCTCGCGCAGCGCCTCGACGGTGCGGACGGCCTGCGAGAGCGGTGCGTTGAACAGGTACGCCGCGCCGAAGAGCGAGGCCTTGAAGGCGCCGGCCAGCTTGCCGAGCAGCACCTCCCGCGACTCGAGGTCGGCGAGCTTGTTCACCTCGTCCGCCGTCAGGGGGTTGCCGTCGAAGTAACCGCCCTTCACGACGAGAAGAGGGTTGGCCTTGGTGAAGGCACGCAGCGCCTTCGCGACGGCGACGGTGTCGCCGTGCACGAAGGCGATCGCGGACGGGCCGACGAGCTCGTCGTCGAACGACGAGATCCCCGCCTGGTTCGCCGCGATCTTGGTCAGCGTGTTCTTCACCACGGCGTAGGTCGCGTCCGCACTGATGGTCTTCCGCAGCTGCTTGAGCTGGGCAACGGTGAGACCGCGGTACTCGGTGAGCAGAACGGCGTTCGAGCTGCGGAACTTGTCCGCGAGCTCGGCGACCGAGGCTTCCTTGTTCGCCATGGCACTCCTTATCACGTGGTTCCCCGACACCGCGGAAGCGGTGCGAGGTGCTGGCAGCCCCCGGCTCCGCACATGAGAAACGCTCCGGCACAGGAGGCCGGAGCGGGAGTGTGGCGCAGGCCCTCGGGGCATGCGCTGCATCGTGCTTCGATCACCTGCGCGGGCCTTCACATGAGTGAACCTTCGTCCGGCGCATCCCCTCGCGGGGGCACGCCGACGACCAGCGGTCTGTGGCTCCGTTCAGAGTAGGGGACGGGGACCGCCCGCGCAACTCGGCGGGCGCGGGCGGCCCCGGCGGCGCGACTAGTAGCCGACGACCGCGTGCGGCACGTAGTGCTCCTCGAGCAGGGCGACCTCGTCGTCCGTGAGCTCGAGGTCGAGCGACGCGACCGCGTCCTCGATGTGCGACACCTTCGTGGCGCCCACGATGGGCGCGGTGACGACGGGGTTCCGCGACACCCACGCGAGCGCGACCTGGGCGCGCGGCACCCCGCGCGCCTCGGCGACGGAGGCGACGGCGGCGGCGACCCGGCGGTCGGAGTCCTCCTGCGCGGCGTAGAGCGTCTTGCCGAACTCGTCCGTCTCGCTGCGGTCGGTCGTCGCGTCCCAGTCGCGGGTGAGGCGGCCGCGGGCGAGCGGGCTCCACGGCAGCGATCCCACGCCCTCGTCCGCGCAGAGGGGCAGCATCTCGCGCTCCTCCTCGCGGTTCACGAGGTTGTAGTGGTCCTGCATCGTGACGAAGCGCGCCCAGCCGTGCTCGCGCTGCAGGTGCAGCGCCTTCGAGAACCGCCACGCGTCCATCGACGACGCGCCCAGGTAGCGCACCTTGCCGGCGCGCACCAGGTCGTCGAGCGCCTCGAGGGTCTCCTCGAGCGGCGTCGCGGGGTCGAACCGGTGGATCTGGTAGAGGTCCACGTAGTCGGTCCCGAGGCGGCGCAGGCTCTCGTCGATCTGCCACATGATGTGCTTCCGCGACAGCCCGCGCGAGTTGGGCCCCTCCCCCATGGCGCCGTGCACCTTCGTGGCGATCACGACCTCCTCGCGCCGCGTGTGCGCCTTCAGGGCGAGCCCGGTGATCTCCTCGCTCGACCCGTCGGAGTACACGTTGGCGGTGTCGAAGAACGTGATCCCGAGCTCGACCGCGCGCCGGATGAGCGGCAGCGAGTCCTCCTCGGAGAGCGTCCACGCGTGGTTGCCGCGCGTCGGCTCGCCGTAGCTCATGCAGCCGAGGGCGATGGCCGATACCTCCGTGCCGGTGCTGCCCAGGCGGACGTACCTCACGACGGGTGTCCCGCGACCGGGTCGTCGCCCGCGGTGGCCGGCGCGTGGTCGCGCCAGGTGTGCTCGGGCTCGTAGCCGAGGATCCGGCGGGCCTTGTCGATGGAGAGCAGCGTCTCGTGCTCGTCCAGCTCCTTCCGGACCTCGACGCCGGGGAAGACCTCGGCGGCGAGCTCGGCGGAGGAGCGGCTCATCACGGTGTCGGCGTTCGCGACGATGAAGCGGTCGAAGCCGGTCCCGTCGTGCTCGAGCGCCTTGCGGACCGCCTGCGCGCCGTCGCGGCCGTCGATGTAGCCCCACAGGTTCCACTTGCGCGCGAGCGCGTCGTCGTCGTAGCCCGGGAACCGCTCGTAGTCCTCGACGTCCATGACGTTGGAGAAGCGGAGCGCGGTGACCTGGAGCTCCGGATCCCAGCGGCACAGCTCGATCGCCATCTGCTCCTCGAGGTGCTTCACGAGCGAGTAGGTGCTGTTCGGCTGGGCCGGGTACTCCTCGTCGACGGGGATGTAGGGCGGCGGCACGTCGAACGGCAGGCCGAGCACCGTCTCGCTGGAGGCGTAGACGACCTTCGTGATGCCGGCCCGGCGCGCGGCCTGGAAGACGTTGAAGCTCGTGAGCATGTTGTTGTGGAACGTCTCCACGTCGCTCCGGATCGCGGGGGCCGGGATCGCGGCCAGGTGCACGAGGGCGTCGAACCCGTCGTGCAGGTCCTGCACGCCGAACAGGGCGTCGACCACCTGGCCGTAGTCGGTGGTGTCGACGCGGACGTAGCCGGATCCGCGCTCCCCCGCCTGGTCGATGTTGGTGACTTCGTGTCCATGGGCGCGCAGGTCGGCGACGACGTGGCGGCCGAGCTTCCCCGAGCCTCCGGTGACGGCAATTCTCATCAGCGAGCATCTCCTTCGTGGGGCGGTTCCGCCCCCGTCCATCCTGGCCCGCGGCCGCGGGGGACGACAGCGGGATGGAGCACACCCGCAGCCCGGGGACACGGCGACGGCCCGCCGCCCCCTCTCGGGGACGACGGGCCGTCGTGGTGGTGCGTCGTGCTAGTCGCTGGTGATCGCGAGGTCGGGGGTGCCGGATCCGGTGCCGATGCCGGCGCCGACCGTGAGCCCCTCGCGCTGCGTGGTGACGAACGTGAACTCGCCGTCCACGTAGTCCACGTGCACGTGGTCGCCCGCGTTGAGCTCGCCCTGCAGGATCTTCTCCGACAGGCGGTCCTCCACCTCGTGCTGCACCGCACGGCGCAGGGGCCGGGCGCCGAGCGACGGGTCGAAGCCGACCTCGATGAGGCGCTCCTTCGCGGCGGTCTCGAGCGTGATCGTGAGGTCGCGGTCCATCATGCGGTCCGACAGGCGCTTCACGAACAGGTCGACGATCTGGAGCAGCTCGGGCTTCGACAGCTGCGGGAAGACGATGGTGTCGTCCACGCGGTTGAGGAACTCGGGCTTGAAGTTCTTCTTCAGCTCCTCGCTGACCTTGCCCTTCATGCGCTCGTAGGAGTTCGCGGCGTTGTTCTCGACCTGGAACCCGACCGGGGCACCCGTGATGTCCTTGGTGCCGAGGTTGGTGGTCATGATGATGACCGTGTTCTTGAAGTCGACCACGCGGCCCTGGCCATCCGTCAGGCGTCCCTCCTCCAGGATCTGGAGCAGCGAGTTGAAGATGTCCGGGTGGGCCTTCTCGATCTCGTCGAAGAGCACCACGGAGAACGGCTTGCGGCGCACCTTCTCGGTGAGCTGGCCGCCCTCCTCGAAGCCGACGAATCCGGGAGGGGCGCCGAAGAGGCGGCTCACGGTGTGCTTCTCGCCGTACTCGCTCATGTCGAGCGAGATGAGGGCGTCCTCGTCGTCGAAGAGGAACTCCGCCAGGGCCTTCGCGAGCTCCGTCTTGCCGACGCCCGTGGGGCCGGCGAAGATGAACGATCCCGAGGGACGACGCGGGTCCTTGAGGCCGGCGCGGGTGCGTCGGATGGTCTTCGAGAGGGCCGAGATGGCCTCCTCCTGGCCGATGACGCGCTGGTGCAGGGCCTTCTCCATGAAGACGAGCCGCGAGGACTCCTCCTCCGTGAGCTTGAACACCGGGATGCCCGTGGCCTGCGCCAGAACCTCGGCGATCAGGCCCTCGTCGACCTCGGCGGTGGTGCGGACGTCGCCCGAGCGCCACTGCTTCTCGAGGCGGAGGCGCTCGCCAAGGAGGTTCTTCTCCTCGTCGCGCAGGCTCGCGGCCTTCTCGAAGTCCTGGTCCTCGATGGCGGTCTCCTTGGCCACGCGGACCGTGGAGATGCGCTCGTCGAACTCGCGCAGCTCCGGCGGGGCCGACAGGATCGAGAGGCGCAGGCGGGCGCCGGCCTCGTCGATCAGGTCGATGGCCTTGTCGGGCAGGAAGCGGTCGGCGATGTAGCGGTCGGCGAGGTTCGCCGCCGAGACGATGGCGCCGTCGGTGATGGACACCTTGTGGAACGCCTCGTACTTGTCGCGCAGCCCCTTGAGGATGTTGATCGTGTGGGGCAGCGAGGGCTCGTGCACCTGGATCGGCTGGAAGCGGCGCTCGAGGGCTGCGTCCTTCTCGAAGTGCTTGCGGTACTCGTCGAGCGTCGTGGCGCCGATGGTCTGCAGCTCGCCGCGCGCGAGGAGCGGCTTGAGGATGCTGGCCGCGTCGATCGCGCCCTCGGCGGCACCCGCGCCGACGAGGGTGTGGATCTCGTCGATGAAGGTGATGATGTCGCCGCGGGTGCGGATCTCCTTGGTGACCTTCTTGAGGCGCTCCTCGAAGTCGCCGCGGTAGCGGGACCCGGCGATGAGCGAGCCGAGGTCGAGCGTGTAGAGCTGCTTGTCCTTCAGCGTCTCCGGGACGTCGCCCTTGACGATGGCCTGCGCCAGGCCCTCGACGACGGCGGTCTTGCCGACGCCGGGCTCGCCGATGAGGACGGGGTTGTTCTTGGAGCGGCGCGACAGGATCTGCATCACGCGCTCGATCTCCTTCTCGCGCCCGATGACGGGGTCGAGCTTGCCGTCGCGCGCGGCCTGCGTGAGGTTGCGCCCGAACTGGTCGAGGACCGTGGAGCCCGCCTGCTGGCTCTGCTGCTGCTCGCCGCCGACGGCGACGGCCTCCTTGCCCTGGTATCCGGACAGGAGCTGGATGACCTGCTGGCGCACGCGGTTGAGGTCGGCGCCGAGCTTGACGAGGACCTGCGCGGCGACGCCCTCGCCCTCGCGGATCAGGCCGAGCAGGATGTGCTCGGTGCCGATGTAGTTGTGGCCGAGCTGGAGGGCCTCGCGGAGCGACAGCTCCAGGACCTTCTTCGCGCGCGGCGTGAACGGGATGTGACCCGTGGGCTGCTGCTGGCCCTGGCCGATGATGTCCTGGACCTGTTCGCGGACGGCATCGAGGGAGATGCCGAGCGACTCCAGGGCCTTGGCGGCCACGCCTTCGCCCTCGTGGATGAGGCCGAGCAGGATGTGCTCGGTCCCGATGTAGTTGTGGTTGAGCATCTTGGCCTCTTCTTGGGCCAGGACGACGACGCGACGAGCGCGGTCGGTGAATCTCTCGAACATCTGTATCTCCCTGGGCACCGGGGCAGGGGGCCGGCGCCGATATGTAGAGAGTAACGACGGGTTCGAGCAGTGCATGCCCCTGTTCGCCGTGGGCGTGACGCGATGCGTCGAGCGGCGGATCGGGTGCGGGCGGACCCCGCGCGATGCGCTCCTAGCGGTCGGCGTCGGGCGCGGGCACGCCCATCCGGGCGCGCTCCTTCGCCTCGATGGCGGCGTAGGCCTTCCGCTCGTGCTTGTCCGCCTGGATGACGGCGCGCATGATGAACCAGAAGATCAGCCCCACGCCGAGGGTGGGGAGGATCGACCAGATCGCGCTCGCCCAGAAAGCATCCATGCGAGAAGGATACGCCGCGATCTACGTGAGGATGCCGACGAGGCCCTGCACGATGAACGCGACGGCGATGCCGCCCACGATGATCCAGAGGGCGTAGCGCGCGGTGGTGGGCTTCTTGGGGTCGGTGCCGTTGGGGCCGAGGGGCATTGCTGTGCCTACTTCACTAGGGGGAACAGGATGGTCTCGCGGATGCCGAGGCCGGTGATGGCCATGAGGAGCCGGTCGACCCCCATGCCCATGCCGCCCGACGGCGGCATGCCGTGCTCGAGCGCGCGGAGGAACTCCTCGTCGAGCGGCATGGCCTCGTCGTCGCCGCGCGCCGACTGGCGGGCCTGGTCGACGAAGCGCTCGCGCTGCACGACGGGATCCACGAGCTCGGAGTAGCCGGTGGCCAGCTCGAAGCCGCGGATGTAGAGGTCCCACTTCTCGACGACGCCCTCGATGGAACGGTGCGCGCGCGTGAGCGGCGACGTCTCCACGGGGAAGTCGAGCACGAAGGTGGGGCGCTCGAGGCCGCCCTTCACGAAGTGCTCCCATAGCTCCTCGACGAGCTTGCCGTGCGTGCTCAGCGGCACGACGACGCCCTCGCGGTCGGCGATGGCCTGCAGCTCGTCGACCGTGGTGGCCGGCGTGACCTCGACGCCGGCGGCCTCGCTCAGCGAGCCGTACATGGAGATGCGGTCCCATTCGCCGCCGAGGTCGTACTCGGTGCCGTCGGCCCACGTGACGACGTGGCTGCCGGCCACGGCCATCGCCGCGTCCTGCACGAGGGTCTGCGTGAGCTCGGCGATGGAGGTGTAGTCGCCGTAGGCCTCGTACGCCTCGAGCATCGCGAACTCGGGGCTGTGGGTGCTGTCGGCGCCCTCGTTGCGGAAGTTGCGGTTGATCTCGAAGACGCGGTCGATGCCGCCGACGACCGCGCGCTTGAGGTAGAGCTCGGGCGCGATGCGGAGGTACATCTCGGTGTCGAAGGCGTTGGAGTGCGTGACGAAGGGGCGAGCCGAGGCGCCCCCGTGCATCACCTGCAGCATGGGCGTCTCGACCTCGACGTAGCCGCGCTGGCGGAAGGTCTCGCGCATGGAGGCGTTGACCTTCGCGCGGTCGAGGACGTTCTTGCGCGCCTGGTCTCGGACGATGAGGTCGAGGTAGCGGCTGCGGACGCGGGTCTCGTCGGACAGCTCCGAGTGCAGGTTCGGCAGGGGCAGCAGGGCCTTCGACGCGATGCGCCACTCGGTGGCCATGATCGACAGCTCGCCCTTGCGGCTCGCGATGACGCGGCCGGCGACGAAGACGTGGTCGCCCAGGTCGACGAGCTCCTTCCAGGCCGCGAGCGCCTCCTCGCCGACCTCGGCGAGCGAGATCATGGCCTGGATGCGCGTGCCGTCGCCCGCCTGCAGCGTGGCGAAGCAGAGCTTGCCGGTGTTGCGGAAGTGGACGACGCGGCCCGCCAGCCCCACGACGTGGTCGGTCTCCTGGCCGGGCTCGAGGTGGCTGAACTCCGCGCGGACCGCGGGGATGGTGGTCGTGACCGGGACCTGCACGGGGTACGCGCCGCCGCCGGGACCGCCAGCGGCCTCGAGGCGGGCGCGCTTGGCGAGGCGCACGGCCTTCTGCTCGGCGATGTCCTCGACGGACTCCTCCACGGCGGCGGGCGTCGGGGTGGTCGCGGGCGTTGACGGGCTGTCGGTCATGTGCGGGCGGATCCTCGCGGGTCGAAGGGGCGTCTCGGCCGGACGGCCTCCCGTCGATTCTCGCAGGTGCGGAGGGGGCGCGGGCACGGGCGCGACGGCGGGCGGGTCCGCGCCCGCGCCCGGCAGGGGCGCGGCGACGCGGGCCGCGGGTCAGGCGATGACGACGGTCTCGTTGTCGATGAGGCGCGTGGTGCCGACGCGGGCCGCGATGACGGCGAGCGCCACGCCCGTGAAGCCGTCGTCGACGGACTCGAAGGTGGCGGGATCCACCACCTGGAAGTAGTCGAGCGCGACGGCCGGCTCCCCCATCACGACGGACTGCGCGGCGGCGATGACGGCGTCGATGCCGCGGGATCCGGCGCTCTGGGCCGCCTCGAGCGCGGCCGGGATGACGCGGGCGGCGCGGCGCTCGCGGTCGTCGAGGTAGCGGTTGCGGCTGGAGAGGGCGAGGCCGTCGGGCTCGCGCACCGTGGGCAGCTCCTCGATGCGGACGGGCAGGTCGAGGTCGCGGACCATGCGGCGCACGAGGTGGAGCTGCTGCGCGTCCTTGCGGCCGAACGTGGCGACGTCGGGCGAGCAGACGTGGAGCAGCTTCGCGACGACGGTGAGCATGCCGTCGAAGTGGCCGGGGCGGGAGCGGCCCTCGAGCGCGAGGGCGACGGATCCCCCCGTGACGCGGATGCGCGCCGGGCCGTCCGGGTACATCTCCGCCGCGGAGGGCGCGAACACGAGGTCGACGCCGGTGGCGGCGAGCGCCTCGACGTCGGCGTCGAGCGTGCGCGGGTACGCGTCGAGGTCCTCGCCGGCGCCGAACTGCAGCGGGTTCACGAAGATCGACACGACGACGAGGGAGCCCAGCTCGCGGGCGCGGCGGGCGTGCGCGAGGTGGCCCTCGTGCAGCGCGCCCATGGTGGGGACGAGGACGACGACGGCCTCCTCGCCGGCGGCGGCGCGGGCGGCGCGGTGCTCGCGGACGCGGGCGCGCAGCTCGGCGATGCCGGTGACGACGGTGGGCGCGGGGATCGTCATGCCGTGGTGCTCCTTGCGGGTGGGGACGGGCGACAGGACAGGTTAGTCCGCGTCGGGCCCGTCGTCCGTCGGACGCGGGACGTCGCCCGTGGTGAGGCGCTGGCCGCCGGCCGGGGAGGAGCGGCGGAGGGCGTCGTCGACGGCCGAGCGGATGAGCGGGCCGAGCACGCGGCCGGGCTCCTCCACGCCGATGCCCGCGAGGAGGCCCGTCGCCTGGTCGACGATCGCGGAGGAGAACGCGGTCGCGGTGGCGATCGCCTCGGCGTACGCGGCGCGGTCCCGCTCCTCCACGACCACGGGCTCGCCGCCCATCTCCACCACGAGCACCTGCGCGATGGGGAGCACGGGCGCGGGGGCCGTCACGGCGAACCAGCTGTCGAGCATGCGGCTGAGGTCCATGCTCGTGCCGGTGAACGACATCGCCGGGTGGATGGCGAGCGGGATGATGCCGGCGGCGAACGCGGGCGCGAGCACCTGGATCCCGTGCGCGGCCGACGTGTGCATCACCAGCTGGCCGGGCTGCCACGCGCCGAGCGCCGCGAGCCCGGAGACGAGGCCGGGCAGCTCGGCGTCGGGGACCGCGAGGATCACGAGCTCGCTGCGCTCGACGATCTCGGGGATGTCGAGCACGGGGACCTCGGGGAGCATCGTCTCGGCGCGCTCGAGGCTCGCCTCCGACAGCGCGGAGATGCCCGTGATGGCGTGGCCGGCGCCCGCGAGCGCGAGGCCGAGGACGGGGCCGACGCGGCCCGCGCCGATGATGCCGACGCCGAGGCGGCCGGAACGCTGGGACGGGTCGGTCATGCGGGGTCCTCGGGGGTGGATCGGTGACGCGGGGCGGGCGATGCGGGCTCGGCCGCGGGCGGCGCGGGCTCGGCCGCGGGCGGCGCCGGCTCTGCCGCGGGCGGCGCGGTCTCGGCGACGGGCAGGGCGGGCTCGGCGACGGGCGGCGCCCACGACGGGTCTGCTGCCGCGGACCCCGGCGCCGGCCAGCTCGCGGCCTCCGCGCCCCAGCGGTCGGAGGTGTCGGATCCCGCGGACGCCACCGCCGCGCGCACCAGCCGGGCCGACAGCTCGACGCCCGTGGCGCGGTCGATGGCGCCGAGGCGGGTGTCGACGGGTCCGGCGACGGTGGCGGCGCGGACGGAGACGAGGTCGAGCCGGCGGTCGATGGGGCCCTGGGTGAGGTCGACGCCCTGCGTGCGCGCGTGCGGCACGACGACCAGGCGGCGCCAGATCACGCCGCGGCGCACGAGGAAGGCGGAGTCGTCGACCGCGAAGCCGGTGCGGCGCCAGGAGAACGGCTTGAGGATCCACGCGCGTCGGGGCGACGTCGTGAAGCCGTCGTCGGCGCCGCCGCGGCCCGTCATGCCCGTGCCGATGAGCGCGAGCGCGTCCTCGCCCACGAGGTGCGGGAGGACGAGGCCGAGCACGCGGTCGACGTCGCCGCGGTCGCCCACCGGGAGGATCGACGTGTTCTGCTGGCCGGCGGCCCCGGGGGCCGAGGAGTGCGAGGCGCGCGTGATGCGGATCTCCCACCAGCCGGCCTTCCGCCAGAGCAGCGGCTGCACGACCTCGACCGCGTGGATCCGGCCGGGCGGGATGGTGTCGTTGCTCGTGGAGAGCAGGCCGAAGCCGACGCGCACGCCGTCGGGCGTGCCGGCGACGCTGTAGCGGAGCGAGCGCGTGATGCGCCGGACGAAGAAGCCGGCGGATCCGAGGAGCGTCGGCAGCAGCGGCACGAGCAGGTACCAGGCCTCGAAGCGGACGATGAGCGGGATCCCGACGGCCACGAACAGCACGAGCACCACGGTGGGGCCGGAGAGCAGCACGGCGCCGATCAGCCGCGGGATCGGGATGCGCACGACGGACTGCGGCGGGGCGGCGTCCGGGTCGAGCTCGGGGGCGAGGAAGTCGTCGACGCGGGAGCCGACGAACCCGCGGGCGGGAGCGCCGGGGGCGGCCGCGGGGGCGGATCCGGCCGCCTCCGCCCGCGCGCCCGACGCGAGCCGCAGCACGCGGAGCCGGAACGCGTCGGCGTCGCGGGAGCGGAGGTAGTGCAGCGGCAGGTTGGCGTCGTTGCCGGCCACCTGGATCTCGAGCTTGGCCGCGCCGATGAGCCGCGCGACGAGGGGGCGCGTGATGTTGACGCCCTGGATCCGGTCGAGCCGGGCGCGCCGGTTCGTGCGCGAGAGGATGCCGCTGCGCACCTCGACGGTCTCCTCCGTCACGCGGAACGTGTGCATCCGCCACGAGAGGTAGGAGACGCCGACCGCGAGCAGCGTGAAGGCGAGGAGGCCGAGGACCGCCCAGAGGAGGCCGCCCGACTCGACGAGCCACGGGATGAGGTCGCCCTCGCCGCCCGACTCGTCCTGGCCGGGGACGAAGCGCTCGACGATCTGCTCGCGCAGGGACGACACGAGGAAGCCGATGGCGATGAGGAACACCACGCCGCCGCGCAGCAGGGGCGTGGCGGGGTGGAGGCGGTGCCAGCCGCCGTCGGTCAGCTCCTCCGCGATGCGCGCCTCGGCGGCGGGGACGGCGGGCGCGGCGGCGACCGGGTCGCCCGCCGAGGGCCCCTCGGGCGTCGCCGTCACAGCCCGGCCCGGCGCGTCTCGGCGAGGGCCACGAGCCGGTCGCGGAGCTCCTCCGCGTCGGCGTTCGCGAGGCCCGGGATCTGGATGGCGGCCGAGGCCGCCGCGGTCACGAGCTTCAGGTCCGCGAGGCCGAGGACCCGGCCGACGGGGCCGCGCGTGATGTCGACGAGCTGCATCCGCCCGTACGGCACGGCGACGATGCGCGTCCACATGATGCCGCGGCGGAACACGAGGTCGTCCTCGCGCAGCTGGTAGCCCATGGCGCGGACGCGGCGCGGGACGATCACCAGGGTCACCGCGAGCTCGACGAGCGCGGCGGCGCCGAGCACGATCGGCAGCCAGCCGGGCGCGTCGACGGAGAGGAGGAAGGCCGCGACGCCGCCGAGGACGAGGGCGGTGATCACGCCGCCCACCAGCTCGACGCCGACGAGGCGCGGGGAGACGCGGCGCCACTGGACGCCGTGCGGGTCGACGTTCGCGGTCACGGTGCTCCTCCGATGGTGCTGCGGTGGGTGCTGCCGATCCCGCGAGCGGTGGCGCCGCGGGATCCTACGAGAGCTCGCGCGCCGGGTCGCCGGGGCGCGGGTCGTCCGGGTCGTCGGGCGGGACCGTGCACCAGTGCTCGGCGACCAGCCCGGCGACGAGGAGGACGACGGCTCCCACCGTACCGGCCACCGCCAGGCCGACGGAGGACGCGCCGGGCAGCACGGGACGGGCCAGCACGAAGGCCAGCACTCCCCCGGTGACGCCCGCGAGCAGGGCGCCCGCGAGGGCCGAGGCCTTGGCGAGGAGCACGACGCGCGTGGCGCGGAACGGGTCGATGCGGCCGGGCGTGCGGCCGAGCGTCGACCGGCGGATGGGGCGGGCCAGCGCGAGCAGCACGATCCCCACGATGAGCAGGGTCGCGCCGAGCGTGAGCGGCGGGATGAGGAGCGCCCGGCCGCTCATGACGAGCGCGTTCTCGAGGAACCAGCCGACGGCCGCGCCCGCGATGAGGAGGGCGATGAGGGTCGTGGAGCGCGTGCGGGTCACGGCGTCGCCTCCGGCCGGTCGGACCGGTCGTGCCGCTCGAGCGCGGCGAGCAGCGCGTCGACGCGGCCGCGGCCCGGCAGCTCGGCGTCGGGATCCGCCTGCAGCCACGGCCCGAGGACGAAGGCGCGCTCGGCCGCGCGCGGGTGCGGGAGCGTGAGGCGGTCGTCGTGGATGCGCGCGTCGCCGAACGCGACGACGTCGAGGTCGATGATGCGGTCGCCCCAGCGCTCGGCGCGCACGCGGCCGAGGTCGCGCTCGATGCCGGCCAGCGCGTCGAGGAGCGCGTGCGGGCCGACGCGCGCGTCGACGAGCACGACGCCGTTGAGGTAGCCGGGCTTCGTCGGGTCCTCCCCCGCGGGCGTCACGGCGACGGACTCCACGAGCTCGGAGGAGCGGACGACGCGGAGGCCGGGCACGTCGTCGATGCGGGCGACGGCGCTCGCGATGGTCGCGCGCCGGTCGCCGAGGTTGGATCCCACGGCCACGACCGCGCGCACGGCCTCCCCCGGCGCGGGCAGGGTCGACCGGCGCTCGATCACGACGGCGACGTCGTCGAACGGCACGGCGATGGGCGCGTCCGGCTTGTGCACCGTCACGCGCACCGACCGGGCGACGGGGTGGGCGAGCACGACGTCCGCGATGCGCTCGGCGAGGGTCTCGATGAGGTCGACGGGATCCCGCTCGGCGGCCGCCGCGACCTCCTCGGCCAGCTCGCCGTAGTGGAGGGTGCGGCCGAGCTCGTCGCTGCCGCCGGCGGGCGCCAGGTCGAGCGCGACCTCCAGGTCGATGACGAACGGCTGGCCGTCGCGGCGCTCCTGGGCGAGGACGCCGTGGTGGGCCTGCACGCGGAGGCCGGTGAGGAGGATGCGGTCGACCGGCAGGGGCGTCACCATGAGCGGCCCACGACGATGGAGGGGAGGTCGCCCGGGTCGGCCGGGTCGTACCAGAGCGGCAGCTTGCCGCCGACGGCCGGGAGCAGCGCGTCGGCGGTGGTGACGGTGCGCGTCACATGGTGGTCGCGGCCGTCGGCGTCGGTGAACGCCACGGTGAGGCGCGCGCGGACGGCGTCGCCGGATCCGTCGAGGCGCTGCACGGCGGTGACGATCGCGGCGGTGCGGCGGCCGGTCTCGGTGACGCGCCGGGCGGTGGCGGCGAGGCGGGCGACGCGGCGCTGGACGACGGCCCAGGCGACGGCGGCGGCGATCCCGAGCACGGCGAGCGACGCGGCCACGACGCCGAGGACGCCGTGCGAGGGATCCCCCTCGACCGCGTCGGAGGAGAAGGGCAGCGCCGCCACGAGGCCGAGGGCCGTGCCGAGCAGCACGACGGCGGTGGGCCAGAGCACGGCGCCGGCGGTGGTCAGCACGGGCGACAGCAGCACGACGGACGCGTAGGCGGCGCCGAGCGATCCGAGGAGCCCCACGACCACGGCGACGACCTTTGCGACCACGACGAGCGCGCCCGCGCCGGCGGCCAGGTCGGTCGGGAACGTGAGGCCGACGCCGAGGATCGCGGACGCGATGAGCGCGGCGATCGCGATGCGCACGAGCACCGCCTGCGGGGAGACGACGACACGGTCCTGGCTCACGGCGCTCATGCTCCTACTCTGACAGACCGGCGGCGGCGGCCTGCGCCTCGGCCCGGCCGCGCGCCCAGGCCTCCTCGACCGCGAGCGCGGCGCGCGTGGACGCGACGTCGTGCACGCGCACCGCCCATGCCCCGGCGCGCGCGGACAGCGCGCTGACGACGGCGGTCGGCACGTCGCGGTCGGCGACGGGGGCGCCCTCCGGCAGCAGCCGCCCGAGGAAGCGCTTGCGGGAGGCGCCCACGAGCACGCGGTGGCCGAGGTCCGTGACGGCGTCGAGGGATCCGAGGAGCTGCCAGTCGTGCGCCGCGTCCTTGGCGAAGCCGAGGCCCGGGTCGAGCACGAGGCGCGCGGGGTCGATGCCGGCCTCGCGCAGCGCGTCGATGCGCGCCCGCAGCTCGGCGCGCACCTCGCCGACCGCGTCGGCGTACGTCGCGCGGGCGGCCATGGTGGCGCTGTGGCCGCGCCAGTGCATGGCGACGTAGTCGACGCCGGCGTCGGCGACCACGCGCGCCATCGCCTCGTCCGCGAGCCCGCCCGACACGTCGTTGACGATCCGCGCGCCGGCCTGGACGCACGCCTCGGCGGTCGCGGCGCGCATGGTGTCGACGCTCACGAGGATCCCCTCGGCCGCGAGGCCGCGGACGACCGGCAGCACGCGCGCCAGCTCCTCGTCGGCGTCGACGCGCGCGGCGCCCGGCCGGGTGGACTCGCCGCCCACGTCGACGATGTCGGCGCCCGCGCGGACCATCCCGCGCGCGTGCGCGAGCGCGTCGTCGAGCACGAGGTGGCGGCCGCCGTCGCTGAACGAGTCGGGGGTGGCGTTGAGGATCCCCATCACGAGCGTCCGGCGCGCCGTCGCGGCCACGGTCAGCCCCGACCGGCGGCGGCGGGCAGCAGCGCGAGCACCTCGGCGCGGGCCGACGGCTCGGCGAGGGAGCCGCGCGCCGCGATCGTGATGGTCGTGCTCCCGGCCTGACGGGTGCCGCGCGCGGTGACGCAGCCGTGCGTCGCGTCGAGGATCACGGCGACGCCGCGCGCGCCGAGCCCCTCCTCGAGGGCCTCGGCGATCTGCTCGCCCAGCCGCTCCTGCATCTGCGGGCGCGAGGCGAGGTCGTCGACCACGCGCGGCAGGCGGCCGAGGCCGACGATCCGCTCGCCCGGCACGTAGGCCAGGTGGGCGACACCGGTGAACGGCAGCAGGTGGTGCTCGCAGATGGAGCGGAACGCGATGCCGGTGACGATGACGGGCTGCGGCGCCGCGTCCGTCTCCGGCAGCGGGAAGGTCTCGCGCAGGTGCCGGAGCGGGTCCGCGCCGACACCCGCGAAGAACTCCGCGTACGCCTCGGCTACCCGCGCCGGGGTGGTCGCGAGGCCCTCCCGGCCCGGGTCCTCGCCGATCGCGTGGATCAGCTCGGTGACGGCCGCCTCGATGCGCGCCCGATCGACGCCCACCGGATCAGGCCGTCGCGGGGCGCGGGAAGGGCGAGCGCTTCGGCTTGCCGGCCGGCGGCTCCGAGTCGACCGCGCCGTCGACGACGCCCTGGTCGATGGGCGCCTTCTGCGGCATCGCCACGGGCGGCAGGTCGGACAGCGGGCGCTTGTCGCTCGAGAGCCACTGGGGGCGCGGCGGCAGCTTCTTGACGTCCGCGAAGATCGCCGCGAGCTGGTCGTGGTCGAGCGTCTCCTTCTCGAGGAGCTCGGTGGCGAGGTGGTCGAGCACGTCGCGGTTGTCGTTGATGACCTGCCACGCCTCGTCGTGCGCGCCGTCGAGGAGCGCGCGCACCTCGGCGTCGACCGTGAGGGCCATGTCCTCCGAGTAGTCGCGGCCGCCGCCGAGCTCGCGCCCGAGGAACGGCTCGCCGGAGCTGGAGCCGAGCTTGACGGATCCGACCTTGGCGCTCATGCCGTACTCGGTGACCATGCGCCGGGCCGTGGACGTGGCCTTCTCGATGTCGTTCGAGGCGCCCGTGGTGGGGTCGTGGAAGACGATCTCCTCCGCGACCCGGCCGCCCATGGCGTACGCCAGCTGGTCGAGCAGCTCGTTGCGCGTGACGGAGTACTTGTCCTCCAGCGGCAGCACCATCGTGTAGCCGAGGGCGCGGCCGCGCGGCAGGATCGTGACCTTGGTGACGGGATCCGTGTTGTTCATCGCCGCCGCCGCGAGCGCGTGGCCGCCCTCGTGGTACGCGGTGATGAGCTTCTCGTGGTCGCGCATGATGCGGCTGCGGCGCTGGGGCCCGGCCATGACGCGGTCGACGGCCTCGTCGAGCGCGCGGTCGTCGATGAGCTGCGCGTCCGAGCGCGCCGTGAGGAGCGCGGCCTCGTTGAGGACGTTCGCGAGGTCGGCGCCCGTGAAGCCGGGGGTCTTCCGCGCGAGGACCTCGAGGTCGACGCCCGCGGCGAGCGGCTTCCCGCGCCCGTGCACCTCGAGGATCTGCTTGCGGCCCTGCAGGTCGGGGGCGTCGACGCCGATCTGGCGGTCGAAGCGGCCCGGGCGCAGGAGCGCCGGGTCGAGCACGTCGGGCCGGTTGGTGGCCGCGATGAGGATGACGTTGGTCTTGACGTCGAAGCCGTCCATCTCCACCAGGAGCTGGTTGAGGGTCTGCTCGCGCTCGTCGTTGCCGCCGCCGACGCCGGCGCCGCGGTGGCGGCCGACCGCGTCGATCTCGTCGACGAAGATGATGGCCGGCGCGTTCTGCTTGGCCTGCTCGAAGAGGTCGCGCACGCGGCTCGCGCCGACGCCCACGAACATCTCGACGAAGTCGGATCCGCTGATGGAGTAGAAGGGCACGCCCGCCTCACCCGCGACGGCGCGCGCGAGCAGGGTCTTGCCGGTGCCGGGAGGGCCGTACAGCAGCACGCCCTTGGGGATGCGGGCGCCGACGGCCTGGAACTTCGCGGGCTCCTTGAGGAAGTCCTTGATCTCCTCGAGCTCCTCGATGGCCTCGTCCGACCCGGCGACGTCGGCGAACGTGACCTTCGGGGAGTCCTTCGAGGCGAGCTTCGCCTTCGACTTGCCGAACTGCATGACGCGGTTCCCGCCGCCCTGCATGCCGGAGAACATGATCCAGATGAAGAAGCCGATGAGCAGGAGCGGCAGCAGGATGCTGAACGCCGACAGGAGCCAGCTCGGCTGCGGCACCTGGTCGTCGAAGCCCTTCGCGGGGTTCGCCTCGGTGATGGCGGTGACGATCTCGCCGCCGCGCTGCGCGACGTAGTTGAACTGCACCATGGTGCCGTTCTCGCCGTCGGGGCTCGCGAGCGTGAGGTCGACCCGCTGCTCGCCGTCGATGATCTTGGCGGAGGCGACCTTGCCGTCCTGGATCAGCTCGAGGCCGTGCTGCGTGGTGATGGTGCGGTAGCCGGATCCCGTGATGAGGCTGAAGCCCACCGTCACCACGACGATGGCGAGGACGACGATGAGGATCGGGCTGCGGAGGAGTTTCTTGAAGTTCATGAGCGTAGGGGCGCGGGCCCGACACCTTTCTGCCCGTGCCGCGCCGTACGGCGACGAGATGTTCCGAGGATACAAGCGGCAGTCTGGGCGACGCCGTGGTGTTCGCCGCCAGCCGAACGTGCGGCGGCCGTCAGCGGCGTGCGAGGAGCGGGGCGCGTCAGCTGTAGACGTGCGGCGCGAGGATCGCCACGTCGCGCAGGTTCCGGTAGCGCTCCGCGTAGTCGAGGCCGTAGCCGATGACGAAGTCGTCCGGGATCTCGAAGCCCACGTACTTGACGTCGACCGCGATCTTCGCGGCCTCGGGCTTGCGCAGCAGGGCGCACACCTCGACGCTGGCGGCGCCGCGGGAGCGGAGGTTCGCCAGCAGCCAGGAGAGCGTGAGGCCGGAGTCGATGATGTCCTCGACGATGAGCACGCGGCGACCCGAGAGGTCGGCGTCGAGGTCCTTGAGGATGCGGACGACGCCGCTCGACTTGGTGCCGGAGCCGTAGGAGCTCACGGCCATCCAGTCCATGTGGATCGGCAGCTCCAGCTCGCGCGCGAGGTCGGCCATGACCATCACCGCGCCCTTGAGGACGCCGACGAGCAGGAGCTCCTCCCCCGCGTAGTCCCGCTCGATGTCGCGGCACATCTCGGCGATGCGGCCGTGGATCTCCTCCTCGGTGTGGAGGACCTCGGTCAGGTCCTGGGCGATCTCGGTGGATCTCATGTCACTCTTCCGTCGTCCGGGCGCGGAGGACGAGCAGTCCGCCCTCCCGTACGACCCTAACGCCCGGCAGGTCGACCGGTCCCTGCCCGCGCCAGTCGGTGACGAGCCGCGCGACCTCCAGCACGTGCGTGCGGGACAGGTGCGCGGCGAACTCCTCGCGGGCGGCGAGGCGGATCAGGCGGTGCCGGAGCGCGGGCGGCGCGGCGCGGAGCGAGGCCACCTCCAGCGAGATGCCGGCCTCGGCGTGGTCGGCGATCTCCTCCACCATCTCGGCGGCGAAGTGCTCGAGCGCGTCGTCGTCCTCGCGGAGCTGGTCGGCGGTGCGGGCGAGGGCCTCCGCGATGCCGGGGCCGAGCTCGCGCTCGAGCACGGGCAGCACGTCGTGGCGCACGCGGACGCGGGCGTAGGCGGGGTCGGCGTTGTGCGGGTCCTGCCACGGCTCGAGGCCCTGGTCGGCGCAGGCGGCGCGCGTGACGGCCGCGCGGATCCCGAGCAGCGGCCGGAGGTGGACGGCGCCGGCCGTCTGCGCGGGCGCGGAGCGGGCCATGCCGTGGAGGCTGGTCGCGCCGGATCCGCGGGCGAGGCCGAGCAGCACGGTCTCGGCCTGGTCGTCGAGGGTGTGCGCGAGGAGCAGGGCGCGGGATCCCGTCCGGAGGAGCGCGTCCTCGAGGGCCGCGTAGCGCGCCGCGCGGGCGGCCGCCTCGGGCCCCCGGGCGGCGGGCTCGACCCGCACGCGCGTGACGACGACGGGGTCGAGGCCGAGGGCCCGCGCGGCGTCGGCGGCGCGCGCGGCCACCTCGGCGGATCCGTCCTGCAGCCCGTGGTCGACGACGACGGCGCCCGCCGCGACGCCCGCCCGCGGCGCCTCGAAGGCCGTGGCCGCGGCCAGCGCGAGCGAGTCGGCGCCGCCCGAGAGCGCGACGAGGACGGGGCCGGACGAGGACGCGTCGAGCGTCGCGAGCGCCTCCCGCACCGCCCGCCGGAGGTCCGCGACGGCGGGCGTGAGACGGGGGCGCTCGGAGGGCATCCACTAACGTTATGGCAGCATCCCGCCCACGTCAGAACCACGAGGAGCACGCGCATGGCCAGCTACGACGTCGTCGTCGAAATCCCCAAGGGGTCCCGCAACAAGTACGAGGTCGACCACGAGACGGGCCGCGTGTACCTCGACCGCGTGCTCTTCACGTCGTTCGTCTACCCCACCGACTACGGCTACTTCGAGAACACGCTCGGCCTCGACGGCGACCCCGTCGACGTGCTCGTGCTGCTCGAGTACCCGGTCTTCCCGGGCGTGGGCGTCTCCATCCGCCCCGTGGGCGTGTTCAACATGAGCGACGAGGCCGGCATCGACTCCAAGGTCATCGGCGTCCCCGCGAAGGACCCGCGCTGGGCCCACATCCAGGACCTCACGGACGTGCCCGAGCAGACCCGCAAGGAGATCGAGCACTTCTTCGAGCACTACAAGGACCTCGAGCCCGGCAAGTGGGTCAAGACCGAGGGCTGGGGCGACGCGGCCGAGGCCGAGCGCATCGTGCAGGCGGGCTTCGAGAAGCTGCAGGCCGAGGGCGGCCACGACGGCCACGCCGGCGAGCCGGACGAGGACGCCTGATCCCCGTCACCCCCTGACGCCACGACGCCCGCCCCGCATCCGATGCGGTGAGGCGGGCGTCGTCGCGTCCGGGGTGTTCGGCGGATCAGCCGGGTCGGCCGACGTAGGGCATGAGGTCGCTGCCGCCCCAGAGGCCCTGGATCTTCACGACGTCGCCGGGCTTGGGCGCCGCGATGATGGTGTCGCCGCCCAGCGAGATGGCGTTGTGGTAGAAGCCGCCGCCGTTGCGCCAGAAGACGATGTCGCCCGCCTGCCGCTGCGAGAACGGGACGAGCCGGCCCTGCGCCTGCATCTGGTTGTACTGCGAGCTGACCGAGTGGCCGCCCACGTTGATGCCGGCCGCGCGGTACGACATCATCACGAGCCCGGAGCAGTCCCAGCCGTTGCCCTCGCCGCCGAAGACGTACGCCTCGCCGAGCTGGGCCTTGGCGAACGCGATGGCGACCTGCGCGGCGTTGCCCGAGGGCGCGGGCGCCGGGGCCGGGGCGGGGGCCGGCGCCGGGGCGGGCCGCGAGGGCTGCGGCTGCTGCGGCGCGGGGGCCGGGGCGGGCTGCGCGGGCGCCGGCTGGGGGCGCGACGGGGCGGGCTGGGCCGGGGCGCTGGATCCGCCGCCCGACGTGGATCCGCCGCCGCCGCTGGAGGACCCGCCGCCGGAGGACGAGCCCCCGCCGTTCGAGGAACCGCCGCCGCCGCCGTTCGACGAGCCGCCGCCCGTGGGCGCCGCCGGGATGGGCGGCTGCGTGATGCTCTGGATGTACGCCGCCTCGACCTCGGCGGTCGAGTCCTTGAGGAGCGCCAGCTGCGCGATGAGCTGCTCGCTGTTGCGCGTCTGCTCGGCCACGGCGGACGCGGCCGTCGCGGCGGCCGACTCCGCGGCGGCGAGCGACTCCTTCGCCTCGTCCGCGAGACGGCCGAGCTCGTCCTTGGCGACCTGCGCCTGGTCGCTGAGCGACGCCGCGCTGTTGCGGTCCGCGAGGGCCTGCTGGTACACGGTCTGCGTGCTCTCGGAGAGCTTGGACATGGTGCCGAGCGAGCGCAGCAGCTCGTCCGCGTCCTCGCCGTCGGAGGTGAACAGGCTCGCGGTGATGTCCTGGCCGCCGGCGCGCGCGAGGTGGCTCGCGAGGAGCCCGGCGCGCATCCGGCTCGTGAGGGCGGTGGCCTGCGCCTCCTCCGCCTTCTTCTCCAGGCGCGCGAGCTTCTGGGCCTGCGCGTCGTGCGCGGCCTGCGCCTCGGCGTACCCCTCGCCCGCGACCATCGCGGCCGTGTTGGCCTGGTCGGCCGACTCCTGGAGCCCGGTGACGAGCTCCGTCACGCGGTCGATGGCGGCCTGCGTGTCGGCCTGGTTCGCCTTCGCGGCCTGCACGTCGGCCCAGGAGGGGTAGTCGGTGGCGGCGAACGCCGTCTGGGCGGCGACGCCGCTGGAGACCGCGATCACGCCCACGGCGAGCGTGGAGATGACGACCGTGGTCGGGCGGAGGTGGGTCATGTCGTTCCTCATGTCAATGCGTGCTCGTGATGGAGACGCCCTGGCCGTGCATGAACGCCACCGGGTCGACGGCGTTCCCGTTGATGCGGATCTCGAAGTGGAGGTGGCAGCCGGTGGAGCCGCCGGTGGTGCCTGTGCGGGCGATGGGCTGGCCCGCGACGACCTGCTGGCCGTTCCGCACCAGGGTGCCGCCGTTCATGATGTGGCCGTACGCGGAGGAGACGCCGCCGCCGTGGTCGATGCGGACGTAGTTGCCGTAGCCGCCGTTCCAGCCCGCGAACGTGACGGTGCCGGAGTGGGCCGCATACTGGGTCGCGCCGCAGGTGGCGCCGCGGACGAGGTCCTCGCCGGCGTGGAAGATCATGCGGTGCTGGATGGGGTGGAAGCGCGGACCGAAGTAGCCGCTCGTGTTCGCGCCGGGGAGGGGCGCCGTGTAGCCGGAGGCGCTGATCGCGCCGGGCGAGACGTCGCCGCCCGCGCCGCCCTGGCTGGCCGCGAGCGCGTCGGCGTCGGCCTGGCGCTTGCGGACGCCGGCCTGGTAGTCGTCCTCCGTGGCCTCGCGGTCCTCCGCCATCACCGCGAGCTTCGCGTCGGCGTCGGCCTTCTGCACGTTCTGGTCCTCGAGCGCCTGCTCGAGGTCGGCCTGCGCCTGCGCCGCGTCCTGGAGCAGCTGCTCGGCCTTGGCCTTCAGCGCGTCGAGCTCGGTGAGGGCGACCTGCGCCTGGTCGCTGAGGGACTTCGCGGCGTTGCGGTCCTGGAGCGCGATCGCGTAGATCTGGTCGCTCTTCTCGGCGACCTTGCTCATGGTGCCGAGCTTGTCGAGGAGGTCGTCGGTGCCGTCGCCCTCGCTGAGCAGGAGCGTCCCGGAGAGGTTCTGGCCGCCGGAGCGCATGAGCTGCTTGGCGAGGCCCGCCGCCTGCTCCTGCGACCTCGTGGCCTTCGCGTCGGCGTCGTCCACCTTCTGCTGGAGCTGGACGGTGTCCTCGTGCTTGTCGTCGGCCGCCTGCTGCGCCTTGTCGTGCTCGTCGCCGCGCTGGACCACGAGGGCCTGCGCGTCGGTCACGCGCTGCTGGAGGGAGGCGATCTCGTCGTCGATCCGCTTCACGAGCTCCTGCTGCGCCTGCTCGTCGCCGCGCGCCCTCTGGACGTCGTCCCAGGAGGCGAACGTCTCGGCGTGGGCGGGAGCGGCGATCGACCCGGTGAGGAGCACCGCGACCACCGCCACGATCGCCTGCAGCCCGCGCCGGGTGCGGGGTCCTGATCGCGGGGCGCCGGAGCGGCGTGCGCTGCGGACGAGGTGGTGGTTCATGTGCTCCCGATCATCGTGTCGCCCGGCGGCGGGCCGGCTTCGCCTCCCCGCGGGGCCGTCGGGGAGGGCGGATCGCATCCGCCGCACCGTCGCCGGCTCTCACAGTAACAACGGGGATCCGCGGCGCACAGCGCGCGGACGCGGGGATCCGCGCGGGTTCCCCGTCCCCCAGGAGGGTCGAGCGAAGGCTAACCCGGCGGACGGGGATCGACGGGGCAGGGCGCGGCCCGTGTCGCGGAGCTCGCAGGGGCTCGGCAGGTCGGCCGCTCCGCAGCCGTGCGGAGCCCGTGCGGAGCCCGCGCGGCAGCGGAGCGGGAGGGCCGACACGCCGCGCGATCCGCATCACCGCGGGGTTCGCGCATCCGCCCGCGCGGCCGATTTGAGTCCTCGCCCGGAGTGCGGTTATGCTGACGTGTCGGTTGCTGCGAGGCCTGGGAGACCAGGGCGAGCGGCCCCATCGTTTAGCGGCCTAGGACGGCGCCCTTTCACGGCGCTAACACGGGTTCGAATCCCGTTGGGGTCACCATTCAGCAGTCGACACGCAAGGCCCTGTAGCGCAGCTGGTTAGCGTGCCGCCCTGTCACGGCGGAGGTCGCGGGTTCAAGTCCCGTCAGGGTCGCCACGGATGGGAAGCCCTCTCACACGAGAGGGCTTCTGTCCGATGTGGGCGTCTTCTCGAAGTCGCCCGCTCGCCTGGGTAGCTCAGTTGGTAGAGCGTTCGACTGAAAATCGAAAGGTCCGCGGATCGACGCCGCGTCCAGGCACCACAGCCGGTCCCCGTTCTCGACGGCAGGGCCGGCTTCCTGCTTCCCGGGCCGGGCCGTCGCCGGTGCCCTCGCCCGCGTCGTCGTCCGGGTGCCGCGTCAGGCGCCCGCGGCGAGCGCCGCCTCGAACTCCGCGAGCACCGGGTCCGAGTACAGGACGAAGCGCACCAGCTCGATCCCGTCGCCCGCGCCGTCGGCGAGCGCCTCGCGCACGGCGGCCACCGCGACCCGCGCCGCATCGTCCACCGGCCATCCGTAGACGCCGGCCGAGACCGCGGGGAACGCCATGCTGCGGATCCCGATGCCCGCCGCCACCTCGACGCACCGGCGGTAGGCGCTGCGGAGCACGGGCGTGCGGTCGTGGGAGGCCGACCAGACGGGGCCGACCGTGTGGATCACGTGCCGCGCGGGCAGGCGGAAGCCGGGCGTCGCGACGGCGTCGCCCGCGGGCAGGCCGTCGGGCAGCTGCTCGGCGCGGAGCCGGCGGCACGCGGCGAGGAGCTCGGGGCCGGCCGCGCGGTGGATCGCGCCGTCCACTCCCCCGCCGCCGAGGAGCGACGAGTTCGCGGCGTTGACGATCGCGTCGACGTCCTGCCGGGAGATGTCGCCGCGGACGGCCTCGAGTCGCGTCATGGACCCAGCCTGGCCCGGCGGCGCTCGCGCGTCCGCGCGTCGCGGGTCAGTCGCGCCGCGCGTCCGCGGGGACGGGGGTGCGGCTCGCCGTGAGCCAGCGCGGGCCCTCGAGCGTCCAGCGCAGCGGGCCGCCCAGGACGGCGGCGCCGATGATCCGGCTCGCGACCACGACGGGCACCAGCAGCGCGATGGGCAGGATCGCGCCCCACACCTGCGTGTGCTGCTGGAGGACGGGCACGAGGCCCGTCAGCTTCAGGGCGGCGCTCAGGGCGGAGACCAGGAAGATGTGGAAGACGTACACGGGCAGCGTCTGCCGTCCGACCCAGCGCAGGGCCCGGGACAGCGGGTTCGCCATGCCGACGACGGCGAGCACCTGGTTGCTGGCGACCAGCGCGACGGCGGCGATGGCGAAGGTCAGGATCAGGCCGTTCCCGGTGGCGCGGAGCGCGGCGAAGACGGCCGCGTAGGCGACCACCGCGAGGACCGCCGTGAAGGGCGTCGCCCGGCGCATGAGCGACAGCCAGGCGTCGCGCCCGACGACGCCCGCGTAGAACCACACGAGGTTCGCCGCGATGGAGCTGAGCTTGACCGCGTCCATCGGCTCCGTGAGGAGGCCCGCCGTGAGGGGCTTCAGGAGCGGGGCGGCGCCGGCGAGCACCGCGAACGGGATCAGCGCCCACGCCCGGTGCGCGCCGAGGAGCCGGGTGCAGGCCCAGGCGACGAGGAAGAACACGGGCAGCGCCCACAGGTACCAGTAGGAGGTCGGCAGCACGAGGCTGAGCGCGAGCTCGCCCGGCATCGGCGCCGCGCCGCCGCCGCGCGCCTGCGGCACGAACAGCCGCGCGAGGAAGAGCAGGGTCCAGAGGGCGTAGACGGAGTAGATGCCGAGGGTCCGGCCGCGGGTCATCCCGAGCGGCCGCTGGACCGCGCGCGTCGCGAGGAAGCCGGAGATGAAGAAGAACAGGGGCATGCGCAGGGGCGCGAACGCGGAGCTGACGTCCCACCACAGCGCGGCGGCGCCCTCGTTCACCTCGTTCTCGTACATGAGGGAGAGGTGCAGGAGGACGACGAGGACCATGCAGGCGCCCTTGCCCGCGTCGATCCACTCGAAGCGGGGGCGGCCTGCTGCCGGGGCGGCGGGTTCCGCGGCGGGGCGGACGGCGGCGTGCGTGCGCGCGCGGGCGCGCGACCTCATGGGTGGGAGGGCCATGGCTCTTCTCTGATGCGCCGGCGAGGAGTCGGGTAGCTCCTGCGTGCGGCGCGGTGCTCGGGTCAGGAGATCGTATCGCCGGGGGCGCCGACGCGCGTCCCCCCGAGCGGGGCACGGGGCCCGGATCCCGCGCGGACGACGCTGTCCGGCGGGCGGCGACCGGAACCGTTCGGGTTGGCTCCGGGCACATCAGCCCTATTCGGTACCCGGGGAAGAATGGATTGGCCCTCCTGCCGGGACCACGGGTCGGGTCGCTCCTCCCGGTCGCCCGTCCTGTCCGCCGGGACCCGCGCGCGGCTCCCGCGGAGGCGGCGCGGGGATACTGGAGGGGTCGGTGATCCTCCTGCCGGCGTCGACAGGAGTCCCATGGCACAGCCCGCTTCCCGCCCCGCACCCGAGCGCATCGACGGCTACATCGCGCTCCGCAGCTACGCCGCCATCGGGGACGGGCGCACCGTCGCGCTCATCGCCGAGGACGGCGACATCGACTGGCTGCCGATGCCCGACCTGCACACGCCGCCGGCCTTCGCGGCGCTGATCGACGCGCCGCACGGCGGACGGATCACCCTGCGGCCCGACGAGGACTTCGAGGTCACGCGGGCGTACGTGCCCGGCACCAACGTGCTGACCACGACCTTCACGACGGCCTCCGGCAGCGTCCGGGTCACCGACGCGCTCATCACCGGGGTCGCGGGGCGGCTGCCGTGGTCGGAGCTCGGGCGGCGGATCGAGGGGCTCACGGGCGAGGTCGCGATGAGCTGGCTCGTGGCGCCCGGCACCGCGCTCGCCACGTCGTCGCCGTGGGTGCAGTCCACCCACAACGGGCCGGTGATCCGCGTCGACGGCGTCACGCTCGCGGTCGTCGGGCTCGACCACGGTCCCGCGGAGCCCGGCACGCAGTCGGTGTCCGGCGCATTCACCGCGACGAAGGGGTCGCGGCACGTCATCACCCTGGTGGGCACGGAGCGCGAGCCCGTGCGGATCCCGAACCCGGAGATCGTGGACGAGGGCATCGACCGCACCATCCGCAACTGGGAGGGCTGGAGCGCCGAGTTCCGCTACGAGGGCGAGTGGGCCGAGGCCGTGCAGCGCAGCGCGCTCGCGCTCAAGCTGCTCGTGCACGCGCCCACCGGCTCCATCGCCGCGGCCGCCACCACCTCGCTGCCCGAGCGCATGGGCGGCGGCAAGAACTGGGACTACCGCTTCGCCTGGGTGCGCGACCTCGCGTACACGGTGAACGCGCTCGTGAAGTTCGGCCTCCGCGAGGAGACGCACGCGGCGGTGTCGTGGATGCTCCGCACGATCCGCGACAACGGCCCGGACCTGCACGTCTTCTACTCGCTCGAGGGCGCCGTGCCCGAGGGCAGCTCGAACCCGGAGGTTCCGGGCTGGCGCGGCGTCGGCCCCGTCGTCGACGGCAACGACGCGCAGGCCCAGCTGCAGCTCGGCGTCTTCGGCGACCTCTTCGACGTGGTGCGCACGTACGTCCGCGACGGCAACGTGCTCGACGCCGACACCGGCCGCCTCCTCGCGGGCTTCGCCGACCGCGCCTGCGACATGTGGCAGAAGCGCGACGCCGGCATGTGGGAGCTCGAGGACGAGCAGCACTACACGACCTCGAAGCTCGGCTGCTGGCAGGCGCTCGACTGCGCCGTCGAGCTGGCCGAGGTCGGGCAGATCCCCGGGGTGCCGGACCGCTGGCGCGCCGAGCGCGACCGGATCCGCGCCTGGGTCGAGGAGGAGTGCTGGGACGAGGGCCGCGGCGCCTACGTGATGCACCCGGGCAGCCAGCGGCTCGACGCGAGCATCCTCCTGCACTCGATCTCCGGCTTCGACCGCGGCGAGCGCATGTCGCGGACGCTCGACGCGCTCCGCTCCGAGCTCGGCCGCGGGCCGCTCCTCTACCGCTACACGGGCATGCCCGAGGAGGAGGGCACGTTCACGGCGTGCGCGTTCTGGCTGGCGGCCGCGTACGCGTGCGTCGGGCGGATGGACGAGGCGCGCGAGCTCATGGACCAGCTCGTCGCGCTCGGCAACGACGTCGGGATCTACTCGGAGATGATCGACGCCGACGACCACTCGTTCCTCGGCAACCTGCCGCAGGGGCTTAGCCACCTCGCGCTCGTCAGCGCGGCGCTGACCATCGACGAGCTGTCGGGCGGGGAGGCGCGCTCGACGCGGACGCCGCGCGCCGAGCGGTAGGGCGAGGTCGAGGGCCCGGTCGAGCGCGGCGCCCGCGCGTCAGGCGCGCGGCCGCAGCGGGCCGGCGAACTCCGTGCGGACGCCGCGGGAGAACAGCACCGAGTCCGGCGCGCGGCCGACGATGCCCGGGAGGCCGGCGGCCGCCACCAGCTCGTCGTCGAGGTCCACGAGCTCGGCGCGCTCCAGGGTCCACGCGTCGTGGGTGTTCGGCCAGTAGCGCGTGACGCCGCCGCGGGCCACGTGCATGCCCCAGCGCGCGGTGAGGAAGTCGGCGAGCGGATCGCCCGCGACCTCCTCGCCGAGCGGGCGCACGGAGAGGCGGGAGGTCGGCCGCGTGCCGGTGCGCCGGCGCGACGTGTAGGTGACGACGCCGTCGTGCTCCGCGTGCGTCATCGACGCCCACATGTAGGGCAGGCCGAGGCCGACGCGCGCGCCGATCACGGGCAGGAGCTTGGCGGCCTCGAGCGAGCGGAAGACCACGCCGCGGCGGCCGTCGTCGCCGACGCTGTAGAGGCGCACGTTGAGCTCGGCGAAGGTGCCGGCCCACGGCACGGCGGGCAGCGGCGGGAAGGCGCTGCGCGACAGGACGAACGGGATGAGGCCGACCCAGCTGGATCCGTCGTGCACGTCGGGGCGCGTGCCCGGCGGGAGGAGCGGGGCGACGAGGGCGGGATCCACGCGCCAGTGCACGAAGGCGAGGTCGCTCCAGAGCTGGCGGATGACGGCGCGGCCGGGGAGGTCGGGGGCGTGGGCGGAGATCGGGTCGGGGTCCGCGGGGCGGGTCATCGGGTGCGCTTCCGGGGGGCGGGGGCGTTCGCGGGAGCGGGGGCGTCGGCGGGCGTCGCGGCGGGAGCGTCGTCCGGGGTGGCGGGAGCGGACGGGCGGCCGGCCGCGCGGATCACGTCGATGAGGCCGCGGCGCATCTCCTCGGAGCGGGTGAGCTCCGGGACGACGTCGCGCTCGAGCGTCTGCGCACGGGCCCAGGCCTCCGCGCCGGCCTCCGTGCGCGCGACGACGTGACGGCGGCGGTCGTGGGGATCCGGCGCGCGCGAGACGAGGCCCTCGCGCTCCAGCCGCTCGAGCGTGCGCGACATGGTCTGCGTCTCGACGTGCGCGGAGCGGGCGAGCTGGATCTGGCTGAGCGGCCCGTCGCGCAGCAGGTGCAGCGCGATGAGGCCCGCGTGCGTGACCCCGAGGGTCTGGAGCGCCTCCGCCCACGCGTGCTCGACGGCGCGCGCGGCCGTCGACAGCAGCCGGCCGGTGGGCCAGCTGGCGAGCTCGTCCTGCGGGGCCCCTCCGGCCATGGTCGCCCCTCCTGCTACAGTGATCGTCAGCAGACTTACTATCCGCCTGCTGATGATCCATCGTAGAGGAGCAGGCCGCATGGGCACCGTGAAGGACATCGTCCGCCAGATCGTCGTCGTCGCGAGCATGGCCTTCGCGCTCGTCGGCTCCGCCTTCGGCTCGGGCGCGTTCAGCGACCGCAGCATCCAGACGGCGTCGAGCGGCGCGCTCAGCGCGAGCTTCACGCCCGTCGCGCCCGCCGGCCCCGCCTTCTCGATCTGGGGCGTCGTCTACCTGGGCCTCCTGGCGGCCACGGTGTGGCAGGCGCTCCCCGCCCAGCGCGCCGACGCTCGCCAGCGCCGGGTCGGCTACCCCGTGGCCGTGACCCTCGTGCTCAACGCCGCGTGGATCCTCACGGCGCAGGCCGGCCTCCTCGCGCTGAGCGGCGTGGTCATCGCGGCGCTGCTCGCGACGCTCGTGTGGACCTTCCTGGCGCTCCTCGCGACGCGGCCGCGGAACGCCGTGGAGGCGGTCGTGCTCGACGGGACCATGGGCCTCTACCTCGGCTGGGTGAGCGTGGCGACGGTCGCGAACGTCGCGGCGATCCTCACCGCCGCGGGCGTCCGACCCGGCGAGGCGGGGCGCGACGCCACGGCCGTCGTGGTGCTCCTGGTGGTCGGCGCGCTCGGCGCGCTGCTGGCCGTGCGCGACGGCGGACGGCTCGCGCCCACCGCGGCCATCGCGTGGGGACTCGCCTGGATCGCCGTCGGGCGGCTGACGGGCGAGCTGATGTCGACGCCGGCGGCCGTCGCGGCGCTCGTCGCGGCCGCGCTCGCGGTGGTCGTGACGCTCGTCGTGCGCGCCCGCGTCGGCTGGACCGGGCGCGTGGCGCCGCGGGAGGCGGCGGCGCGCTGAGGCGCCCGGGCATCCCGGACGCCCGGACGCCCGCCCGGACGCCCGGACCGCGGATCAGCCCGCGGCCGCGTCCCGGTACGCCGCGTCGGCCGCGTGCTTCGCCGCGACCAGGCGGGCGATGCGGCGGTCGGTGTCCGCGTCCGGGCGGGTGAGCTCCGGGTGCGCGGCGCGCCACGCGACGATGCCGCGGACGGCCAGGTGGAACGGGTTCCGCGGCTGGAACGCCGGCACGAGCCGCCGGATCCTCGTGGTGTCGAAGACCGCGCTGTGCGACAGGTCACCGACGACGAGCTCCGACCAGCCCCACTCCGGCTCGACCACGGGGAACTGCTCGGCGGGCACGTGCACGAGCCGCGCCTCGACCCCGAGGGCGTCGGCGACGAGGTGGTGGATCCGGTCCCACGTCATGACGTCGTCGCTCGTGATGTGCAGCGCCTCGCCGGTCGCGCGCTCGTCGCCGAGGATCCCCACCAGCCCGACCGCGAAGTCGTCGGCGTGCGTGAGCGTCCAGAGCGAGGTGCCGTCGCCCGGGACCACGACCTCCTCGCCGCGCGCGATGCGGTCGACGACCGTCCAGTCGCCCGCGAGCGGCGGGCTGGCCTCGTCGTACGTGTGCGACGGGCGGACGATGACGACCGGGAAGCCGCTCTGCGCGTGGTGGCGGAGGAACGCGTCCTCCATCGCGATCTTGTCGCGCGCGTAGGAGAGGAACGGGTTGGCGCGCAGCGTCGACTCGGTGATGGGCGTCTGGAGCGCGGGCTTGCGGTAGATCGACGCCGAGCTGATGGCGACGAACTGCCGGGTGCGGCCCTGGAGCACGTCCACGCGGCGGTCGGCGCCCGCGGCGTCGAAGCAGAGGAAGTCGACGACCGCGTCGAAGGACCGGTCACCGAGCACGGCGCGGAGGGCGTCGGGATCCGTGACGTCGGCGACGAGGCTCGTGACGCCCGCGGGGACCCCGCGGCCCTTCGAGTCGGCGCCGCGGTTGACGACGGTCACGTCCATCCCCGCGGCGACGGAGGCCCGGACGCAGGCGGCGCTGATCGTGCCCGTCCCCCCGAGGTAGAGCACGGACAGGGTGGCGGCGCCTGGGGTCATCGGGTCCTCGTCATCGAAGCGGGGGCGCCGGTCGGATCCGCGCCCTGCGTGCACGCTACGCCCGCGCCGCGCCCTCCCCACCCGCCTCGGCGGGGGAAAGCTTGCGGACATCCGGGCCGCGGTGGACGCCCGTCCCGCGGCCCGCGTAGGTTCCGGACGACCGCACCGACGCGCCGACGCGCCGACCCCGAGAGGGACCCATGCCCGCCACGCCATCCGCCTCCCGCCGCCCGACGGCGATCCCCGACGCCCGCCGCGCCGAGGCGGTGATCACCGTCCGCGACCCCGGGGGCCGGCCGCTCGCCGACGCGGACGTCGTGGTCGAGCAGGCCGGCCAGGACTTCGCGTTCGGCAACATCGGCTTCGACCTCATCCCGCTCGCGAACGGCGAGACGGATCCCGAGGAGGCCGGCATCGAGACCTTCGGCGGCGCGCGGCTCGAGGGCCTGGAGCGGCTGGCCGAGCAGTGGGCGGCCGTGTTCAACACCGCGACGCTCCCCTTCTACTGGGGCAGGTTCGAGCCCGTGCGCGGCGAGCCGGACACCGAGCGCCTGCTCACGACCGCGCGCTGGCTGCGCGAGCGCGGGATCGCCGTGAAGGGGCACCCGCTCGTCTGGCACACGGTCACGGCGCCGTGGCTGCTCGACCTGCCGCTCGACGAGGTGGAGCGCGTGCAGCGGGAGCGGATCCGGCGCGACGTGGGCGACTTCGCGGGGCTCATCGACACGTGGGACGCCATCAACGAGGCCGTGATCATGCCCGTGTTCGACCGCGAGGACAACGGGATCACCCGGCTCACCGCGGCGCGGGGGCGGCTGGCGATGGTGCGCATGGCCTTCGAGGAGGCGCGGGCCGCGAACCCGGCCGCCACGCTCGTGCTCAACGACTTCGACCTGTCCCCCGCCTACGAGGAGCTCATCGAGGAGGTGCTCGGCGCGGGCATCGAGGTCGACGCCATCGGGCTCCAGACCCACATGCACCAGGGCTACCGCGGGGAGGAGCAGGTGCTCGGCATCGTCGACCGGTTCGCGCGGTTCGGGCTGCCGATCCACATGACCGAGACGACGCTGCTCTCGGGCGACCTCATGCCGCCGGAGATCACCGACCTCAACGACTTCCGCGTCACGAGCTGGCCGTCCACACCCGCGGGCGAGGAGCGGCAGGCCGACGAGATCGAGCGGCACTACCGGTCGCTCGTCGGGCACCCGGCGGTGCAGGCGATCACGTACTGGGGCCTCACCGACGACGGCATGTGGCTGGGCGCGCCCGGCGGCCTGGTGCGCGCGGACGGCACGCCGAAGCCGTCGTACGAGGCGCTCCGCCGGCTCATCCGCGAGGAGTGGCGGCTCGCGCCCACGACCCTGCGCACGGACGCGGAGGGCCGCGTGCGCGTGACGGCCTTCGCGGGCGACGTGCGGGTGGCGCACGCCGGGCGCGAGGCGCTGGCGGCGGTCGCGGTCGGCGCGTCCGAGGCGGACGTGACGCCGGCCCAGGGAGCGACGGGCGGCGCCGGTCTCGTCCCCGCACCGTCCGGGCGGCCGCCGGAGGCCCCCTGACTCCTAGGATCGGCGGAGGCGTGCGGGCGGTGCGACCGGGTGGTCGCGACCGGCACGTCGGGTACGGGGGAGATCATGGCGCGTGCCGTCGAGGGGGACGCCGTCGCGCGCCCCCGCCTGGACCGCGTGATCCGGGGCCTCCTCGGCGTCGTCGTGATCGCGAACATCGTCTACCTCGCGGCCCTGCTCCTGCCCGGCGACCCCGGCATCGTGCTCGTCGACGTCGGGCTGTCGCTCGCCCTCCAGTGGATCCCCGTCGTCGTGTTCTGGCTCGTCGCCGCGCGGACCGGCTCCCGTCGGGCGGAGGTGGTGCTCGCGGCCGCCGCGGTGACCGCGAACGCGGCGGGCGACACGATCTACGTGATCGGCATGGACGCGTCCGGCATGCTGCCCTCGCCCTCCGCCGCGGACGTGGCCTACCTCCTCTTCTACCCGCTGATGCTCCTCGCCCTCGTCGTGCTCGTGCGGCGCCGCTCGCGTCGCACCACGAAGGCCGTCTTCCTCGACGCGGGCCTCGCCGTGCTCGGCTCCGCGGCCGTGCTCGCCGTGATCCTCGACCCGGTCCTCTCCGACGCGACGAGCGGCCGCACCGTCGTCGCCGGCGCCATCGACGCCCTCTACCCCGCCTTCGACATCGTCCTCGTGGCCGTGGTCGTGGGGATCGCCGCCTCCCCGGTCCTGCGCATGGGTCCCCGCTGGCAGTTCCTCGTGCTCGGGCTGCTCGCCATCACGGGCGCGGACATCGCCTACGCGCTGCTGATCCGGGAGGGCGGCTACGGCGACGGGACCCCGCTCGACGTCGCCTGGACCGCCGGGATCGCGTGCCTCGCCCTGTGGGTGGAGGGCGTCGACCGCGCGCCCGCGGACGCCCCGGAGCCGTACCGGCCCACCGCCCGCCTGCTGCCGGTCCCCGCGATGGCCGTGCTCGCCGGCCTCGGCGTGCTCCTCGTCGCGACCACGACGCCCGTGCCGCCGCTCGCGCTGGTCCTCGCCGCGAGCGCCGTCGCGCTGTCGGCGCTGCCGGTCATGTTCCGCCAGGCCATGCTCACGCGCATGCTCGACGGCCAGGAGCGGGTCGTCGCACGGCTGGAGGCGCTCGACCGGTCCAAGAGCGACATCATCGGCACCGTCAGCCACGAGATGCGCACGCCGCTCACCTCCATCTCGGGCTACGTGGAGCTGGTCCTCGACGGCGAGGGGGGCGACGTCCCCGACGATGCCAAGGACATGCTGCGGGTCGTCGACCGGAACGCCCGGCGGCTCCAGTCGCTCGTGGCCGACATGCTGACCATGACGCGCCTGGACGCGGGCGAGCGCCCGGCCATGGCGCCGCTCGACGTCGCGACGCTGGTCCGCCGGGCCGCGGAGTCCCTCCGCCCGTTCGCCGACGCGCGCCGCGTGGACCTGGCCGTGGGCGACGCCGGCCCCGCGACCGTGGAGGGCGACGCGGGGCAGCTGGAGCGGGTCCTCACCAACGTGATCGAGAACGCCGTGAAGTTCACGCCGGCCGGCGGCACGGTGTCCGTCGAGCTGCATGCGGCGACCGGTCCCACGGGGCGCCCGGCGGTGATGGTCGTGGTCGCCGACACCGGCATGGGGATCCCCGCGGACGCGCTCCCGCAGGTCTTCGACCGGTTCTTCCGCGCGGCGAACGCGCTGAGCGAGGTGGTGCCGGGCACGGGCCTCGGCCTCGCGATCGTGCGGGAGATCGTGCAGGCGCACGGCGGGGAGGTCACCGTCTCCTCCGTCCTCGGCGAGGGCACGACGTTCCGGATCGCGCTCCCGGCGCAGCGGGGTGCGGGCGCGCGCGGGTGACGGGTCAGGAGCGGGCGGGCACGCCGCCGGCCGGCGCGGGATCCTCCGCGGAGGCGGACGCGGACGCGGGATCGTCGGCGGCAGCGCCGTCGGCGGCAGCGCCGTCGGCGGCAGCGCCGTCGGCGGGCGCATCGTCCGGGGCGTCGGCCGCCGGAGCCGACGGAGCCGCCGGGGCGCTCCCCCGTCGCGCCTTCGGCAGGACCCGCGCGAGGTCGAGCACGCCGCGCACGTCGCGGCGCACCGCGGGCACGAGCGCGACGGCGAGCGCGTAGAGCACCGCGGTCGTGCCGACGCCCGCGAGGAGCTGGAGCACGTCGGATCCGGTGTCGACCAGGGCCAGGAGCGCGCCCGTCGCGACGCTCACCGCGCCGACGACCCCGATGATCCGCAGCGCGCCCATGTACAGGCGGCGCGTGGGGATCGGTGCCTTGCGCGACAGCCACCACAGCGAGATGGGCCAGCAGATGGCGGGGGCGGCCGCGTACCCGGCCGCGATGCCGACTATGCCGAAGGCGGACCCGACGAGGATGCAGGTGACCTTGATCGCGGCGCTCAGCAGCGAGAAGCGGAAGAGGTCGCCGGTGAGGCCGCGGGACACGTAGACCCAGTAGCCGACGAAGGCGAGGGTGTCGAAGATCCCGGCGATGGCGAGCAGGCGGAGGATCGGGGCGACGCTGTCCCACTGCGGGCCGAGGAACACGGCGGTGATGGGCACGGCCGTCGCCGCGACGAGGCCGAGGCCCGCGCCGAGCGTGTAGCCGAGGGCGAGCTGGCCGCGCGCGACGTAGTCGGCGAAGCGGCGCTGCTCGTCCGCCAGGCGGGAGAGCACGGGGATCGCGACCGTGGTGAGGGGGCTGCGGATCTGCGCGAGCGGCGTCATCAGCAGCTGGAACGCGCGGTTGTAGATGCCGAGGGAGCCGGCGCCGAAGCGGAGGCCGACGAGGAACGTGTCGATGTTGTTGCTGACGTAGCCGACCATCTGGCTGGAGACCATGTTCCAGCCGAAGCGGAGGAGCGGGCCCATGGGCTCGCCACGGCTCGGGAGGCGCGGGATCCACCGGGCGAAGCCGACCGCGAGGCCGAGGAGCACGAGCGTCTGCGTCAGCTGCTGCGCGACGAGCGCCCAGTAGCCCCAGCCGAGGAGCGCCCCGCCGACCGCGACGAGGAGGGCGACCGCGGGCGCGGTGACGTCCGCGGTCGCGAGCGCGCGGAACCGGAGGCTGCGGGTGAGGCTCGCGCGGTACTGCGTGGCGAGGCCGTTGAAGACGAACGTGAGGCTCAGGGCGTGGGCGATGGGGATCAGCTCGTCGTGGCCGAAGACCGCGGCGAGCGGCCAGGCCGCGCAGAAGACGAGGGCCGCGAGCACGAGGCCGATGCCGGCGTTGATCCACCAGAGGTTGTCGCGCTGGCCGCGGCTGAGGTCGCGGGCCTGGATCGCGGCGTTGGAGAGGCCGAAGTCGCGGAAGATCTCGCCCACGCCGATGATCGCGAGCACCATCGCCAGCAGGCCGTAGTCGGTGGGCGTGAGCAGGCGCGCGAGGACGACGACGGATGCGACCTGGATGAGGATGCGGACGAGCTGCGCGCCGATGGTGACGATCGCGCCGCGGGCCGCGCGGGCGCCGAGGCCCTGGGTGGCGGCGGGCGGCGTCTCGGGCGCGGGGGCGGGCGCGGAGGCGCCGACGGGCGCGGAGGAGGGGTCGCCGGGTAGGGCGGATGGCATGTGGCTCCGTCGTCGGGTCGAGGAGGGGTGGCGATCGGGTCGGCCGCGGGTGACGGCCGGATCACCGCGGGCTCGGGTGTCGGGTGGCGGGACCGCCGGGTATGCGGGCCCCGTCCGATGGTATCCGCGGGGGCGCGCGGATCCAGCCCCAGAACGGGTGGGGGCTCAGCCCCGCTCGACCCCGCGGCGGATGCGGAGCGCGCGCCGGTACGCGGACGCGTGCGCGGTCCCCGCCCGGTCCCAGTCGCGGCCGGACAGGTCGGGCGACGCGGACCGCGCGCCCGTGCGGACGGCCTCGGTGGCGCGGAGGAGCTCCTCGGGGGTCAGGTCGCCGTCGAACCGGTGGATCCAGCCCGGGCCGACCTCCTCCTCGAGCGCGCGGTTGACGGCGTTGTCCGGCACGAGCACGGGCCGGTCGAGCGAGAGGGCCGCGAGCGCGCCGCCGGAGTTGTGCATGAACCGGTACGGCAGCACGACGAGCTCGGACGACGTCACGACCTCCACCAGCTCGGCGTCGGACAGGAAGCGGAGGTCGAGGCGGATCCGGTCGTCGCCCGCGGCGAGCGCGCGGACCGTGTCGGCCAGCTCCTCGGTGGACGGGTTGCCGCCGATGCGCAGGGACAGGTCGGCGCCCGCCTCCCCCGCGCCGCGGAACGCCGCGACGAGCTGCTCGACGCCCTTGTACCGGCGGACGAGGCCCACGTAGCCGAGCCGGCCGGGCACGTGGTCCTCGCGCCGCTCGTCGCGGAACCAGTCGCGGTAGTGGCCGTGCAGGATCGTCGCGTGCGGCTGGTCCGCCGGGATCTCGGTGACGGGGTTCACGCGCAGGCGCAGCGTCGTCATCCGCTCCATGAGCGCGAGCAGGAGCGACTCGCGGCGGCTGATGCCCTGCGGCCGCTCGAGGTTGTGCACGGTGCGGACGATCGGGATCCGCCGCAGCGTCAGGCGCGCGAGGAGCGCGACCGTGAGCGCCTGGCGCACGGCCTTCTTCAGCGGGCTGCGCCCGTCGACGAGGATCTCGGGCCAGTGCACGTGGAGCACGTCGTAGCGGCCGAGGAGCGCGGTGCGCCAGCTGAAGTGCAGGGGGCTGAGGCCCGGGGTCGCGGCGAGCGCGCGCCCGAGCATCACGATGTACGGGTTCGTCGTGGGACGCGGCGCCGGGGACGACTGCAGGACGACGAGGTCGCGGCCGGGCGGGCGGGAGGGGACGGTCATGGCGCTCCTCAGCGGGAGACCGGCGGCGGGTCGTCGGGCGCGCCCACGGGGTCATCGGTCGAGGAAATAGACTATGCCACCACCCGCCCGCACCCGATGGCGGGCCCCGCCCGGCGACGCCCGCCGCGCGCACCCGATCGATGGGACCCCCATGCCCCGCCCCGCCCTCCTCGCCGTCGTGGTCGTCAACTACGGATCCGCCGACCTCGTGCGCGAGAACGTGCTGCCGCTCGTCGAACGCCTCGACGACGCGCTGCTCGTGATCGTCGACAACCGCACCACCGACGCCGAGCGGGAGCGCGTGCGCGAGCTCGCCGTGCACCCGTCGACGCGCGTGCACGGCGTCTACCCGGACGCGAACACGGGCTTCGGGTCGGGCATGAACATCGGCGTCGCGGCGGCCCGCGACCTCGGCGCGCGCGAGTTCCTGCTGCTCAACCCCGACGCGACGATCGAGCCCGACCAGCTGGCCGTGCTCCGCGGCGCCATCGCGGCGGACCCCCTCGCGCTCGTGGCGCCGCTCATCCTCCGGCCGGACGGCAGCACGTGGTTCCGCGGCTCGGACCTGTACCTCGCCGACGGCCGCATCCGCTCCGCCGCCCGCCGCGCGCAGCACCCCGGCCTCGCGGTCGAGCCGTGGCTCACGGGCGCGTGCCTCCTCGTGACCGACGAGCTGTGGGCCCGCGTGGGCGGCTTCTCGGACGACTACTTCCTGTACTGGGAGGACGTGGACCTGTCGCGCAAGGTCGTGGAGGCGGGCGGATCCCTGCGCGTCGTGGAGGACGCCGTGGCCGTGCACGCCGAGGGCGGCACGCAGAGCGCCGGACACGCGAGCGCCGGCCAGGCCAAGTCGGGCACGTACTACTACCACAACGTCCGCAACCGGCTCCTCTACGGGGCCCGCCACCTCGACGCCGCGGCGCTCCGGCGCTGGCGGCTGCTCACGCCCGTTGTCGCGTACGAGGTGCTGCTGCAGGGCGGTCGGCGGCAGTTCGCGCACCCGGTGGCGCCGGTCTCGGCGGCCGTGCGCGGGATCCTCGACGGGTACCGCCTCTCGGGCGGCTGGCGCGCGGTGCCGTCGCCGGCGCCGACCGCGGCCCCCGCCGCCTCCGGTCCCGCGGCCGCGCCCGCGTCCTCGCTCGTCGTCGCGATCCTCACCTACCGCCGGCCCGACGACATCCGGGCCGTGCTCCCCCTCGTGGCCGCGCAGGCCGCGGAGCTGCGGGAGGCCGCGGAGGACGACCCCGCGCTCCCCCGCGCCGTGCGGATCGTCGTGGTCGACAACGACCCCGCGGGCGGCGCGGGCGAAGCCGTGGAGGACGCCGCCGCGGAGTCCCCCGTCCCCCTCGCGTACGTGCACGAGCCGACGCCGGGCATCTCCGCCGCCCGCAACCGCGCGCTCGACGCGGCCCGCGGCGACGACCTGCTCGTGTTCCTCGACGACGACGAGCGGCCGGATCCGGGCTGGCTCGCCGCCCTCGTCCGCGCCCGCGCGGCCACGCGCAGCGCGGGCGTCGCCGGGCCCGTCCGCAGCGAGTACGAGGTCGAGCCCGACGCGTGGGTGCGCGCGGGCGGCTTCTTCGTGCGCCGCCGTCCCGCGACGGGCGCGCGCCTCGAGGTCGCGGCGACCAACAACCTCCTGCTCGACCTCCGCGCGGTGCGCGCCGCCGGGCTGCGCTTCAACGTGGACCTCGGCACGCAGGGCGGCGAGGACACCCTCTTCACGCGGCAGCTCGTCGCGTCCGGCGGGATCCTCACCTGGTGCGCCGAGGCGGGCGTGGTGGACGTCGTGCCGCGCGCCCGCACCACGCGCCGCTGGGTCGTGCTCCGCGCCTTCAGCAGCGGGAACTCGTGGAGCCTGACCTCCGTCGCGCTCGCGTCCGGATCGCCCGTCGCCCGCACGCGGATCCGCGCCGACGCCACCGCCCGCGGCCTCGTGCGCGCGCTCGGCGGCACGGCGCGGATCGCCGTGGGCACGGCGACCGGCAGCCTCGCCCACCGCGCGAAGGGCACGCGCACGCTCGCGCGCGGCGCCGGCATGGTCGCCGGCGCGTTCGGCTGGTCCTACCAGGAGTACGCCCGCCGCGACTGACCGGCCCGCGCCCTCCCCTGGACGGGGGGCTCGTCGCGGCGCGCTCGCCGACGTACGATGCGAGGGCAGAAGACCCGGAATCCTGCGTCAGGCGACCACCCATCGCCCGCCCGCACCGCGCCGCCGACCCGCCCTGGTCGTCGGGCTCGTCTTCGCCGTACCCGAAGAGCGAAGAAGGCCATGCCCGTACCCGAGAGCACCCCGTCCGACCTGCGTCCCCGCCGTGAGCGACGCGCGCGCAGCCGCCGCACCACCGCCGCCGTCATCGGCGCCGCGTCCGTCCTCGTCACCGCCGCCGTCGTCGGCACGGTCGTCGTGAACGGGTCCGGCTCCGACTCCCCCGCGGCCGCCGCGGACACGAAGGACTGGTCCGACGTCGCCCCCACCGCGGGCGCGACCGAGGCCCCGGCCCCGCTGCCCGAGGGCGACACGTCGCTCGGCCAGGAGGTCTCGACGACCGTCGGCATGGACGAGACCGCGACCTTCCCCGGCTCCATCCAGGCGCGCATCGCGTCGGTCACCCCGACCAGCACCGACGGCGGCCGCGTCGGCGAGCTGAGCGGCGACGCCGTCGACGTGCGGCTGGAGCTCGTCAACGTCACCGGCGAGGCCGTCCCGGTCGACGCCGTGACGGTCAACGTCTTCTACGGCGCCGACCGCACGCCCGCGACGCCCGCCGACTCCGACGCCGTGATCCGCGGCACGCTCGAGCCCGGCGCCTCCGCGACCGGCGACTACGTGTTCAGCGTCCCCGCCGCGTCCGCCGACGCGATCAGCGTGGTCGTGGCGCGCGACGCCGGCTCGCCGGTGGTCGTCTTCCAGTAGCGCGCACGCGTCCGGGCGCGGCCCGGCAGCACGACGAGGGGCGCGGCCCGGGACCCCCGGCCGCGCCCCTCGTCGTCCCGCCCGCGGGTCAGCCGCGCGGCGTGCCCGCCCGCGACGCCCGGGCCTCCCGGCGCGCGGCGCGGCCCGTGGCCTCCGGCTCGGCCGCGCGGTAGTACGCGCGCTTGTCCTTCGTGGGCCGCACCTTGTTGAGCACGACGCCGAGCACGGATCCGCCGGACTTCTCGACCGCGTCGAGCGCCTCCGACAGCTGCCCGCGGTGCACGCGGGTCTGGTCGGCGACGACGATGGCGCCGTCCGTCATGCGCGCGACGAACGCGGCGTCGGCGACCGCGATGAGCGGGGCCGTGTCGATCACGATGACGTCGTAGGTCGCCCGGGCCCCGGTGACGAGCTCCTCCATGCGCGCCGACGCGAGCAGCTCGCTCGGGTTCGGCGGTATCTCGCCGGACGTGAGCACGTGCAGCGTGCCGTCGCCCCACGGCTGCACGACGTCCTCGAGCAGGGCCTGCCCGACGAGCACGGTCGTGAGGCCCGCGTCGCCCTCGAGGCCGAGGTACTGCGCGACCACGGGGCGGCGGAGGTCGGCGTCGACGAGGAGCACGCGGCGCCCGCCCTCGCTGAGCGACAGGGCGAGGTTCGCCGCGACCGTGGACTTGCCCTCGCCGGGGATCGACGAGGTCACGACGATGCTCGACGAGCTGTCGCCGAGGAGCACGAAGCGGAGGTTCGCCTTCAGCTGGCGGAACCCCTCGGCCGCGGTCGACAGGGGGCGCACCGCCATCGCGAGGCCGGTGACCCCGCGCTCGCGCTCCAGGGATCCGAGCAGCGGCGCCCTCGTGAGGTGCGCGACGGTCTCGGCGGAGCGGACGCGCGTGTCGAGCAGGCGCACCAGCGCGATCCCGAGGAGGCCCGCGAGCAGCCCGAGGAGGAGACCGGCGAGCGTGTTCGTGCGGCCGTTCGGCGCCGACGGGGACAGGGGCTCGGGCGCCTCCTGGATCACGCGGACGGAGACGGTGGGCGAGCCCTCGGCGCCCTTCGGGGCGTACGCCTCGGCGGTGTCGCGGAGGCTCCGGGCGACCGCGTTGGCGATCTCCGCGGCGTCCGCGGGCGAGGGCTCCGTGACGCTGATCTCCATGACCACGGTGTTCTGCGGCGTCGTCACGGTGACGGCGCGCGCGAGCTCCTGCGCCGTGCGGTCGAGCCCGAGCCGCGTGATCACGGGCTCGAGCACCGCGGGCGACTCCGCCAGCTCGCCGAACGACAGCATCTGGCTCTGCGTGTACGTGGCGCCCTGGTTGAGGTCGCTCGCGCTGGATCCGCTGCTGAGCGAGAAGTAGAGCCGGGACTGCGCGGTGTAGACGGGCGTCGCGAGCTGCGAGAGCCCGAACGCGACCACGCCCCCGGCGAGCGTGGCGGCGACCACGACGTACCAGTGGCGGCGGAGCAGGGCGGTGAACTCGTGGAGCGTCATCGTGAGGGGGTTCTCTCGGGTAGAGGCGGCAGGGCGGCGGTGCGGGCGGGATCGGGGCGGTCGTCGGGGTCCGCGGCGGCGCCGTCGGGGTCGGGGTCGGGCGGCGGCGCGGGGACGGCCTCGCGGCGGAGGATCTGGCTGGTCGCCGCGACCCCGGCGAGGAACCACACGAGCGTCGCGTACTGCGTGATGAGCGCGACGGACGCGAAGGCCGGGATCTGCGCGACGAGCGCGATGGTGGCCGGGGTCGCGCGTCCCCGGAGCACCAGCCCCACGCCGACCGCGAGGGCCGCGAGGGCGGCGCCGGCGACCAGCAGGCCGGAGGTGAGGCCCGTGAGGATCAGCTGGCTGTCGATGGAGCGGAAGTCGCCGTAGAACACGCGCCCGTCCGTGAGGCGCTGCGCGGAGGTCGCGGGGCCGATGAACCGCATGCCCGGGATGAGCGTGTAGAGGTCGCCGCGGTAGTCGGAGCTGTTGGTGGCCTCCGTGCCGGCGTCCTCGAAGACGGTCTGCACGAAGGGCGCGACGGCCGCCACCACGGCGACGACCCCGACGGAGACGGCGACGCGGACGCGGAGCGCGATCGCGTCGCGGAGGAAGACGATCGACAGCACGAGGCCGAGGAGCGCCGTGAGCATGCCGACGCGGCTGAAGGTGACGACCGTGCCGAGGAGGAGCACCGTGGTCATCGCGAGCCGCACCGGGAGGGGGAAGCGCGCGGCGAGCGTGAGCGGGATCGCGACGGCGAGGCTGCAGCCGAGCGCGATGGAGTGGCCGAACGCGCCCTCGGCCCGGACGACGCCGCCGCGGATCTGCAGGGACGCCCACGTCTCGCGGAGGCTGCCGCTGCCCGGGATCAGCACGAAGGGGTTCCAGGTGAGCGCGAACTCGACGATCGCGAGCGCCGCGACGACCGTGAACGCGACCGCGGCCGCCGCGTGCAGGTGCGCCGTCCCCACGCGGTGCACGACGAGCCGGCCGAGGAGGTAGCCGCCGAGGCCGTAGGTGAGGAACGTGACGAGGGCCGGCACGGCGACGCCCGCGCCGCCTCCCACCAGCACCCCGGCGACGCCGGCGGCCGCCGTCAGGACGACGACGAGGTCGAGGGCCGAGACGCGGAAGCCCGGCACGGGCAGGGCGGCGACGATGGCCACGAGCGCCATCAGCGTCGCCGGCGGCAGGTAGTAGCCGGCCACGGAGACGCCGGCCCAGATGGGCGCGAGGCAGAGGGCGGCGAGCCAGAGGGCCACGGCGAGCCGCGGGGTCCGACGCAGCAGGAGCAGCAGGAGGATCCCGGCGAGGAGCGCGACGCCGGCGAGGAGCAGCCGCTCGACGCCGTCGCCCGCGAGGAGCGCGGTCATGCGCGGCACCGGGGGCGGGGACGGAGGGGGCGGACGCGGGCGTGCGGGCGTGGCATCGCGTGCGGCATCGCGTGTCCCCTCGTGTGCATCCCGGGCGCGTCGCCCTCGTCGATTATCCCCGGTGCAGACCGCCGGGGCCTCCCGTCCAGGGCCCCCGTCCGGGTCATGCGGTGGTGCGGTGGTGCCGTCGTGCGGTCGCCCGCACGACCGTGCGGGCGGGCCCTCCGAGGAGGACCCGCCCGCTGCGAGCTACCGGCCGGATCAGCGGACGGTGCCGTCCGTGACCAGCAGGTCGTCGAGCGTGAACGCGACCGGGCCGGCCGCCGAGCTCGACAGGTACGTCTGGATCCCGAACGTGCCCGCGGTCTGCAGGGCGGCCAGGGACCCGGTCGTCGTCGACTGCCACGCCGTCGGCTCGGCCTGGCCGACGGGCCACACCTTCGCGTTCATCGTGGTGGGCGACGTGCCCGTGACCTGCACGCGGACGCGGAGCTGCTGCCCGGCCGTGTACGTGAGGTTCGGGACGACGACCGACTTGAGATTGGTCCCGTTCTCCGACTGCACGATCATCACCTGGCCGGTCGACCGCACCCAGACCTGCGTCTGGTACACGGCCGTGCCGACCTGGCGCGAGTTGATCCGCACGTACGCGCCGCCGCCCGTGGGCACCCGGTCCAGCGAGAAGCTGACCTGGGCGTCCGAGGCGGTGCCGCGGACGGCGTCGAGGCTCGCGGTGCGGGTCTCGCCGGCGGGGCTGGTGACCTGCGCCTGCCCGTCCTGCACCTTGAGGATCGACGCGTTGCCGGTGATGCGCCAGGCGCCGCCGGTCTCCGCCGTGCCCCAGCCGTTGGCGGTGGTGCGGGCGAAGGAGTCCTGCGCGAGGATCCCCGCGGCCGGCGGCGTGACGACCGGGGCGGTCACCGTGACCGACCCGTCCTTCTTCGTCGAGACGAGGCCCTTGTCGTCCGTCACCGTGACCGACACCGCGTACGTGCCGGCCTTCGCGTAGGCGTGGTCGACCGTGCGACCGGTGCCGGTCGTCCCGTCGCCGAACGCCCAGGCGTACGAGGCGACCGTGCCGTCGGCGTCCGTCGACGTGGATCCGTCGAACGAGGCCGTCAGGTCCTTCGCCGTCGACGTGAACGCCGCCGTCGGGGCCTGGTTCGCCGGCGTGCCGACAGGCGCGGTCACCGTGACCGTGCCGTCCTTCTTCGCCGAGACGAGGCCCTTGTCGTCCGTCACCGTGAGCGACACCTGGTAGGTGCCGGCCGCGGCGTAGGCGTGGTCGACCGTGCGACCGGTGCCCGTGGCGCCGTCCCCGAAGGTCCAGGCGTACGAGGCGACGGTGCCGTCGGCGTCCGTCGACGTGGATCCGTCGAACGAGGCCGTCAGGTCCTTCGCGGCGGACGTGAACGCCGCCGCCGGGGCCTGGTTCGCCGCCGCGGGAGCGGTCACCGTCACGGTGCCGTCCTTCTTCGCCGAGACGAGGCCCTTGTCGTCCGTCACCGTGAGCGACACCGCGTACGTGCCGGCCTTCGCGTAGGCGTGGTCGACCGTGCGGCCCGTGCCCGTCGTGCCGTCGCCGAACGCCCAGGCGTAGGAGGCGACCGTGCCGTCGGCGTCCGTCGACGTGGATCCGTCGAACGAGGCCGTCAGGTCCTTCGCCGTCGACGTGAACGCCGCCGTCGGGGCCTGGTTCGCCGGGGCGGGCGCCTGGCCGTCGCGGGCGACGACCACGTCGTCGATCCGCGTGGTGACGGGCGCCGTCGCCGACCCCGAGAGGTAGGTCTGGATCGCGACGGAGCCGGCGGCCTGCAGCGCGGCGGTCGAGCTGGTGATGCTCGTCTGCCATGCGGCGGGCTCGGCCTGGCCGGCGACCCACACCTTGGCCTTGACGGTGGTCGGCGAGGTGCCGGTCGTCAGGACGCGGACGCGGAGCTGCTGGCCGGCCTTGTAGGTCGTGCCGGGGAGCACGTAGGACGCCGGGTTCGACGATCCCTCCGACTGCACCAGCTGGATCTGCCCGGTCGCCTTGACCCAGACCTGCGTCTGGTAGAACGACGAGCCGACCTGGCGCGAGGTGACCCGCGTGTAGGAGCCGCCGCCGGTGGGGACGGAGTCGAGCGAGAAGGTCGCGCTGACGTCCGACGACGTGGTGGACACCGCGTCGAGGCTCATCGTGCGCGTCTCGCCCTTCGGCGAGGCGACCTGGCCCTGTCCGTCCTGCACCTTGACGATGCTCGTGCTGCCGGTGACGCGCCAGGCGCCGCCGACCTCGGCCGTGCCCCAGCCCTGCGCGACCGTGCGGCCGAACGAGTCCTGCGCGAGGACGCTCGACGCGGGGGCCTCGACGGTCACCGGGGAGGTGGTCGTCGTCGTGAGGCCCTTGTCGTCCGTCACCGTGAGCGACACCGGGTAGGTGCCGGCCTGGGCGTAGGCGTGGGTCGTGGTGCGGCCCGCGCCGGTGGTCCCGTCGCCGAAGGCCCAGGACCAGGAGGCCACGGTGCCGTCGGGATCGCTCGACGTGGAGGCGTCGAGCGAGGCGACGAGGCCCGCCGTGGTGGACGTGAACGCGGCGACGGGCGCCTGGTTCACGGGCGGGGCGGTGACCGTGACGCTCGCGGTCGTGCGACCCGTCGCGCCCTCGTCGTCCGTCACCGTCAGCGCGACCTGGTACGTGCCGGCCTTCGCGTAGGGGTGGGCGATGGAGGGGCCGGTGCCGGTCGTCCCGTCGCCGAACTCCCACGCCCAGGACGCGATGGCGCCGTCCGGGTCGGAGGAGGCGCGGCCGTCGAGGTTCGCGACCAGGTCGGTCGTGGTCGACGCGATCACCGCCGTGGGCTCCCGGTTGACCGGGGGCGCCACGACCGTCACCTGCGTGGACGCGGAGCCCGTGAGGCCCTTGTCGTCCGTGACCGTGAGGGTCACCGTGTAGGCGCCGCCCGCGGCGTAGGCGTGCGTCGGCGTCGGGCCGGTGCCCGTGCTGCCGTCGCCGAAGTCCCACGCGTAGGAGGCGACCTGGCCGTCGGCGTCCGTGGAGGCGGATCCGTCGAGCTTCGCCGTGAGGTCCGTCGCGGTGGCGGTCACCACGGCCGTCGGCGCGATGTTCGCCGGCGCCGCCTTCACGGTGATCTCCTGCTGCGTGCGGTTCGTCGTGCCGCGGTCGTCCGTCACCGTGAGCGTCACCGTGTAGGTGCCGGCCGCGGCGTAGGTGTGCGACTGCTGCGCGCCGGACGCCCGGACGTCGTCGCCGAAGTCCCAGTCGTAGCCCGTGATCGTGCCGTCGGCGTCCGTGGATCCGGTCGCGTCGAACGACGCGGCCAGGAAGTCGGCCTGCTGCGTGAACGCGGCCTTCGGGGCCTGGTTCGGCACCCGGCCCGTGGTCCCGAGCGCGTGGTGCGTCGCGATCGTGTCGGCCGCGAGGGCCGTGGGGTACACCGCGACCTCGTCGAGGCGGCCCTGGAAGGTGCCGCTCGCCGAGCCCCAGGTGTTGTCCCCGCCGATGCGCCAGTAGCCGTCGTAGCCCTGGGCCTGGGTGGCCCCGTTCTGGCCGACGAGCTCGCCGTCCACGTAGAGCTTCAGGCCGTCGACGCCCTGCGAGGCCGCCATGTGGTGCCACTGGCCGTCGTTGTACGCCTTGGGCGACGTGGCCAGGTTGGTCTGGCCGGTCCAGATCCCGAACTGCAGGCGTCCGTCGTCCTGCATGTAGACGTGGCGGTCGTAGCTGCCGGAGAAGTTGAACGGATCCGCGTTGTCGCCGAACCCGATCAGCTTCCCGCCGCGGTTCGTGGTCGTCTGGAACCACGTCTCGACGGTGTACCGCTGCGGGTTCTGGACCCGCTGCGAGCTCACCGTGATGCTGTCGTCGAACGACGCCGACGTGCCGGCGGTGCCCGCGAGGGCGCCCGCCTGGCCGAAGGACACGTTGCGTCCCACGTTGCCGGGGACGTCGTTCTGGCCGGCGTCCTTCACGGTCGTCGCGCCCTGCGCGTCGTCGAGGCGCCAGAAGAACGACGGGTCGGCGGCGTAGACCGCCTTGCCGTAGGCGTCCGAGGGCGCCGGCGGGATGGGCGAGGTGCGGCCCGAGGCGACCAGGTGGTCGACGACGTCGGCGCGCGTGAGGGCGGTCGGGTAGATCGACACCTGGGCGATGTCGCCGGCCAGGTAGTAGCTCGCGGGCTGGTTGGGCCAGCCGCCGAGGTTGTCGCCGCCGATGCGCCAGAAGCCGGTGAAGTCCTGGCCGGCCGTGACGTCGGCGCGCTGGCCGACGACCTTGCCGTCCACGAACAGCTTCATGCCCGCGTCGCTCATGGTCGCGACGATCTGGTGCCACTTCCCGTCGTTGAAGCCGGGAGCCGAGCTGATCGTCTGGGTGGCCCCGGTGTAGACGCCGAAGAAGATCCGGCCGTCGTTGTCGAGGTAGACCATGCGGTCGTAGTTGCCCGAGGTGCCGGTGCTGTTGTTGCCGTAGCCGACGACCTTGCCGCCCGAGGTCGAGGTCGTCTTGACCCACGACTCCACGCTGAAGGTGTTCGGCGACTTCGCCGCCTGGGGCGTGACCGCGAAGGACCCGTCCTTGCCGGAGAAGGTGGTGGCGGTGGATCCGTCGATCGGGCCCGCGGCGCCGCGCGTGGCGGCGTCGACCCGGAGGTCCTCGAACGCGACGTGGTCGAGTCCGGCGGTGCCGTCCCTCTCGTCGAGCGGGTAGTACGCGGTCGCGCCGTCGTCCTTCACGCTCGTGGCGTAGGCGTCGCTGCCGGACTGGTCGGCGATCACGACGGGCGCGCTGTTGCGGTCGACCGCGTTGCCGTTGCCGTCGGTGACGACGACCTTGTAGGTGTGCGAGCTGCCGGGCACGAGGCCCTTGTCGACGAAGCCCATCGAGGGACGCTGCCAGAACGTGGAGTCCTGGGTCACCTGGTAGACGGGGGTCGCCGTCTTCCCGTCGCGGATCACCTTGTAGGTGAGGCGGGTCGAGTCGCGGTCGAACGTGGCCTGCCAGGCGACGCGCGCCTCGCCCTTCGTGTACGAGACCGTCTTCGGCACGAGCTGGTCGTTGCCGTTCGGGCCGATCCTGTTCGGCGCGTCCTTGGCCGTCGCGTAGCGCACGAGGCCCTGCTGCGCGGTGGTGTTCACGTACGGGAACTCGCCGCCGACGACGATGTAGTCCTGGTTGCCGTTGACGCTCCAGGCCGCCTGGCCCTGGCCCGTGAAGGAGCCCGTGACGTACTTCGGGAACCAGTTGAGCAGCGTCGGGGACGGCGTGCCGGCCCAGTTGTGGTAGCCGTACGGGTCGGCCGTGGCCGTGCCGGTCGCCTGCTTGCTGAAGGCGATGCTGTGCTGGAAGGTCCACGGCTCCGTCTGCGGGAAGCCGCCGATGTTGCCGCAGTAGTGCGGGTGGCCCGCCACGTACGCGACGGTCTCGGTCGCGAAGACGGAGTAGCTGTCGCCGTGGCAGTCCTCGACCCAGTTCACGACGCCGGTGTTCGGGTCCGCCGAGAACGCGCCCTCGAGGTTGCCGCCGTCGCCGAACGTGTAGCCGGATCCGTACACCCGGTCGCCCGTGGCGTAGAGGCTCGTGATCGAGGACTCCACGCCGGCGTTGCGCACCTGCTGGTTCGCGGCCCACGGGAGCGAGGCGCCCGAGGCCGGGTCGACCGCGCCGAGCCCGTAGGTGGGGACGCCGCTCAGCTGCGTGAAGCGGCCGCCGACGACCAGCTTGGACGCGTCCTTCGTGAGCGTGAGCGCATCGACCACGGTGTCGGTGTCGGCGACGAACGGCAGCGTGGCGCCGGTGGAGGCGGACACCGCGGCGAGGTAGTTCCGCGCGGCGCCGTTGACGCTGCGGAACGTGCCGCCGAGGTACACGGTGTCGTTCGAGGCGCTCACCGTGCGGGTCTGGCTGCCCATGATCGGGCGGAAGGTCGGGATGATCTTGCCGGTCGCGGTGCTGAACGCCGCGGCGCGGTAGTAGCCCTGGCCGTCGATGTCGGTGAAGTCCCCGACCACGTAGATGCGCGAGCCGTCGGGCGACGCCGTCACCGAGAGCGCCTGCGCGTTCAGCTTCGGCGCGAACGAGGTGATGAGCGCGCCCGTGCGGACGTCGTACGCGAGCAGGTTGCTGCGCGGGGTGAGGTTCGTCCCGGGCGCGGCGCCGGCGGGGCGCGCGTTCTGGAACTTGCCGGCGACGTAGACGGTGTCGCCGACGACGACCTGCGACCAGGCGACGCCGTCGATCTGGGTCGTGGGCAGCGGATCGGCGGTCACGGTGGCGGGCGTCCGCGGATCCGTCGGGTCGACGGGGGCGGAGTCGGCCATCGCGGGCTGCGCGATCACGACCGCGGACAGGATGACCGCGGCGGCCGCGGTCATCGCGGCCAGGCGACGTCCCGCGGAGGAGAGGATGCTCATTTCGTCCTTGCTTGGGGTGGGTGGTGCGGGTGAGGGAGGGCGCCGGTGGTCAGCGGGAGCTGGCCGGTCGGGGGCTGCCGACGCGCTTCGCAGCGCTGAGCATCGTGCCCACCGACCGCGCGATGCGCTGCCGGTAGAGCTCGGGTCCGTGCCGGTGCTCGGCGCGGAAGCGGTCGCGGGCGGCGCGGGCGCGGTAGGCGTCCCAGTCCGTCGCGACGAGATGGAGGGCGTCCGCGAGGGCGGCCGGATCCGAGGGCGGCACCAGCTGCGCCGACTCGTACCCGCCCGCGGCCTCGCGGAGGCCGGAGGTGTCGCTGACCACCACGGGCCGTGCGGCGAGCAGTGCCTCCACGGCGGTGTTGCCGAACGGCTCGTCCACCCGGGAGGGGACGACGCACGCATCCGCGGCGGCGAGGTAGGGGGTCACCTCGGCGTGGAAGCCGTGCAGGGTCACGAGCGCCTCGAGGTCGAGGACCCGGATCGTCGTGCGCAGCTGCTCCTCGTACCACTCGTAGCCGGGGAACACGGCGCCCACGATGTCGAGCGTCGCCGGCACGCCGCGGTCGCGGAGCTCGACGATCGCCTCGACGGCGACGTCCACGCCCTTGCGGTCGGAGAGCCGGCCGACGTAGAGCACCCGCAGCCCGCCCTCGAGCGCGGGGCGCGCGGGGGCGGGATCCGCGGGGCCGGGCACGCCGTTGTGCACGACCACGGCCCGGCGCGCGACCCGCGGGAGGGCGCGGCCGAGGACCTCGACGCTGTAGCGGCTGTTCGCGACCACGCGCGTCGCCAGGGCGAGCGGCAGGGCGAGCGCCGTGCCGACCGCGCGCGACGCGGATCCCTCCGCCTCGTGCACGTGGCAGAGGACGGGGCGGCCGGTGAGGCGGCCGACGAGGATCCAGAGCGGGATCGTGACGGTGTTGACGTAGACGGCGTCCGGGCGCGTGCGCCGCACGAGGCCGAGGCCCGCGGACAGGCCGCGGGCCGACTGGCCGACGAGGGCCGCGAAGCCGCGCGGGCGCAGCATCGCCTTCCGGAGCACGGGCGTGGGCGCGTGGTGCACGACTGCGCCGACGCCGGTGAGGGCGTCGACGAGCGGGCCGTCCGCCGGCAGGGTGACCACCGTGCGGGCGCCCGCGGCGACGAGGCCGGCGACGCTCTCGAGGAGCACCCGGTCGGATCCGTAGAGCTCCGCGCTCGGGTGCGCGACGAGGATCGTGCGGCCGCGGAGGTCCGCGCCCTCGTCCTCGGCCTGCGCGAGCGCGCGCTCGGTGTCGGCGTACGCGGTCACGCGGGCACCTGCGCGGATCCGACGGACGCGGCCTCGGCACGGCGCGCGTCGAGCGCGCCCATGTCGCGGAACCACTTGACCGACGCGAGGGCGAGGTGCCCGGCGTTGGCGAGCATCATCAGCGCGTAGACCGCGAGGAACACGACGGGCGCGCCGAGCAGCGCGAACACGATGCAGAGGAAGCCGTAGTCGGTGGGGATCACGAGCAGCGAGCGCAGCAGGGTCGAGCGGCCGGCCTCGGGGGCGGGGCCGCCGGCGACCTGGTGGACGCGCTTCAGCTGGTCGTTGAGGATCATCGCGAAGAAGCTCGCGGCGGCCACGATCGCGTAGACGACGGGCACGAGCAGCCACGCGTCGGAGTCCGTGGCGGGCCAGCGGTACATCGACACGAGCACCGCGAGGTGCAGCGACGAGATCTTGATGCAGTCGACGACGTGGTCGAGCCACTCGCCCGACAGCGATCCGCCGCCGCGGAGGCGCGCGACCTGGCCGTCGGCCGAGTCGAACGCGTAGCCCACGGCGAGCAGCAGCCACACAGCGATGCCGAGCCAGGCGGCGGGCTCCACGAGCGCCACGAGCGCGATGCCCGTGAACGTGAAGGCGGCGCTGATCGCGGTGACCTGGTTCGGGGTCAGCCCCGCGCGGTAGGCCCACGCGGCGAGGAGGCGGCCGGCCGGGCGGTTGACGCGGATCGAGTACGCGGGCGCGCCCCGGGCCGCCTTCTTCTGCGCGGACGCCAGGCGGCGCACGACGTCGAGGTACGACTCCGCGCGCGGGTCGGCGGTGGCGGTCATCGGCTCTCCTCGAGGAGGAAGGAGGTGCGGCCGGCGTCGCTGGCGCGCAGCTCCGGCTCCCAGCGGGTGGCCGAGCGGACGCCGCGGCTCATGCCGCGCGTGGAGTAGCCGCGCGTCAGGCGGGCGGCGAGCTCCTCGTAGCCGTCGGCGATGGCGTCCCAGTCGTAGGTCTCCTCGGCGCGCTCCTGCAGTCGGCGGCCGATCGCGACGGCCTCGTCGGCCGCGGCCTCCGCGCCCTCGACGAGCGCGGCGACGCCGGCGGCGTCCGACCAGAAGCGGCCGTCCTCGCCGAGCACGTCGCGGTTGAAGACGTTGTCGTTCGCGAGCGTCGCGGTCGCGGCGCCCATGGCGCGTAGCAGCGACGGGTTGGTGCCGCCGACCGAGTGGCCGTGCAGGTAGGTGAGCGCGTGGGCGTAGAGCTGGTCGAGCTGCTCCTGGTCCCACACCCCGCCGAGGCGCTGGATGCGCGGGTCGGCGGTGGCGACCTGCTCGATGCGGTCGGTGTACGCGGCCGAGTACGGCGCGGATCCGACGACGACGAGCGGCAGGGTCGCGCCCGAGGCGGTGTAGCCGTCGACGATGACGTCGACGTGGTTCTCCGGCTCGAAGCGCGCGACGACGAGGTGGTACTGGCCGGGCTCGAGGCCGAGCTCCGCCAGGCGGTCCGACGCGGGGTCGCGCAGGATGTTGGCGCCGTAGGTGAGGAGCTCCGTGGGGATCCCGAACTCGTGGTCGTAGTAGTCGGCGATGCCCTGCGCGTCGGAGATGAGCGCGTCGGCGTCCTTGACGGCCATCTGCTCGGCGACGCGGTAGTACTTCTTGCCCATGCGGCCCCACTTGCCGCGCTTCCACTCGAGGCCGTCCACGTGCACGGCGGTGGCCGTGCCGCGCGAGCGGATGAGCGGGACGAACGGCGCGTTGGCGGCGTTGAACACGAAGGCCGCGTCCTGGCGCTTGCCGAGGGCCAGGTGGATCGCGGACAGCGCGGTGTGGCTGAGCGTCTCGATCGACTTGGTCTTGAGCGCCGGCAGGTGCACGAGCGTCATGCCGAGGTGGGTGCGGGGACGCGAGCGGTTCGCGGAGCGGCAGTAGACGGTGACGTCGTGGCCGCGGGCGGCGAGGCGCTGCCCGATCTCCTCGATGGCGGTCTCGAATCCGCCGTACGCGGCGGGGACCCCTCGGGTGCCGACCATGGCGATGCGGAGACGACGCGGTTCGATGACAGACATTTCAGTAAGCCCCTACGGGTCGGGTGAGCACCCGGAAGGTGCGCCACATGATCATGACGTCGCCGGTCAGTGACCAGTTCTCGACGTAGTACAGGTCGAGCCGGACGCTCTCGTCCCAGCTCAGGTCGCTCCGGCCGTTCACCTGCCACATGCCGGTGAGGCCCGGCTTGATGAACAGACGGCGGTGCACGTGGCTCTCGTAGCCCTGCACCTCGCGGCGCAGCGGCGGACGCGGGCCCACCAGGCTCATGTCGCCGACGAGGATGTTCCACAGCTGCGGCAGCTCGTCGAGCGAGTAGCGGCGGAGCACGGCGCCCACGCGGGTGACGCGCGGGTCCTTCCGCATCTTGAACAGCGGGCCGGATCCCTCGTTGGCCGCCGTCAGCGCCGCAAGCTCCGCCTCGGCGGTGACCCGCATCGAGCGGAACTTGAGCATGTGGAACTCCTGGCCGGCCTTGCCGACGCGCTCCTGGCGGAAGATGGCGCCGCCCGGGCTGTCGAGGCGCACCACGAGCGCGACGAGGAGCATCACGGGCGAGAGGACCACCAGCGCGAGGCCGGCGACCGCGATGTCGAGGGCCCGCTTCATGACGTGCTTGCCGCCCTCGAACTGCGGGATCTCGACGTGGATGAGCGGCAGGCCCTCGACCGGGCGGAAGTGGATCCGCGGGCCGGCGACGTCCGTGAGCCGCGACGCGAGCACCAGCTCGATCGACGAGCCCTCGAGCTCCCAGCCGAGCGTGCGGACGGCGTTGCTGCCGGCGCGCGGCTGGCTGGCGACGATGACGGCGTCGGCGGCGGTGCGGGAGGCGGCCGCGGCGACGGATCCCAGGTCGGAGACGACGGGGATCGTGCGCCCGGCGACCTCGAGGCCGTCGAGGTGCTCGTCGATCGCGACGCCCACGACCGTGTAGCCGGAGGCGGGGCGCAGCAGGATCTGCTCGGCGACGTCCTCGACGTCCGCGCGGGTGCCGACCACGACGACGCGGGAGAGGTGCGCGCCCTGCATCCGGCGGCGGATGAGCCACTGCCGCCAGCTCCACCGGGCCAGGAGCAGCGCGACGACGCCGAGCGGGAACGCGAGCACGACGTAGCCGCGGGCGATGTCGACCTTCAGGAGGAGGAACGCGATCGCGAGCGCGCCGAACGTGATGGCCGAGGCGTTGACGACGCGCTTGTACTCGCCGACGCCGACCCCGACGATGCGGGCGTCGCGGGTGCGGAAGGCGCCCAGGACGGCGATCCACGCGGCGACGACGACCACCGAGACGATGCCGTAGTCCAGCTGCACCGAGCCGGCGTCGACCGCCGCGTCGCCCGTGCCGAAGCGGGTGAGCTGCGCGGCGAGGACGGTGACGATGATGATCGCCCAGTCGGTCGCGATGAGCCGCGTGCGGTAGTCGCGGGCCCAGCGGCGCCCCGAGGGGACGACGGGGACGGCGGGCGCGACGCCGGATCCGATGATCGGGCGGTGCGCGGAGCGGCGCTCCGGGCGCACGCGGCTGCGCTCGCCCCGGGTCGCGGGGCGGTTCCTCGTGGTGCTCATCGCGTGCCGGGCAGCGCGCGGAGCGGTCGCGGGGTGTCGTGGGGTCGGGTGGGCGCGGGGAGGCGCGGACCGCGGGTACGGTCGTGCGCCGATGACGGGTTCATCGGGTGTGTGCCTGCGTTTCGGGTTACAGGTGGGTGGTGCGGGGTGCGACGCGGCCGGGGTGGACCTCGTCGGGTGCATGGCTCCGTGTCGGATGCGGCTGGGTGGGCCTCGTCCGGGGAGTGACCGTCGCGGGTACGACGGGTGAACACCGTGTGGTGACGGTGGCAATGCTAAGCGCTCGCCGGGCCTCCGGGCCCCTCCCCCTTCGGGGGACGGACGACCGCGGACGCGACGACGGGCCGACCCCGGGTGGGATCGGCCCGTCGTCGGGGTGCGCGGGTCAGCCGGCGGTCGCCCCGACCGTCCGCGAGCCCGTGACGATGCCCGTGAGCGAGCCGATGAGCGACGGGACGCCCACGGCGATGCTCGACTGCAGCGACGCGATCTCGCCCGTGATGCGCAGGTCGGACCCGAGGACCCGCCGGCCGATCACCTCGACGCTCGTGCGGTCGTTGCCCGTCGCGTCGCGGAACGCGGCGAGCGTCCCGTACACGGCCGGGTTGCCGACGCCGCGGCTCCAGATGACGGCCCAGCCGGGGCTGCCGGCCTGGTCGCGCTGGTAGACGTTGCCCGACGTGCGGATGCCCATCTGCGCGGCGGAGCGCTTGTGCGTGTGGTCCTCGACGGCGAGCAGCGCGTTGCCGGTGCTGCCCTGGAGCACGTTGTTCGAGATCGTGATGTCGGTCACGACCCAGGTCACCGTGGGGTCCGGCAGCTTCTGGCGCGGGTCGTGGCCGGCGGTCGACAGGTTCGTCGCGATCCGGTCGCCCTGCGAGATGTCGATGTCCCGGTCGTTGGCGGCGAAGGTGTTGTTCCAGACGCCGATGTGCCCGGAGTTCTCGATCCAGAGCCCCTCCTCGCCGCTGCGGGCGATGACGTTGTCCGCCACCGTCGCCGTGGCGGAGAGCTCGAGGACGATGCCGGCGCCGGTGTTGTCGAGGACGTCGTTGCCCGTGAGCGTGATGTCGTAGACGGACTCGTCGAACCACAGGCCGTTGCCGGCGTTGCGCTGGAAGTCGCTGTCGAGCACCTGGATGTCGCGCGACCGGCCGATCTTGAAGCCGCCCGACACCGGGGCCCGGTTGAAGCGCTCGAGGTTGTTGTCGGCGACGAGCAGACGGGTCGCGACGAGGCGGTCCGCGTAGACCGCGCGCATGCCGAGCATGCCGTTGCGGGCCGAGGTGACCGCGGTCAGCCGGGCGTCGGTCGCCATGACCGAGAGGCCGATGGTGGCGATGTCCGTGATGGCGACGTTCTCGAACGCCACGCGCGTGCCGTGGATCTGCACCGCGCCCTGGTCCGGGACGGAGGGGGCGTAGCGGCGGATGCCGATGCCCCGCACGGTGCTGCCGTCGCCGCGCACCTGGAGCGCGCTGATGAGGTCGCTGGAGCGGACGCTGGACGAGCGCGGGTCGGATCCGACGTACAGGCGGTCGGCCGCGCGGTCGACGAAGAACGTGCCCGGCACGACCTGCGCCCGGGTCGCGACCTGCTTCTGGGCGGTGCCGCCGAACCAGACCTGGTCGGGGTGCGCCGCGAGCGGGAAGGCGGGGTTGACGAACGACCAGCTGGCCGAGGTGCCGTCGGGCGCGCCGCGCGTGTAGGTGGGGCTGGTGTCGAAGGACAGGTTCCATCCCGGCGCGTACCAGCCGGATCCGGACGCGACCCATTCGGAGAGCTTCCGGCTGCCGTCGAGCCAGACCTTCTCGCCGGGGTACGACTGCAGCGTCAGCGCCTCGCCCTTCGGCATCACGACGGACTCGTGATAGGTGCCGCCGCGGACGACGACGGTGCGCCCGGAGGCCGCCACGTCGACGGCCCGCTGGATGGTGCGGAAGGGCGCGGACTGCGAGCCGGACGCGCCGTCGGAGCCGGTCGTCGCGACGAACAGCGCGTTCGACGGCACGGCGTAGCGCGTCGAGCCGACCGGCGCGGAGCCGGACCCGGGACGCGCGTCGGCCATCGGGACGGCCTGCTCGGCGTCGCCCGTCCCCGTCGCGGGGGCGGGCGCCGGAGCGGGGGCGGGGGCGGGCGCCGGTGCGGGGGCCGGCGTCGTCGGCGCGGGGGTCGGCGTCACGGGCGCGGTCGACGCCGTCAGCGGCCGCACGGCGAAGTCGTCGAACGAGACGGCCTGGGCGCTGGAGGAGGCCGAGAGGTACGACCAGACGCGCGCGCCGGATCCCGACGTGAGGCGGGCGCCGCTCGTGTCGGCCGTCGCCGCCTGCCAGGCCGGGGTCGCCTGGCCGTCGAGCCACGCGCGGGCGTCGACGGAGACCGTGCCGGTGCCGGAGACGCGGGACTGGAGCGTGATGGCCTGGCCCGGCTGGACGCCGCGGGCGACCACGGCGCCGGGCACGAGGGTGGTCTGCGCGGCCGTCGACCCGGTGACGCGGATGATCGACAGGAAGGCCGTGCCGGTGCTGTCGACCCGGACGGTCGACTGGTAGTACGACGACCCGGAGACGCGCTGCTGCAGCCCGGCCGAGACGCCGTTGCCCGCGGCGGGCACCCGCGGCATGGTGATGCGCACCGTCGACTCGCTGTCCGCGGGGACCGCGGCGGGGATGGTCGCGGCGGCGGCGGTGCCGGCGCGGCCGAGGTCGATGACGCCGCGCGCGCCGTTGACGCGGAACGCGGACGACACGTCGTGCGCGTACGGGGCGGCTCCGGACGAGGACCCCCATCCGCCGCTCGTGCTGCGGGTGAAGGAGTCGGTGAAGACGGGGGCGCCGGCGACCAGGCCCTGCCCGCCGGCCGCGTGCGCGGCCTCCGGGACGACGAGGGCGGCGGGCACGGCGAGGCCGATCGCGACGGCGAGGGCGACGAGATGTCGAGAGCGGGCAGGCGGGGATGAGGGCGTCATTCGGGCGGGTCCTTGCTCGGGTGGGTTCCGTCGGGCAGGCCTCGGGCAGGCGGGGCGCGATGCCCCCCGTACGGGTGGGTTCGTCGAAGATAACCCAGAAAGGGGGCTCCGTGTCCCCCGAACGGAGGACACGTCATGACTTCGTCCCGCGGAGGCGCCACCCCCGTTCGGGTGCGCGCCTACCGTCGGCGGGGTCCGGCACCGTAGGATCCTCAGCAGATCCGCCGCTCGACGCCGCCCCACCCAGGCGGCCGACGTACCCGCGTCGCCCGAGCAGGAGGATCCCGCCCGGCGTACCCGCACCGGGCTGCACCCGATCCCGCTCCACGGCGTACCCGCGCCCGGACGCGGTCCACCCGGAAGAACGACGAGCCATGACCCGAATCGGCTACGCCGCTGGAGCATTCGACCTGTTCCACGTCGGCCACCTCAACATCCTCAAGCACGCCAAGAGCCGGTGCGACTTCCTCATCGCGGGGGTCGTCTCCGACGAGATGCTCGAGCGCAACAAGGGCATCACGCCCGTGGTGCCGCTCGCCGAGCGCCTCGAGATCGTGAGCCACATCAGCTACGTCGACGAGGCCCGCGCGGAGACGCTGCCGGACAAGCTCGACACCTGGCGCGACGTGCGCTTCGACGTCTTCTTCAAGGGCGACGACTGGCGCGGCACCCCGAAGGGCGAGCGCCTCGAGGCCGAGTTCGCCGCGGTCGGCGTGGAGGTCGTGTACTTCCCGTACACGATGCACACCTCCAGCACGCGGCTGCGTCGCGCGCTCGACGTCCTCAGCGGCGTCGGCGCGGCCGCGTCCCCGCTCGCGACGCTGCCGCAGCCCGCGGGCCACGCGACCCAGACGCTGGTCAGCCGCTAGCGGGATCCGCCGGACCCGGCCGTCGCGCTCACCGCGCGCTGACCGCCGTCAGGCCCCCAGCCGCTCCGCCGCGCGCTCGGTCGCCTCGACGAGCGCGTCGAGGATCCCGGGCTCGTCGAACGCGTGCCCCGCGTCCGGCACCATCGTGAAGCGCGCCTCCGGCAGCGCGCGGTGCAGGTCCCACGCGGTCGCGGGCGGCGTGCACATGTCGTAGCGGCCCTGCACGATCTCGGTGGGGATGCCGCGGAGCAGGTGCGCGTCGCGGATCAGCTGGCCGTCCTCCATCCACCCGCCGTGCATGAAGTAGTGGTTCTCGATGCGGGCGAACGCGAGCGCGTAGGTCGGCTCGGCGAAGCGCGCGACGAGCTCGGGTCGCGGCAGCAGCGTGATCCCCGACGCCTCCCACGTGGACCACGCGACCGCGGCCGGCCCGTGCACCGCGGGGTCGGGATCCGCGAGCAGCGCCGCGTACGCCGCGATGATCCCGCCGCGCGCGACGCCGGGCACGGGCGCCGTGAAGGCCTCCCACCCGTCCGGGTAGACCATGCCCGCCGGGCCCTCGTAGAACCAGTCGAGCTCGGACGCGCGCAGCGTGAAGATGCCGCGGAGGATCAGGCCGGTGACGCGGCTCGGGTGCGTCTCGGCGTAGGCCAGCGCGAGGGTCGAGCCCCAGGACCCGCCGAACACGAGCCAGCGCTCGACGCCCAGGTGCTCGCGCAGCCGCTCGAGGTCGGCGACGAGGTGCCACGTGGTGTTGACCGAGAGGTCGGCGTCGGGCGAGGAGACGTGCGGGGCGCTCCGACCGCAGCCGCGCTGGTCGACGAGGACGATGCGGTAGCGCGCCGGGTCGAACAGGCGCCGGTGGGTGGGGCTCGTGCCGCCACCGGGGCCGCCGTGCAGGAATACGACCGGGATGCCGTCGGGGTTCCCCGAGGTCTCCCAGTAGAGGAGCTGGCCGTCCCCCACGTCGAGCATGCCGGTGTCGTGCGGGTCGATCTCGGGGAAGAGGCTGCGCATCCCCCGAGCCTACGGGGGCGTCGTCCGGCGCCCGCGGCGGCGGCGCACGGCCCGCGCTACCTCTTCTTCTCGCCCTTCTCCATCCGCGGCGCCGCGGCGGCGGCGCACGGCCCGCGCTACCTCTTCTTCTCGCCCTTCTCCATTCGCGGCGCCGTGCCGTCGGCGATCCGCGCGTCGCGGTGCGCGCGCGCCTCGTCCTGCCGGTCGCGCTCCTCGCCGGACGCGACGGCCGCGCGGACGTGCGCCGGCGTGTAGCCGAAGGAGTCCACGAGGTCCTGCGCGTGCGGGCGCAGGCGCGCGACGAGCCGGTCGATGTACGCGGTGACGGCGCGGGCGCGCGTCGCGCTGATGCGGCCGTGGATCAGGAACCAGGCGAGGTCCTCCTCGATGAGGCGGAGGCCGAAGAGGTCGCGGGTCCAGGTGAGGATGCGGCGGGTGCCGTCGTCCATGGCCCGGCCGGTCTCCGACGCGGGGTCGAGCGCCTCGGTGAACGCCTCCCACTGCAGCAGCTGCGCGTGCGCGCGGGCCGCCTCGATGAGCGCGTGCTGGTGCCGGTTGAACAGGGCCGCGGCCTCGCCCGCCGGCATCTTCCGCGTGCCGCGGAGCGCGGTCGCGATCTCGCCGACCATCGTCTCGACGCGGCCGGTGAGCAGCGCGCGCTGGGTGTCCGGGTCGCGGAGCTGGCCCACGGAGCGGGCGGTGGATCCGCGGTCCGCGAGCGCCTGCCCGAGCGTGCGGAGGCCGGTCGAGCGGAGCGTCCGGTCGGTCGCCTGCTCGACGACGTAGCGCGCCAGCACCCCGAAGTCGGCCTTCGCGAACCGGCGGTTGACGTCGGTCAGCAGGCGCTTGGCGACGAGCTGCAGGAGCACGGTGTTGTCGCCCTCGAAGGTCGCGTAGACGTCGAGGTCGGCGCGGAGGCCCACGAGGCGGTTCTCGGCGAGGAAGCCCTGGCCGCCGCACGCCTCGCGCGCCTCCTGGATGGTGTCGAGCGCGTGCCAGGTGCTGAGCGGCTTGAGCGCGGCGGCGAGGGTCTCGAGGTCCTGCCGGTCCTCGTCGGTGTCGGTGGCGCCCGAGAACACCGAGTCGAACTGGCCGAGGAGCTCCTCGTGCGCGAACGACGCGGCGTAGGTGGTGGCGATGCGCGGGATCAGCCGGCGCTGGTGCCGCTGGTAGTCGAGCAGCACCTCCTCGTCGGTGCCGCCCGCCACGAACTGGCGGCGCTCGTTGCCGTAGGTGACGGCGATCTGCAGCGCGATCTTCGCGGCGCTCGTCGCCGCCCCGTCGAGCGAGACGCGGCCCTGCACGAGCGTGCCGAGCATCGTGAAGAAGCGGCGGCCGGGGCTCATGATCTCGGACGTGTAGGTGCCGTCCTCGGCCACGTCGCCGTAGCGGTTGAGCAGGTTCGCGCGCGGCACGCGCACGTGGTCGAAGTGCAGCCGGCCGTTGTCGATGCCGTTGAGCCCGCCCTTCAGGCCGTCGTCCTCGCCGCCGACGCCGGGCAGGAACGCACCGGTCTCGTCGCGGAGCGGCACGAAGAAGCAGTGCACGCCGTGGTTGACGCCCCGGGTCACGAGCTGCGCGAACACCGTGGCGGCGCGGCCGTCGACCGCCGCGTTGCCGAGGTAGTCCTTCCACGCGGCGCGGAACGGGGTGTGCAGGTCGAACTCGCCGGTCTCGGGGTCGTAGGTGGCCGTCGTGCCGATGCTCGCGACGTCGGAGCCGTGCCCCGTCTCGGTCATCGCGAACGCGCCGGGCGTCTCGAGCGACATGATCCCGGGGAGGAACTCGCGGTGGTGGCGCTCGGTGCCGAGGTGCATCACCGCGGAGCCGAACAGGCCCCACTGCACGCCGGCCTTGATCTGGAGCGACGGATCCGCCGCCACGAGCTCCTCGAACCCGGCGATGTTGCCGCCGTGGTCCTCGAGCCCGCCGACGATCCGCGGGAACGCGCGGTGCACGCCGCCGTGCTCGACGAGCACCTGGAGCTGCTCGGTCACGCGCGCCCGGTGCTGGTGCATGTCGAGCCCCTCGACGCGGTGGAGCTCGGGACGGCTCGTCAGCTCGCGCGACGAGGTGCGGACGTCGGCCCAGCGGCCGAGCAGGATCCGCCCGAGCGACGCGACGTCGACACGGGGACCCGTCCCCGTCGCGTCGGCCCGGCCGTCCGTGCGGTCGAGGTCCTGCGCGACCTCGGCGTCGACGGCGTCCGCGACCGGCACGGGCGTCCCCCGGAGCGCTCCCGCGACGGGGCCTCGTCCCCTCGTGCCGCGGGTGGTGCGTCGTGCCGCCGTGTCGACCATGGATCCTCCGCCAGTTCGCCTGCGCCGGCGTCCCTGCCGGCACCGGCCACGCTACGGACGGATCCTCCACCCGCCGAATATCACTGGCGGGGCCTCCAACGCCCTCCCGCGGAGCGCACCCGCGGCTTGTGGGAACCCTCAGCCGCGGGCGTCGCGGATCGTCGCGCGGGCCGTCGGCGACCGCCGGACGGACCGCGCGCGCCCTATGCCCGGGCGCCGCGCGCGCTGATCCGCTGCGGCACGCCCCACGGGTTGGCGGTGCGGAGCGGCTCGGGCAGCAGGGCCTCGGGCACGCCCTGGAACGCGACGCCCCGCAGCAGCCGGTCGAGCGACGCGGTGCCGACGCTCGTGCCGCGGTCGAGCGTGGTGGCGGGCCAGGGCCCGCCGTGCTGCTGGGCGTCGGTGACGGAGACGCCGGTGGGCCAGGCGTCGACGAGCACGCGGCCGGCGCGCGCGGCGAGCACGCGGACGAGCTCCGCGATCGCCCCGTCGGCCTCGCCGTCGCCGAGGTGGACGCTCGCGGTCAGCTCGCCGGTGAGGGTGCGGGCGGCGAGCGCGGCGAGGTCGGTGCCCGCGGGGTACTCGACGAGCAGCGCGAACGGGCCGAAGACCTCGTGGCGGAGGGCGTCGCCCGCGGCCTCGAACGCCGCGAGGGGCACGGCGGCGATCGTGGGGGTGACGGATCCGTCGGAGCCGGCGGCCGCGCGGCCCTCCGCGACGAGGCGCACGCCGTCGACCGCGATCGCGGCGGCGCGTCCGTCGGCGTAGCCCTCCGCGATCTTGGCGTTGAGCATCCCGTGCGGGGCGACGGCGCCGGCCTCCTCCGCGAGCACAGCGTCGAGGCCGTGGCCGGCGGGGAGCAGCACGATCCCGGGCGCGGTGCAGAGCTGCCCGGCGGATCCGGCGGCGCTCGCCACGAGGGCTCGCGCGATGGCCTCGCCCCGCTCGGCGGCCGCGCGCTCCGTGATGACGACGGGGTTCACGCTGCCGAGCTCGCCGAAGAACGGGATCGGGTCGGGGCGGGCCGCGGCGACGTCGGCGAGGAACCGGCCGGCGCGCAGGGAGCCCGTGAAGGTGGCGGCGCGGATCCGCGGGTCGCGCAGCATCGCGAGCCCGGCCTCCTCGCCCTCGACGAGCTGGAGCGTCCCCTCGGGCAGGCCCGCGGCGACGAGCGCGGCGGACGCGGCCTCCGCCACGCGGCGCGACAGCTCGGGGTGGCCCGGGTGCGCCTTCACGACCACCGGGCAGCCGACCGCGAGGGCCGACGCCGTGTCGCCGCCCGCGACCGAGAACGCGAACGGGAAGTTCGACGCCGCGAAGTTGAGCACGGGCCCGACGGGCACCAGGTGGCGCCGGATGTCCGGCCGCGGCGCGGGGGCGGCGCCGGGATCCGCCAGGTCGATGCGCACGTCGAGGTGCCCGCCGTCGCGCACGGCCGCCGCGAGGATCCGCAGCTGCACGGTCGTGCGCGTCAGCTCGCCGGCGAGGCGGCCGGGGGCGAGCGCGGTCTCCCGCTCGGCGACGGGCAGCAGCTCGGGCCGGATCGCCTCCAGGGCGTCGGCCACCGCCTCGAGCGCGTCGGCGCGCGCGGCCGGGGCGAGGGCGGCGAGCGGCGCGGCGGCCGCGGCGGCGCGCGAGGCGACGGCGTCCACCCGGGCGGCGACGGCCGGGTCGGTCGGGGCGGTGTCCTGCGGGGTCATGTCTCTCCTCTTCGGTGGCGGCGGCCGGCTCAGAACCGGAAGCCGCTCGGGAACGGGTCGGTGGGGTCGAGCAGGTACTGGCCCATGCCGGTGATCCAGGCGCGGCCCGTGATGGCGGGGACGATCGCCGGCCGGCCGGCGACGGTCGTCTCCCGGAGGATCCGCCCGGTGAAGCGGCTGCCGATGAAGGACTCGTTGACGAACTCGTCGCCGACCGCCAGCTCGCCGCGCGCCCACAGCTCCGCCATGCGCGCGGACGTGCCGGTGCCGCACGGCGACCGGTCGAACCAGCCGGGGTGGATGGCCATGGCGTGCCGAGAGAGCCGGGCGTCGGATCCGGGCGCGAGGAACTCCACGTGGTGGCAGTGGTCGACGCCCGCGATCTCCGGGTGCGCGGGCGGCGCCTGCTCGTTGACCGCCCCCATGATCGCGAGCCCGGCCGCGAGGATCTCCTGCTGCCGCTCCCGGTCGAACGGCAGCCCCAGCGCGTCGAGCTCGACGACCGCGTAGAAGTTGCCGCCGAACGCGAGGCTGTACGGCACGGTGCCGTAGCCGGGCACCTCGATCTCCGCGTCGAGCCGCTCGACGTAGGAGGGCACGTTCTCGATCGTCACGGACGCGGCGCGGCCGTCCTCCACGTCGACCCGCGCGATCACGAGCCCGGCCGGGGTGTCGAGCCGGATGGTCGTGACCGGCTCCTGCACCTCCACGAGCCCGGTCTCCACCAGCACGGTCGCGACGCCGATGGTGCCGTGGCCGCACATGGGCAGGCAGCCGGACACCTCGATGTAGAGGACGCCCCAGTCGCAGTCGTCGCGCGTGGGCGGCTGCAGGATCGCGCCGCTCATGGCCGCGTGCCCGCGCGGCTCGGTCATGAGCAGGAGCCGCAGGTGGTCGAGGTGCTCGATCAGGTGCAGGCGGCGCTCGTTCATGGTCGCGCCGGGGATCACGCCGAACCCGCTCGTGACGACGCGGGTCGGCATGCCCTCGGTGTGCGAGTCGACGGCGTGGAAGACGCGGGAGGACCTCATCCGTCGATCACCGCCCGGCGAGGTGGTCGAGCGCGCGGCGCGTGTCGCGCGTCACCTGCTCGGCGACGGCGGCGGGCAGCGGGGCGCGCGGCGGACGCGTCGGGCCGCCCGTGCTCTCGCCGGCCACGTCGATCGACAGCTTGATGGCCTGCACGAACTCGGTGCGCGAGTCCCATCGGAACACGGGGACGAGGTGGCGGTACAGCTCCTTCGCCTCCTCGATGCGGCCCGTGGTCGCGAGCCCGTACAGCTCGACGGCCTCGCGCGGGAACGCGTTCGGGTAGCCCGCGAACCAGCCGACGGCGCCCATCACGAGCGACTCGAGCAGCAGGTCGTCGGCGCCCGCGATGACGTCGAGGCCCGTCTTGTCCTGGATCTCCAGCACCCGGCGGATGTCGCCCGAGAACTCCTTGACGGCGACGACGTTCTCGAGCGCGTCGATGCGGACGAGGAGGTCCGGCGTCAGGTCGACCTTCGTGTCGAACGGGTTGTTGTAGGCCATGATCGGCAGGCCCACCTCGTCGACGCGCGCGTAGTGCTCGACGACCTCGTCGTCGCTCGCCCGGTAGATGGTGGGCGGCAGCAGGAGCACGCCGTCGGCGCCGTCCTCGGCCGCGATCTCGGCCCACTTCCTGGCCTGGTGCCAGCCGACGCCGTGCACGCCGGCCACGACGATCCCGCGCCCGCCGACCGCCTCGACCGCGACCTGCACGACCTTGCGGCGCTCCTCGTCGGTGAGCGAGGAGTACTCGCCGAGGGACCCGTTCGGTCCGACGCCGCGGCAGCCGTTCGAGATGAGCCAGTCGCAGTGCGCGGCGTACGCGTCGTAGTCGACGGCGAGGCCGGCGGGCGCGGAGGCGTCCTCGCGGAACGGCAGCGTGGTGGCGACGACGACGCCTCCGAGGTCCAGGGCGGGTGCGGTCATGGCAGGTCCTTCCGGTCGGTGGTGCGGGGCGGTGCGGGGGTGGTCGGGGGCGCGGTGCGCGGCACGGGCACGGGCACGGGCGCGGGATCGCCCGGCGGGTCGTCGACGCCGGGGGCGGCCGCGGCGAGGGACGGGGGTCCGGCGTCGCGCAGGTCGTAGGCGGCGGCGAGCTCGCCGAGGCGCACGGGCGACGCGATGGGGCGGCGGTCGGAGCCGGGGCCTGCGGGCGCGGCGGACGCGGACGCGGACCCGACGTGCGCGCATCCGGCGGACGGCGCCTCCCCCGCGAGCAGCTCCTCGACGGTGCGTCCGCAGACCCGGCCCTGGCAGATGCCGAGGCCGGCGCGCGTGGCGAGCTTCATGGAGCGCAGGTCGGTGGAGCGCGCGGCGCGAGCGGTGGCGCGGATCCGCCCGACGGGCACCTCCTCGCAGCGGCACGCGAGCGTGTCGTCGCGGAGCCAGCCGGTCCAGCCGGGGCGGATGCCGTGCGCGGCCTCGATGCGGCCGGCCACGTCGTGCGCGACGGTCCGGCGGCGGACGGCGGGCGCGACGGCCGCGTCCGCCGGGGATCCACCCGCGGCGCAGTGCCCCGCGACCTCGCCCTCCGCGAGCGCCTGGTCCACTCCCCCGATGCCCGTGATCTCGCCCGCGGCGAAGACGCCGCGCGGCCCGGCGCCCTGCGCCGCGTCGACCTCGACGAACCGGTCGGCCCCGATGCGGCAGCCCGCCGCGATCGGCAGCTCGAGCCGGGGCGTGAACCCGTGGCCGACGCACACGGCGTCCACGGGGATCCGCCGCTCGGTGCCCGGGATCGGCGCCCACGACGCGTCGAGGCGCTGCACGGTGACGGCCTCGACGCGGTCGACGCCATGCGCGGCGACGACCGCGCTGCCGGTGGAGTAGCCGATCCGCTCGCGCGCCAGCACGGACACGTAGCCCGCCAGCTCGGCGGCCTTGTGCGGCGCGCGGGCGAGCCCCGCCGGACGTCGGAGCCAGCCGCGGGCGAGCGCCGGCACGCGGGCGGCCTCGTGGATCCCGACGACGCGCGCCCCGGCCTGCACGAGCGAGACGGCGACGGGGAGGAGGAAGGGGCCGGCGCCCGCGACGACGACGCGGTCGCCGATCGCCACGCGCTCGCCCTTCGCGAGGGCCTGGGCGGCGCCCGCGGTGAAGACGCCCGGCAGGTCCCAGCCGGGGAACGGCAGCGTGCGGTCGTGCGCGCCGGTCGCGAGCACGAGCGCGTCGGGGCGGAGGGACAGGGGCTCCCGGCGGGATCCGTCGACCTGCCCGACGAGCGCGTGCACGACGGCGGCGGGGGCGTCGGCCGCGCCGTCCGCGCCGTCCGCGGGCCGCTCGATCGCCCACACCTGTGCGCCCGTCACGATCTCGCAGCCCTCGTCCGCGGCGAGGCGGGCCCGGAGCGCGGTGAACGCGTCCCAGCCGTGGTGGAGGATCCGCTCGCGCGCGGCCGGGCGCGACGCCGGCAGGTGCCGCCAGTACTGGCCGCCCAGCTCGTCGGACGCGTCGAGCAGCGTGACCCGCGCCCCGCGCCCGCGGGCGGCGACCGCGGCGGCCAGCCCCGCGGGTCCGGCGCCGATGACGACGACGTGCCGCCCGTGGTCCGCGCCGCTCACGAGGCGCTCCCGTCGTGGCCGGGCTGCGCGCGGTCGGCGTCGGCGGCGGCAGCGGCGTCCGGCACCGTGGCCCCCGGCCCCGTCTCCACCACGTCGCCCTCGACCGCGCGGCGCTGGCAGGCGCGCACGTCGGGCAGCCCGTTGACGGTGACGGTGCAGTCGAAGCACACGCCGATGCCGCAGAAGACGCCGCGCGGGCGCCCGGCGCTCGCGGTCGTCCGCCAGGCGAGCGTGCCGGAGGCGAGCAGCGCGCCGGCGATGGTCTGGCCGCGGACGCCCGCGACGGGATCCCCGTCCACGGTGAAGCGCACGGCCTCCGCGGGCTCCGGGCGGATCGGGTCGCGGGCCGCATCCACGCGCCGCGGCGTCACGCCCGCACCCGTCCTGCGTCGGCGGGCTCCGCGGCACCCGGCAGGAGGAGCCCGAGCGACGCCCGGGCGACCGAGAACGGCCGCACGTCGAGCGCGGTCGCGGCCCCGCCCATCTGCGCGGCGACGAGGTCGGCGGTCGCGACGGAGAGCCCGATCCCGGCGCCCTCGTGCCCGCTCGCGTGCCAGAGGCCGGGCAGCCGCGGGTCGGGGCCGATCACCGGGAGGTGGTCGGGCAGGTACGGCCGGAAGCCGCCGTAGGAGCGCATGGCGCTCGCCTCGGCGAGGAAGGGGAACAGCCGCACGGCCTTCGCGGCGAGCTCCTCGAGCACGGCCACGCGCAGCGAGGCGTCGAAGCCCACGCGCTCGCGGCTGGATCCGATGAGCACGGTCCCCGACGGCGTCGACTCCACGACGCCCGAGGTCTGCAGGGCGCCGTCGCCGGATCCGACCGCACCCACGTAGTCGCCGTCGTAGACCTTGTGCAGGATCCGGTGCGGCATGCGCGTGGTGACGAGCACGACCCCGCGCCGCGGCAGCACCGGCAGCTCCACCCCGAGGGTGCGCGCCACCTCGCCGGACCAGGGACCGGCGGCGACGAGCACGTCGTCGGCGGGGATGTCGCCCGCGCTCGTCCGCACGCCGCGGAGCGCGCCGTCCGCGTCGAGGAGCGGGCCGATGACCTCGACGCCGGTGCGGACGTCCGCCCCCGCGCGCCGGGCGGACGCCGCGAGCGCCTCGGTCGCGATGGCGGGCTGCACCTGCGCGTCCTCGGGGTAGTGCACGGCGGCGGTGATCCCGGGGTTCAGCCAGGGCTCCAGCTCGAGCGCGCGGCGCACGTCGACCGGGATCGCGTCGACCCCGGCGGCGCGCTGCCCGGCGGCGAAGGAGAGGAGCGGATCCGCGCCCTCGTCGGTGGTCGTGACGACGAGCCCGCCCTTGGGCTCGTACTCGATGGACGGGAGCGCGTCGCCCAGCTCGTCCGCGAGCTCGGCGGCGACCTCGGGCCAGCGGCGGGCGGCCAGCTGCGCGAGCTCCAGCTCGGCGCCCGGCCCCTTGTCGCTGACGAGGATGTTGCCCTCGCCCTGCGCGCTCGTGCCGGACGCGACGGCGGCCCGCTCGACGACGGTGACGCGGATCCCGGCCCGGGCCAGCGAGCGGGCGCACGCGGCGCCGACGATGCCGCCCCCGACGACCACCACGTGACGCGTCATGCGGTCCCTCGTCTCACGGGTCGGAGCGCCTCGATCAGGCGGCGGTGGTCGGTGATGACAGTAATATGTCACACATCGTGGCGGAGGGGAAGCACGGGCGCCGGAGAGGTCGGATCAGGCGCTCGGGGAGGCGGGATCCGCGACCCCGTCGGCCGCGTCGTCGCCCTCGCCGCGCCCCGCCCACCAGCCGGTGGCGTGCCGGATGTGCCGCACCATGAGCTCGTGCGCGGCGGCGCCGTCGCCCGCGACCAGCGCCCGCAGCAGCTCGTGGTGCTCGGCCGCCGACGCGTCGAGCATGGCGCTCTCCTTCATCGACGCGAGGCCGACGAGGCGCGTGCGCGAGCGCAGGTCGGCGATGGACGCCGTGAGCACCGGGTTGCCGAGCATGCGCGTGAGCGAGAGGTGGAACTCCTGGTCGGCCTCGAGGTACGCCCGGAGGTCGCCCTCGCGCGCGCCCTGCTCGATCCGGTCGGCGAGGGCCTCGAGGCCGGACAGCGCGCCGTCCGGGAGCCGGCCCGCGAGCCGCTCCATGGCGGGCGCCTCGAGGAGCTGGCGCACCTGCACGAGGTGGCCGAGCTCCTCGTCGCTCACCGCGGTGACCCGGAAGCCCTTGTTGCGGACGGTCTCGACGAAGCCGCGCTTCTCGAGCTCGAGCACGGCCTCGCGCACCGGCGTCGCCGACACGTCGAAGCGCACGGCGAGCGTGGGGACGGTGATCAGCGTGCCCGGCTCGAGCTCGCCGGAGACGATGGCCGCGGACAGGGCCTGGTGCACGTGCTCGCGCAGGCTCGCGCGCGGTGGTGCGGGTCGCAGAGCGGAGAGGCTCACGCGGTCCTCCTCCTGGGTCAGGACGGGGACCGCTGTTCCCGCATCCAGGACTCCAGGCCCCGGGCATCGATCGGCAGCGCGTCCGACAGCACGTCGGACCCCGTCTGCGTCACCACGATATCGTCTTCGATCCGCACGCCGATGCCCCTCAGCTCGGGGGGCACGGTCGCGTCGTCCGGCGGGAAGTAGAGGCCGGGCTCCACCGTCAGCACCATGCCCGGCTCGACCGCGCGGTCGTACCCGGCGGTGCCGGCGCCCGAGCAGTCGTGCACGTCGAGGCCCAGGTGGTGGCCGATGCCGCACACGAGCCAGCGGCGGTGGTGCTGCCCGGCGGGCGAGAGGGCCTCGTCGACCGAGACCGGCAGGATCCCGAGGTCGTGCAGCCCCTGGGCCACCACCTCCATGGACGCGTGGTGGAAGTCGACGAGCGGCCGGCCGGGCGCGACGGCGTCGAGGCCCGCGCGGTGGCTGCGCTCGACGATGTCGTGCACGAGGCGCTGCTCGGGCGTGAAGGCGCCGTCGACGGGGATCGTGCGGGTGACGTCGGCCGTGTACAGGCTCCGGGCCTCCACGCCCATGTCGAGCAGCACGAGCTCGCCGTCCCGGAGCGGGCCGTCGCAGCGCACCCAGTGCAGGATCGTCGCGTGCGCGCCCCCGCCCACGATGGTGGCGTAGCCGGGCCCGTTGCCGACCGTGCGGGCGTGCCGGTCGAAGGTGCCCTGCAGCCAGCGCTCGCCGCCGTGGGCCCGTGCCCGCGGGATCGCCCGCACGACCTCGGCGAAGCCCTCGACCGTGTCGTCGACCGCGCGGCGCAGCTCCTCGACCTCCCACGCGTCCTTGATCACGCGCAGCCCGCCGAGCGCCGCCACGAGCGCCGGGTCGCGCGGCACGTCGGCGAGCGCGGACGGGACGCCCGTGACGGCGCCGGCGCGACGCACGTCGCGCACGCCGGCGAGGTCGCGGGCGATCCGGTCGGGGTCGCGCACCGGGATCCCGAGCGCCCGCTGCCAGTCGGCGTGCGCGGGCGCCGGGCCCACCCAGAGCTCGCCGTGGTCGGCGTCGGAGAAGAAGCGCGGGTCGCCCGGGTGCGCGGGGGCGGGCACGTGCAGGACGGCGTCGTGCCCGCCGGGCACCGCGTGCATCACGAGCACGGCCCCCTCGATCTGCACGCCCGTGAGCCAGACGAAGTCGCTGTCGGCGCGGAAGGCGTAGCGGCAGTCGTCGTTGCGCGTGGGCGCGTACCCGCTGACGACGGCCATCGTGACGCCGGGCATCGCGGCGCTCAGCCGGTCGCGGTGCGCGGCGGCCGCCTCGACGGCGCCGGGCACGGTCGACGGCGTGCGGTCGGGCGTGATCCAGCCCGTGGCCATGAGGTCGCGGAACGCGGGCACCTGGGCGAGGCGGGGCGGGCGTCGGGCGGCGGCGGCGGCAGCCGGGGCCTCCGCCGCCGGGGCCGGGGCCGCGGGCGTCGCGTCGTGGGTCGTGTCGGTCATCGGGGGATCCCTCCTCCATCGCGGGCGATCGTGTCCATCAGCCGGCCGAGGACGCCGGGCGCCCCCAGGCCGTCGTGCTCGTGCTCGTTCGTGATCCACGCGCGGGCGTTCCCGACGCGCGCGGCCGTCTCCTGCTGGAGGCCCGCGTCCACGAACATGTCGTCGTGGTAGATCGCGGCCGCCAGCGGCACCTCGTTGGCGGCGAGGCGGGCGGTGTCGTACAGCTCCGGCCAGTCGTCGCGCCGCGCCGTCTCCTCGACCGCGCCGCGGAACGGGCGCAGCAGCCGGATCTGCTCGAACATCCAGGGGTACATCATCTCGCCCGTGAGCAGCAGAGGCCGGGCGCCGGGCGCGAACTCCGGGTGCGCGGCGCGCAGCCGCTCGGCGGCCCACGCGGTGGCGGGCCGGGTGCCGGACGCGTAGATGCTCTCCTGCATCACCGCGAACAGCGGGTTCGCCGCGTACGAGGTGAGGCGCTGCAGCTCGGCGAGGAGCACGTCGGTCGGCTCGCCGCGGTCGTCGAGCGCCTCGTCGAGCATGGCGTGGATCCGCTCCCGCCCGGGCCCCATGCCGAGGTCGATGCCGACGGTCTGCAGCCGCTCGACCGTGAGGACGTCGCCGTCGGGCAGCCGCACGTCGCCCGCGGCGAGCCGGTCGGCGAGGCGCGACAGGATCGCCGCGTCGCCCGGGTAGCGCGCGTGGTGGCCGGCGTTCTTCGCGGCCGTCCGCGGGTAGGTGCGGCGGTAGACCTCGTCCGCGTCGGGGTCGAGGGACGCGAGGCCGCCCGTCACGTAGCAGGCCGAGAGCGCCTCGGGCGCGAGCGACAGGTAGGTGAGCGTGAGGAACCCGCCGTAGCTCTGGCCGAGGGTCGACCAGCGCCGGCCGCCCTCGAGGTGGTGCCGGAGCGCCTCGGCGTCCCGCACGATCGAGTCGGCCCGGAACAGCGCCAGGTGCCGGGCGGCGGCCGGGTGGTCGTCGCCGAACCGCGCCATCGTGCGCGCCGTGATCGGCGTGCTCCGCCCGGTGCCGCGCTGGTCGAGGAGCACGACGCGGTGGGTGCGGAGGGCGTGGCCGATCCAGCCGCCGTCGTCCATCACGCGCGGCGACCTCCCGCCCGGCCCGCCCTGGAGGTAGAGGAGCGCGGGCAGGTCGTCGCCGCGGCGGTCGGGTGCGACGAGCTCGCGGGCGAAGACGGTGATCGTGGGGGTCGGCTCGCCGTCGTGCGCCGCGGCCCAGTCGAGCGGGACGCGGATCTCGTGGTCGGTGACGTGGACGCCGGGCACGGTCGCGGTCGCGGTCCCCACGATCATGCCGCTGACCCGTCCGACGTGCGGACCGCGCCCGTGCCGAGGGATCCGGGCGCGAGCCCCGCGGCCGCGCGCGCGGCGGAGCGCCGCCGGTCCCACTCGGGGTCGATCCGCGGCACGGCGTCGAGCAGCGACCGCGTGTACGGGTGCTGCGGCCGCTCGAACACGTCGTCGCGCGTCCCCTCCTCCACGACCTCCCCGGAGCTCATCACGGCCACGCGGTCGGAGAGCTGGCGCACCACGGCGAGGTCGTGCGCGATGAAGACGTAGCTGAGCCCGCGCTCGCGCTGGAGGTCGCGCAGCAGCGCGATCACTCGCGCCTGCACCGTCACGTCGAGCGCGGAGACCGCCTCGTCGCACACGATGAGGCCCGGCCCCACGGCGAGCGCCCGCGCGATCCCGATGCGCTGGCACTGCCCGCCCGAGAACTGCGCCGGGTAGCGCTGCGCGTGGTCCGGGTTCAGCCCCACGCGGTCGAGCAGGTCGCGCACGAGCCGCCCGTGGCCGCCCGGCGTGGTGATGCCCTGGTACCGCAGCGGCGCGCTGATGATCTGCTCCACCGTGTGCCGCGGGTTCAGCGACGACGCGGGATCCTGGAACACCACCTGCACCTGGCGCCGGAACTCGCGGAGGGCCGCCCCCTTCGCGTGCGTCATGTCCTCGCCCCGCAGCGCGAACGTGCCGGAGGTGGGGTCGAGCAGGTGCGCGATGATGCGCGCGGTCGTCGATTTGCCGGATCCCGACTCCCCCACGATGGAGAGCGTCTGCCCGGTCGGCACGTCGAGGCTCACGCCGTCGACCGCCCGGAAGCGCCGCACGGTCGGCCGGAGCCCGCGGCCGCTGCGGGTCGCGTACTCCTTGACGAGGTCGCGCGCGGAGAGGAAGGGCTCGGGCGCGGTCGCGGCGGGCGCGGCCGGGCCGTCGGGGCGGGCGTCGTGGGGGCTCATGAGGCGGATCCCGTCGTCAGGTGCTCGTAGGCGGCGTCGATGCGCGGGATCGCCTCGAGCAGGGCGTGCGTGTAGGGGTCCTCGGGCGCGGTGAAGACGCGCTCGGTGGTGCCGCTCTCGACCCGGTACCCGCCCTGCATGACGAGCACCTCGTCGGCGAGGGAGGACACGACGGCGAGGTCGTGAGTGATGACGAGCATCCCCATCCCCGTCTCGGCGCGGATGGATCGCAGCAGGTCGAGGATCTGCGCCTGCACCGTCACGTCGAGCGCGGTGGTCGGCTCGTCCGCGATGAGCAGCTCGGGCTCGAGGCACAGGGCCATCGCGATCATGATGCGCTGCCGCATGCCGCCCGAGAACTGGTGCGGGTAGTGGTCGATGCGCGTGCCGGCCTCCTTGATGCCGACGCGCTCGAGCGCGTCCTGCACCACGGTCCGCACGGCCCGGCGCGAGCCCGTGCGGTGCGCCCGGTACGCCTCCTCGACCTGCAGCCCCACCGTGTAGTACGGGTTGAGCGAGGAGAGCGGATCCTGGAAGACCATCGCCATCCGGTCGCCACGCATCGCGCGCAGCTCCCGGTCGGAGCGGCCGACGAGCTCCTCGCCCGCGAGCCGGATGCTGCCGGTGACCGTGCCGCCGCGGGGCACGAGGCCCATCACGGCGAGCGAGGTCATCGACTTGCCCGACCCCGACTCCCCCACGATGCCGAGGGTGCTGTCGGGCTCCACGCGGAAGGAGAGGTCGGTCACGACCTCGACCGGCCCCCGCGAGGTGGGGAACGCGATCGTGAGGTGCTCCACCTCGAGGAGCGGGGTCCCGGGGACGGCCCGGGCGGGCGGCTGGTGCGGTGCGGCGGCGGTCACGCGGTGATCCTCACTCGGGGGTCGAGCACGGTGTACAGCACGTCGACGACCACGTTCCCGACGACCACGAAGGCCGCGGCGAGGAGCGTGACGCCCATGATGACGGGCTGGTCGTTCTTGGCGATGGAGTCGGCGGCGAGCTTGCCGACGCCGTTGAGGCCGAAGACGGTCTCGGTGATCACGGCCCCGCCGAGCAGCCCGGCGAAGTCCATGCCGAACAGCGTGACGACGGGGGTGAGCGACGGCCGGAGGGCGTGGCGGCGGATCACGAGGGCCGACGACAGGCCCTTGGCGCGCGCGGTCCGCAGGTAGTCCTCCTGCAGCGTGTCGATGACGTTGGCCCGCACGATGCGCGCGTAGACCGACGCGTAGCCGAGCGCGAGCACGAGCCACGGCATGACGTACGACTGCAGCCAGGCGACGGGGTCGTCGCCGAACGCCACCGACTGCGGGAACGGCAGGACCTGCAGCTGCACCACGAGCACGTACTGGAGGAGCAGCGCCGCGAAGTACACCGGCACGCTGATCCCGGTGAGCGCCGCGGCCATGGCCGCCCGGTCCCACACGGTGCCCTGCTTGATCGCGCTGACCAGGCCCCCGGCGACGCCGAGGACCACCCAGAGGATCGCCGCGCCGACCGCGAGCGTGATGCTCACGGGAAGGCGGGACACGATCATGTCGAGCACCGACTGCTGCGTCTGGAAGCTGAAGCCGAGGCAGGGCGCCGCGCACCGGATCGCGGTGGCGCCGTCGCCGTAGGAGCGGCCCGTGAAGATGCCGGCGATGAAGTCGCCGTACTGCGCCCAGAACGGCCGGTCGAGGCCGAGGAGCTGGCGGATGGAGTCGATCTTGTCCGGCGTGCAGGTCTTGCCGCAGATGGTGACCGCGGGGTCCGGCTGGAGCAGGAAGAAGATCATGTAGGTGAACAGGCTGATGAGCGCGAGCACGATCAGCGCGGATCCGGCACGGCGCACGAGGTAGCCGATCATGCCGCCTCCCCCTGCTCGAGCGCGGTGCGGAGGTGGTCGCCGAAGACCGTGAACGACAGCACCGTGAGGAAGAGGAACGAGCCCGGCACGATGAAGTACGCGGGGTCGACCGTGTACCAGGCCACCGAGTCGGCGATCATCTGGCCCCACGACGGCGTCGGCGGCTGCACGCCGACCCCGAGGAAGGACAGGCCCGCCTCCGTGCCGATGTAGCCGGGCACCGCGAGCGTGGCGAGCACGATGATCGTGCCGCGCAGGTTCGGCAGCACCTCCCGGAAGATCACGCGCATCGACGAGGCGCCGGACGCCCGGGCCGCCTCCACGAAGTCGCGCGTGCGGATCGTCATGGTCTGGCCGCGCACGATGCGCGCCGTGTACGGCCAGCCGAAGATGCTGAGCACCACGACGAGCAGCGCCGGCCGGTTGCCCGCGGGCAGCGCCGACAGGATCGCGATCATGAAGATGAGCGCCGGGAAGGCCATGAGGAAGTCCATGACCCGCGACACGACCTGGTCGACGATGCCGCCGAAGTAGCCCGCGACCATGCCGAGCACGACGCCGACCGTGGTGGTGACGACCGTCGCGGAGACCGCGATGAGCATCGACACCCGGGCGCCGTACGCGATCCGGGCGAAGACGTCGCGCCCGTTCTGCGGCTCGACGCCGAACCAGTGCGAGGCGCTGACGCCGCCGAACGGGCCGATGGGCAGGCCGCCGAGGACGGGGTCGACGGCCGTCGCGTCGAAGGTCGTCGGGCCCCAGCCGGTGATCCCGGACAGGAGCGGCGCGAAGATCGCGAGCACCATGACCAGCACCACGAACGCGACGCTGGCGATGACGGACGGCGTCGACCGGAGGGCCGTGACCACCCGCTTGGCCGGCGTGACGGCGGGCGGCCGTCCCGTCGGGTAGGCGGGGGCCGAGTCGGGCGCCTGGGCGCCCTGCAGTGCGGCGGTCACCGCCTACTTCCCCGTGTGCAGGCCGATGGTGGCGAAGTCGATGCCGCCCGCCCAGAGCGGGTTCGAGTACGCGTTCCGCACGTCCTGCCCGACCACCATGACGGTCTGCCCGAAGAGCAGCGGGACGGTCGGCGCGAGCTCCTGGATCTGCTCGTCGAGCTCGCCCCACGCGGTCTTGGCGGCCTCGAGGTCGGTCATCGCGGAGACCTCGTCGATCTTCGCGTTCACCGCGGGGTCGTTCAGCTGGGCGATGTCGTTGTTGCCCTTCTCGCTGATCTGACGCCCGTCGAACAGCGTCGGCAGGACCGTGCTGGCCGAGCGCCAGTCCGGGCACCAGCCGGTGACGGCCGCGTCGTGCTGCTGCGAGGGCGTCCCGATGGTCTCGTAGTACGTGGCGGTGTCGATGATGTTGAGCTCGAGCGTGATGCCGGCCTTCGCGAGCGACTGCTGCAGCGCCTCGGCCTGCTTCTGGGCCGTCGGCAGGTTGCGCACGTCGAGCGTCATGGTGAAGCCGTCGGGGAGCCCGGCCTCGGCGAGCAGCGCCTTGGCCTTGTCCACGTCGCCGGCGCTGTCGGTGCTCGCGTAGAGGTCGAAGTCCTTGTGGCCCGGGATGGTCGGGGTGAGCATCGTCGAGGCCGGCGACGCGAGCATGGGGCCGCCGGCGACGTCGGCGAGGGACTTCTTGTCGACCGCGTACGCGATCGCCTGGCGGACGCGGAGGTCGTCGAGGTGCGGCTTGGTGGTGTTGAGGCCGAGGTAGGTGGTGCAGCCGAAGTCGCCGGAGACGGTGCGCGCCTTGATCGCGGGCGTCTGGATCCGGGAGACCGAGGCGGCGGTGATGGCGCCGGCGATCGCGTCCTTGTCGTCGCCCTGTCCGGCGAGCATGCGCTCGTCGATGGTGGCCTGGTCGAGGCCGATGGTGAACTGCCAGCCGTCGGGCTTCGCCGTGCGCACCTCGTCGGTCGCCGGGTCCCACTCGGGGTTCCGCGCGAGGGTGAGGGAGGATCCGGCGGTGCGGGCCGTGACGCGGTACGGGCCGGAGGCGATGGGCTGCTGGTCCATGCTCGTGACCGTCACCTTGTCCTTGTCCACGGGGAACGGCGTGAACGTGCTCTGCGCGGCGACGCTCGCGAACTCCGGGACGGAGCGGTTGAGGTGGAAGACGATGGTCCGCTCGTCCGGCGTCTCGATGGAGGCGAGGTCGCCCGACTCGTACGGGCCCTTGTAGGTGTCACCGCCGGCGAGGTAGAGGCGCGTGTACGGCGTGCCGATGGCGAGCGCGGGGGCGAACGAGCGCTCGACGCCGAACTTGACGGACTGGCTCGTGATGGGCGAGCCGTCCTCGAACTTCAGCCCGTCCTTGAGCGTGAAGGTCCAGACCGTCGCGTCCTCGTTCGGCGTGCCGGTGTCGGTGGCGAGGTCGGGGGCGATGGTCGCGCCGTCCTTCCCCGACGACGTCGTCAGGGTGCGGTAGATGAGCCGGTAGAGGTTCTGGACGCCGGTGTCGTAGCCCATCTCCGGATCCAGGTGCGAGAAGTCGGTGCTCTGCAGCACCTGCATGGTGCCGCCCGTGTCGGCCGGGCCGGTGACGTCGCCGCTCGCGCCGCCCCCTCCCGCTCCGGCGCAGGACGTGAGGGCGAGGCTGGCCGCGAGGGCCAGCCCGAGTGCGGGGATTCGTCTGTTCATCGGACTCTCGTTTCGTGGAGGGCGGCCGAGGCGCACCGGGTGGGGAGTGACGGACGGTTCATGAGGGGGATCGGAGGGAGGAGGGTGCGCGCGTGCCGCCCGGGCCGGGTGGGCCCGGGCGGCGCGCGCGGGAGGCAGGTCAGCCGGGGTCGGCCGCGCGGATCCAGACGCGCATGGCCCCCGCGTCCCGGTTGCCCCACAGGGCGTACGGGACGAGGACCGCGTCGACGGGGTCGGCCGACGGGGCGGGGGCGGCGGTGCCGGGGACGACCTCGGGGTAGAGCTCGTCGGGCGCGGGCACCGCGCGGCGGAGGCGGAGGGCGAGGGCGACGCCGGACGCGGGATCCGTCGCGGCGGACGCGGGACCCCACGGCGCGTCGACGGGCAGCGGCACGGGGTGCGCCGCCGCCAGGTCGCGCGGATCGAGGAGCAGGTCGTCGACGGGCGCGCCGACGTCCTGCTGCTCGACCGCGTAGACGACCGGGCCGCGGGCGACCGCGAGGGCGCCGCGCGTCGCGTCGAGGTGGGGGTGGGACCCGAGCGCGCGCACGGGCATGTCGAGCTCGACCACGAGCGCGTCGCCGGGCGCCCAGGCGCGGGTGACGCGGATCCACCGGTCGTCCGCCGTCGCGTCGACCGCCGCGCTGGCGCCGTCGGCGCCCAGCACGGAGGCGGACGCGGACCGGCACCACCCGGGGCGGCGGAGGATGAGGCCGGTGGTCGCGCCGGATGCGCGCAGCACCTCCACGCGGACGGATCCGTCCCACGGGTACGCGGTCGTCACGCGCACGTCGAGCGCGACGGTGCGGATGAGGCAGGCGGTCGGGTGCGCGATCACGAGGTCGTCGCCGTCCTGCACGGCGACGTGGTCCTGCAGCTCGCTCATCCAGCGCACGATGTTCGGCGGGCAGCACGGGCAGGTGAACCACGGGCGGCGCAGGAGCTCGCCCTCCGTCTCGGCGCCCGACTGCGCGTGGTGGTCGGGCCGCCGCTGGAGCGGGTTGTCGTAGAAGAAGCCCGTGCCGTCGGCGGAGAGGCCCACCGCGTAGGCGTTCAGCAGCACGGTCTCGTGCACGTCGAGGAAGCGCGGCTCGCCGGTCGCGAGGAAGAGGCGCCAGGCCCACTGCATCACGGCGATGGCCGCGCACGTCTCGCTGTAGGAGCGCTCGCTGGGCAGCTCGTACGCGTCGCCGATCGCCTCGTCGGAGTGGCGGCTGCCGAGCCCGCCCGTCACGTAGAGGCGCGTGCGCACCGCGTCGTCGAAGAGGCGGACGGAGGCGGCGAGCAGATCCGCGTCGCCCGTCTCCACGGCGACGTCGGTGGCGCCCGCGGCGAGGTACGCCATGCGGACGGCGTGGCCCGTGACGGAGGGCATGTCGCGGAAGGGGTGCGCGTCCTGGAAGTACTCGGCCGGGAAGATCCGCGTCGCCACCGTGCCGTGGCCGCGCCGGTCGACGAACACGGAGGCGAGGTCGAGGTACGCGCGCTCCCCCGTCTCGCGGGCGAGCTCCACGAGCGCCATCTCCACCTCGGGGTGCCCGCAGACCTCCTCGCGGCCGCCCGGGCCGAACGCGCGGACGGCGGCGTCGGCGAAGCGGCGCGCGACGGCGAGGAGCCGGCTGTCGCCGCCCTGGCGGGAGTCGGCGACGGCGGCCTGGATCAGGTGGCCGAGGTTGTAGAGCTCGTGGCCCCAGGCGAGGTCGGACCAGGGCTCGCGGTCGGATCCGGGCCGCTGCACGAAGGAGCCGATGTAGCCGTCGTCGGCCTGCACCCGCTCGAGCACGTCGGTGGCCTCGGCGAGGAAGGCGCGCATGTCCGCGGTCGCGCTGCCGCGGCCCACCTCGTAGGCGATCCCCTCGAGCGTCTTGTAGACGTCGGTGTCGAGGAACGGGTACCGCGGCATGGGGCGCTCGCCCGCGCCGTCGACCGCCGCGCGGAGGTCGTCGAGGTTGCCGGCGGCGGTCATGGACGCGATGGCGTGCGGGATGGTGCGCGCGCGGTTGCGCTCCTGCCACGCGGCGAGGAGGCCGGGTTCGAGGGTGACGGCGCCGCTGCCCAGCGGGCGTCGGGAGCCGGTGCCGGGGAGGACCGCGGCACGTCGTGCCGTCCGGTCCGCGGCGTCCGCATCCGCTCGTGTCACAGCCACCCCGCTCCCTCGCCGACCTCGGGTGGTCGGTGGTAGGTGACATATTACAAATACTCCATGCCGTGTTGGCAATGGCGATGAGGCGTCGGAGCCCTCTCGTTACACGGTGTTTACATCCGACCGGCCAGCCCGCGGGAGGCAGGCGGGGCTCGCGGCGGTCGCGCGTCGACTCCCCACAACCCGCGTCGGGGGCCGCGGAGGGACCAGTACGATCGTGGGCAACGGCGACAGCTCTTCGGGTGAGCTGTCCCGCCAGCGCCGGACCGGTCTTCGGGTAAAAGTCGGTCGTGTGCGCGGCCCGGTCCCGCAGCCCTCGAGGCTCGGGGCCGGGTCCCTCTCCCCCGCCGTCGGCCGTGGGCCTGCGCGCGGGCGCGGATCCGGGCGTCTCAGACGGCCGCGCCGCCGGCTTCCCGGACCACCGTGAGGAGCCCCTCGCCGTACGTGTCGAGCTTCTTCTGGCCGACGCCCGTGACGCCGGCGAGCTGGCCGAGGTCCTGCGGGCGCACCGTGGCGACCTCGCGCAGGGTGACGTCCGCGAACACCACGTAGGCCGGCACGCCCTGCTCCTTCGCCTGCTCCGAGCGCCACGCGCGCAGCGCCTCGAACAGGCCCTGCGCCTCCTCGGGGAGGTCGACGACCTGGCCGCCCTTGGCGCGCGTGGTGCGGGTGCCGCGGCCGCGCACGATGCGCTCGGGCTCCTGCCGCATGGGCACCTGGCGCGCGCCCGTGAGCACGTCGCCGCTGCCCGGGGTGATGACGAGCGTGCCGTAGCCGTCGTCGCTCACGCCGAGGAGGCCCTGCGCGAGCAGCTGGCGGACGACGCCGCGCCACTGCACGTCGGTGAGCTCGCCGCCGATGCCGAAGGTGGCGAGCTGGTCGTGGCCCTGCTGCCGGACGCGGTCGGTCTCGTTGCCGAGCAGGATGTCGATGAGGTGCGCGGCGCCGAAGCGCTGGCCGCGCTCGCGCTGGAGGCGCACGACGGTGGACAGCAGCTTCTGCGACGGCACCGTCGCATCCCACGTGGCGACGGGCTCGAGGCACGTGTCGCAGTTGCCGCAGGGGCCCGTCTCCTCGCCGAAGTAGCGGAGGAGCTGCACGCGCCGGCAGCCGACGGTCTCGCAGAGGGCGAGCATCGCGTCGAGGTGCTGCGAGAGCCGGCGGCGGTGCTGCGCGTCGCCCTCGGACTGGTCGATCATGCGGCGCTGCTGCACCACGTCCTGCAGGCCGTAGGCGAGCCACGCGGTGGAGGGCAGGCCGTCGCGGCCCGCGCGGCCGGTCTCCTGGTAGTAGCCCTCGATGGACTTGGGCAGGTCGACGTGCGCGACGAAGCGCACGTCGGGCTTGTCGATGCCCATGCCGAACGCGATGGTGGCGCACATGACGATGCCGTCCTCGCGGAGGAAGCGCGCCTGGTTGCGCTGGCGCACGGCGGCGTCGAGGCCCGCGTGGTACGGGAGCGCCGTGATGCCCTGCTTGTTCAGCGCCTCCGCCGTCTGCTCGACGGTCTTGCGGCTCAGGCAGTAGACGATGCCCGCATCGCCCGCGTGCTCGTTCCGGATGAGGTCGATGAGCTGCTTGCGCGGCTCGGCCTTGGGCACGATGCGGTACCGGATGTTCGGGCGGTCGAACGAGGAGACGAAGTGGCGCGCGTCCTGCAGGCCGAGGCGCGCCGTGATGTCGGCGTGCGTGGCCTCGTTGGCCGTGGCCGTGAGGGCGATGCGCGGCACCTCGGGCCAGCGCTCCTGGAGCATGGACAGCGCGAGGTAGTCCTTGCGGAAGTCATGGCCCCACTGGGAGACGCAGTGCGCCTCGTCGATGGCGAAGAGGGCGATGCGCGCCTCGTCGAGGAGGCGCCCCATCCGGTCGAGGATGAGGCGCTCGGGGGCGAGGTAGAGGAGGTCGAGGTCGCCGTCGAGGAGCGCGCGCTCCACCTCGCGGCTGGTCTCGAGGTCCTGCGTGGAGTTGAGGAACGCGGCCTTCACGCCGACGGCCCGGAGCGCGTCGACCTGGTCCTGCATGAGCGCGATGAGCGGCGAGATGACGACGCCGGTGCCCTCGCGGACGAGGCTCGGGATCTGGTAGCAGAGCGACTTGCCGCCGCCGGTGGGCATGAGCACGAGAGCGTCGCCGCCGCCGATGACGTGCTCGACGATCTCCTGCTGGTCGCCGCGGAAGGCGTCGTACCCGAAGACCGTGCCGAGGCGCTCGAGGGCGGGGGCGAGCACGTCGGCGGAGGGCGCCGTGCCGGCGGGAGCGGGAGGGGTGGAGGTCATCGGGGCCATCGTATCCGGGGCCCGCGGACGCGATGCGGGCGGTGCGAGCGGTGTGGACGCGGACGGCCCCTCCCGCATGGGGAGGGGCCGTCGGCACGGATCAGGCGCGGGTCAGATCGCGGTCGGGTCGGCGCTCGCGCCGGGGGTCGCCTGCGCGGCCTCGGCGGCGGCCTGCTCCTTGAGGGCGGCCACGTCGACGGCGCGCACCTCCTCGATGAGGGACTCGAGCGCCGGGGCGGGCAGGGCGCCGGCCTGGCTGAAGATCAGCGTCTGGTCCTTGAAGATCATGAGCGTCGGGATGGCGGAGATGTTCGCCTGCTGCGCGAGGAACTGCTGCGCCTCGGTGTCGACCTTGCCGTGGACGATGTCGGCGTGCTTCTCGCTCGACTTGTCGAAGACGGGGGCGAACTGCTTGCAGGGGCCGCACCAGTCGGCCCAGAAGTCGACGACGACGATGCCGTTGGAGTCGACGATGCTCTCGAAGTTCTCTTGCGTGAGCTCGGTGGTGGCCATGGTGCGTCCTCTTCTCGTCCTCAGGTCATGCGGTCACGGGGTGCAACCCGGAGGCGGCCCCGCGCATTCCGCGCGGGACCGCCGGCCGGTCGTGGCTACCAGACGAGGACGATCGACGGCCAGACCGTGCTCGAGCCCTTCGCGGCGTCGCCGCCCGCGTAGGAGGCGGTGAGCAGGTGGATCCCGCGGGAGAGCGCCGGCAGCGTGACGGTCGCGCGGCCCGCGTCGGCGGCGGTCAGGTCGACGGAGGCGATGGCGCGGCCCCGGTCGAGGACCTGCACGCGGCCCGTGGGGGCGCTGGCCCCCGCGGCGAGCCGCACCGTGTAGCGCACGGGCTGGCCGCTGCGGGCGAGCAGGCGGTCGGCGTACCCGACGAGGGTCGACGCGTCGCGGACGGTGTCGAGGCCGACCTTGACGGGGTCGTGGTCGCTCGACCGGAAGGCGCTGGATCCGTCGGTCGCGGTGCCGTCGTACTCGCGCGCCGCCCACTCGGGGGCGTTGAGGTCCCAGACCCCTACCCCCGTCACGGCCGCGGCGCCCGCGCCCGTCGCGAGGACGTGGTCGAGGGATCCGACCTCGCCGTCGAACGAGTACGTGCGCTCCCCCGGCGCCTTCGCGGGCACGAGGTCGACGAACCCGGCGTCGCGGAGCACCTGGATGGGGTCCTCCTGCGCGTAGGCGTTGAAGTCGCCGAGCAGGTAGAGGAGGTCGGAGCCGCTCGAGGCCCGCAGCTCGGTCGCGAAGCGCGCCACGGCCTTCGCCTGCGCGACGCGGTCGGCGTTGAAGAAGCCCTGGCCGTCGGCCGGCTGCGTGCCCGAGCCGGACTTCGACTTGAAGTGGTTCGCGACCACCGTGAAGGTGCGGTCGTCGCCGCGGAAGGACTGCGCGATCGGCTCGCGGGCGTTGCCCCACACGGTCTCGTCGATCTGCGTCGCGGCGGCGCCGACGGGCGTGACGGCGTCGGTGCGGTAGATGATCGCGTTCTGGATCTCGTCCGTCGGCGTCGACTGCAGCGCGGCCGGGGTGCGCACGTAGTCCCACACCGTGGAGCCGGCGGCGTCGTTGAGGCCGCGCACCAGGTCGGCCGTCGCGGTGTCGGCCGGCTCGCCGAAGCGGGACGAGTTCTCGATCTCCATCAGGGTCACGACCTCGGCGTCGAGGCCGGTGATGGCGGTCACGATCTTGGCGCGCTGCCGCTGGAACGCCGCGGCGTCCTGCGCGCCGCGCTCGCCGAGCGTCGTGAAGTAGTTGAGGACGTTGAAGCCCGCGATGCGGACGTCGCCGCCGACCTCGGGCGAGGACGCGGGGCGCGGGTTCCCGCTCGTGAAGGTCGGCACGCGGCCGGCCGCGTCGAGCGACGTGAGCGGCGTCGTGGGCTGGAGGCGCCAGTCGTCGAAGCCGTAGCCGAGCACGTACGGCGTGGTCGGGAAGACGGGGACGTCGCCGTTCCGCACGACGCGGTCGGCCGTGTAGTACGGCTGCGTCGCACCCGCCGGGTACGCGCCGTTGGTGAGCTGGATGTTGTAGCCGTCGTCGAGCAGGAGCCGGCGCGCGCGGTTGTCGGCAGCGATCCGGTCGGCCTCGGGGCCGGGGCGCACCTCGTCCGTGGACTTGACCGGGAGCTCGGCGCCGGCGCTCAGCCAGAGGGTGCCGAAGTTCTCCAGCTGGTGCGCGGATCCGACCAGGTAGTCGCCCGTGGGCGTCACGAGCATGCTCTCGAGCGACTCGCGGTCGGCGCCGCGGAGCGTGTCGGGCAGCGGCGTGGCGGCGGGCGCGCCGACGGCGGCCTGCACCAGGTCGGTCGCGGTCGCGGCGACCTGGGTCTGGCCCTGGCGCTCGGAGGCGGTGCCCGTGACGCGCACGAGGTCGCCGATCGCGACGGCGGGGTCGGCGCTCGCGAGGTAGACGAAGATCCCGTCGGAGGCGCCCGGGGTGGCGTCCGCCGTGCCGCCGGAGCCCGGGGTCTGGATCACGATGCCGGCGTACCCGCTGGCGCCGCGGTGGTCGGCGGTGACGACGCCCTCGACCGTGACGACCTGGCCGGCGTACGGGGTCGCGCTGCCGGTGCCCTGCACGTCGGCGATGGCGACGGTCGCGGCCTGGGCCGGCGACGCGACGAGCGCCGAGAGGCCGAGGGCCAGGGCCGTCGCGACGGCGAGCGGGCGGGCGGCGCGGCGGACGCGGGCCGGCCGGCGCTCCCCGTCGGCGGATGCAGGTGCGGTCTCGGTGTCGATCATGGCGTCGTCCCCCTCGGCGTCGCGGGTTCCCCCACGCGGGGGATCTCCGGTCGAGCGTAGGCCGGGCCGCGCCCCGGACGGGGGCTCGTCACCGGATCGTCATCGGGTCGTCATCGGCCGTCCCGGTGCCGGCGCGAGGCCCTCCGGGCACGCCCGCGGCGCGCGACGGCCCGCGGAGGGCGCAGACTTGTCCTTCGGGTCGGTCGACCGGCTCCCCCGACGGCGATGCGCGGCATGCGCGCGGCCGTGCGGGTGCCCGCCCGACAAGGAGCGCTCGATGAAGACCAGTTCCCTCGCCCCGCTCGGCCTCGTGATCGCGGCCGGCCTCCTCCTCACCTCCTGCGCGGGCACGGGCCAGGATCCCGCCCCCTCGGCGGCGTCCGGCGACGGCGACCTCTCCTTCGCGGTGGTCACCCACTCGGGCCCGGGCGACACGTTCTGGGACCGCGTGAAGTCGGGCGCGGAGGCGGCGGGCGCGGACTACGGCGCGAGCGTCTCCTACACGGGCGACCCGGATCCCGCGCGCCAGTCGCAGCTGATCGACAGCGCCGTCGCCCAGGGCACCGACGGCATCGTCGTGTCGATGGCGAACCCCGACGGCCTGCGCGACAGCGTCGAGAAGGCCGTCGCCGCGGGCATCCCCGTCGTCACCATCAACTCGGGGATGGAGCGCTCCGCCGAGTTCGGCGCCCTCGCGCACATCGGCCAGAGCGAGACCGTCGCGGGCGAGGCCGTCGGCGAGCGCCTCGGCCAGGCCGGCCTCGGGAACGTGCTGTGCGTGATCCACGAGGCCGGCAACGTCGGCCACGAGGAGCGCTGCCGCGCGGCCGCCGGCGCCTTCGGGGGCCGCATGACGAACCTCCAGGTCGACGGCACGAACGACGCCGAGGTGAAGGCCACCGTCAAGTCGAAGCTGCAGGCGGATCCCTCGCTCGACGGCGTGCTGACGCTCGGCGGCCAGTACGCGATCGACGCGGTCGGCGCCGTCGCCGAGTCCGGCAGCCGGGCCCAGGTGGCGACCTTCGACCTCAGCGAGGACGTCGTGGCGGACGTCCAGGCGGGCTCGATCCTGTTCGCCGTCGACCAGCAGCCGTACGTGCAGGGGTTCCTCGGGATCACCGCGCTGCAGCTGAACGCGACGAACGGCACCGTGATCGGCGGCGGCCAGCCCGTGTACTCCGGCCCGGCGTTCGTGACCCGCGAGAACGCGGCCGAGGTCGCCGAGCACGCGGCCGACGGCACGCGCTGACCCGCGCCCGCCCGACCCGCCCGTCCCCGCCCGTCCGCATCCGCCCAGACCAGGAGCACCGCCGATGACGACCCCCGCCACGACGACGCCCGCGAGGCCGCGCCCCGCGCCCCGACGCCTCCGCGGCCTCCTCGCCCGCCCGGAGGTCGGGGCCCTCGCGGCCGCCCTCGCGGTGCTCGTCTTCTTCTCCGTCTACACGCCGCAGTTCCTCACCCTCGCGGGCGCCGGCGTGTGGCTCGAGTCGGCCTCGACCTTCGGGATCATGGCGGTCGCCGTCGCGATGCTCATGATCGGCGGCGAGTTCGACCTCTCCGCCGGCGTCATGACGGGCTTCTCGGCGCTCGTGGTCGGCATCCTCACCTCGCACTACGGCCTCAGCATCTGGGTGGCCGTGCTCGTGTCGCTCGCGGCGGCCCTCGCGATCGGCGCGCTCAACGGGTTCCTCGTCATGCGCACCGGGCTGCCCAGCTTCATCGTGACGCTCGGCACGTTCTTCGCGCTGGCGGGCGTCGACCTCGCCGTCACGAAGGCCATCACGGGCCAGGTCGCGATCCAGGGCATGACGAAGGTGCCGTCCTACGACCAGATCCAGCCGGTCTTCGGCTCGTCGCTGCAGCTGGGCGGCGGCACGTTCTACGTCTCGGTGCTGTGGTGGGCGATCGTCACGGCCGCGGCGACGTGGATCCTGCTGCGCACCCGCGCCGGCAACTGGATCTTCGCGGTCGGCGGCGCGAAGGAGTCCGCCCGCCAGGTGGGCGTGCCGGTCCTCCGGACCAAGGTCGGCCTCTTCATGGGCACCGCGGGCGCGGCCTGGCTCGTCGGCATGATCTCGCTGTTCCGCACCTCGACGGTGCAGGCGAACACGGGCGTCGGCCAGGAGTTCATCTACATCATCTGCGCGGTTGTCGGCGGGTGCCTGCTCACGGGCGGCTTCGGCTCGGCCGTCGGCGCGGCCCTCGGCGCGCTCGTCTACGGGATGGTCTTCCAGGGCATCACCTTCGCGCAGTGGGACACGAACTGGCTGCGCACGATCCTCGGCGTGATGCTGCTCGCGGCCGTGCTCCTCAACCACTGGGTGCGCACCCGGGCGGGAGGCGCGCGATGACCGGCGCGCCCGTCCTCGAGGTCCGCGGAATCGGCAGGTCGTACGGCGCCGTGGAGGCGCTCTCCGGCATCTCGACCGCGGTCGCGGCCGGCGAGGTCACGTGCGTGCTCGGCGACAACGGCGCGGGCAAGTCGACCTTCATCAAGGTGCTCGCGGGCGTGCACGCGCCGACCTCCGGCACGATGCTCCTCGACGGCGAGCCCGTGACGTTCGCCTCGCCGCGGGACGCCCTGCAGGCGGGCATCGCCACCGTGCACCAGGACCTCGCGGTCGTCCCACTCATGCCCGTGTGGCGGAACTTCTTCCTCGGCTCCGAGCTGACCACGGGCCGGGGGCCGCTCCGCCGGCTCGACGTGCGGGCCATGAGGGCGATCACGCGCGAGCAGCTCGGGCGGATGGGCATCGACCTGCGCGACGTCGACCAGCCCATCGGCACGCTCTCCGGCGGCGAGCGCCAGTCCGTTGCCATCGCGCGGGCCGTGCACCTCGGCGCCCGCGTCCTGATCCTCGACGAGCCGACCGCCGCGCTCGGCGTCAAGCAGTCCGGCGTCGTGCTGCGGTACATCGCCCGCGCGCGCGACCGGGGGCTCGGGGTGGTGTTCATCACGCACAACCCGCACCACGCGTACCCGGTGGGCGACCGGTTCCTCGTGCTCAGCCGCGGATCCGCCCTCGGCACGTTCGAGAAGGACGGGATCACGCTCGACGAGCTCACCCGCCTGATGGCCGGCGGCGCCGAGCTCGACGCGCTCGCGCACGAGTTGGCGCGGGACCCGGACGCGGACGGAGGCGGCCGGGCCGCCCGCTGATCCGCCGTCGCCGGCGTCGGCGTCGGCGTCGGCGCGCAGCACCCTCCCGCGACGGATCCAATATCCTATAGGATCTCCTCACGTGCTCGACGAGGAGGACACGACGGATGACCCGGCTCTGGAACGACCCCGCTGACTTCGCGGACGACATGACGGCGGGCTTCGTCCGCGCCAACGCCCGGTGGGTCCGGCGGGTGCACGGCGGGGTCTCCCGCTCCACCCGCGCGGCCGAGCCGGAGGTGGCGGTGGTCATCGGCGGCGGATCCGGCCACTACCCCGCGTTCGGCGGCCTGGTCGGCCCCGGCCTCGCCCACGGCGCCGCGATGGGCAACCTCTTCGCCTCGCCGTCGGCGCACCAGGTCGAGTCGGTGATCCGCACGAGCGAGCAGGGCCGCGGCGCGCTCCTCCTCTACGGCAACTACGCGGGCGACGTGCTGCACTTCGACGACGCGCAGGAGCGCGTGCGCCGCGACGGGATCGACTGCCGCACGGTCGTCGTCACCGACGACATCTTCAGCGCCGGGCCCGAGGAGCAGGCCAAGCGCCGCGGGATCGCGGGCGACCTCACCGTGTTCAAGGCCGCGGGCGCCGCGGCGGCGGCCGGCTACGACCTCGACGGCACCGAGCGCGTCGCGGCCCTCGCGAACGCCCGCACCCGCTCGATGGGCGTCGCCTTCACTGGGTGCACGCTGCCGGGCGCGGATGAGCCGCTGTTCTCCGTCCCCGAGGGGCGGATGGCGATCGGGCTCGGGATCCACGGCGAGCCCGGCATCGACGAGACCGACATCCCCTCGGCCGACGGCCTGGCGGAGCTCTTCGTGACGCACCTGCTCGCGGAGGCCGAGGTCCCCGACGGCGTGGAGGTGCGCGGCGCCCGCGTCGTGCCCGTGCTCAACGGCCTCGGCTCCGTGAAGAACGAGGAGCTGTTCGTCGTGTTCACGCGCGTCGCGGACCTCCTGGAGGAGGCCGGGATCACGATCGTGGACCCGCAGGTCGGCGAGTTCTGCACGAGCTTCGACATGGCCGGCGCCTCCCTCACCCTGTTCTGGCTCAACGAGGAGCTGGAGCGGCTGTGGACCGCGCCCGCCGACACCCCGGCGTTCCGCAGCGGCGCCGTCGACGGATCCGGGCTCCAGGCCGTGGACGCGCGCGAGGACGACGAGGTCGAGGCCGCGATCCCGGACGCGAGCGAGGCGTCGCGGGAAGCCGCCGCGCGCATCTCCGACGCCCTCGACGCCGTGCACGCGACCGTCGCCGAGCACGCCGACGAGCTCGGCCGGCTCGACGCGATCGCGGGCGACGGCGACCACGGCATCGGCATGCTCCGCGGATCCCGGGCCGCCGCCGAGCGCGCCGCCGCGGCCGTGGAGCAGGGCGCCGGCGCCCGCACCGCGCTCCGGCTCGCGGGCGACGCCTGGTCGGACAAGGGCGGCGGCACCTCGGGCGCGCTCTGGGGGCTCATCCTGCAGGCGCTGGGCGACGCGCTCGACGACGAGGACGCGGATCCCGACACCGCCGATGCGGTGGCCCGCGGCGTCGGCGACGCGCGCGACGCCGTGATGGGCCACGGCAAGGCGTCCGTCGGCGACAAGACCATGGTCGACGCGCTCGTGCCGTTCGCCGAGGCGCTCGCCGAGCGGGTCGGATCCGGCGCCCCGCTCGCCGAGGCGTGGGCCGACGCGAGCGCGGCCGCGCAGGAGGCGGCGGACGCGACCGCGGCCCTGAAGCCCGGCATGGGCCGGGCCCGCTCGCACGGCGAGCGCTCGGTCGGCACGCCCGACCCCGGCGCCGTCTCGCTCGCGCTCATCACGGCGGCCGTCGGCCGCACCCTCGCCGACCGGTGACGTCCACCGGCATCGGCACCATCAGCACGGCCAGGAGGAGGACAGCATGACCAGGACATGGCGCATCGTCGTCGGCTCGGACGACGCGGGCTACCAGCACAAGGAGGCGCTCAAGGCCGACCTCGAGGCGAGCGACCTCGTGGTCTCCGTGGTCGACGTGGGCGTCGACGCGGACGGGCACACGGCCTACCCGACCGTCGCCACCACGGCGGCCGAGATGGTCGCCCGCGGCGAGGCCGACCGGGCGCTGCTGGTGTGCGGCACCGGGCTCGGCGTCGCGATCGCGGCGAACAAGGTCGCGGGGATCCGCGCCGTCACGGCCCACGACTCCTACTCGGTCGAGCGCAGCGTGCTCTCCAACGACGCGCAGGTGCTCTGCATGGGCCAGCGCGTCATCGGGCTGGAGCTCGCGCGGCGGAACGTGCGCGAGTGGCTGACCTACGAGTTCGACACGTCGAGCGCGTCGGCCGACAAGGTCGACGAGATCCGCGCGTACGAGGCGAAGTAGGGCCGTGCCCGCGCCGGCGGACGTGCGGCAGGACGCGGGGCGGGTCGCGCGTCCGGCGATCGTCGGCGTGAGCCTGAAGATGTACCTGGGGCACGCGGAGACCGTCGCCTGGTGCGAGGCCGTGGCGGGGATCGCCCGCACGCACCCGGCGACCGCGGGCGGCGAGGCCGAGCTCGTGGTGCTGCCGTCGTACCTGTCGGTGCCGGCCGCGGTCGGGATCCTCGACGGGATCGCCGCGGTCGGCGCCCAGGACCTCGCGACCGAGGACTCCGGCGCCTTCACGGGCGAGGTGTCCGGCGGGCAGGTGCGGGAGCTCGGCGGCGCGTTCGTCGAGGTCGGCCACGCGGAGCGGCGGCGGCTCTACGGCGAGACGGACGAGGTCGTGCGGCGGAAGGCCGACGCCGCGCTGCGGGCCGGGCTCGTGCCGATCCTCTGCCTCGGCGAGGAGGCGGAGCAGGATCCGGCCGACGCGGCCCGGGAGTGCGGCCGCCAGCTCGAGGACGCGCTGGCGCTCGCGCGGGAGTCCGGGCACGGCGGCCGGATCGTCGTCGCCTACGAGCCGCAGTGGGCGATCGGCGCGGACGCGCCCGCCTCGGACGCGCACATCCGCGCCGTCTGCCGGGACCTCCGCGCCCGCGTGCGCGCGCTCGACGCCCACCCGGGATCCGCCGTCATCTACGGCGGCAGCGCCGGCCCCGGCCTCCTCACGCGCATCGGCGACGACGTCGACGGCCTGTTCCTCGGCCGGTTCGCCCACGACCCGCGGGCCGTCGCGGCGATCCTCGACGAGGTGCACGCGCGCGCCGCGGCCCGCCCGGCGCCCGACCCCGCCCGCTGACGGCAGACTGTCCTGGTGACCTCCGGCCTCCCGCTCGACGCGACCTCGCTGCCCGCCCGGCAGGGGCTGCGCGACCGCGTCTACGACCTCGTGCTCGACATGCTCATGGGATCCGCGATGGAGCCCGGCTCCCGCCTCGCCATCGACCAGATCGCGCGCGACCTGCACGTCTCCCCCACGCCCGTGCGGGAGGCGCTCGTGCAGCTCGAGCGCACCGGGCTCGTCGCCCGCGAGGCGCACAAGGGCTACCGGGTGGCGCCACCCATCGCGGGTGAGCAGCTCGAGGCGCTCTTCGACGCGCGCGTCGTGCTCGAGGGCGGGGCGACGGCGCTGGCGGCGGCGGATCCCGCGCGCCTCGTGCCCGCGCTCGAGGACGCGCTCGCCGCGCACGAGGAGACGACCCGGCGGATCCGCGCGTCCGGCGACGGCGCCGACATGCCGGTGGGCCTCATCCGCGAGTACTTCGTCGTCGACTGGGACTTCCACCACCGCATCTTCGAGGCGACCGGCAACCCGTTCCTCCTCGACATGTCCGAGGCGATCTCCACCCGCGTCCACCGCATGCGCCAGACGATGCGCACAGGCGTCCACGACGCCGACGACGCCGTGCACGAGCACCGCGCGATCATCGACGCGGTCGCGGAGGGCCCGGACGCCGCGGCCGCCGCGATGCGGGAGCACATCGAGCGCGTGCGGGAGCGGTCGCGGCGGGACGCGGACGACGCGCCCGACGCGCCCGCGGGCTGACGTCCGCCTACCCGATCGGCGCCGGCCCCAGCTCGTCCATCAGCTCCTTGATCGCGACGTACGCCTTGTTCCGGTACGCCACCAGCGCCTCGGTGCGCTCGGCGGGCACGTCGAGGTAGCCGGCGCCCGTCTTGGTGCCGTACTCCCCCGCGTCCACGTGCGCCTGCAGCGACGCCGGGGTCGCGAAGCGCTCGGGCCAGCGGGTCTGCAGCGACGCGTAGCAGAACGCGTACACGTCGAGCCCGGCCATGTCGGCGATCGCGAACGGGCCGAACACCGGCAGGCGGAAGCCGAACGTGGTGCGGACGATCGTGTCGATGTCCTCGGGGGTCGCGATGCCCTCCTCGACGATCTGCGTCGCCTCGTGGAAGAGCGCGTACTGCAGGCGGTTGAGCACGAAGCCCGTGGAGTCCGTGACGCGCGCGGTCTCCTTGCCGGTCGACGCGACGAGCGCCTCCGCGGCCTGGATGGCCGACTCCTCGGTGCCCGCGTGCGGGATCAGCTCGACGCCGGGGATGAAGGGCGCGGGGTTCGAGAAGTGCACGCCGAGGAACCGCTCCGGGTTCGTGACGGCCTCGGCGAGCGAGCCGATGAGGATGGTGGAGGTGTTGGATCCGATGACGGCGTCGGGCCGCGCCGCCGCCGAGATCCGCGCGAGCGTCGCGTGCTTGATCTCGAGCTTCTCCGGCACGGCCTCCTCGATGAAGTCGGCGTCGGCGACGGCCTCCTCGATGGACGCGGCGGGCGTCACGGCCGCGCGGATCCGCTCCACGGCGTCGGCCGGGAACAGCCCGTCCGCGACGAAGCGCTCCGCCTCGGCGATGAGGCGGGCGTGGTTCGCGACGGCGATCTCCTCCGAGATGTCGGCGATGCGCACCGTCGCGCCCGCGAGCGCGAGCACCTGCGCGATGCCGCCGCCCATGTAGCCGGATCCGACGATGGCGATGTTGCGTGCGGTCATGGTGCCCTCTCCCTAAGCGTCGCGCGTCTGCGGCAGCAGCGTGCGGATGTAGTCCCGGTTCTCCGCGCAGACGCCGAGGCTGTCCCCGCCGTACTGCTCGACGAGGATGATCCCGTCGAAGCCGAGCTCGACCGCGTCGCGGATCACCTGCCGGTAGTCGATGAGGCCCGAGCGCATGGTGGTGGGCACCGAGGTGGCCCAGCTCCCGTCGGCGGCCTCGTCGCGCATGTAGTTCTTCACGTGCCAGTAGTTCGCGTACGGAAGCGTCTTCGCGTACAGCTCGCGCCAGCTCTCGACCGGGCGGTGCAGGCGGATGAGGTTCGCGACGTCGGGGTTGAGGCCGACGTTGTCGAGGCCGATCTCCTCCACGAGCCGCACGGCGCTGTCGGCCGTGCCGAGGTAGGTGTCCTCGTACATCTCGAGCGCCATGCGGAGGCCGAGGTCGGCGGCGTGCCGGCCGAGCTCGCGGAGGCGCGTGACGGCGGCGGCCCGCACCTCGGGGTCGTCGGGGTCCTTCGGGCCCTCGGCGGTCCAGAACCACAGCGCCTTCCGCTGCGCCTCGCTGAACGGCTGATGCAGCCCGGTGGAGAAGACGTCCATCCCCATCTCGGCGATGGCGTCGATGGTGCGGTGCGCGTAGGCGAGGTTCCGCTCCTCGTGCCCCGGCATGATCACGCTCTGCCGCTGCAGGTGCACCGACGGGATGCCGACGCCGTGCGCGCGGGCGACGGAGACGAGCTCCTCGCGGCGGGACGGCTCGAGGTCCGCGGGCCGCACGTGGCTGTCAGCGAGCTCGGCGAGGGTGAAGCCCTCGCGCGCGATGTCGGCGAACATGCGATCCCAGACCGCGGTGTCCGCGTCGTGGAGCGCGGTGCCGTCGCGGCCGACGGTGGCGAACGAGTGGAGGCACGTGGCGATCGGCCACGACTCCGCGTCGTAGGGGGGCGGGGTCGTCGCGGGCGTCTCCGGCATGCTGCTCCATCGCGGTCGTCGGGTCCCGAGCACTCGGGATCCAGATCCTATAGGAAATAGGGTCTGGGCCGCGAGAGCGGAGCGACGGCCGCGGGTCAGCGCAGCGGCAGGTGCATCACGTGCAGGCCGACGAGCCCCTCCTCCGCGTCGTCGAACGCCTCGGGCACCGTGCCGATGATCCGGAACCCCAGCGACTCCCACAGGTGCACGGCGGCCCGGTTGGTCTCGACGACCGCGTTGAACTGGATCGCGCGGTAGCCCTCCGCGCGCGCCCACGCGATCACGGACTCGCCGAGCGCACGGCCGACGCCTCGGCCGGCGTGCGCGGGATCCACGAGGAAGGACCCGGTGGCGACGTGCGCCCCGCGGCCGGGCCGGTTCGGGCCGGCCTTGGCCGATCCGAGGACCGTGCCGTCGTCGTCGACCGCCACGGAGGTGCGGGCCGGCGCCTCCGCCATCCAGTTCGGCCGGGCCTCCTCGAGCGACTGCCCGGCGGGGAGCGCGTAGGTGCGGCCGGCGTCGACGATCCGGCGGTAGAAGGGGTGGATCAGGGGCCAGTCGGCGTCGACGGCGGGGCGGATCTGCATGCGGTCGAGGGTATCCGGCGGCGCGGCGGACGTCGGGTCAGCCGACCCCGAGCGCCGGCAGCAGCACGTGGTCGATCACCGCGAGGAAGTCGTCGCGCCGCACGGGCCCGCGGCCGGCGGCGAGGAGGTGCGTGCTCATCGCGGGGACGACCTCCGCGAGCACGGCGACGGCCTCGGCCGGCCGCGCGGCCACCTCGCCCCGCTCGATCGCGCGCGCGAGGAGGCGCCCGTAGACGGCGACGTACGGCTCCGTGACCTCCGCGCGGATCGCCGCCGCCAGCCGCTCCGAGCCGCGCATCGCGGGGGCGAGCCCGGCGAAGAGGGCCGTGCGGCGGTCCGGGCCGCCGAGCCACGCCGAGTCGACGACGGCGACGAGGTCGCCGCGGAGGGACCCGGTGTCGGGGAGCGCCGCGGCCTCGGGTGGGCCGCCGGCCGCGCGGATCGCCGCGAGCACGAGGTCCTCCTTCGTCGCCCAGCGCCGGTAGATCGTGGTCTTGGCCTTGCCCGTGCGGGCGGCGACCTCGTCGAGCGTCATGCGCTCGTAGTCGCGCTCGGCGACGAGGTCGAGGGCGGCGGAGAGGATCGCGGTGTCGCTCGAGCGGTCGACGGGACGGCCGACGCGGGGTCGGGGGGCGGCGTCCGGGGTGTCCATCCGGTCCAGGATAGGCCCGTCGCCCCATTCCGCTACTCTGCGGTAGCGTTACTCCTCGCAGGCCGCGTCGCGGTCGCAGGAGGAGGAGCCATGCGGATCCAGGACGCGGTCGTCGTCATCACCGGGGCGTCGTCGGGCATCGGGGCGGCCACCGCCCGGGCGGCGGCGCGGGCGGGCGCGCGCGTCGTGCTCGCGGCGCGGCGGGAGGAGCGGATCCGGGAGATGGCCGCCGAGATCGGCGGCGGCGCGATCGCGGTGCGCTGCGACGTGACCGACCGCGCGCAGGTGGAGGCGCTCGCGCGGGCCGCCCTCGACGCCTTCTGCCGCATCGACGTGCTCGTCAACAACGCGGGCCAGGGCCTGCAGGCGACCGCCGAGGACCTCGCGCTCGACGACCTCCGCGCCGTCCTCGAGCTGAACCTCGTGGCGCCGCTCGCCGCGATGCAGGCCGTGCTGCCGACGATGCGCGCGCAGGGCGCCGGCGCGATCGTCAACGTGAGCTCGGGCACCACGTTCGCCGACGTGCCGGGCACGGGCGGCTACGTCGCGTCGAAGATCGCGCTGGAGCGCCTGTCGGCGATCGCCCGCGCGGAGCTGGAGGGCTCGGGCGTGGTCGTCTCGACGCTCATCCCCTTCGCCACGGCGACCGAGTTCATGACCTCGATCCGCGCGGGCCGCGCCGAGGCCGAGGCGATGACGGCGGGCGCGACCTTCGACACCCCGGAGACGGTGGCCGACGCGGTGCTCGCGCTCATCGCGAGCGGGGACGCCCGCATGGACCTGGTGCCGGCGGCGTACGGCGGGTCGCGCTGATCGGGATCAGCTCGGCGGGTCGTCCGCCAGCCGCTGGAACAGCACGTGGTCCTGCCACTCCCCCGCGATGCGGAGGTAGCGCGGCGCCAGCCCGTACCGCGTGAAGCCCGCGCGCGCGAGCACCGCCTGCGAGGCGTGGTTGCGGAGGAGCGTGCCGGCCTCGACCCGGTGCAGCCCGAGGTCGTCGAACGCGAGCGACACGGCAGCGCGCACCGCCGCGGTCGCCAGCCCGCGGCCGGTGCGATCCGCCGCGAGCCAGTACCCCATCGCGCACGACTCGAACGCGCCGCGCACGATGGCGTTGAGGTCGAGCCGGCCGGCCACGGATCCGTCGTCGTCGAGGATCGCGAGCGGCACGCCCTGCCCGCGCGCGTGCTGCGCGAGCGCCGCGTCGAGGTCGGCGCGCTGGCCGGCGGGGGTGTCGTGGTCGGGATGCCGGATCGGCTCCCAGGGTGCGAGGGACGCGCGGCTCCGGAGGCGCAGCTCCGAGAGGGCGGGGGCGTCGTCGTGCGTCAGCAGGCGGATCCGGTCGGGCACGGCATCGAGGATGCCAGACCGCCCGCAGCCCGCGCACGACGACGGCCGCCCCACCCGCGAGGGATGGGACGGCCGTCGGGTCGTGCGTGAGCGCTAGGCGCGCGCGAGGTCCGCGATGACGCGGTCCCCGGCGGCGGCCATGACCGTCTTCGCGGAGATCTCGGCGCGCTCGAGGAGCTCGTCCATGCGACGGCGGCGGGCCTTCGTGATCAGCGTCACGACGGTGCCCTGCTTGCCCGCGCGGCCCGTGCGGCCGGCGCGGTGGAGGTAGCTCTTGTACTCGTCCGGCGCGTCGGCCTGGATGACCAGCCCGATGTCGTCCACGTGGATGCCGCGGGCGGCCACGTCGGTCGCCACGAGGACGCGGACCTTGCCGCTCGTGAGGAGCTGCAGGTTGCGCGTGCGGCGCGCCTGGTTGAGGTCGCCGTGCAGCGACGTGGCCGGGATGCCGGCGTCCTCGAGCTGGTCGGCGAGCTGCTCGGCGAACGCGCGGGTGCGGGCGAAGATCAGCGTCTTGCCCTCGCCGGAGCTGAGCTGCTCGATGATCGCGGCCTTGTCGCGCTGCTCGATGAGGAGCACGCGGTGGTCGATGGTCGACGACGCCTGGTCCTCGCCCGCGACCTCGTGGACGCTGGGCGACGGCAGGAACTCGTTGACGAGCGTCGCGACGCCCTTGTCGAGCGTGGCGGAGAAGAGCAGGCGCTGGCCGTCCTTCTTCACCTGACGGAGGATCCGCTGCACGGGCTCGAGGAAGCCGAGGTCGCACATGTGGTCGGCCTCGTCGAGGACCGTGACCACGATCTCGGAGAGGTCGAGGCGGCCCTGGTCGATGAGGTCCTCGAGGCGGCCGGGGGTCGCGATGAGGATGTCGACGCCGCGCTGCAGCGCACCGACCTGCTTGAACTGCGGCACGCCGCCGAAGATCGTGGTGGTGAACAGGCCGACCGAGCGGGCGATGGGCTGCACCGTGCGGTCGATCTGCATGGCGAGCTCGCGCGTGGGGGCGAGGATCAGCGCGCGGGGCTTGCGGCCCATCTTGCGGTTCTTCGCGCCGTCGTTCTCGAGCAGGCGCTCCACGAGGGGCGCGCCGAACGCGATGGTCTTGCCGGATCCGGTGCGGCCGCGGCCGAGCACGTCGCGACCCGCGAGCACGTCGGGGATGGTGGCGGCCTGGATCGGGAACGGGCTGGACGCGCCCAGCTCCTCGAGCACGCGGACGATGTTCTGGCCGAGGCCGAGCGCCGCGAAGGTCACGCCGTCGACGTCCTTGGCCGTGGTGGCCTGGGCCTCGAGGCGCTCGAGCACGACGTCCTCGGACGGCGCGTGGCGCGGGGCGCCCTCCTTGCTCGGGTAGTAGTCGCTGTCGCGCTTCGGGCGCGCGTCGTCGTAGGACGGGCGCTCGCTGCGCTGGGGGCGGTCGGCGTAGGACGGACGCTCGGAGCGCTGCGGGCGGTCGTTGCCGTACGACGGGCGCTCGGTGCGGGCCGGACGGTCGTTGTAGGAGGGACGCTCGGATCGCTCGGCGCGGTCGCCGTAGGACGGGCGCTCCGTGCGGGCCGGGCGCGAGTCGTTGTACGACGGGCGCTCGGTGCGGGCGGGACGGTCGTTGTAAGCCGGACGCTCGGTGCGCGGGGCGCGGTCGTTGTACGCGGGGCGCTCCGTGCGGGCGTTGCGGTCGTTGCGGTCGTTGTACGACGGGCGCTCCGTGCGAGCGGCGCGGTCATTGTACGCCGGACGCTCGGAGCGCTGGGCGCGGTCGCCGTACGAGGGGCGCTCGTTCCGGTCGTTGTACGCGGGACGCTCCGACCGCTGCGGCCGGTCGTTCCCGTAGGAGGGACGGTCGTTGCGCGGCGCGCGGTCGTTGTACGCGGGACGCTCGGAGCGCTCGCCACCGCGGGCGGGCCGGTCGTTCCCGTACGACGGACGCTCGGAGCGCTGGCCGCGCTCGGCGCCGTAGGAGGGACGCTCGCTGCGCTGGCCGCGGTCGTTCCCGCCGCCGTAGGAGGGACGCTCGCCGCGCTGCGGGCGGGCGTCACCGCGCTCGGGGCGCTGGCCGGCGCGGTTGGGGCGGTCGCCGTACGCGGGACGCTCGCCGCGGCCGGCGGGACGCTCGGAGCGGGGCTCCCAGTTGGGGCGGTCGCCGCCGCGCGCGGGGCGGACTGCGCCGCCGCGCTGGGGGCGGTCGTCCTGGCCGGAGCGCTGGGCGCGCTCGTCGGCGTTCCAGCGCTGCTTCTTGGGCGCGGGATCGGAGTTGTAGCCGCGGTGGTTCGGGCTGCGGGATCCGGCCGGGGCGCGCTTGGCGCCGCGCGGGGAGTCGTTGTTGTAGGGCATGAGGGATTCCTCGTTCTGCTCGAGTGCATGACAATGCTCATTCGAAGCAGCGCGCTACAGGATCAGGGTGCGCAGAGCTGCTCTCAACCCGGGCAGTCGTCGACCGGGGGCCGTGTCATCGCGTGACGTACCCCTCTGCGGAACGAGAGGGGGAAACCGGCCCACCTGACTGACAAATCCATCCGCCCGGATGGATGGTCCGGTAGCGGTGTCAAGAGCCGACTGGACGACACTACCCGATCCGGCCACCCCGCACCAGGGCACCGCTCCGCCCGGGCGCGCCCCGCATGGTGCGGAGGGCGCCCCCGGGCGGGGTCACGCGGGGTAGCGCCGGCGGATCAGCGCGCCGCACCCTCCCCCGACGGCGTCGCGGCCGACGACGTCGCGGAACCCGCGACCGGCAGCCCGCGCTCGGCCCGACGCCGCTCGCCGCGCGCCCGGATCCGCAGCCCGCCGCGCTCGACGAGCGAGTACAGCGACGGCAGCACGACGAGCGTCAGCACGGTCGAGGACAGCAGGCCGCCGATCACGACGATCGCGAGCGGCTGCGAGATGAACCCGCCGTGCCCGGTGAGGCCGATCGCGAGCGGCAGCAGCGCGAAGATCGTCGCGAGCGCCGTCATGAGGATGGGCCGGAGCCTCCGCCCGGCACCCTGCAGGATCGCCTCGCGGAGCTCCATCCCGCGCGTCCGGTACTGGTTCACGAGGTCGACGAGCACGATGGCGTTGGTCACCACGATGCCCACGAGCATCAGCAGGCCGATGATCGAGGCGACGCCGAGCGGCACGCCCGTCACCACCTGCAGGAGCACCGCGCCCGTCGCCGCGAAGGGCACCGAGACGAGCAGCACGAGCGGCTGCACGAGGCTCCGGAACGTCGCCACCATGATGATGTACACGATCAGGATCGCCGCGAGCACCGCGAGCCCGAGCTGGCCGAACGCGTTCGACTGCTGCGAGGCCACGCCGCCGATCGAGGCCTGCGCCCCGGCGGGCAGCTGCACGTCCGCGATGGCCTGCGTCACCTCCGCCGAGGCGAAGCCCACGTCGTCGCTGCCCGGCGTCGCGCTCACGGTGGCGCTGCGGAAGCCGCCCGTGGTCGTGACGGTCGCGGGGCCGTCGGCCACCTCGACGGTCGCGAGGTCGCTGAGCGGCACGAGGCCGCGCGCGGTGGGGATCCGGAAGTCGCGCAGCCCCTGCAGGCTCTGCGCGGCGTCCGGGTCCTGGATGTAGATGGACAGCGTCTTCTCGTCGATGACCACCTGCCCGACCGCGGCCGGCAGCCGGCTCGCGGTCACGATGCCGCCCACGGCCTGCTCGCTGAGCCCGGCCGCCGCGGCCTTGGCCCGGTCGACGGTCACCGCGATGTACGGCTGCGTCTCCGAGAGGTTGCTCGTGGCCTGCTCGATGGACGGGATGTCCTGCACCGCGGCGAGCACCGCGTCGGCCGAGGCCTTGAGGTCGTCGGAGTCGTTCGCCGTGATGCCCACCTCGATGTCGCTCGAGGAGAACCCGCCGGATGCGGCCGCGAGCGACACGTCGCCCACGTCGGAGAGGCCGTCCACGGCGTCGCGCACGCGGTCGCGGATCGCCTCCTGGTCGGCGTCGGGATCGGTCGTCAGCGAGAACGTGATCCCGCCGCCGCCGCTGAACGCGGCCGTGAGCGACGTGCTGTCCGAGCCGATGGAGGTCTGCACGGTGTCGACGCCCTCGACGCCGATGAGCGCCTGCTCCACCTGCGTGGCGGCCGTGTCCTGGGCCTCCAGGCTGGTGTCGCTCGGCAGCTCCTGCGAGACGGTGAGCGTGTTCTGCCCGCTGTCGCCGAGGAAGTTCGTCTTCATGCTCGGGATGAGCGCGACCGTGCCGCCGAGCACGAGGATCGCGAGCACGAGCGTGACCGCGGAGTGCTTGAGCGTCCAGGCGAGGATCGGCAGGTAGCCGCGCTGCAGGCGCGTGGGCTTCCCCATCCCCTCGCCCTCGTCGTGGGCGGCGTGCGATCCGCGGGCGGGCCGGTCGGCGAGCTCGCGGTCGTCGATCGGGCCGGCGACCGCGGCGTGGGCGCCCGTGCGGACGGCGCCGTCGGCCGCGGGAGCGGCTGCGGCGGCAGCGGCAGCGGCCTTCCGGCGCGCGCGCCGCGACTCCCCCTCCGGCCGCAGGAACCAGTACGCGAGCACCGGCACGATCGTCAGCGAGACGAACAGCGACGCGGCGAGCGCGATGGTCACCGTCAGCGCGAACGGCCGGAACAGCTCGCCCGTGATGTCGCCGACGAGCGCGATCGGCAGGAACACGGCGACGGTCGTGGCGGTCGACGCCGTGACGGCGCCCGCGACCTCGCGCACGGCGGCGCGGATCGCCTCGAGCCGGTCGGGCGTGAAGGAGAGGTGCCGCTTGATGTTCTCGATCACCACGATCGAGTCGTCCACCACGCGCCCGACCGCGATCGTCAGCGCGCCGAGCGTGATGATGTTGAGCGTGTAGCCGGAGGCGAGCATCCCGATGAAGGTGATGAGCACCGAGGCCGGGATCGAGATCGCGGTGACGATGGTCGACCGGATCGACATGAGGAACACGAGGATCACGAGCACCGCGAACACGAGGCCGAGCAGGCCCTCGGTCGTGAGGCTCGAGATCGACTGCTCGATGAACGGCGCCTGGTCGAACACGACCGTGAACTCCGTGCCGTTCCCGAGGTCGTCGGCGAGCTGCGGCAGGAGCTCGGTCACGAGGTGCGAGACGTCGACCGTGTTGCCCGCGGGCGTCTTCGTCACGGCGATGGTGAGCGACGGCTCGCCGTCGACGCGCGAGATGCCGGTGGTCGGGTCCTGGCCGAGCTCCACCGTCGCGACGTCGCCGATCGTGAGCTGGCGCCCGTTCGCGGCGCCGAGGAGCGGCAGGGAGGACAGGTCCTCCGTGGATCCGAGGCGCGTGCCCGACTGCACCGACAGCGTGGTGCCGTCCTCGGTCACCGCGCCCGCGGGGAGCAGCGAGCCGTTGGCGTCGAGCGCGTCGCGGATGGCCTGGTTCGTGAGCCCGGCGGCCTGCACCTCGGCGGGATCCGGCGTGATGACCACGCGCTGCCCCACCGTGCCGAGCAGGCTCGCGTCGCGCACGCCCTCGAGCTTGCGGATGTCCGCCAGCGTCGAGCGCTCGAGCGCGGCCGTGAGGTCCTGCGGGCTGAGGTCGCTCGTGACCGCGATCTGGATCACCGGCAGGTCGTCGATGCTGCCCGCGATGACCACGGGGTCGATGCCGTCGGGCAGCGTGGTGCGGATGCGGTTGATGGCCTGGTCGATCTTCTGCTCGGCCGTCGCGAGGTCGGTGCCGTAGGTGAACGACGCGGAGATGACGGACGAGTCGGTGCGCGAGGTCGCGGTGGAGGACTCGAGGCCCGGCACCGCCTGGATCGCGCGCTCGATGGGCGTCGACACGTCGGAGTCGACGACCGCCGGCGAGGCGCCCGGGTACGCCGTGACGACAGCGAGCTGCGGGAACGACACCGACGGGATGAGCTCCTGCTTGAGGGTCGTCAGCGCGATGCCGCCGAACACCCCGATGACGATCGTGATGAGCGCGATCAGCGCCCGGTTGCGGAGGCTGAAGACGGAGAGGAGATGCAGGGGGTGCTCCTTGTGCGATGCGGGCCGCGGGTGCGGCGGTCGCTCGGACCGCTGATCGCCCGCACCGGGAACCCGCCCCGTGCGGGCAGTATCGCACCCGTGGCCGGGAAATCCCCGCTCGCGCCGGGTTTTCGAACGGCTCGCCGTGCGTCCACCCGATGCCCGTCGCCGCGGAGCATGCTGGAGGGATGGCGCACCGGGCATCGACGACGACGGACCGCGTCCCGGAGCCCAAGACCTGCGCCTCATGCGGCCGCACCATCGAGTGGCGGAGGAAGTGGGAGCGCGACTGGGACGAGGTGCGCTACTGCAGCGACGCGTGCCGGCGCCGCGGCGTCACCGACGTCGACGCGTCGCTCGAGCGGCGGATCCTCGACCTCCTCGCCCACCGCGCCGGCGGCGCCACCATCTGCCCGTCCGAGGCGGCCCGCGCCGAGTCGCCCGACGACTGGCGCGAGCTCATGGAGCCGGCCCGCCGCGCGGCCCGGCGGCTGGTCGACGCGGGCGAGGTCGAGATCACGCAGAAGGGGTCGGTCGTCGATCCCTCCACGGCCAAGGGGCCCATCCGGATCCGCCGTCGTCGCTGACCAGGCACACTAGGGGGATGCATCGACCGACCCTCACCGTCCTGGCCGCCGTCGCGAGCGCGGCGCTCCTGTCCGGATGCGGGGTCCAGTCCCAGTTCGACGCACCCTCGACCGCCATCTACGCCACCACCGCGGATGCCCGCACGGCGCTCGGCGCGTCGACGCCGGCGTGGATCCCCGAGGACGGCACCCTCATCCGCACCAAGGTCGACAAGAAGGCCGGCACCATCGTGGCCGTGCAGACCGGGCAGGCCGCCCCGGCGCCCGGCGGCTGCACCGACCTGGAGCTGCCCACCATCGAGGACACCTGGTGGCCGCCGGAGATCGACCCCGCCCAGGTCTCGTGCGCCGACGGCTGGGCCCTGTTCGGCGCCAGCGGCCGCATCTACGGCTGGAGCAGCGCGGCCCTCGGCTAGCCCGGTCGCCGCGACGAGCCGATGACCGATCCCCGCGCACGCGACCGCCGGCTCCTCGTCGGCGCCGTCGTCTGCGTCGCGGTCCTCCTGCCGGCCGCGGTGCTGTGCGCGGTCGCGCTCGTGCAGGGCGCGATCCTCATCGACGAGCTGCCCCCGCCCGAGTTCGGCATCGCCAGCTCGCCCGAGCACGAGGCGCTGGGCCGGCAGGCGCTCGCCTGCGGTGCGGTGGCCGTGCTCGCGCTGGTCGGCGCCGTCGCCTGCGCGGTCCTCCGTCAGGCGGGGCCCGCGGCCCCGACCCGACGCTGACGGCGGGACGCGAGCGCTCGCAGCACGAGGATCACGACCACGCCGACGGCCGCGCCCACGACCGTGTCGACCACGCGGTCGGCCACGAGCGGCAGCACCGGCAGCGTCCGGCCGAGCCCGCCCATCACGAGCGCGAGCGGCGTGATGAAGACGAGCGCCAGCCCGTAGTGCCGCCCCACCGCGAGCTCGGCCGCGAACTGGCAGGCCACGGCGACCGCGATCACGGCGGGCGCCGGGAGGTGCAGCGCGAGGATCCCCGCGGCCACCACCGACCCGGCGAGCGTCCCGAGCACCCGGTGCGCCACGCGCGTGAACGACAGCGGCCCGCGCACCACCGGCAGCACCGCGACGAGCGTCACGACGGCCCAGTAGTGGTGCCCGAGCCCGAGCGCCACGGCGATCGCGCCCGCGACGAGCGCGCCGACCACGTTGGCGACCACCGCCGTCCACGCGGCGGGGTCGCGGTGCACGGCGGCGTCGCGCACGGGGATCCGCGGCAGCGCGCGGAAGCGGTGCGCGTGCGCGTCGGGCGTCCAGCGGCGCAGCAGCCAGCCGGACATGCAGACGCCGGCGGAGAACGCGATGGCGGCGACAGCCGTCACGAGCGCGTCGCGCGCCTGCGCCGGATCCACGGGCACGGCCGCGCAGACCACCAGCCCGAACACGGGGAACAGCGGATGCGGCGGCACCAGGCTCATCGCGGTCGACACGAGCGACGCCCCGCCGAGGACGACGGCGAGCCCGACCGCCTCCAGCGCGAGCGGCGCGTCGGCGAGCGACAGGAGGACGCCCGTGGAGATGGCGACGAGCATCATCGCGGCCCCCGCGCCGACGCTCGCGAGCCGCAGCCGGTACCGCTCGTTCCGGCCGTACAGCCCGGTGAACGCGCCGAAGGACGCGTACAGCGCGAGGTCGAGCCGGTCGATCGCGAGGAGCACCAGGAGCGGCACCAGGAGGCCGACGCTCGCGCGCATCGCGGCCTCGAGGTCGAGCGTCCGGGTCGACGGCGGTCGCGGGGCGGGCGATGACGTCACACGGGATCCGATCTCCCCGGAGGTGGAAACCGGGCCTCCCCACGCTACGCCCGGTCGTCGCCTCCCCCGGACGCGCCGACGCGCCCCCGGTCTCCCGGGGGCGCGTCGGCCGGTCGTGCGGGTGCGGCTAGGAGCGCGCGGCCCGCAGCACCGTGAAGGAGCGGTCGCGCACGAGGATGCTCGTCGCGTCCTCGTCCGTGTTCTGCTCGGAGTCGGACGAGATGGCGAGGTGCCACGAGACGCCGAGGCCCTCGGGCAGCTGGAACTCGACGGGGCCCTCGGCGGCGTTGAACGCGACGAAGAACGCGTCGCTGTCCTTGCCCTTCATGATGACGCCGATGCTGAAGGCGTTCGGGTCCTCCCAGTCCTCCGGGTTCAGCGTCTGGCCGTCGGCGCGGATGAAGCGCACGGCCTCCTCGGCGCCCTCGACGTCGTCGCCGCGGAACCAGATGGGGCGGAGGGCCCGGTTGCCGCGACGCAGGCGGATCAGCTTCCGCGTGAAGTCCTGCAGGTCGCGGTCCGCGTTCTCCCAGTCGAACCACGAGATCTCGTTGTCCTGGCAGTACGCGTTGTTGTTGCCGCCCTGCGTGCGGGCGATCTCGTCGCCGCCGAGCACCATCGGGACGCCCGAGGAGAGCAGCAGCGTGCCGAGCATGTTGCGGCGCTGGCGGTCGCGGATCGCGTTCACCTCGGCGTCGTCCGTCGGACCCTCGACGCCGGCGTTGGAGGAGCGGTTGTCGCTCTCGCCGTCGTTGTTGTCCTCGCCGTTGGCCTCGTTGTGCTTCTCGTCGTAGGCGGTGAGGTCCGCGAGCGTGAAGCCGTCGTGCGCCGTGATGAAGTTGACGCTGCACAGGGGCGAGCGGCGGTCGGACTCGTACACGTCCGGGCTGCCGGTGATCCGCTGGGCGAGCGCGCCGAGCACGTTCTGCCCGCTGTGCCAGAAGTCGCGCACGTCGTCGCGGAACTTCCCGTTCCACTCCGACCAGTCGGCGGGGAAGCCGCCGACCTGGTAGCCCTGGGTGTCCCAGGGCTCCGCGATCATCTTCACCGGCGCGAGCACCGGGTCCTGGTGGATGAGGGTGAGGAACGCGCTGTGCAGCTCGGCGTCGCCGTCCTGGCGCGTGAGCGTCGTGGCGAGGTCGAAGCGGAAGCCGTCGACGTGCATCTCCTCAACCCAGTAGCGGAGCGAGTCCATGATGAGCGCGAGCGCGGCCGGGTGCCCGACGTTGAGGCTGTTGCCGGTGCCGGTGGTGTCGAAGTACGACGCCTCGTCGCCCTCCACGAGCCGGTAGTAGGAGGCGTTGTCGATGCCCTTCAGCGACAGCGACGGGCCCATGTGGTTGCCCTCGGCGGTGTGGTTGTAGACCACGTCGAGGATGACCTCGAGGCCGGCCGCGTGCAGCGCCTTCACCATCTCCTTGAACTCGGCGACCTGCTGGCCGCCGTCGCCCGCGGAGCTGTAGTCGGAGTACGGGGCGAGGAAGCCGATGGAGTTGTAGCCCCAGTAGTTGCGGAGGCCCTTCTCCTCGAGGTGCGAGTCCTGCATGAAGTGGTGCACCGGGAGCAGCTCGACGCTCGTGACGCCGAGGTCGGTGAGGTACTCGATGGCCGACGGGTGCGCGAGGCCCGCGTACGTACCGCGGATCTCCTCGGGCACCGACTCCAGCTTCTCGGTGAAGCCCTTCACGTGGACCTCGTAGACGACGGTCTCGTCCAGCGGCGTGCGCGGGGCCTCGTCGTCCTCCCAGTCGAAGCGGCGGTCCGCGACGACCGAGCGGGGCATGGAGGCGGCGGAGTCGGCCTCGTTGATCGCGTTCGGGTCGTCGAAGGTGTGCGCGAAGACGTCCTCGCCCCAGGTGGGGTGGCCCTCGATGGCGATGGCGTAGGGGTCGAGCAGGAGCTTGGCGGGGTTGTGGCGGAGGCCGCGGGACGGGTCCCACTCGCCGTGCACGCGGAGGCCGTAGCGGGTGCCGATGCCGGCGCCCTCGACGAGGCCGTGGAAGACGTGGCCGGTGCGCTCGGAGAGCCGCGTGCGGGTCTCGGTGCCGGCGTCGTCGAACACGCAGACCTCGACGGCCTCCGCGGTCTCGGAGTACACGGCGACGTTGAGCCCGCTGGGCAGGCCCCCGTCGCGGGCGACGACGGTCGCGCCGAGCGGGTACGGGCGGCTGATGTAGGAGCGGCTGATGGGAGGGAGATCGATGGTCACCGGTTCAGTATGCTCGCGCCCGTCCGACCCGTTCGTGCACGAAGCGGATTCCCCAGGGAGCGGTCCGAGACCGGCGCTCGGCGGCTACCGATGCCCGTCCCGGCCCGCCCCGCGGGCATCCGGCTACCAGCCGTGCAGCGAGGCGAGCGCGCGCTGCGCTTCGCCGCCCCAGGTCGCGAGGAGCACGCCGTGGCCCGCGGACGGCCGGGCGACGACGGAGCGCTGCTCGCCCGCGGCGGTGAGGACCGGGGATCCGGCCGCGCCCGTGCCGAGGGTGCAGGGGATGGCGATCTGCCCGCCCGCGGCGTGCTGTGGACGACCCGCGCACGCCTCGAGCGTCGCGGCGGCCGATCCGGCGGCCGGGTAGCCGAGGATCGCGAGGCGCGGCGCGGGACCGGTCGCCGGGACGAGCGCGGATCCGAAGACGGGCTCCGCGGCGCCCACCGACGCGGCGAGGACCTCGCCCGCGGGGCCGCTCACGCGGGCGAACCCGGCGTCGTCCGCGGCGCGGCCGGTCGTCGTCCACGCCGGGGAGACGGCGGAGACCCGCACGGGCCACAGGCCGTGCGGCGCGGCCGCGCCCTGGGCGCCGGGGACGAAGACCGCGGACGCGACGGGCGCGCCCGTGCGGCGGTCGACCAGGCAGTGCGCTGCGGTCGCGACGGCGTCGCCGTCGGGGGTGTCGACCACGCTCGCCGTGCACGCGCGGTCGCGTCCGTCGGCCACGTAGTAGAGGACGCCGACGAACGGCTGGTCCGGATGCGCGACCGGGGCGGCCGCGGGCGCGTCGCCGGTGGCCTGCGCGCGGAGCGCCGAGGCCGAGGCCGACGACGGGTCCGCTGCGGGCGACACGGGGTCGGTCGCGAGCGCCGCCCGGCGACGCTCCGCCGTCCAGTGCGCGGCGGCGGAGGCGGGATCGGCGGCGGCGACCACGACGGACGCGCCGGTGGCGCTGGTGCTGCCCTGCCCGGCGGGAGCGGCCGACGCGGCGACGGGCGCGCCGAGCACGGCGGCGGCGAGGCCGCCCGCGACGGCGAGCGCCGCGACCGCGCGGCGGGGACGGGCCGGGGCGGCGGGGGTGGATCTCGGGCGGATGCGCATGGTGGTGTCCTCCAGGCTCGTGCGGCTCGCGCCCCTCCGCCGGAGCGGCGCTCGCCGACGGGTGGCATCGAGACGGGCGGCCACCGGGAGGGGACGCGCGGATCCCCGGACGGTAGCGGCATCCGGCCCGCCGCCGCGCGCCCTGTCCCCACGCGGGCCCGGGCCCGGCTCAGACCAGGAGCGACCGGTCGACCACGTCGTGCTCCCGTCCGGCGTCGGGCGCGAGGCCGCGCCACGCCTCCTCCAGGATGTCGAGCGCGCGGTCGGTGGCGGCGGGCGGCGCCGTGATGGGGATCCGCAGGAAGCGCTCGAACGCGCCGTCGTGCCCGAAGCGGCTGCCGCCCGAGATCATCAGCCCCCGGGATCGCGCCGCCAGGGCGAGCTCGGTGCTCACGGGCGCGCCGATGCCGACCCACACGGCGAGCCCGCCGTCCACGTGCGGCACCTCCCACCCGGGGAAGCGGCGGGCGAGCTCCGCCTCGACGTGGTCGCGCGTCTCGCGGAGGCGGGCGCGGCGCTCGGCGAGGATCGCGTCCATGCCGCCGAGCGCCTCCGTGACGACGAGCTGCTCGAGGACGGGCGTGCCGAGGTCGCGGGCCGAGCGAGCGCGGGCGAGATCGCGCAGCAGCGCCCGGCCCGCGCGGATCCAGCCGACGCGGAGCCCGCCCCACACCGTCTTGCCCACCGACCCGACGAGCACGACCGCACCCGGCGACCCGTGCACGGCGAGCGGCGGATGCGATCCCGCCCGGTCGATGTCGAGCTCGGCGGTCGTCTCGTCGGCGATCACGGTCACGCCCTCCGCCTCGGCGAGCGCCACGATCCGCGCGCGCTGGTCCTCCGGCATGGTCCGCCCGGTCGGGTTGTGGAAGTCGGGCATGAGGTACGCGACGGCGGGCCGGGTGCGGCGGATCGTCTGCGCCAGCACGTCCTCGTCCCAGCCGTCGGCGCCGACGCCCGCCCCGACGAGCCGCGCCCCGGCGTCGCGGAGGGCCTGGATCGCGTGCGGGTAGCTCGGCTGCTCCACGAGCGCCCGGTCGCCGCGGTGCACGAGCACGGAGGCGAGGAGGCCGATCGCGTGCTGCGCGCCCACCGTCACCATGATGTCGTCGGCCTCCGTCGGCAGGCCGCGCGCCCGGTACCGGGCGGCGACGGCCTCGCGCAGCACCGGCAGGCCCTCGATGTCGTAGCCGGCGCCGTCGAGGTGCGCGGGCAGCCGGGCGGCGGCCCGCGTCGCGGCGTCGGCGAGCGCGGGCGCCGCCGGGATCGCGGCGCGGCTCATGTCGGCGATCCCGTGCCCCTCCCCCTCGACGTCGCGCCCCGGCGTCGGGATCCGGGTGACGCTGCCCGAGCCGCGGCGGCTCGCGAGGTGGCCGGTCGCCCGCAGCGCCGCGTAGGCCGCGGCGACCGTGGTGCGGCTGAGCCCGAGCGCCGCGGCCAGCTCGCGCTCGGCCGGCAGGCGCGCGCCGACCGGCACGCGCCCGTCGACGACGAGCCGGCGGATCCCCTCCGCGAGCGCCTGGTACGCCGGCCCGCCCCGCGGCCGGTCGCCGAGCATCGCGACCAGCGCGACGGGTCCGAGCACGGCGGAGGGAGCGGAGCCGGAGAGGGTCATGAGGCCACAGTGTGTCGATTGGCACCTTGTCCCGCAAGGCGCGACGCGATTGGATCTCCCCCATGCTCCGTCGCTCAGTCCAGTTCGCCGTCGGCATCTTCCTCTACGGCTTCGCCATCGGGATGATGCTGCAGGCCGCCGTCGGCGTCTCCCCGTGGGACGTGCTCAGCCAGGGCGTCACCCTGCGGACGGGCCTCCCCTTCGGGCTGGTCACGAACATCATCGGCGCGCTCGTGCTCCTGCTCTGGATCCCCATCCGCCAGCGTCCGGGCTGGGGCACCGTCCTCAACGTGCTCTTCGTCGGCTACAGCGCGCAGGTCGCGCTCGTGGTGGTGCCGGCCGTCGACAGCCTCTGGATCCGCATCCCCCTGTTCGCCGCCGGCCTCGTCCTCCTCGGCGTCGCGACGGGTCTCTACATCGGCGCGCACTTCGGGCCGGGCCCGCGCGACGGGCTCATGACGGGCATCCACCGCCGCACGGGCTGGCCGGTGTGGCGCGTGCGCGTCGGCATCGAGCTGGTGGTGCTCGCGATCGGCTGGGCGCTCGGCGGGAACGTGGGTGTGGGCACGCTCGCGTTCGCCCTCCTGATCGGCCCGATCGTCCAGCGCACGCTCCCCCTGTTCGACCTGCCCGCGCCCGTCCGCGAGCGGCCCGGGCGCCGCGGCGGCGACGCCCCCGCCGACCCGGCGGGCACCCTCCCGACGGGACCGGTCGCCACCGTCGGCTAGTCCGCTGCACGACGGGCATCCGGCCGGCTCGCGGTCGGCGCCCCGCACCGTCGCGGCCCGGGCATGTCGCGGGGTATCGTTGCCGCTCGTGACTCCGGACCCCCAGGCTCCCGAGAGCAGTCCCGCCAAGCGGCTGCTCATCGGCGAGAAGCTCGCCAGCGACAAGCTCGAGGGCCAGCTCCTCCCCAAGCACCTGGCCCTCCCCATCTTCGCGAGCGACCCGCTCAGCTCGGTGGCCTACGCGCCGCAGGAGCTGCTGCTGATCCTCACGCTCGGCGGGCTCGCCTTCCTGAGCTTCGCGCCCTGGGTCGCGGCCTGCGTCGTGATCCTCCTGGTCGTGGTGGTGCTCAGCTACCGCCAGCTCATCAAGGCCTACCCGTCCGGCGGCGGCGACTACGAGGTCGCCCACCGGAACCTCGGCGAGAAGGCCGGCCTCGTCGTCGCGTCCGCGCTCCTCGTCGACTACATCCTCACGGTGGCCGTGTCGGTCGCCTCCGGCGTCGACAACATCATCAGCGCGATCCCCGAGATCGCGCCGTTCCGCGTCGAGATCGCCGTGCTGTTCGTCGCGCTCCTCGCCGCCGTCAACCTGCGCGGCGTGCGCGAGTCGAGCAAGGCCTTCGCGGTGCCGACCTACCTCTTCATCGCCAGCGTGGGCGTGATGATCGCGGTCGGCCTCGCCCGCACCGCGCTCGGCGACCCGCCCGTCGCCGAGTCCGCCGCCTACACGGTCGACACCCCGAGCCTGTCGCAGGTGGCCTTCATCCTCCTGCTGCTGCGTGCGTTCTCGAGCGGCTGCTCCGCGCTCACGGGCGTCGAGGCCATCTCCAACGGCGTGCCCGCGTTCCGCACGCCCAAGGTCAAGAACGCCCAGTCGACCCTCGTCATCATGGGCGGCACCGCCATCGTCCTGTTCGTCGGCCTCACGACCCTCGCGCTCATCGCCCGCGTGCACTACGGCGAGCACCCGTGCGACCTCCAGGGCTGGGCCGAGTGCGCCACCGAGCCGCAGAAGAGCCTCATGGCGCAGGTCGCGGCGGCCACCTTCGGCGACGGCAGCGTGATGTTCTACCTGCTGCAGGCGACCACCGCCGCGGTGCTCCTCCTCGCGGCCAACACCGCCTTCAACGGCTTCCCCCTGCTCGGCTCCGTGCTCGCCAAGGACGCCTACGCGCCCAAGTCGCTGCTCACGCGCGGCGACCGCCTCGTCTACAGCAACGGCATGCTGCTGCTGGCGCTCGGCGCGACGCTCATCCTCATCGTCTACCAGGCCAACCTCACGCAGCTCATCCAGCTCTACATCATCGGCGTCTTCGTCTCGTTCACCCTCGGGCAGACGGGCATGGTCGTGCACTGGACCCGCATGCTCCGCGCCGGCTGCGCGAACCGCGGGGAGGTGATCCGCGGCCTCGCCATCAACGCGTTCGGCGCGCTGCTCACCGCGCTCGTCCTCATCGTCGTGACGATCACCAAGTTCACGCACGGCGCCTGGCTCGTCTTCGCGATCATGCCGGTGCTGTTCCTCCTCATGCTCGGCGTGAACCGCTACTACCGCGACGTGGAGAAGGAGATCGAGGTCGACCCCGTCACGGTCTTCGGCTCCACGGGCGACCACGCGGTCGTGCTCGTCGGCCGGATGCAGAAGCCGGTGCTCAAGGCCCTCGACTACGCGATCGCGGCGAACCACGACAGCATCGAGGCGGTGCACGTCTCCATCGACGACGAGGCCACGAGGCTGCTGGAGCGCCAGTGGGTCGAGATGGAGATCGACATGCCGCTGCGCATCGTCGCCTCGCCGTACCGCGACATCAGCTTCCCGCTCATCAGGTACCTGAAGTCGCGGCGCGAGGAGCACGGCAGCGAGATCATCACGGTCTACACGCCCGTCTACATCGTCGGGCACTGGTGGGAGACGCTGCTGCACAACCACAAGGCCAGGCGGATCCGCCAGAAGCTCCTGCTCGTGCACGGCGTCACGCTCGCCCTGGTGCCGTGGCTGCTCGACTCGTCGGAGCTCATCTACGGCCGCCGGTCGCGACCCGTCCCCGGCCAGGACCGCCGTGGCGAGCCCGTGCGCCCCGCCGTGCGCCGACCCGGCCCTCCTCCGACCACGCCGGTCAAGCACACGAGCGGCCGCGAGACCCCGTAGCGCCCGCGCGCATAGCGCATCTGCGTACTAATGGTTAGGGGGCCCCCTTTTTCGCCGGGGGGCTAGGCATGGCGCTCCTCTCGGAGTTGCGTGTGGTGAGCAGGGCCCGAGCCCTGCGGCAACTCGAACACCACGAGCACCGAGAGGGAACCACATGTCGAACGACCTCACACCGGCGTCGCCCGCGAACGGCGGCTACGCCTCCGACGACGCGTACGCGGCCGTCGTCCCGGCGTCCACCCTGGGCACGACCGGGGGCGCGGGCACCGGCTCCGCGAGCACCGACAGCACCGGAAGCAGCACCACGGACACCGCGAAGGAGCAGGCGGCCAGCGTCGCCGGCGACGCGAAGGCCGGCACCCAGCACGTCGCCGGCGTCACGAAGGACGAGGCCTCCAAGGTCGCGTCCGAGGCCAAGTCGCAGGCGCAGGACCTCCTCGCGCAGACGCGCGACCAGCTCCGCGAGCAGACGGGCGTCCAGCAGGAGCGCGCCGCCGGCAGCCTCCGCACGCTCAGCGACGAGCTGCGGGACATGGGCGACAAGTCCGAGAGCACGGGCCTCGCCAGCGAGCTCGTCTCGCAGGTCGCCCACCGCGCCGGCAGCGCGGCCTCGTACCTCGAGGGCCGCGACCCGGGCACGCTCCTCCAGGACGTGACCGACTTCGCGCGCCGCCGCCCGGGCCTGTTCGTCGGCCTCGCGGTCGTCGCGGGCGTCGCCGCCGGCCGCCTCACCCGCTCGCTGACGAGCGAGGCGCACGACCGCAAGGAGGCCGAGCAGGCCCCCGCCGCGGGCGCCTCGAGCACCGGCACCGGCACCGCGGGCACCTCCGCCGGCTACGTCACGCCCGCGGTCCCGACCGCGAGCGCGCACGCGCCGACCGAGCTCAGCGCCGACGAGCCCATCGGCGTCGGACCGTACGACGCCCCGGCGACGGACGCGTCCACCCCGCTCTACGACCAGACGCGCCCCGTCGACCCGCTGACCGACACCTTCGGCGCGGGCGACCGCACCGACGGATCGCGCGCATGACCGACGGACGCACCCCCTCCGAGGAGAAGGCCGCGACGACGAGCCTCGGCGACCTCCTCGGCAACGTCACGCGGGACGTCTCCACGCTGATGCGCCAGGAGATCGCCCTCGCCAAGGCGGAGATCAGCGACTCGGCCAAGAAGGCCGGGAAGGGCGCGGGCCTCTTGGGCGGCGCGGGATACGCGGGCCTCATGGCCGTGTTCTTCCTCTCCGTCGCCCTCATGGTCGGACTGGGCTACCTGTTCGACAACCAGGCCTGGGGCGCGGTCGTCGTGGCCGTCATCTGGGCCGTCATCGGCCTGGTCATGTACCTGCAGGGCCGCAAGCAGCTCAAGACCGTGCAGGGCGCGCCCCGCACGGCCGAGAGCGTCAAGAAGATCCCCGAAGCGATGAAGAGGAACGAGGCAGACCGATGAGCGACAACCCCGAGCAGATCCGTGCGGAGATCGAGCGCACGCGCAACGAGCTGAGCATCGACGTGGATGCGGTGGCCGACAAGGTCACGCCCGCCAAGGTGGCCCAGCGCCAGACCGACAAGGTGCGCGGCGCCCTCTCGAACGTCAAGGACAGCGTCCTCGGCTCCGCGAGCGACGCCCGCGCGAACGTGGGCGACGCCGTCTCCGGCACCGCCGGCGGCGCGAAGGCCAAGGCGAAGGGCAACCCCGTCGGCCTCGGCCTCGTCGCGTTCGGCGCCGGTCTCCTCATCGCCTCGCTGATCCCGGCGAGCGACAAGGAGAAGGAGCTCGCCACGACCGTCAAGGACAAGGCGCAGCCCCTCGTCGAGAAGGCGACCGACGCCGCGAAGGACGTCGCGTCCGAGCTGAAGGAGCCCGCGCAGCAGGCCGCCGCGGCCGTCAAGGACACCGCGACCGACTCCGCCGGCACCGTCAAGGCCGAGGCGCAGTCGACCGCGGACGACGTCAAGGGCAGCGCCCAGGACGCGAAGCAGGCCGTGCAGGACGACGCACGCGGCTGATCCCGCGCACGAGGAGGGGGAGTCGGCCGCATGGCCGGCTCCCCCTCCGTCGTCCCACGCCGCACGGCACGCGGGTCCCCGAAAAGGAGGACCGCGCTGTAGAGTTGTTTGTGCACGAACTCTTTCCCCCGGGAGTTCGTGCGACCGCCCGGACCGGGCGCCCCGACGACGGAGCACGCGGTCCGGCGGACGGCGTCCGGACCCACCCGAATGGTCCGGATCGATGCGGGGGTCCGCGTCGTGAGTTCCCGCGAAGGACGCCGGGCCCTCGCGTTCCCGTCCCCGCGCCCCGGCTGTCAGCCGAGCGCCGCGACGACCTGCCGAGCGATGCGTCGACCCGCGCGGTTCGCGCCGATGGTCGACGCCTGCGGGCCGTAGCCCGCGAGGAGCACCCGCGGGTCGCGCGCGGAGACGCCGGACTCGACGCGCACGCCGCCCTCCTTCTCCCGCAGCCCGAGCGGCGCCAGGTGGCGGATCTCCGGCCGGAAGCCCGTCGCCCAGATCACCGCGTCGACCTGGTCCCGGCTCCCGTCGGCCCAGACGACGCCGTCCTCCTCGAAGCGCGCGACGGGGCCGCGGCTGTCGAGCACTCCGCGGCGGATCCCCGCGACGATGCGCCGGGTGCGCGGCACGCCCGTCCCGCTCACGATGCTCGGCAGGGCCTCCCCCGCGCGGGCCGCCCGATCCTGGATCTCGACCGCCCGAACGGCCGCCTCGACGTCGAGCTGGCCCGCCTCGAGGAAGTCGACGGGGCGCCGCGTGGACCAGAGCGTGCGCGCGGCGACGCCCTCCAGCTCCAGCAGGAAGCCGATGGCCGACGTCCCGCCGCCCACGACGAGCACCCGGAGGCCCCGGAGGTCGGCGGCGTCGCGGTAGCCCGAGGTGTGCAGCTGGCGGCCGCGGTACGAGGCGAGCCCGGGGAGGGACGGGATGAAGGGCGACCCCCACGTGCCGGTCGCGTTGACCACGAGGCGCGCGATGCGGTCGCCGTCCGTGGCGCGCACGAGGAGCGGGCGGGCGGCGTCGGACGGGTGCGCCGCCCGGCGCCGGGACGCGGGCGGCGGGGGCACGTCGGCGTCGAGCACGGCCCGGACCTCGACCGGCCGGGCGACCTGCAGGTCGAAGGCCTCCTCGTACCGGGCGTAGAGGTCGCGCACGACGTCGCGCGCGGGGAGCCGGCGGTCGGCCGTCGCGAACGAGATGCCGAGCTCGGCCATGCCGGGGAGGTCGGCGACGCGATGCGCGGATCCCAGGCGGAGCGCGGCCCACCGGTGCTGCCAGGCGCCGCCGGTGGAGGGACCGCGGTCGACGACGACGGCGTCCGTGCCCATGCGGAGGCCGAGCCGCCGCAGGTGGTACGCCACGGAGAGGCCGGCCTGTCCGGCACCGATGACCACGACCTGGGTCTCAGCGGGTGCGCGGGTCATGGGACGACCAGGCTAGTGCCCGACCCCGCGTGGATCCCCTGCGGAGGACGAGACCGTACGATGCTCGTGCGCGCTCCCCGACGGGGAGGACACGCCCGGGACGTCGAAGGCCACATGTTAGGGTAGCCCCTAGGTTTTCTCCAATCCCTGCCCGCTGCATCCAGCGTTACACCGCCCATCGGGGCCTGAGTCGTGAGGGGGTCTCGCATGGGGCGCGGCCGTCAAAAAGCTAAGCACACCAAGATCGCGCGAGAGCTGAAGTCGTTCAGTCCGAATGTGGACTACACCCAGCTGGAGCGCGAGCTGACCACCCACGGGGCGGTCGACGAGCAGTACGCGGCCGAGGCCGCCAAGTGGGACGAGTACGCGGACGAGCCGGACGCCTACGTCCCGGGCGACGAGCAGAAGCGCGCCTGATCCCGCGACCGGCTCCGGCCGGATGAGCGTCGGACCCGTCTCCTCGCGAGGCGGGTCCGCTCATGTGCGCCCGCATCCTGCGCGCGGGTCGGCGCTCGACGCCGCCCCACGGGCCGACGCGTCGGGCGCGTGCCCGATCAGTCGCGGTAGCGGCCCGTGAGGCGCACGGCCCCGCCGTCGACGCCCTTGGCGCCCTGCTCGAACCCGGCGCCCGCGGGCGCCTCGCCGACCGTCACGCGACCGGCCTCCCATGTGGGGATGCCCGCCGTCGTGAGCGCGCGCGCGATCCCGTCGGCCGCCGCGGCGTCGACCACGGCGATCATGCCGATGCCGAGGTTCCAGGTGCCCTCGGCGCTCTCGAGCGTCGAGCCGGCGATCCCGGCCAGCGCCCGGAACACCGCGGGCGGCGACCACGTGGACCGCTCGACCTCGCTGAAGGACCCGCGGGGCAGGACGCGCGCGAGGTTCGCCGCGATGCCGCCGCCCGTGACGTGGCTGATGGAGTGCACCCCGGGGCCGAGCTCGGGCTGCCCGAGCACGTCGAGCAGCGGGGTCGTGTAGAGGCGCGTCGGCTCGAGGAGCACCTCGCCCACCCGGCCGCCGAGCTCCGCCGAGGTGTCGCCGAAGCCGATGCCGGCGACGCTGAGGATGTGGCGCACGAGCGAGAAGCCGTTGCTGTGCAGGCCGCTGGAGGCGAGGGCCAGCACGACGTCGCCGTCGCGCACGCGCTCCGCGCCGAGCACGGAGTCGGCCTCGACCGCGCCGACCGCGGCCCCCGCCACGTCGTAGTCGTCCGGCCCGAGGAGGCCCGGGTGCTCGGCGGTCTCGCCGCCGACGAGGGCGGTGCCGGTGTCGGAGCAGGCGCGCGCGATGCCGGCGACGATGTCGGCGATGCGCGCGGGCACGACCTTGCCGCAGGCGATGTAGTCGGTCATGAAGAGGGGACGCGCGCCGACCACGACGATGTCGTCGACGACCATGCCCACGAGGTCCTGGCCGATCGTGTCGTGCTTGTCGACGGCCTGCGCGATGGCGACCTTGGTGCCGACGCCGTCCGTCGACGTGGCGAGCAGCGGGTGGCGGAAGCGCGTGAGGGCGCTCGCGTCGAACAGGCCCGCGAATCCGCCGAAGCCGCCGATCACCTCGGGGCCGTGGGTGCGGGAGACCGCATCCTTCATCAGCTGGACCGCGAGATCGCCGGCCTCCGTGTCGACGCCGGCCTCTGCATACGAGCTCTTGGTGGTCACCGGGACAGAGTACCGGCCGGGCGCGCCGCTCCCGTGTGGGAGACTGGCCGCTCCCCCACCTCTTCTACTCTTCAGGAGTCAGCCGAAGCATGTGCGGCATCGTCGGCGTCGTATCGTCCGAACCCGTCAACCAACTCGTCTACGACAGCCTCCTGCTCCTGCAGCACCGCGGTCAGGACTCCACCGGCATCGCCACCGCCGAGGGCAACACCTTCCACGTGAAGAAGCTCAGCGGGCAGGTCCGCGAGGCGTTCCGCACCCGCGACATGCGCTCGCTCCTCGGCACCATGGGCCTCGGCCACGTGCGCTACGCGACGCGCGGCAGCGCCGCCGACGAGGACGAGGCGCAGCCGTTCTACGTGAACGCGCCCTACGGCATCGTCCTCGTGCACAACGGCAACCTCACCAACACGCGGGAGCTCGCGCAGGAGCTCTTCCACGTGGATCGCCGCCACACCAACACGAGCTCCGACACGGAGCTGCTCGTCAACGTCCTCGCGCACGAGCTGCAGTCGCAGGTGTCCGGCATGGCGCTGGATCCCGACCAGGTGTTCACCGCGGTCGAGCGCGTCCACGAGCGGGTCGAGGGGTCCTACGCCTCCATCGCCATGATCGCCGGGCACGGGATGCTCGCGTTCCGCGACCCGTTCGGGATCCGTCCCCTCACCCTCGGCCGCCGCGAGCTCGAGGGCGGCCGCATGGAGTGGGTCGTGGCGAGCGAGTCGCTCGTCATGGAGTCGCTCGGCTACGAGATCGTGCGCGACGTCGCGCCCGGCGAGGCCGTCTTCATCACGATGGACGGCGAGATGCACTCCCGCCAGTGCCACCCGACGCCGCGCCTGATCCCGTGCGCCTTCGAGTTCGTCTACCTCGCGCGTCCCGACTCGGTCATGTCCGGCATCAGCGTCTACGACGCCCGCCTGCGCATGGGCAACCGGCTCGCGGCCACCATCGCGGAGCACAGCCCCGCGGGCGACATCGACGTGGTCATGCCGATCCCGGACTCGTCCCGGCCGTCGGCCATGCAGGTCGCGCAGACGCTCGGCATCGAGTACCGCGAGGGCTTCTACAAGAACCGCTACGTCGGCCGGACCTTCATCATGCCGGGGCAGGCGCAGCGCAAGAAGTCGGTGCGCCAGAAGCTCAACGCGATGAGCTCCGAGTTCAAGGGCAAGAACATCCTCATCGTCGACGACTCCATCGTGCGGGGCACGACGAGCCGCGAGATCGTGGACATGGCGCGCCAGGCCGGCGCGAACAAGGTGACGTTCACGTCCGCCGCGCCGCCCGTGCGCTACCCGCACGTGTACGGCATCAACATGCCGTCGCGGCAGGAGCTCATCGCGCACGGGCGGAAGATCCCCGAGATCGCCCGGGAGCTCGGCGCCGACCACCTCATCTACCAGGAGGTCGCCGACATGCGCGACGCGATCCTCGAGGGCTCGACCGGCGTGGAGGACCTCGAGATGAGCTGCTTCACCGGCGAGTACATCACCGGCGACGTGACGCCGGAGTACCTGTCGTGGCTGGAGCGCACGCAGCTCAGCTGAGCGGCGGAGGGCCGGGCGGCGCTGCGGCGCCGTCGGCGTCGTGCGGGCTGCCGCGGCGGATCAGTCGCCCTGCTCGCCGGGCTCCCGCTCGGCCGTGAGCACACGGGAGCGGCGCGACGCCGCGCGGTCGAGGGCGAGCGCCAGGAGCGCGGCCAGCGCGCCGAAGAGGACGACCGCGAACAGCGCGAGGAACGCGAGGACCTGCGCCTCGGAGAACTCGGGGTTCGGCGGGAAGGTGAGCGTGAGGACCATCGCCAGGACCAGGCCGAGCACGGCGCCGACCCCCATGAAGCGGAAGTAGCGGGGGGACCGCCGCACGAGGACCTCGGTGCGGCGCTCGTCGTCGGGCTGGGGGCGGGCGTCGGTCATGCGTCCATCCTCTCGCGAGCCGCGGACGGGCGGCGAACCGGGAGCCCGGCGCACAGCCGCGCGTCAGGTCGTCGTCGACCTAGCGCTCGGGGGGGAGCTGCCACGGCACCGGCAGGAGGCCGCGGAGGTCCGCGCGGAGGCCCGACGCACGGACGGCGCCGGCCTCGACCCCGTCGTCCCACGTGGTGCGGCCGGTGGCGAGCGCGATCCAGGTGGAGGGATCCGTCTCGATGACGTTGGGCGGCGTGCCGCGGGTGTGGCCCGGCCCCTCGATGCACTGCACCGCGCCGAACGGCGGCACGCGCACCTCGACCGTGCCGCCGGGCGCGAGGTCCGCCAGCGACTGCAGCAGGAAGCGCACGGCGGTGGCGCGCGTCTCGCGGTCGGCGTCGACCCCCTCGGCGAGCGCGGCGCGCACGGCGGGCTGTCCGACGGTGGGGTGGATGCGCGCCTTGGCCATCCCCCCAGGATGCCAGAGCGACGCGCGCCCCGACGTCGGCGGACGCGCGCCGCACCCCTCCTACTGGGGCGTCGCGCCGTGTCCGTCATTAGGGGGACATCCATTACCGTGTATGGAAGTGCCGGGCGGTGACACGACCCGCCTGGCATGGCAGTCCGTCTCCTCCCGCCGCCTCCCCGGGCATCGCGGAGCGAGGCGGGACGCGCCTCCCGGCGGACCCGAAGAACTCCGAGCGAGGCAGGGAGCCGACCCCCACCGTTCCCGCGGAGGGTCGGTCTCCCGCCGCGTCCGCGACCCCTCCCCAGGGGCGCGGACGCGGCGCGTCCCCGGGCCGCCCCGATGCCCGGGCCGGCGGTGCGCGCGTCGATAGGGTGGGGGCGTGAAGATCCTGGTACTCGGTTCCGGTGCGCGCGAGCACGCCATCGTCACGGCCCTGCTCCGGGAGGACGCGGGTCACGAGATCGTCGCGGCGCCCGGCAACGCCGGCATCGCGCGCGTCGTGCGGGTGATGGGGATGGACATCGACGACCCGGTCGTGGTCGCCGAGCACGCGCTCGCGGAGGGCTACGAGCTCGTCGTCGTCGGGCCCGAGGCGCCGCTCGTCGCCGGGGTGGCGGACGCGCTCCGCACCCGCGGCATCCCCGTCTTCGGCCCGGGCCGCGCCGCCGCCGCCCTCGAGGGGTCCAAGACCTTCGCCAAGCGCATCATGGAGGAGGCGGGCGTGCCCACCGGCCGCGCGGCGCAGGCCGGCACGGTAGACGAGGTCGAGGCCGCGCTCGACGAGTACGGCGCCCCCTACGTCATCAAGGCCGACGGCCTCGCCGCCGGCAAGGGCGTGCTCGTCACGGGCGACCGGGGCCTCGCGCTCGAGCACGCGCGCCACTACCTCGGCCAGGGGACCGTGCTCGTCGAGGAGTTCCTCGCCGGGCAGGAGGTGTCCCTGTTCCTGCTGGCCGACGGGCACGACGTGCTCCCCCTCTCCCCCGCGCAGGACTACAAGCGCCTCGGCGACGGGGACGCGGGGCCGAACACGGGCGGCATGGGCGCGTACTCGCCGCTGCCGTGGCTCCCGGCCGGCTTCGTGGACGAGGTCATCGACACCATCGCGCTGCCCACCGTGCGGAAGCTCGCCGAGGAGCAGACGCCGTTCATCGGGTTGCTCTACTGCGGGCTCATCCTCACCTCCGACGGCATCCGGGTCATCGAGTTCAACGCGCGCTTCGGGGATCCGGAGACGCAGGTCGTGCTGCCCCGCCTCATCACCCCGCTCTCGGGGCTGCTCCTGGCCGCCGCCTCCGGCGAGCTCGGCGGGCTCCCCCGGCCGGAGTTCGCGGACGACGTCGCCGTCACCGTGGTCGTCGCGAGCGAGGGCTACCCCGCGTCGCCGCGCACGGGACGGGTCATCACCGGGGTCGAGGAGGCCGAGCGGGTCCCGGGCGCGAGCGTCGCGCACGCCGCCACGGCCGAGTCCGCGGACGGTCTCGTCGCCACGGGAGGCCGGGTGCTGAGCGTCGTCGCGACCGGGGCCGGCTTCGAGGAGGCGCGGTCGCGCGTCTACGAGGCGGTGGGGCGAATATCGCTCGACGGCTCGCAGCACCGCACCGACATCGCGGCGCAGGTCATCCGATGAGCGCCTCGGGCACGGGCGCCGTCCCCGCCGGGCACGCCTCGGAGTGGGAGCTGCCGGGCTGGGAGCACGCGTACTCGGGCAAGGTGCGGGAGCTCTTCAGCCCCGCGCTCGACGACACGGACGACCGGGCGCTCGAGGGCGAGCCGCACGTGCTCGTCGTCGCGACCGACCGCGTGAGCGCCTACGACTTCGCGCTCGAGCCGGGGATCCCCGGCAAGGGCGAGCTGCTCACGCAGCTGAGCCTCTGGTGGTTCGACCGGCTCGACGTGCCGAACCACCTCGTCGACCGCGCGACCCTCGAGCGCATCGGGATCCCCGAGCCGGTGCGCGGGCGCGCGATGCTCTGCCAGGTGCTCGAGATGCTGCCCATCGAGTGCGTCGTGCGCGGGTACCTGGCCGGATCCGGCTGGGAGGAGTACCGGGAGCACGGCACGGTGTGCGGCATCCCGCTCCCCGCCGGCCTGCAACAGGGCGACCGCCTGCCCGAGCCCATCTACACGCCGGCCTGGAAGGCGCCGCAGGGCGAGCACGACGAGAACATCACGTTCGCGCGTACCGAGGAGCTGGTCGGGCACGAGGAGGCGGCGCGCCTGCGCGACCTGTCGCTCGACGTCTACCGGCGCGCGTCGGCCATCGCCGAGGAGCGCGGCGTGATCCTGGCGGACACGAAGTTCGAGTTCGGCATCGACCCGCGCACGGGCATCACGACGCTCGCGGACGAGGTGCTCACGAGCGACTCGTCCCGCTACTGGGACGCCGAGGCGTACGCCACCGGCAACCGCACGGACAGCTTCGACAAGCAGATCGTGCGGGACTGGCTCGCCGCGAACTGGGACCGCACGGGCACGCCGCCCGTGCTCCCGCCCGAGATCGTGGAGCGCACGGCGGCGCGGTACCGCGAGCTCATCGCGCGCCTCACCGGGCGGTAGGGCGCGCCGCGTCGGTTCCCGGACGGCGGCTGGCACGGGCGGCCGTCCGCGTCATCGTGCGGAGGCCGGTGTGCGCCGCGCGCGCCGATGCTCGCGACGCCGCCGCGCGGCGCACCCGGGATGACGGCTACAGGTGGTCGTAGCCGCGGACGACGCGGTCGATCGCGATCTCCGCGACCTCGCGGGCGTCCTCGTCGGGCAGCGCGTCGAGGGCCCCGTCGATGTCCTCGCCGCCCATGCGGAGGACGGCGAGGCGCTCGAACTCCTCGACGGCCTCGGGGGTCGGCTGGTCGTCCGCGGGGGCAGCGCCGTCGGGCGCGGTCGTGGTGGTCGGCTCGTCGGCGTGGTCGGCGGGCTCGGCCTGGTCGGCGTGCTCCGCGTGGTCGTCGTGCTCGTGCATGGGGTCCCCTCCGGTCGTGCGTGGGCGGTGCGGATCACGCTCCGGCCCTGCCGCCAGGGTCCCACACCCGCGTGGCCGGGGGATCCAATGCCGACAGGCTGCCACATCCCCGCGCACCGTCGGAGGCGGGCACCCGCGGACGGGCCCGGACCGTCCCATGTCCCGGGGAGGACGGAGGGGCGCGGCGCTTGTAGGTTCGAGGAGCAGGCCGGACATCGTCCGGTCAACCCCCTTGACGAAGTGGCTCCCCTCACCGTGAACTCCGGCACCCTGCCCGCCTCTCCTCTCGACCCGACATCCCCGGCGCGCGTGCGGCTGGCGCCGACCGCGGTGCCGCTCCGCGAGGATCCGCCCGGGCCTGCGACGGCGCGCGCGCTGGCCGGGCTCGCCGCACCGCAGGCCGCGCCCGGCTGGCCGACGGAGCGCGCGCTGGCGCTCGGCCTCGCGCTGGGCGACGCCGGGGCGCTCCCCGGCGGCGGCCGCACGGCCGACCTCTGGGAGGCGCTGGCGACGCTCGCCGCGGCCGACCTGGGTCTCGCCCGCACGGTCGAGCCGCACCTCGACGCGATCGCGATCCTCGCGCAGGAGCGCGCGGCCGGCGGCGCGGACGCCGACGGCGCTGCCGCCGGTACCGGTGCCGGGACCGGGACCTGGGGCGTGTTCGCGGCGGAGGGCGGCGGGGATCCGCTGACGGCCGTCCCCGACCCCACGACGCCCGACGGCGTGCGGCTCTCGGGCACGAAGCCGTGGTGCTCGCTCGCCGGGTCGCTGACGCACGCGCTCATCACCGCGGCCGGATCCGACGGCACACGCGGGCTGTTCGCCGTGGACCTCCGTCACCCGGGCATCGAGGTCGTGCCGGGCGCCTGGGTCGCGCGCGGGCTGACCGAGGTCCCGAGCGGACCCCTGCGCCTGCGGGACGTGCCGGCGCGGCGGGTGGGAGAGCCCGGCTGGTACCTCGAGCGCGCGGGCTTCCACTGGGGCGGGATCGGCGTGGCGGCCTGCTGGTACGGCGGCGCCGTCGGGCTCGCGCGCACGCTGCTCGCCGCGGCGTCCCGCGCGGGGGCCGACCGCCTCGTCCTCATGCACCTCGGCGCCGTGGACGCGGCGCTCGACGGCGCGCGCGCCTCCCTCGCGGAGGCGGCGGCCCTCGTCGACCGCGGACGCGCCGAGGGCGAGGAGGGACGTCTGCTCGCCAAGCGCGTGCGCGCCGTCGTCGCGCGGGCCGTGGAGGAGACGCTCACGCACGTCGCCCACGCGCTCGGGCCCGCGCCGCTCGCGCAGGACGCCGAGCACGCGAAGCGCGTCGCCGACCTCGAGCTGTACGTGCGGCAGCACCACGCCGAGCGCGACGACGCGTCGCTCGGCGGGGCGCTCGCGGATGCCAGGCGCCGGGCGGCGGAGGCCGCGAGCGCGGCGGCGGTCGCACCGGCAGCGGCAGCGGCGGCGGCGGCCGTCACCGCTCCGGCCGGGTCCCCGGCGCGCGCCGTCGCCTTCGACGCGCGCGAGCCCGGGGTCGACGCGGACGCCTGGCCCGCGGATCCGCGCTGGGACGCGCTCCCCGCCCCCGACCTCGCCGGGATGACCGCTCTCCTCGTCATCTCCGCGCACGCCGACGACGAGTCGATCGGCGCCGCCGGCCTCATGGCGACGGCGGCCGCGCTCGGCGTCCCCGTGACCCTCGGGATCGTCACGGACGGCGCCGCCTCGCACCCCGGGTCCCCCACGCGCACGCCGGCCGAGCTCGTCGCGCTCCGCCGGGACGAGGCCCGCGCGGCGCTCGACGCCGTCGCCCCGGACGCCCGGCTCGTGCTCCTCGGCCACCCCGACGGCGGCATCCGCGAGCGGCGCGACGCCGTGCGGGACGACCTGGCCGCGCTCCTCGCCGACGCCGTGCCCGGCACGTGGGTCGCCGCGCCCTGGCGCGGCGACGGCCACCGGGACCACCGCGTCACCGGCGAGGTCGTCGCCGAGCTGGTGCGCGCGATGCCCGCCGAGCGCGGGATCCGGCTGGTCGAGTACCCCGTGTGGATGTGGCACTGGGCCGCCCCCGGCGATCCGCGCGTGCCGTGGGCCGAGCTGCGCGCCCTGCCGTTGGATCCGGCGATGCGGGCCGCCAAGTCCTCCGCCGTGCGGGCCCACGCCAGCCAGGTGGTCGCGCTGTCGGACGCGCCCGAGGACCGGGCCGTGCTGCAGCCCGGCTTCCTGCAGCACGCCGACCGCGACCGGGAGGTCCTGATCATGGCGGACGCCGGCCCGGTCCCGCCCGCGGTCGACGCCACCGCGGCCCCCACCGCCGCCGAGCGCTTCGACGCGGCGTACGCCCGCGCCGAGGACCCGTGGCGCGTCACGACCCGGTGGTACGAGCGCCGCAAGCGCCTCGCGACCCTCGCCGCCCTGCCGGACGAGCGCTACGGCCGGGCGCTCGAGATCGGCTGCTCCATCGGCGTGACGACCGCGGGCCTCGCCGAGCGCGTCGACGCGCTGCTCGCGGTCGACGTCGCGCCCACCGCCGTCGAGCGGGCCGGCGCCCGGCTCGCGGACCTGCCGCACGTGCACGTCGAGGTCCGCGACGTCGGCGACGACTGGCCCGACGGGTCCTTCGACCTCGTCGTGATGAGCGAGGTCGGCTACTACCTCGACGACGCCGCCTTCGACCGGGTCATCGCCGCCCTGCCCGGCGCGCTCGGCGCCGCCGGCACGCTCGTCGCGTGCCACTGGCGGCACCCCGAGGGCGACTTCCGGCGGACGGGCGACGAGGTGCACGCGCGCCTCGCCGCCGTGCCCGGGCTGCACCGCCTCATGCGGCACGAGGAGGACGACTTCGTGCTCGAGGTGCTGTCCGCGGATCCGCGCTCGGTCGCCGTGCGGACGGGGCTGCGGTGACGGGCGCGTCGGCCGCGGTCCGTCGCGCGGAGCAGCCGGAGCCGCGGATCCGCGCGGTCGCGATCGTCATCCCCGCGCGCGACGAGGAGGCGCTCGTCGGCCGCTGCATCGCGTCCGTCGGGGTCGCCGCGGAGCGCGCCCGGGCCGCGGGCGTCGAGGTGCGCGTGATCCTCGTCGCCGACGACTGCCGCGACCGCACCGCCGAGGTCGCGCGCGCCGCGGGCGTCGAGGTCATCGAGAGCGCCGCCGGCCGGGTCGGCGCGGCCCGCGCCCGAGGGGTGGACGCGGCGCTCGCGGGCTGGGACGGCGCCGAGGCCGAGCTGTGGATCGCGTGCACCGACGCCGACTCCGAGGTGCCGCCCGCGTGGATCACCAGCCAGCTGCAGCTCGCGGACGCCGGGACCGACGTCGTCGTCGGCACGGTGCGGCCCGAGCTCGCCGGCCTCAGCCCCGCGCAGGTCGCGGCGTGGCAGGCGACGCGCGTGCCCGGCGTCGCGAACGGACACGTGCACGGCGCCAACCTCGGCGTGCGGGCGGACGCGTACACGGCGGCCGGCGGCTTCCCCGCGGTGGTCGAGCACGAGGACGTCGACCTGGTCGCGCGGCTCCGGGAGGCCGGCGCGCGGATCACGGCGTCCGCCGCGGGCGAGGTGCTCACCTCGAGCCGCCGCGACGGCCGGACGCCCGGCGGCTACGCGGGCTACCTCCACGTCGCGCTGCTCGAGCGAGCGGCGGCGCGCGCGGGCTGCGACAGCCCCTGCGTCCCCGCGGGGTGACCGGACCGCCGCCCGTCAGCTCCGGGTCGCGCCCTCCCCCGCCATCCCGCGCGTCCCCGCCGCGGTCCCCTCCGTGATCGCCCGCACGACCTCCGCTGCCGTGCGGAGCTGCTCGGAGGTGAAGCCGTCGAGCGACCGGTCGACGTCGGCCCGCGCGCCCTGCAGGACGGCCGTCACCCGCGCCCGGGAGGCGGCGGTCGGCCGCAGCGTGACCACCCGCCGGTCGGCGCTCTCCCGGCTCCGCTCGAGGTGACCGCCGCCCTCGAGCCGGTTGATGAGCGCGGTCGTGGCGCCCGAGGTCAGGTGGAGCCGTTCCGACAGACGGGCCGGGGACAGCGCGCGGCCGGCGGTCTCCGCCCAGATGACCTCCGCGAGCGCCGTCGTGTCCGTCGTCGGCAGCCCGAGCGCCGCGGCGAGCTGCCGCACCGACTCGTCGAAAGCGGTCGTGTAGTCCCGGAGCCGCTCGAGCACATCGGAGCGATCTCCCGGGACGGCGATGGTGGGGGACATGTCGTGATCCTCTGAGTTCATCCGAATGCTTCACCGTGAAGCATCTACGCCATAGAGTCTACTCGGACGCGGGATCCCGGGTCCGCTGGACGACCGAGGAGATCACCGCATGGCCGACACCACCCACCACCGCCCGAGGGTCCTCGTGACGGGAGCCAGCATCGCCGGACCGGCGCTCGCCTGGGGCCTGCACCGCGAGGGCTTCGACGTGACCCTGCTCGAGCGCTCGGCCGAGCCGCGCCAGGCGGGGCAGAACATCGACGTGCGCGGTCTAGGCCGCGACGTCCTCCGGCGCATGGGGATCGAGGACGTCGTCATGGCGAACCTCACGGGCGAGGACGGCACGCGCTTCGTCGACGAGGAGGGCCGCGTCCTCGCCACGTTCCCGCGCGCGGAGGGCGAGGACGGGCCGACGGCGGAGGTGGAGATCCTGCGGGGCCGGTTCGCCGGGATCCTCGTCGACCTCGTGCGGGACGACGTCGAGCTCCGCTACGGCGACTTCGTGACGGGGGTCCGCCAGGATGCGACCGGGGTCGACGTGGAGCTCGCGAGCGGATCCCACGAGCGCTACGACCTCCTGCTCGTGGCCGAGGGCCGCAGCTCGCGCACGCGCCGGCTCGCCTTCGCCGAGGAGACCACGCTCCGCGACCACGGCGTGAGCATCGCCTACGGGACGATCGACCGGATCCCCGGCGACACCGGCTACTGGGACTTCCTCACCGGACGCGGCGCGCGGAACGCCACCATCCGACCCGACGACGAGGGCACGATCCGCGCGAGCCTGTCGTTCGAGTCGGAGCCGTCCGGCTTCGAGCAGCTGCCGTTCGACTCCCAGATGACCGTGCTCCGCGCGCGCTTCCGCGGCACGGGCTGGCAGGTCGAGCGGATCCTCGACGGCTTCCAGGCGCGCCCGGACGAGTTCTACACGCAGCGCATGGAGCAGGTGATCGTCTCGACGTGGTCGAAGGGACGCATCGCGCTCCTCGGCGACGCGGCCTGGGGATCCGGCCCCACGGGCATGGGCACGACCCTCTCGCTCGTCGCCGCCCACGTGCTGGCGGGCGAGCTGGGACGCGCGCTCGCCGATCCGGCCGACACCTTCGCGGCCGCCTTCGCGCGCTATGAGGCGCAGCTGCGGCGATACGCCGACAGCGCGCAGGGGCTCCCGCCGGGCGGGGCCCGCCTCAGCCACCCGTCGTCCGCGCTCGGGCAGCGGGCGATGCGCAGCGCCGTGCGGGTCGCGGCGTCCCGGCCCGTGCGCGGGCTCGCCGACCGGTTCCTCCTCACGAGCGCGCGCCACGTGCCGACGCTCGCCGCCTATCCGCGGCTGCGCGGCTGAGGGGCGGGGCCGGGCGCCACGACCGGAGCATCCGCGTCCCCCGGCGGACGTCCTGCTGTCCGCCGGGGGACGCACGGCCCGAGTCGTCAGCGCGACCCGACGGATCCCGCTCGCTGCAGCGTCGCCCAACGCCGGTGCGCGAGCACGTGCAGCACCAGCGAGACCACGGCCACGACCGCGAGGGCGCCCGCGAGGATCCACATGCCGGCGTCACCGCCGACCGCCGCGACCACCGCGCTGACCACCGCCAGGACCGCCAGCCCGACGCCCACCGCGAGGAGCCCGTTCGTCGGGCCCTCCTGCGGGGCGCCGACGGCACGCGCCGGGGCCCGCTCCCACGTCACGATGAAGAAGGTCGCGATGGGCCCGAGGAACAGCGAGACGAGGAACCAGGTCCACCTCGACCGGCCCTTCTGCTCCGCGAGGCCGGCGTTGACGAGCGCGAGGGCGAGCCAGCCCCAGGAGCCGATCCACTGCTGATCCATGGCCTCGACGCTAGGGCACGGGCACCCGCCCCGGCTATCTCCCCACCTGCTCCACTACCCTCGATCCATGCACAGAACCGCGCGGGAGCCCGCTCCCGACAGCCACAGTCCCGGCGCCCGGACGACCCCGGGCACGCCCCGCACCCTCCGCGCCACCCGCCTCCCGGCCGCCCGCCCCATCGCTGCCCGCACGTCCGGCACCCGCTCGTGAACGGCGACCTCCTCCTCAACATCGTCCTGGTCGTGGTCTTCGTCCTCGTCGGCGGCGTGTTCGCCGCCACGGAGATGGCGCTCGTCACGCTCCGCGAGGGCCAGCTCAACGCCCTCGCCGCCCGCGGCCGCCGCGGCGAGAAGGTCGCCGCCCTCGCCCGGAACCCCAACACCTTCCTCGCGGCGGTGCAGATCGGCGTGACCGTCGCCGGGTTCGCGTCAGCCGCCTACGGCGCCTCGTCCATCGCGCCGTCCGTCGTGCCGCTGCTGGAGTCATGGGGCCTCGAGTCCGGCTTCGCCTCCACGCTCGCCACGCTCCTGCTGACGCTGATGATCGCCTACCTCTCGCTCGTGCTCGGCGAGCTCGCGCCCAAGCGCCTCGCCATCCAGCGGAACGCCGGCTTCGCGTACGGCGTCGCGCCCGTGCTCAACGGCTTCGCGATCCTCATGCGGCCCGTCATCTGGCTGCTCTCCGTCTCGACCGACCTCGTCGTGCGCCTCCTCGGCGGCGACCCGCACAAGACCGGCGAGGAGATGAGCGAGGAGGAGCTCCGCGACATCGTCTCCAGCCACGAGGGCCTCCCGGACGACGAGCGCCGGATCCTCGACGACGTGCTCTCCCTCCGCCACCGCCAGCTCAGCGAGGTGATGAAGCCGCGGCCGGAGATCGCCGCGCTCGACGGCACCGGCACCGTCCGCGACGCCGGCATCGACGTGCAGGACCGGCCGTACTCGCGCTACCCGGTCATGGACAAGAGCATCGACGACGTCATCGGCTTCGTCCACGTGCGCGACCTGTACCAGGCCATCGCGGCGGACCCGGAGCGGCCCGTGTCCGAGATCCTCCGCCCGATCCCCTACCTCCCGGCGACCGCGCGCGTCCTTCCGACGCTCACGATGATGCGCGCCGAGGGCCACCAGATCGCCGTGATCGTGGACGAGTACGGCGGCACCGACGGCATCGTCACGCTCGAGGACCTCGTGGAGGAGGTCGTGGGCGAGATCTTCGACGAGTACGACACCGACACGGCCGCGCGCGACCTCGCGGAGGACGGCGGCACGATCGACGGCCGCCTCAACTTCCAGGACTTCGAGGAGGCGACGGGCGTCAAGCTCCCCGACTCGGCGTCGGATACCGTCGCGGGCTTCGTCATCGAGGAGCTCGGACGGCTCGCGCAGGTGGGCGACACGGTCGAGGTCGACGGCGTGACGCTCCAGGTGACGGCGCTCGACCGACGCCGGATCTCCGAGATCCTCGTCATCCCGCGGGAGGATGCGTCCGAGCAGGACGCCTCCGCCGGGGAGCGCGCGAGCGCGTAGCCGGCGGATCGGCGGGCGGCGCGTCAGGGCAGCGGGATCACCCGATCCGCGACCGTCCGCCCGCCGACCTCGGCGCGGCCGTCGTCGAGCAGCCGCGTCACCAGCTCGCTGCCGCGGCCCTGCGTGATGCGGAGGGCCCGGCCGAGGTGCGCGGTGACGCGGAGGGCGGCGGATCCCGTCGCCTCGTCCTCGGGCACGCCCAGCGCGGGAGCCGCCATGCGGGAGCGGATCTCCCCCGCGGCCTCGTCGACCCACGCCCACGCGTAGAGGTGGTCGGCGCCGGCGTCCGCGACGGCGGCTGGCAGGTCGAGCGCGGCGAGCTCCGCGACGGACGGCAGCTCGCGCCACGCGAACTCGGGGCCCCACGCCGGCTCCGCCGTGACGCGCACGACGTCGGCCGCGTGCACCACGGCCACGACCCCCGCGGGCACCCGCAGGTGGTCGACCGGCGCACCGCGCGACGCCAGCCACCAGGCCGCGCCGACGGTCGGGTGCCCGGCGAAGGGCAGCTCCCGCGCGGGCGTGAGGATGCGGATCGCGGCGCCCCGGGGATCCGCGTCCGGCGCGTCCACCGCGTCGACGAAGACCGTCTCGCTGAAGCCGAGCGCCCGCGCGATCTCGGGCTCACGCCCGTCGGTGCGCGACGACGCGAGCACGATGCCGAGCTCGTTGCCGTGCCGTCCGCGCGCGTCCGCGAAGACGCGCACGACGTGGACCTCGTCCGGCCGCACGCCGTCGACGGCCGCGGTCGGACGCGGCGTCACAGCTTCGCGTAGCGCGCTCGGGCGCCGCAGTACAGGCCGTACGCGATGAGGCCGAGGCCCGTGATCGCGAGCACGGCGACGCCCGCGGGCAGCGCCGCGAGCGCCTGGAGCGCACCGTCGAGGCCCGTCGCGCGGCTCGGATCGGCCGTCACGGCGCCGACGACGAACAGCACGCCGACCGCGACGAGCGCGACGCCCTTCGCGATGTACCCGGCGACGCCGAGCGCGGTGATCCCGCGGCCGAGCGACCCGGACGGCACCGAGATGTCCTCCTGGAAGCGCTTCGTCGCGCCCTTGAAGCCGAAGTAGGCGCCGACGGCGATCACGGCGAGGCCGAGCACCACGAGCAGGGCGACGCCGCCGGGCGCCGCGAGGAGCCGGGCGCTGAGCGACTGCGTCTGCTCGGAGGAGTCGCTGGATCCGCCGGTCGCGAAGCGCAGCGCCGTGAACGCGATCGCGAGGTACGCGACGGCCTTGCCGAGCTCCTTCGCGCGGGCCGCCCAGGTGCGCTTCGCGTCCTCGCCGCGCGCGAGCACGGTCTCCACGAGCTGCCAGAGGCCGAGCCCGAGGAGGCCGACCACGATCACCCAGAGCAGCACGCGGCCGCCGGGCGATCCCGCGATGGAGCCGAGCGCGCCGGACTGGTCCGCCTCGCCCCCGCCGCCGCCCGTGGCGAGGCGGAACGCGATGACGCCGATGAGGAGGTGCAGCAGGCCGTTGACCGCGTGGCCGAGGCGGGCCGCGACGGCGAAGCCGGGCTTGCGCTGGAGGCTCGACGCGGCGCCGGTGGCGCTCATCGGTCGGCCCGGGTGGCGGTGGCGGGCGTCGAGGCGCGGCCCGTGAGCAGCGAGGTGAGGCCGCGCACGCCGCGCTTCGCGGGCGGCGCGTGCGGGTGCGTCGGGGGTGACGGCTCCTTCTCCTCCTCGTCGGGCTCCATCACGATCTTCCAGGCGGTCCAGGCGACGGCCGTGAGCGGCACCGAGAGGATCGCGCCGACGATGCCGCCGAGGATCGTGCCGGCGGTCAGCGCCAGCAGCACGACCAGGCCGTGCAGCTTGAGCGCGTTGCCGAGCACGACCGGCTGCAGCAGGTTGCCCTCGAGCTGGTTCACCAGGATCACGATGCCGACGACCCAGAGTGCGGTGCCGAGGTCGTTGGTCACCAGCGCGACCAGCGCCGCGAGGATGCCGGCCACGGTGGCACCGACGATCGGCACGAACGCGCCGATGAAGACGACGAGCGCGAGCGGCAGCGCCAGCGGCACGCCGAGGAAGACGAGGCCGGCGCCGATGAACACGGTGTCGACGAGCGCGACCGTCGCGGTGCCGCGGATGTAGCCGCCGAGCACCTTGGCGCCCTCGTGGCCGACGCGCACGGCGCGCTTGCGGCCGCGGCCGCGGAACGGGCGGATGAGGAAGGCCCAGATGCGCGGCCCGTCCTTGACGAAGTAGAAGAACACGACGAGCCCGAGCACGGCGCCCGTGACGACCTCGGCCGCGGCGGAGACGCCCGCGATGGCGCCGGATCCGAACTGGCTGCTCGTGAGGAAGTCGACGGCGGACTGGCGGAACGAGTCGATCTGGGCCGTGTCGATGGGCAGGCCGCCCTCCTCGACGAAGGACTGCAGCCGGTCGACGCCCTCGCTGGTGGCCTTCACGAGGGTCGGCCACTGGCTCTGCACGCCGAAGACGACGAGCGTGATCGCGCCGCCGAACAGCACGAGGCCCGTGAGCAGGGCGATGGCGGCGGCGAGCGCGTCGGGCAGGCCGCGCCGCTCCATCCAGAGCACCATCGGGCGGACGGCGCACGCGAGGATCAGCGCGATGATCACCGGGATCACCACGAGCTTGAGCGAGATGGCGGCGTACACGATCGCGATGGCGACCACGAGGACCGCCAGGATCTGCACGCAGCGGATGGAGAGGCGGCCGAGCTTGTCCTGCCAGACGGACTGCGGGGTGGTCATGCGCTCAACCCTACGGGCGCGCGGGCCGCGCGACCGGGCCGCGGCCGGGCCCGGACACCCGCGGGGTCGACGGCTAGCCTCGACCCATGGGACCCCGCCTCACCGTCGTCCGCGAGGGCGCGCTCGACGTCGCCGCCCACACCTCCATCGCGTCGCTCCTCGCGCTCGCCTTCCCCGACTTCCGCGAGGGCTACGCGGGCGCGCGCAGCTGGGCGGGGGCGCAGCCCGAGCTGCGGGTCCTCGTGCACGACGGCGACGAGCTCGTGGCGCACGCGGGGATCCGGCGCATGTTCGTCCAGGCGGGCGACGGCGCGGGCGACCCGGCGGACGACCTGCTCGTGGGATCCACCGGCATGGTGGCCGTGCACCCCGAGCGGCAGGGGCAGGGCCTCGGCACGCTGCTCGCCGACGGGATCCGCGGCGCGCTCGCCCGCCTCGCCGTGCCGTTCGGCTTGCTCGAGACCGGCGCGGACACCACCGGCTACTACGTGCGGCACGGCTGGATCCCCCTCGACGGCCGCACCGGCCACTACAACGGCTTCACGCTCCGCGGCGCCGCGGAGGTCGTGCACCAGGACCACGGCTGGCTGATGCTCCCCGTCACCGCCCCCGCCGACGCGTTCCCCGCGGGCGACCTCCACGTGAACGGGCAGCTGGTGTGACCGTGCCCGACGCGGTGATCCACCGCCTCCGCGCCGACGACTGGCGCGAGTACCGCGCGCTCCGCCTCGAGATGCTCGAGGACACCCCGCTCGCCTACCTCGAGACGCTCGAGCAGGCGCTCACCCGGCCGGAGTCGGACTGGCGCGCCCGCACCGCGCGCGCGGAGCAGCCGGGCAGCACGGCCTACGTCGCCGTCGAGCGCGCGACCGGCCGCTGGCTCGGCGCGATGAACGCCTTCGTCGCCGCCGACCCGACCCGCGTGATGCTCGTGAGCGTCTACATCACGCCGTCCGCGAGGGGTCGCGGCGCGGGCGTCACCGACCTCCTCCTCGACGCGATCATCGCATGGGCCCGCGACCGCCCGAACGTCCGCGCCGTGCGGCTCGAGGTGCACGAGGACAACCCGCGCGCCCGCGCCTACTACGAGCGCCGCGGCTTCCGCCTCACGGGCCGCAGCGTCCCCTACGCGCTGGACCGCACGCAGAAGGACCTGGAGATGGAGCTGCCGCTCGGCTGACCGTCCGTCAGGACGGCCCGCCGCCGATCGGCGCCGCGAGCGCGCGACGGTACATCTCCGGATCGTGCCGCGCCGTCCGGGACACGACGAGCGTCGCCGGGTCGATGCGCTCGGCGTGGAACCCCGCGTAGGGCAGCTGCACGATGCTCTCGAGCCCGTGCCGCCAGGCGTCGGCGAGCGCCGTCACGCGGATGCGCTCGGGGTGCTCGGCGAGCGGCAGCCGGTGGTCGTCGCGGAGGGTGACGTGCCACGCGTCGAACGCCTCGCGATCGATGCCCCTCTCGTCGGAGAGGGCTCCGACGTGCTGTCCGTCGGCCGCGATGTCGCGGAGCAGGCGCATCGCCTCCTCCTCCGGCGCGCGCATCGCCTCGCGGAGCACCGCGAGGCGCGGCCAGACCCGCGCCCACTCGGTCCTCCATCGCTCCACGGCCTCCGCCTCATCGAGACCCGCGGGCCGTGCGGAGGACCCCACGTCGGGGATCGCATCGAGGGCGGGCACGTCGTCGATCGGCAGCCGCCACGCCTCCCGCACGAACAGGAGGGAGGTGAGATCGCGGGGCTCGTCCTCGATCCGCAGCACCATGTCGTGCGGCCACGGGTCGCCGGGGATCGGGTGGGTGCTGCGCATGCGGAGTCCTCCGGGTCGTCGTGGCGGGCCCCCGACGGTCCCACGGATCCCGCCCGGTCGACACGCCCTTGCGCGGCGGCTGGATCCCGTCCCGCACGCGACGACGCCCGCCCCCTCACCGAGGGGACGGGCGTCGTGTCGTTCGATCAGCGGATCATCGCCGCGGCTCAGCGGGCCGCGACACCGACCTCCTCGGCGTCGCGCGTCGGGCCGGGGGTGGCCTCCGCGACGGGCGCGGATCCGGCCAGCGGCGGCAGGCCGGCGGCGACGGCGGCGCCCAGCCACGCGTCGACGTTCGTCCAGTACTGGATGACGCGGGCGCGCAGCTCGGCCGTGGTGACCTTGCTCACGTGGCCGACGATGTTGCCGACGAGGCGCTCGCGCTGGGCGTCGTCCATCGACTCGTTGACGAGCATCCGGGCCTGGACGAAGTCGTCGTCCTCCGCGTGCAGCGTGGCGGCGGCGCGGACGAGCTCGCCGTCCTGCTCCCAGCCGGCGCTCTCCGCGGCGCGAGCCGGGTCGGCGTGCGCGCCGCCGTGCGAGTTGGGCGCGTAGACGGGCGTGCCGGCCGACTCGAAGTGGTAGCGCGCCGCGCCGTCCTTCGAGTAGCTGTGCACGGGCGACTTCGGCGCGTTCACCGGCAGCTGCGCGTGGTTGGTGCCCACGCGGTAGCGGTGCGCGTCGGCGTAGCTGAAGATGCGCGCGAGGAGCATCTTGTCGGGGCTGGTCTGGATCCCGGGCACGAAGTTCGAGGGCGCGAACGCGGCCTGCTCGATCTGCGCGAAGTAGTTCTCCGGGTTCCGGTTCAGGGTCATGGTGCCGACCTCGATGCGCGGGTAGTCCTTCTGCGACCAGACCTTGGTGAGGTCGAACGGGTTGAACCGGTACGACTTCGCCTCCTCGTAGGGCATGATCTGCACCTCGAGCTTCCACTCCGGGTGGTCGCCGCGGTCGATGGCCTCGGTGAGGTCGCGGATGTGGAAGTCGGCGTCCTCGCCCGCGATCTGGTCGGCCTGCTCCTGCTTGAGGATCTCGATGCCCTGCTGCGTCTTGAAGTGGTACTTCACCCAGAAGCGCTCGCCGGCCGCGTTGATCCACTGGTAGGTGTGCGAGCCGAAGCCGTCCATGTGGCGCCACGAGCTCGGGAGGCCGCGGTCGCCCATGAGCCAGGTGACCTGATGGGCCGACTCGGGCGAGAGGGTCCAGAAGTCCCACTGCATGTCGTGGTCGCGCAGGTGCGAGCCCGGCAGGCGCTTCTGCGAGCGGATGAAGTCGGGGAACTTGATGCCGTCGCGGATGAAGAAGACGGGGGTGTTGTTGCCCACGAGGTCGTAGTTGCCCTCGTCCGTGTAGAACTTCAGCGCGAATCCGCGGGGGTCGCGCCACGTGTCGGGGCTGCCCTGCTCGCCGGCGACGGTGGAGAAGCGCGCGAGCATCTCGACCTCGGCGCCGGGCTGGAAGAGGGAGGCGCGGGTGTACGCGCTGACGTCGCCCGTGACGCGGAAGGTGCCGAACGCGCCGCCGCCCTTGGCGTGCACGACGCGCTCCGGGACGCGCTCGCGGTTAAACTGCGCGAGCTTCTCGACGAGGTAGTGGTCGTGGAGGGGGATGGCGCCGTCGGGGCCGACGGAGAGCGAGTGCTCGTCGCTGGCGACCGGTGCGCCGGAGTCGGTGGTCGTGTACTTCTGGTCGGTCATGTGTTTCTCCTGTCAGCGGTGGAACGGGGAGGTGCTGGCTCGGGTCGTCCGGCCGTGGGGAGGCGGCCGGTGGCGACGGTCAGGTCGCGACGGTGGCACCGGGATCCGCGGCTGCGGTCCGGCAGGCGGGGCACAGGCCCCAGTACGTCACCTCGGCGCTCGCCACCAGGAAGCCCGCCGAGTCGGACGGCATGAGGCAGGGGGACTCCCCCACCGCGCAGTCCACGTCGACGATCGTCCGGCAGGACGTGCACACGAGGTGATGGTGATTGTCACCCGTCCGGCGCTCGTAGCGCGCGGATGATCCCGCGGGCTCGATGCGCCGCACGAGCCCCGCGGCCGCGAGCGCGCCGAGCACGCCGTAGACCGCCTGGATGCTCGTGCCGGGCAGCTCGCCCTTCACCGCGCGGAGCACCTCGTCGGCGTCCGAGTGCGGCTGGGCGTCGACCGCCTCGAGGACGGCCACGCGCGGTCGGGTCACCCGGAGGCCGGCCCCGCGGAGCGCGGCGCGCAGGGCGTCGGCGTCGAGGGGCGGCGCGTGGTGGTGCGCGTGGTCGTGGGACATGCGGAGGAGTCAAGCACACTTCCCTTGAGCGATTCAAAAGAAGCGCACCGGCGGCGCGTCGACAGGGCGGGACGTGCCTAGGCTCGACGGGCGGCCCATCCGGCCGCGGGAGATCGGAGCACCGCATGAAGCACATCCACACCGGCACGGGCCTCGACGTCGGCCGCATCGGCCTCGGCTGCATGGGCATGAGCGCGTTCTACGACGGCCACGGCCAGGACGAGGCGGAGTCGATCCGCACCCTGCACCGCGCCGTCGACCAGGGCGTCACGCTCTTCGACACGGCCGAGGCGTACGGGCCGTTCACCAACGAGCGCCTGGTCGGATCCGCGCTCGCCGGCCGCCGCGACGACGTCGTGATCGCCACCAAGTTCGGGCTGCTGAAGCACGCGCCGGGCAAGGACGCCGAGGACTACGAGCGCGGCATGGACAGCTCGCCCACGAGCATCCGCATCGCCGTCGAGGCCTCGCTGCAGCGCCTCGGGACCGACCGCATCGACGTGCTGTACCAGCACCGCGTCGACCCGGCCGTGCCCATCGAGGAGAGCGTCGGCGCCATGAAGGAGCTCGTCGAGGAGGGCAAGGTCCTGCACCTCGGGCTCTCCGAGGCCGGGCCCGACACCATCCGCCGCGCGCACGCCGTGCACCCCATCGCGGTGCTGCAGAGCGAGTACTCCATCTGGACGCGCGACCCCGAGGCCGGCGTGCTCGAGGTGCTGCGCGAGCTCGGCATCGGGCTGGTGGCGTACTCGCCGCTCGGCCGCGGCTTCCTCACCGGCGCCATCTCGAGCGCCGCCGACCTCTCCGAGTCCGACTACCGCTCCTCGTCGCCGCGCTTCGCGGAGGAGGCGTTCGCGCAGAACATGCGCATCGTCGACGCCGTGAAGGACGTCGCGGGCGAGCTCGACGCGACGCCCGCCCAGGTCGCGCTCGCGTGGATCCTCGCCCAGGGCGACGACATCGCCGTGATCCCGGGCACCAAGCGCGTCGCGCGCCTCGACGAGAACGTGGCCGCGGACGCCGTGTCGCTCAGCGCCGACCAGCTCGCGCGCCTCTCGTCGCTGCCCACCCCGGTCGGCGACCGCTACGAGGACATGACGCCCCTCGGGCGCTGATCCGTCCGACGCCCGCGCGGGCCCGGTCGCCTCGGCGGCCGGGCCCGCGTCGCGTCCGGCGACGAGCGGATGCGACCTGCGGATGACGCGCTCCTGCAGTCCCATGAGTATCGTATTTCGATGCATCGACTTCCGATGCACGGAGGAGGGACGGCCATGGCCAGGGTGACGAGGATCGGCGTGAAGGCGCTGGTGGCGCTGCTCGTGGCGCTCGGCGTCGCGGTGGAGGCGCTCATAGTGGCGGCCGCGACCGGGCCGCTCCGCGAGAGCCAGGCCGACCTCGACGGGCTGGTCGTGCCCGTGGCCGCGTGGGTGATCGCCGTCACGCTGTGCGCGCAGGCCGTGCTCGTCATCATCTGGCGGCTGACCTCGATGACCGCGTCCGACGCCATCTTCGACCGGCGCGCGTTCGCGCTCGTCCGGGCCATGGTCGCGCTGGGCGCCGTCGCGACGGCCCTCGCCGTCCTCGCCTTCGCCGGGCTCGCGGTCGCGGGCATCACGCCGCCGGCCGTCATGGTCGCCCTGGTCGGGATCGCCGCCCTGTGCGCGGCGTTCTGCCTCGTGCTCGTGACGATGCTCGGCCTGCTGCGTCGCGCCGCCGCGTCGCACGCCGAGCTGGCGGAGGTCGTCTGATGCCGATCGAGGTCGACCTCGACGCGCACCTCGCCGCGCGCGGCATGACGGTCGCCGAGCTGGCCGCGGCCATCGGCATCACGCCGGCCAACGTCTTCGTGCTGAAGAACGGCCGCGCGAAGGCCGTGCGCTTCTCCACCCTCGAGGCGATCTGCCGGGTGCTCGACTGCCAGCCGGGCGACGTGCTGTCGTACCGGGACGACGCGACGCCGCCGGGCTAGGCGCGGATCAGACCGCCTGCTCGAGCCCGCGGCGGCGGTTGGCGAGCACGGGCAGGGTGCCGCGCGCGGCCTCGACGGCCGACGGGTCGATGTCGACCACGAGGAGCTCCTCCTCGCCGCCGAGCCGGTGCAGCACCTCGCCGAGCGGGGAGACGACGGCGCTCCGGCCGATGCCGGTGGGCGCGCCGCTCGCGGGGTCGTGGCCGCGGGATCCCGCCGGCAGCGTCGCGGGGTCGCCCTGGCCCACCGCGACCACGAAGGTCGTGGAGTCGAGCGCGCGGGCCCGGAGCAGGAGGTCCCACTGGTCGGCCTTGCCGGGGCCGGCGCCCCAGCTCGCGCAGACGACGCTCAGGGCCGCGCCGCGGTCGGCGCCCGCGAGGAAGAGGGCGGGGAAGCGCACGTCGTAGCAGGTGGCGAGGGAGGCGCGGGTGCCGCCGACCTCGATCACGGCGACCTGGTCGCCGGGGTCGACGGCGTCGGACTCGCGGAAGCCGAACGCGTCGAACAGGTGGATCTTGTCGTACGAGGAGGCGCCCTCGGCCGGAGCAGCGGCCGGTCGCGCGACGAGGAGCGTGTTGCGCACGCGGCCGTCGGCGCCCGGCGTGAACATGCCCGCCACGATCACGACCCCGAGCCGGTCGGCGACCGCCCGCACGCCGGAGGCCCACGGCCCGTCGAGCGGCTCGGCGATCTCCGGCAGCGGGTTCCCGAACGCGCGCTGGGCCGCCTCCGGGAAGACCACGAGCTCGGCGCCCTGCCGCGCCGCGTCCTCGGCGAACCGCTCGATCCGTGCCAGGTTGTCCGCGGGATCCGCCGAGCTGATGATCTGTGCGAGCGCGATCTTCATGGTCCTCCTCGTGATGTATACATAGCGTATGCGAGAACGGGCGGGCGATCCAGGCACGCCGGCGAGCGCCCTCTCGGGCCGCGCGCGGGCCTACGACTTCCTGCACGCGCACGTCCTCACCGACCCGGACCAGCAGGGCGCGTTCCTCAACGAGCAGGAGCTGGCCGAGCGCATCGGCGTCTCCCGCACCCCCGTCCGCGAGGCCCTGCTGCTGCTCGCCGCCGACGACCTGGTGGAGATGATCCCGAAGCGCGGCGCGCGGATCCCCGTCATCACCGGCCGCGAGATCGCGGAGCTGATGGAGCTGCGCGGTGTCCTCGAGCGGCACGCCGCCACGAGCGCCGTGGAGCACGACCGCACGCCGCTCGACGCGATGCGCGAGGTGCTGGAGAAGCAGCGCGCGATGGTGGCGACGCCGCCGCGCGAGAGCGGTCGGGAGTTCATCGAGCACGACCGCCGCTTCCACCAGCTACTGGTCGACGCGGCGGGCAGCGAGCTCATGAGCCGCACCTACGCGAAGCTCCGCGCCCGGCAGATCCTCGTGGGCGTCGAGGCGCTCTACCGCGCGGTGGACCGGCAGGACCGGGTCTGCGAGGAGCACGCCGGCATCGTCGACGCGCTGGCGGCGGGCGACGCCGAGGGGGCCCGCGACGCGATCGACCGGCACCTCGCCGTCACGCTCGACGTGCTGCTGCGCGCCTGACGCGCCGCGCCTGCCCGTGCCCGCGCTCCGGCGCCGCCCGCACGCGACGGCGCCCGGACCCCTGGTCGGGGATCCGGGCGCCGCCGGGTGACGGGGAGCGTCAGACGCGCGGTGCCGCCACGCCCTCGGCGCCGAGGCGCACGTACTCCTCGTCCTCCTCCACGTTCGAGTCGCGGCCCATCGCGAGGCCCACGAGCGTGAGCACGACCGCGGCCGTGAGGTACAGCGCGATGCCGACCCAGCTGCCGGTCTCCTCGTAGATGATCGTGAACATCAGCGGCGCGATGGCCCCGCCGATGACGCCGGCGATCGTGTACGCGAGCGAGGCGCCCGTGTAGCGGAGCCGCGGCGAGAACTGCTCGATGATGTACGCCGCCTGCGGCCCGTACATGAAGGAGTGGAAGAAGAGGCCGAGCACGATGCCCACGCCGAGCACGAAGGTCGACGAGCCGTCGGTGATCACGAAGAACACGTACGCCCAGACGGCCGCGCCCACTGCGGCGGCTGCATAGAGCGCCCGGCGGTTGATCCGGTCGCTCACGGCGCCCGCGAGCGGGATCGTGAACAGCTGCACGGCGGATCCGACGAGCACCGCGACGAGCACCTGGCTGCGCTCGAAGCCGAGCGAGTTGACGCCGTACGTCAGCGTGAAGACGGTGAAGAGCGCGTAGAGGACGTCGGGTCCGACGCGGGAGAGGATCGCCGCGACGAGCGGGCGGCCCTGCGTGCGGAACACCTCGGAGATGGGCGCGCTCGGGCGGTCGCCGCGCTCCTGCAGCGCCTTGAACACGGGGGTGTCCTCGAGCTTGAGGCGGATCCAGAGGCCGAACGCCACGAGCAGCGCGGAGAGGAGGAAGGCGACGCGCCAGCCCCAGTCGAGGAAGTCGTCCTCGGTGAGCAGCACGGTCAGCAGCGCGAGCGCGCCGTTGGCGAGCAGGTTGCCCGCGGGCGGGCCGACCTGCGCGGCCGACGACCAGAACCCGCGCTTGCGTGGATCCCCGAACTCGCTGGAGAGCAGCACCGCGCCGCCCCACTCGCCGCCGACGCCCACGCCCTGCGCGAAGCGGAGGAGCACGAGGATGATCGGCGCCGCGAGCCCGATGGTGGCGTAGCCCGGCAGGACGCCGATGAGGAAGGTCGCGATGCCGATGAGCAGCAGCGTGAGCACGAGGACGGGCTTCCGGCCGATCTTGTCGCCGAGCCGCCCGAAGACGAACCCGCCGATGGGGCGCGAGACGTAGCCGACCGCGTAGGTGGAGAACGCGAGGATCGTCGCCGTGTACGGGTCGGACGCGGGGAAGAAGACGACGGGGAACACGACGGCGCTGGCGGCGGAGTAGACGGCGAAGTCGTACCACTCGAGCGAGGTGCCGGTGAGGCTCGCGGTGAAGGCCTTCACGAGGTCGCGCCTCGACGGCTTCTCGGTCGTGGCGGGTGCGCCGGATGCGGGCGCGGGCGTCGCCCTGACGGCGGAGGGGTCGTCGGCCATGGGAGCTCCTGGGTGGGTCATCCGGGCGGCGGATCCGGGGGGTCGGATCCCGCCGGGCGTCCGGTCGGTGTGCTGTATACAGTAGGCATACCAAGGCCCCGGCACCACGGCCGGGCGGCTCGGACCGCATTTCTTCACACGTTCGAAACACCACCGGAGGATCGATGACCACCCTGCGCTTCCAGCTGCCCGACGGATCCACCACGAGCGTCGAGGTCGTGAGCCTCCTCAACGCCGGCTACGCGGGCCGCGACCAGGCCGAGGTCCAAGCGCACATCGCCGAGCTCGCCGAGCTCGGCGTCCCCGGCCCCGACGTCACGCCCGCCCTCTACCCGGTCGCGCCCTACCTCGCGTCCCAGGCGGAGACCGTGTTCGCGCAGCACGGCCGCACCTCGGGCGAGGCCGAGTGGGCGCTCGTGATCACCGAGGACGACGTGCTCCTCACCGTCGCGTGCGACCACACCGACCGCGCGCTCGAGGTGCACGGCGTCGCGTGGAGCAAGAACGCGGGGCCGGACGTGCTCGGTCGGAAGGCGTGGCGCCTGGCCGACGTGCGCGACCGCCTCGATGCGATCCGCCTCCGCGGCTGGGTCGGCGAGGAGGGCGCCGAGGAGCTCATCCAGGACTCCACCCTCGGCGCGCTCCTCACGCCCGACCACTGGCTCGAGGTGCTCGAGCAGCGCGGCCTCCGCGTCCCCGGCACGGTGCTGATCTCGGGCACGGTCGCGATGGTCCCGGGCGTCGACCAGTTCGCGTCGCGCTGGCGCGTGCAGCTCGAGGACCCGGCGACCGGCGAGACCATCGACGCCGCCTACCGCGTGGAGCTGCTGCCCGAGGCGATCGGCTGATCCCCGCGCCGTGCGCCCCGCCGACCCGCCCGGCGGGGCGCGGCCGTCGGGTACGCTGAGCGCATCCACCCGCCTCCAGGAAGCCGGAGATCCATCGTGCCCACGATCGTCGTCGAAGTGATGCCCAAGGCCGAGCTGCTCGACCCCCAGGGGAAGGCCGTGGCCGGCGCCCTGTCCCGCCTCGGCAAGGACCGCTTCACCGGCGTCCGCATCGGCAAGCGCTTCGAGCTCACCGTCGAGGGCGAGGTGGACGACGCGCTGCTCGCCGACGTCCAGTCGCTCGCCGCCGACATGCTCTCCAACTCCGTCATCGAGGACGTCATCAGCGTCCACGTCGCCGGGCTCGACGGGTTCGGCCTCTCCGCCGAGGCCGACATGGCCACCGGCAACGTCACCGACGAGCACACCGTCGCCGACGGCGGCACGGCCGACACCGACGTCGCCGCGCACCCGCTCCCCCACGGTTCCGCCGCGGCGGAGCAGCGCTGATGCGCGTCGGGGTCATCACCTTCCCGGGATCCCTCGACGACCGCGACGCGCAGCGCGCCGTCCGCCTCGCGGGTGCCACACCGGTCGCGCTCTGGCACGGCGACCACGACCTCCAGGGCGTCGACGCGGTCGTGCTCCCCGGCGGCTTCAGCTACGGCGACTACATGCGCGCCGGCGCCATCGCGGCGTTCGCGCCGATCATGCGCGAGGTGGTGGACGCGGCCGAGCGCGGCGTCCCCGTGCTCGGCATCTGCAACGGCTTCCAGATGCTCACCGAGGCGCACCTGCTGCCCGGCGGGCTGATCCGCAACGAGGCCGGGAACTTCGTCTGCCGCGACCAGCGCCTCCGCGTCGAGGCCACCGGCACCGCGTGGACCAGCGCCTTCGCCGAGGGCGAGGAGATCACCATCCCGCTGAAGAACGGCGAGGGCGGCTTCATCGCCGACGCCGACACGCTCGACCGCCTCGAGGGCGAGGGCCGCGTGGCCTTCCGCTACCTCGGCGGCAACCCGAACGGATCCCTCCGCGACATCGCCGGGATCACCAACGCCCGCGGCAACGTCGTCGGCCTCATGCCCCACCCCGAGCACGCCGTCGAGGAGGGCTTCGGACCGGACACCCCGGCCGCCATGCGCTCCGGTGTCGACGGCCTCCGTCTCTTCACGTCCGTCCTCGAAGGAGTCCTCGCGCAGTGAGCGTCCACCCCGATCCCGCATCCGTCCCCACCGAGGCCCCCGCGGGAGAGGGGCAGGGCGCGCGTCGCCACGTCGCCGACACCGTCGCGATGGCCGAGCGCACCCCCGAGAAGGAGCAGCCGTACGCGGCGCTCGGGCTCACGGAGGGCGAGTACCTGAAGATCCGCGAGATCCTCGGCCGCCGCCCCACGAGCGGCGAGCTCGCCATGTACTCGGTCATGTGGAGCGAGCACTGCTCCTACAAGTCCTCGAAGAAGTACCTGCGCCAGTTCGGGCAGAAGGTCAGCGAGTCCATGAAGAAGGACCTCATGGTCGGCATGGGCGAGAACGCCGGCGTCGTCGACGTGGGCGAGGGCTGGGCCGTCACCTTCAAGATCGAGAGCCACAACCACCCCTCCTACATCGAGCCGTTCCAGGGCGCCGCGACCGGTGTCGGCGGCATCGTCCGCGACATCATCTCGATGGGCGCCCGCCCCGTCGCCGTGATGGACGCGCTCCGCTTCGGCGACATCGACGACCCCGACACCGCGCGCGTCGTGCACGGCGTGGTCTCCGGCATCAGCTTCTACGGCAACTGCCTGGGCCTGCCGAACATCGGCGGCGAGACCTACTTCGACCGCGTGTACCAGGGCAACCCGCTCGTCAACGCGCTCGCGGTGGGCGTCCTCCGCCACGAGGACCTCCACCTCGCCAACGCGCGCGGCGTGGGCAACAAGGTCGTGCTGTTCGGCGCCCGCACGGGCGGCGACGGCATCGGCGGCGCCTCCATCCTCGCGAGCGACACCTTCGCCGACGGCGGCCCCACCAAGCGCCCCGCGGTGCAGGTGGGCGACCCGTTCGCCGAGAAGGTGCTCATCGAGTGCTGCCTCGAGCTGTTCCGGGAGGACCTCGTGGAGGGCATCCAGGACCTGGGAGCCGCCGGCATCTCCTGCGCCACGAGCGAGCTCGCCTCGAACGGCGACGGCGGCATGCACATCCGGCTCGAGGAGGTGCTGCTGCGCGACCCGTCGCTCACGGCCGAGGAGATCCTCATGTCGGAGAGCCAGGAGCGCATGATGGCGGTCGTCACGCCGGAGAAGCTCGAGGGCTTCCTCGCGGTCGTCCGCAAGTGGGACGTCGAGACCAGCGTGCTCGGCGAGGTCACCGACACCGGCCGCCTCGTCATCGACCACCACGGCGAGCGCATCGTCGACGTCGAGCCGCGCACGGTCGCGGTCGACGGCCCGGTCTACGACCGCCCCGTCGCCTACCCCACGTGGATCGACGCCCTCCAGGCCGACTCCGCCTCGCGCCTCGCGCGCCCCACCGCGCCCGACGACATCCGCGACCAGTTCCTCCAGCTCCTCGGCAGCCCGAACCTCGCCGACGCGTCGTGGATCACCGACCAGTACGACCGCTACGTCATGGGCAACACGGCCCTGTCGTTCCCCGACGACGCGGGCATGGTGCGCGTCGACGAGGAGAGCGGCCTCGGCTTCTCGGTCGCCACCGACGCGAACGGCCGCTTCTGCCAGCTCGACCCGTACCGCGGCGCGCAGCTCGCCCTCGCGGAGGCGTACCGCAACGTCGCCGCGTCCGGCGCGACGCCCGTCGCCGTGAGCGACTGCCTCAACTTCGGCAGCCCCGAGGACCCCGAGGTCATGTGGCAGTTCAGCCGCACGGTCGAGGGCCTCGCGGACGGCTGCCTGGAGCTCGAGATCCCCGTCACGGGCGGCAACGTGTCCCTCTACAACCAGACGGGCACGCAGGCCATCCACCCCACGCCCGTCGTGGGCGTGCTCGGCGTGATCGACGACGTCGCGCGCCGCATCCCGTCCGGCTGGCAGGACGAGGGCGACAACATCTACCTCCTCGGCGTCACGCGCGAGGAGCTCGACGGATCCGCCTGGGCCGGCACGGTGCACGACCACCTCGGCGGCGTCCCGCCCGTGGTCGACCTCGCGGCGGAGAAGGACCTCGCCTCCCTCATCGCGGCGGGCGCGACCCAGTCGCTCGTCGCCAGCGCGCACGACCTCTCGGACGGCGGCCTCGGCCAGGCGCTCGCGGAGTCCGTGATGCGCTTCGGCGTCGGCGCGCGCGTCTGGCTCGACGGCATCGTCCAGCGCGACGGCGTGGATGCGGCGACCGCCCTCTTCTCCGAGTCCACCGGCCGGATGCTCGTCACGGTCCCCCGCGAGGACGACGTCAAGTTCCAGGGTCTCTGCGAGGGGCGCGGCTACCCCGTGCTCCGCATCGGGGTGACGGACGCGCAGGCGCCCGGCCTCGAGCTGCAGGGCCTGTTCACCCTGTCGGTCGAGGAGCTGCGCGGGATCCACCGCGCCACGCTCCCCGCCCGCTTCGGCACCGCCGTGGAGGCATGAGCATGACCGATCCCGCATCGACCCCCGTCTGGTCGCCGTCCCTCGCCGAGCTCACCGAGCGCGTGCCGCTGCCCGAGGGCGCCGACATCCAGATGGGCCCGGTGCTGTACGACCACGAGGGCACCGAGCTCGAGGGGCTGCTCGCCCGCGACGCGTCGCAGGGCGGCCGACGCCCGGCCGTGCTCGTGATCCACGACTGGTTCGGCGTCGGCGGGCACGTGGCCGCGCGGATCCAGATGCTCGCGCGCCTCGGCTACGTCGCCTTCGCGGCGGACGTGTACGGCCGCGACGTGCGTCCCGGCCCCGAGGACGCGGCGCAGGTCGCCGGGTCCTTCTATGCCGACCTGCCGCTCCTGCGCGCCCGCGTGCAGGCCGGCATCGACCGCCTGGCGGCCGAGCCGGACGTCGACCCCTCGCGCATCGCCGTGATGGGCTACTGCTTCGGCGGCAGCGCATCGCTCGAGGTCGCCCGCGCGGGCGCCGACGTCAAGGCGGCCGTGTCGCTGCACGGCAGCCTCGTCGTGCACGAGCCCGCCGACGTCGCCGAGGTGCAGGCCGCGATCCTCGTGCTCACCGGCGCGGACGACCAGATGGTCCCCGACGCGAAGGTCGCCGCGTTCCAGGACGAGATGCGCACGCGTCCCGCGATCGACTGGCAGGTCGTCACGTACAGCGGCGCCATGCACGCGTTCTCCGTGCCGGGCGTCGACGCGCCCGACCACGGCGCGCAGTACCAGGACCGCGCCGAGCGCCGCTCGTGGCGCGCGCTCACGGACTTCCTCGCCGAGCACCTGAGCTGACGGCGGGCTGGGCGATCCGCATGATCGGCCTGGCGGATCCCTCCGCGCCCGGCCGACACGCCGCCCCCGGGTTGCCATCCCCGCACCCCTCGCGTAGACCTGTGCGTGCAGTTCACGCATCCGCCACACGCCGTTGGGTGCCCTCCGGGGCGCGCACGCGCAGGCTGATCATGCGAGACACGTGCGACCCGAGGAGAACTCCATGATGGCGAGCGGCGGATTCAGCCGACGCGACCTGTTCGACGGTGCCGGATCATCGGATCCGGGCGTCGGGCGCCCCACCCGCGGTTCCGGCACGGCGCTCCTCGAGCGACCGCGTGCGGACGAGACGACCACCACGACCGACGGGCCGGACGGCTCCGCGGAGGCCGACCCCCCTCCGTCTCGTCCGGCGGCAGCGACCCGCGTCGCTCCCGCCCCGCCCCAGCAGGCGACCATCGGCTCCGCCGAGGGCGACCTCGTGCACGTGATGACGTGCAACATTCGCCTGGCCCGCGCCTCCACCGAGCCGGGCGACCCCGACCACTGGGCCGACCGCGAGCCCGTGCTCACCCGCTTCCTCCAGCTCGAGCAGCCCACCGTCCTCGGCGTGCAGGAGGCCCTCTCGGCCCAGCTGCCCGCCATCGCCCGGGCGCTCCCCCACCACCGCATGCTCGGCTACGGCCGCGACGGCGGGTCCGGCGGGGAGTACAGCGCCATCTTCTACGACGAGCGCCGCCTCGACGTGGTCGCGTGGGACCAGTTCTGGCTGTCCGACCTGCCGGAGCTCATCGGATCCCGCTCGTGGGGCTGCTCGACCACGCGCATCGCGACGTGGGCGCGCTTCCGCGACCGCCGCAGCGGCGCCGAGTTCGTGCACCTCAACACGCACCTCGACCACGAGTCCGAGCTGGCGCGCACCAAGAGCGCCGACCTCATCTCCGAGCGGCTGCAGGAGGTCGCCTCCGGTGCCCCCGTCGTCGTGACGGGCGACTTCAACGCGCCGGCCGAGGAGTCGGCGGCGTACGACATCCTCACGCGCGACGCGGGCCTCGCCGACACCTGGACCACGGCCGCGCACCGCGCGACCCCCGGCATCGGCACGTTCACGGCGTACGGCGCTCCGGTGCCCGAGGGCGAGCGCATCGACTGGATCCTCGCGGGCGACGGCGTCGAGGTGGTCGACTCGGCCATCAACCCCTACACGTTCGAGGGTCGCTCCCCCTCGGATCACGCCGCCGTGCAGGCGCTCGTCCGCCTCGCGCGCACCGCCTGATCCGCACGATCCCGGGCCCCGTTGCGTGATGCACGCAACGGGGCCCTCGCGCGCCGTCGATCCGCGGCGCGCCACGCCGCCTCAGGGCCGACGGATACCGCATGCCACAATGGTTTCCGAGCGACCCCGTGATCGCAGCGGCTGACGGGGTCACCGGCTCGCCGCTGCCGCGGACCCCACCACGATCGGATGTCACACCTATGCCCGCACGTCGCATGGCCCGGGGCGCCGTCAGCGCCCTCGCCGCCGTCCTCCTGCTCGCCGGGTGCACCAGCGGGAACCCGCAGCCCACGCCCACCGCGACCGAGGGCGCACCCGAGCCCAGCGCGTCGGCCTCGACCGCGCCGGAGGACCTGGTGCGCATCGTCGTCATGGGCGACTCGAACACGAACGGCTTCGTCGGCACGCTCCCCCAGGGCATCGACCAGGGCATGGCCTACGTCGACTACGTCGTCGGCGACCCGCTGACCTTCGCGGGCGGCTGGGGCAACGACGGCGCGACCAGCACCTTCATGGCGGCGAACACGCCGACCGTGGAGGACGTCGACGTGGCGCTGATCATGATCGGCACCAACAACCGGCTCGCGGGCGTGCCCGACACGCAGCTCGACACCGACATCCTCCAGACGGTCGAGAAGCTCGCGCCGAAGGAGACCGTGATCCTCGGGATCCCGCCGCAGAACGCCTCGCCCGAGACGCCGCCGCAGGTGAACGCGCACCTCGAGGAGTTCGCCGACGCGCAGGGCTTCCACTACTTCGACCCGTGGGTGAACCTCACGAACAAGGACATGAAGTGGCGCTCAGAGTTCTTCCGGGACGGGATCCACACGAACATGACCGGCTACAAGCTCATGGGCGCTGAGGTGCGCAAGTACGTGCGCACCGAGGTCCTCGACGACCCGGCCGCCCAGAAGTAGGGGCATCCCCCCGCCCTCCCGCCGAGTACCCGGCGGATAGGGTCGAAGCGGTGCGTCCGGAGCGTCGCGCCCGCACCAGAGGAGCCCCCGCGTGACCAGCACCGTGACAGTGAAGAGCGAGACCGGTCGGAAGATCGAGTTCCTCGAGGCGGTCCGCGGCGTCGCGTCGTTCATCGTGGTGCTGCAGCACCTGATCGCGGCGGAGTACCCGGCGTTCGAGGACTTCAGCCGCCAGTGGGTGGACGCCGGGCGCGTGGGCGTCGTCGCGTTCTTCCTCGTCAGCGGCTACGTGATCCCCCTGAGCCTGCAGCGCCAGGACACCCGCACGTTCCTCGTGCGCCGCCTGTACCGGCTCTTCCCCCTCTACTGGCTCGTGCTCGGCCTCATGATGCTGTGGGTCGCGACGACGGGCGAGGGCGAGCTCGGCGGGCCGCTGACGATCATGGCCAACGTGCTCATGGTGCAGGGCGCCGTGGGCATCTACACGATCGTGCCGACGGCCTGGACCCTCGGCATCGAGCTGATCTTCTACGGCCAGTCGCTCGTCGCCAAGCTCATCGGCCGGCTCGACCGCAGCGTCGTGATGGGCTACGTCTGGCTCGCCGGCTTCGTCGCCGCCGCGATCGCCGGCCGGGTGCTCGAGCGCGAGCTGCCGTGGACGCTGCCGCTGCTGCTCTACACGGCCTCGCTCGGGCACGCGATCCACCTGCGCGACCGCGACGGATCCACCGCCTGGCGGGGACTCCTCGTCGCCGGCGTCGTGGGGGTGCCGCTGTTCACGTACCTCAACGGCGGGCAGGACGCCACGTGGCCGCCCTTCGACTACTCCGTGTCGTTCCTCCTGGGCCTCGGCCTCTTCTTCGCCTTCTACGCCTCGCGGCGGGCCGCGCACTCGCGGGTGCTCATCTGGCTCGGCGCGATCTCGTACGCCGCGTACCTGCTGCACCCGCTCGCCTACCGCGTGATGCGCGCCGTCGACGTGCCGGAGGGCATCGCGCGCGTGATCGCGGCGATCGCCGTGACCCTCGTCGTCTCCTGGCTCGTGCACCGCTTCGTGGAGGTGCCGTTCATCGGCGTCGCCCGGCGCCTCACCAGCCGCGCGGCGGCGGACAAGGGCCCGCGGCACTAGCCCGGCGCCTGGCGCCCGGCGCCCGGCGCCCGGCGGCCGGCGGCGGAGCGTCAGTGCTCCGTGAAGGCGGGCGCCTGGGCGCGCTGCGTGACCGTGGCCTGGGCGTTCAGCCCGGTGCACCAGCTCGGGTAGACGCGGAAGCCGCGCTTGCCCGGCTTCCTCCTGGACGTGATCCCGAGATCGGCGAGATGCGCGCGTGTGAACCGGAACGCACCGCGCCCGTCCTGGTGCGCCACGAACACGAGCAGGCCGCGGGCGGGATCGTCGTCGCCGAACGGCATCGTCGTGCCGTCCTCGGCACGCCGCCAGAAGGCCGTGAACGCGTCCGACTTGGTCCGCGTGTTCCGTGCCGTGCGGATGTGCCACGCCTCGCCGTCGATCCGGGCGATGCCCGACTCGTACTCCCCGTCCTGGGTCTCCGGGGTCACCTCGCCCGTCACCCTCACCGCGGCCGCGTAGGTCGCGAAGGCGGGGAACGGCACCCGGCCACGCTACCGCCCCGAATGCGTCGCGCGGCCGCGGCGGTCGGAGCCCGCACCCCGCACGACGACGGGCGCCCCTCCCGTGAAGGAGGAGCGCCCGTCGTGGCGTGCGGTGGTGCGGGGTCAGCCGGCCGCGGGGGCGACGATGCCGAGCGGCGCGAGGACGTCGGACATGATCGGCGCGAGGTCCTGCGACTGGCGGGCCGTGAGGTGCGACGTGTCGCCGCGCACGGGGATCCCGTTCACGAACGCCGGGCAGTTGCCCTGGCTGCAGAACCAGCCCTGCGTGTTGATGAACTGCACCGGCGCCCCGACCTCCTCGGCGGCCGCGGCCATGGTGCGCGCGTGGCTGATGAAGGACGGCGACACCTCGGCGCGGCAGTCGTTCGGCGAGCTGGTCGGCGTCTTGCACTCCACGAGCGCGGTCGCCGCCGGCGGACGGGACAGGACGATGACGTTCGCCGCGGCCGTCTTCAGGCTGTTCATGGTGGTGAGCGCGCCGTCCTGCCACTCGCGGTCGGCGGCGCCGCCCACGGCCTTGCTCGACAGGTAGGAGTTGTCGACGGCCTCGCTCATGAGCACCAGCGCGGGCTTCGTGGCGTTCATCTCGCCGAGGGCCCAGTTGCGGAAGTCGGTGCACTCCGTGTACTCGGATCCGTCGGTGTCGATGCTCGTGACGGTGGAGGCGGGGCAGCGGGCCATGGTGAGCACGCGCACCTTCCACTCCTCGCCGAGGCTCGCGCGCAGCATGGGCGCGTAGCTGATCGCGAGGGAGTCGCCGAAGATGACCGCGGTCTTGTCGGCACCGGCGCCCTGGTTCCCGTAGGTGCAGTGCTCGGTGTTCCGGATCGCGTCCTTCTCGTCGGCGAGGTCGCCGCCGAGGCAGCCGTCCTTCGCCCACTCGGGCGCGATGACGTCGCGGCCGAAGTCGCCGAAGGACTCGACGGCGGGATCCAGCGCCGGCCACTCGTCGGCAGCCAGGGCCGCCGTGACCTGCTCGCTCCGGACCTGGAGCGCCTGGCCCGTGGACTCGGTGCCGCCGGGGGGTCCCGCCGTCGGGGAGGTCGCGAGCTGGCTGTCCGTGCCGGGCTCGTCGCGGACGACGGCCACGGCGACGACGCCCACCACGGCGACCGCGACCACGGACAGCGCCGCGACGGTCATCTTCAGCTGCACGGCGGAGGACCGGCGGCCGGCCTTCTTCGGGTCGAGCCAGCTGGAGCGGCGGATCGGGTCCTCGACGAGGTGGAAGGAGGCGATCGCGAGCACGAGCGTCGCGCCGATGGCGGCCGCGTAGTAGACGGTGCGGTCGCGGATCACGGAGTCGAGCAGGATGATCACCGGGAAGTGCCAGAGGTACAGCGAGAACGACAGGCGCCCGATGTAGGTGGTGACCGGGTTCGTGATCGGCACCATGGCCTTCGAGACGCCGCCGATGCCCGAGGCGATGACCAGCGCGGTCGAGAGGACCGGCAGCAGCGCCGACGGCACGGGGAACGCGAGGTCGCCCGCGATGACGAAGAACGAGACGACGATGCCCGCGATGCCGACGTAGCCGAGCACCGGGCGGAGCGCGGCGGGCAGCGTGGCGAGGCGCGCGGCGAAGATCGCCAGCAGCGCGCCGATGCCGAGCTCCCAGGCGCGGGAGAAGGTGGAGAAGTACGCGACCGTCGGGCGGGCCGAGGTCTCGTAGAAGCCCCACGCCAGCGACGCGACGATGAGGACGCCGACGGCGATGCCCATGTAGACGGGCAGGAGGCGGGCGCGCGCGGTGCGGTTCTTCGGGGTGCGGCGGCGCACGAGCGCGATCACGAGGACCATCAGCACGGGCCAGACGAGGTAGAACTGCTCCTCGACCGAGAGCGACCAGTAGTGGCGGAACGGCGAGATCGGCCCGTCGGACGCGAAGTAGTCGGTGCCGGCGCTGGCGAAGTGCCAGTTCGAGACGAACAGGGCGGACCAGACGGCGTCCCAGAGGCTGGCCTGGGCGCGGATCACGTTGAAGACGAGGAACGACACGGCCGTCGTGACGACGAGCACGAGCAGCGCGGCCGGCATGATGCGGCGGACGCGGCGCTTGTAGAAGTCGAGGAACGAGATCGTCTTCGTGCGCTCGTACTCCTTCAGCAGCAGCCCCGTGATGAGGAAGCCGCTGATGACGAAGAAGACGTCGACGCCGACGAAGCCGCCGGAGGGCCAGTCGAAGAGGTGGTCGACGATGACGGCGACCACGGCGAGCGCGCGGAGGCCCTCGACGTCGGGCCGGAACCCGCGGTTCACCGTGGGCGAATCCCCCTCGGATGGCGGGTTCTTGTCACCTGGAGCGGAGCGCAGCTCCGAAGGGTCCGGGAGCGCGGGCGTACCCCGGCGAAATGTCTGCGAGCTCATGGCCCAGGTCCCTACTCACTCGTGTACCGCCGTGCAGCACTGCTGTCTGAGCGACCCTAACAGGGCGTGAGAGGGCCTACCATGCCCCGGACGGGGGCGTTCAAGGCTGCCTGCGGCGCTCATGAGCTGTGTGATGATAGACAGCCGAGGCTGTGGATATCCCACGTATGCGGACACTCCGCGCCTGTCAGTTTTTGGGGAAGGGTTCTACATCATGGCGCTCCGTGACTTCATTCGGATGCTGCGGAGGGGCGCGGTGCTGATCATCCTGACGCTCCTGGTGGGCGTCGGCGCAGCAGCGGCCTTCTCCCTCCTCCAGACTCCCGAGTACGAGGCCTCGACGAAGATGTTCGTCGCGCCGAGCAGCTCCGGCAACGTCCAGGAGCTCCAGCAGGGCAACAACTTCACCCAGCAGGCGGTGAAGAGCTACGCGGACGTCGTCACGACCCGCGCCGTGCTCCAGCCCGTCATCGACCAGTTCGGCCTCGACATCACGTCGCGCGAGCTCGCCGAGTCGGTCCGCGCCTCCGCGCCGCTCGACACGACGATCATCGACATCACGGTCAAGGACCAGAGCCGCCAGGACGCCGCGACGCTCGCGGACGCCATCGGCGCCAGCCTCACCACGGTCGTCGGCACGCTCGTCCCCGAGACCATCGAGGGCACGCCGCAGGTGCAGATCACGCAGCTCGAGCAGGCGGAGATCCCCGAGTCGCCGTCCTCGCCCAACCTGCCCGTCAACATCATCGTCGGCGCGCTCATCGGCCTCCTCATCGGCGTGGGCGTCAGCCTCCTCCGCGAGACGCTCGACAACCGCATCCGCGGGGAGCGCGACGTCGAGCTCGTCACGACGAAGCCCATCCTCGGCGGCATCGCGTACGACCCGAAGGCGACCGAGCGCCCGCTCATCGTCCAGGACGACCCGCGGAGCCCCCGCGCCGAGTCCTTCCGCAGCCTCCGCACGAACCTCCAGTTCCTGGAGTTCGGCGGCCGCTCGCGCAGCTTCGTCATCACCTCCTCCATCCAGGGCGAGGGCAAGTCGACCACCAGCTCGAACCTCGCGCTGGCCCTGGCCGACTCCGGCATCAAGGTCGTCCTCATCGACGCCGACCTCCGCCGCCCGCGCCTCGCGTCCTACATGGGCCTCGAGGGCGCCGTGGGCCTGACCGACATCCTCATCGGCCGCGCCGAGATCGAGGACGTCATCCAGCCCTGGGGCTCGGGCATGCTCTCGATCCTCCCCGCCGGCCAGATCCCGCCGAACCCGTCGGAGCTCCTCGGCTCGCAGGGCATGGCCCGCCTGCTGCAGGACCTCGAGGCGCGCTACGACGTGGTGCTCATCGACGCCCCGCCGCTGCTGCCCGTCACGGACGCCGCGATCCTGTCCAAGAACGCCGGCGGCGCGATCGTCGTCGTCGCCGCGGGCCGCACGCACCGCACCCAGCTGAAAAGCGCCATCGCCAACCTCACCAACGTGGGCGCGGACGTGCTCGGCCTCGTCATCACCATGCTCCCCACCAAGGGCCCGGACGCGTACGGCTACGGCCACTACGGCTACGGGTACGGGTACACGGAGGACGAGGACGGCCAGAAGACCAAGGCGCCCATCGAGAAGATCAAGGCGTAGCTCCCCTCCATGTCGGAACTCCCCCCCACGAGCCGCAGGGCCGCACGCGCGGCCCTCGGCGACGCACCCGCCGAGAGCGTCGACGACGGCTCGTTCCGCGTCCTGTTCGTCTGCTCGGGCAACATCTGCCGCTCGCCCCTCGCCGAGCAGGTGCTCCGGGCGCGGGTCCGCGCGATCTTCGGCGGGCACGCCGCGGAGGCCGACTCGGTCGTGCGCTTCGCGAGCGCCGGCACGATCGCGGCCGAGGGGCAGCGCATGCCGGAGCAGGCGGCCGAGCTGTCCGTCCGCTACGGCGGCGACCCGAGCGAGCACCAGGCGCGGTTCCTCACGCCCGGCATCATCCAGGGCACGGACCTCGTGCTCACGATGGCCCGCGAGCACCGCAGCGCCGTCGTGCGCTCGGTGCCGCGCGCCAACCGCTTCACCTTCACGCTCCGCGAGTTCGCGGCGCTGTTCGAGCACCTCGTCGAGGTGAGCGGGGACGAGAAGCACATCGCGTGCGACGGCGACGTGCCGGCGCAGCTGCGGGCGCTCATCCCGCTCATCGCGGCGCAGCGGGGGGTCACCCTGCCGCCCGCGCACGAGGACGACTACGACGTGGTCGACCCGTACCGCCGCTCGCAGAGCACGTACGACGCCTCGGGGGAGCAGGCCGGACGTGCGATCGAGTCGGTGCTCGAGTCGGTGCGGGCCGTGACCCGCACGGACGCGCCCCGCACCCGGGGCTGACCGCCCACCCGCCACCGCACACGCGAGCGCAACCCGCTCCATCCAGACACCGCCGGCTCCCGATCGGAGCCGCCTGCCCCGGGGGACCAGTGGACACGCAACAGACACGACGCACGGACGAGGCCCAGGAGGGCTCGCGCTGGCGGGTCGTCTACGCCCGGCGGCTCGCGCTGAGCGACGCCGTCGTCATCGTGCTCACGACCTTCGGGGTCCAGTTCCTGTGGTTCGGCACGACCGCCGGCACGGTCGACCTCGGCGGCAACGCGCCGGACGTGGCGGTGACGTACACGATGGTCTCGGTCGTGCTGATCCTCGCGTGGCTGTTCGTGCTGAGCGTCTACAGCACGCGCGACTACCGCATCGTCGGCACCGGCACGCAGGAGTACAAGCAGGTCGCCGACGCGACGCTGCGGCTGTTCGGGATCATCGCGATCGTCGCCTTCCTCGTGAAGATCGACCTGGCGCGCGGCTACATCGTCACCGGCTTGCCGCTCGGCCTCGTGCTGCTGCTCCTGTCGCGCGCGCTCTGGCGCGTGTGGCTCTCCGCCCAGCGCCGCCGCGGCGAGTTCTCGTCGCTGATCCTCCTGGTCGGCTCCCTCGAGAGCGCCACGCACACGGCCACCACCCTCGCCCGCGCCCCCAAGGCCGGCTACCGCGTGGTCGGCGCGTGCCTCACGGGCGACGCGCGGCCGTCGCGCCTGCCGGGCCTCGACGTGCCCGTGGTCGGCGACGCCGACGACGTGCTCGCGCAGCTCGAGCGCCTCGGCGCCGACACCCTCGTGCTCACCTCGAGCGACGAGCTGCCGCCCGAGCGGATCCGCGAGCTCAGCTGGTCGCTCGAGCCCGGCCGCCACCACCTCGTCATGGCGCCCGGCCTCACCGACATCGGCGGCCCGCGCATCCACACCCGCCCGGTGGCCGGCCTCCCCCTCATCCACGTGGAGACGCCGCGCTTCGAGGGCCGGAAGCTGCTCTCCAAGCGCCTGTTCGACATCGTCGTCTCCGGCATCACGCTCGTCGTGCTCAGCCCCGTGTTCCTGATCCTCGCGATCCTCATCAAGGCCACGAGCAAGGGCGACGTCTTCTACAAGCAGGAGCGCATCGGCCTGAACGGCGAGCCGTTCCACATGCTCAAGTTCCGCTCCATGCGCATGAACGCCGACGCGGAGCTCTTCGCGCTGCTCGAGCAGCAGGGCACGGCGGACACCCCGCTGTTCAAGGTCACGGACGACCCGCGCATCACGAAGGTGGGCGGCGTCCTCCGCCGGTACTCGCTCGACGAGCTGCCGCAGTTCCTCAACGTGCTGCTCGGGTCCATGAGCCTCATCGGCCCGCGCCCGCAGCGCGAGGGCGAGGTCGCGCTGTACGACAGCGCCGCCCGCCGCCGCCTGCTCATCAAGCCCGGCATGTCCGGCCTCTGGCAGGTCTCCGGCCGCTCGTCGCTCTCGTGGGAGGACGCCATCCGCCTCGACCTCTACTACGTGGAGAACTGGTCCCTCACGGGCGACATCATCATCCTGGCGCGCACGTTCAAGGCCGTCTTCGGCGCGGACGGGGCCGTCTGATGGGCGGGCTGCTGGTCCAGGAGTGGATCGAGAAGTCCGGCGGATCCGAGAAGGTCTTCGACGCGTTCGCGCACGCCTTCCCCGACGCCGACCTCTTCACGCTCTGGAACGACGACCCGGGCCGCTACGGCGACCGCCCGGTGCGCGAGAGCTGGATCGCCCGCACGCCGCTGCGCCGGAAGAAGCCCCTCGCGCTGCCGTTCATGCCCCTCACCTGGAGCTCGCTCGACCTCGACGCCTACGAGTGGACGCTCTCGAGCTCGCACCTGTTCGCGCACCACCTCGGCCACGGCGACCACGCGACCCGGCAGCACGTCTACGTGCACAGCCCCGCGCGCTACCTCTGGACCCCGGACCTCGACCAGCGGGGCGCCAACCCGCTCGTGAAGGCCGCCGCTCCCCCGCTCCGCGCGCTCGACCGCCGGCGCGCGCAGGCGTCGCACGCCGACTTCGCGGCCAACAGCGCGTTCGTGCAGGCGCGCATCCGCACCGCGTGGGACGTCGACGCGCGCGTGATCCACCCGCCCGTCGACGCGACCGCGATCCGCGCGACCGCCTCCTGGGAGGACGCCCTCACCGGATCCGACGCCGCCCTGGCCGCGTCGCTGCCGGAGTCGTTCCTCCTCGGCGCCAGCCGCTTCGTGCCGTACAAGCGCCTCGACCTCGCGATCCGCGCGGGCGAGGCGGCCGACGTGCCCGTCGTGCTCGCCGGATCCGGCCCGCTCGCCGACGAGCTGCAGGCGCAGGCCCGGGCCGCCCGCGTGCCCGTGACCGTGATCCCCCGCCCGTCGGACGCGCTCCTCTACACGCTCTACCAGCGCTCGCTCGCCTACGTGTTCCCCGCGGTCGAGGACTTCGGGATCATGCCCGTCGAGGCCATGGCCGCGGGCGCCCGCGTGCTCGTGAGCGACGTGGGCGGCGCGACCGAGAGCGTCGTCGACGGCGTGACGGGCGTGCACGTGCACGACTGGGAGGGCGCCGACCTCGGCGACGCCGTGGCGCGCGCCGCCGCGCTCGACCCCGCCGACAGCGTCCGCCGCTCCGCCGACTTCGACGCGTCCGTCTTCGAGCGCCGCGTCGGCTCCTGGGTCCGCCACGACGGATCCCGTCTCGACGAGGCGGCCGCCTGATGCGCCGGCTCGTCGTCAACGAGGCCTACGCGGGGCAGCGGATCACCGGGCAGCAGCGCTACGCCGTGGAGATCGCCCGCGCGCTCGCGGGCAAGCAGGGCGTCACGCGCGCTACGCCCTCGGAGCGCATCGCGTCGTCCGGGGCCCGCAGCTGGCTCTGGGTGCAGACGACCCTGCCGTGGATCACGCGCCAGGACGTGCTCCTGTCGCTCACCAGCCGCGCGCCGCTCGTGCACCGCCGCCACATCGTCGTCGTCCACGACCTCTTCGTGCTCACCAACCCCGAGTGGTACAGCCGCGAGTACGTGGTGACCCACGTGCCGCTGCTCAAGGCGAACCTGCGCGACGCGCGCGTCATCGTCACCGTGAGCGAGCCCGTCGCCGAGCAGGTGCGCGAGCTCGGGCTCTCGAGCGCGCCCGTCGTCGTGGCGCCCAACGCGCCGAGCCCCGTGTTCGGCGAGCCGCGCGGCGCCGAGGAGCGGGCCCGGGTGCTCGACAAGTTCGGCGTCATCGACGGCGGGTACCTGCTCGCGGTCGGCAGCATGGATCCGCGCAAGAACCTCAAGCGCCTCTCCGAGGCCTACCTCGCGCTGCCCGCGGAGACGCGCGCCGCCGCGCCGCTCGTGCTCGTGGGCGCGAAGAGCGCCGTGTTCGGCGATGTCGACCTGGCCGAGTCGGACGACATCAAGCTCGCCGGCTACGTGACCGACGACGAGCTCGCCGTGCTGTACGCCGCCTCCCGTGGCGTGGTGTTCCCGAGCCTCGCGGAGGGCTTCGGCCTGCCGCTCGTCGAGGCGATGGTCGCGGGCGCCCGCCTCGCCGTCTCCGACATCCCCGTCTTCCACTGGATCTGCGGCGACGACGCGACGTACTTCTCCCCCGCCGACACCGCCGCCATCACGGCCGCGCTCGCCGGGCTCGCCGCGGCCGAGCCGCTCGGCGAGGAGGAGGCCGCGCGCATCCGCCGCGCCGTCAGCTCGCGCTTCGACTGGCGCACCAGCGCGCGCACCGTGCACGACGCCTACCAGAGCATCGGGACGCGATGATCCGTCGTCTCGGGCTGCTGCTCCCCACGGGCGCGGCGGGGCTCACGCGCGTGCTCCAGCTGGTGCTGCTCGTGGTCCTCACGCGCGTGGCGGAGGGCTCGGCGCAGAACGCGCTGGTCACCGGCTTCGCGCTGCTCAGCTCGTTCGCGATCATCACCGACTCGGGCGCCGCCAACTTCCTGCTGTCGCTGCCGCGCACGCGCCTCACCCGGAGCGTGCACGCGCGCGCCGTCGCCTTCCACGCGGGCCTCGGCTCGCTGGGCGCGGCCGTCGCGGTGGTGCTCACGATCGCGGCCGCCTCGTCGATCCCCGGCGAGGCCGTGCTGCTGCTCGTGGCGCTCGGCGTCAGCCAGGTGCTCGACTCGCTCACCCGCACGATCCGCGCGCCCCTGCTGGTGGGCCGCCGCGACGCCTCCTACGCCTTCCCCGACCTCGCGCTCGTCGTGCTGAAGGCCGTGCCGCTCGCGATCGCCGCGCTCGTGCCCGAGGCCCTCGTGCTGCTGGCCTTCCCCGTCGTCTCGCTCGTCGTCACCGCGGGCACGTGGATCGCCGTCCGCCGCGGCCTCGCGACGACGAGCGACGAGCCCGTGCGCGTGTTCCCGCAGATCCTCGAGTTCGGCCTCTCCGGATCCCTCAGCGCGCTCTACTCGCAGGCGCCCCTCGTGCTCGGCACCGCGATCCTCGGGGTCGACGCCGTCACGCCGCTCGCCCTCGCCTACCGCGTGGTGCAGCCGCTCGAGGTCCTGCCCGCCACGCTCTCGCAGCAGCTGATCCCCCGCATCCGCGCCGCCGGCCGGCCCGCCCGCGCCTACTGGTGGCGGTTCGCGCTCGGCGGCCTGGTGCTCGCCGGCATCCTCGCGCTGATCCGCGAGCCCGTCGAGCGGGTCTTCGGCGGGGACGCCTTCGACCAGGCGATCTTCCTCGTGGTCCTCCTCTCGGTCGCGCCGAAGTTCGGCAACTACGCGCTCATGGCGTACGCGATGGGCTCCGGCCTCATCCGCGTGCGGCTCACCGCGACCGTCGTCACGGGCGTCGTCGCCGTGGCCCTCACGCTCGTCGCCTGCCTCACGGCCGGCCCCGCCCTCCTCGCCGGCGTCACCCTCGCCGCCGAGCTCGTCCTGAGCGCCGCCATCGCCGTGCTCCTCATCCGCACCCGCAGGAAGGAGGACGCATGAGGATCCTCATCGTCTCCGCCGACCGCACGCTCGCGTCCGGCCACCCGCAGAACCTCGGCGACGCCTTCCTCACCGACGCGCTCTCGGAGCGCCTCCGCCGGGCCGGCCACGAGACCCTGGTCGCCGACTTCGGGCAGACCGCCCGACGCGACTCCACCGAGGAGCGCGCCCGCGTCTCCGGCGTCCGCGCCCTCGCGGGCCTCGTGCGCGGGGTCGACGCGGTCGTCGTCGGCGGCGGCACGCTCCTCGCCGACGACCAGCCCGGCCGGCCGTTCGCGGGCCTCCCCCGCCTCATGGCGGTCACGGGCCTCATCGCCCGCACCAGCCGGAAGCCGCTCGCGGTGTTCGGCGTGGGCGCGGATCCCGTCACCCGCCGCCGCGCGCGCCTCGCCCTCCGCGCGGGCCTCGACGGCGCCCGCGTCTGGACCCGCGACCCCGCGTCCGCCGGCCGCGCCGCCGGGTACGCGAAGCTCCCCGTGGAGGTCGCCGCCGACGTCAGCCTCTTCGCCGCCCCCGAGCTCGCGACCATGGCCGCGCCCGCCGACCGCCGCCGCGGCGCCGTCGTCGCGCTCAACGCGAAGCACTCCCCGCAGGTCGCGCTCGCGGACGTCCGGGCGCTCGAGGAGCGCTTCGGCGAGGTCGCCTTCGTGTCGATGGACCAGGGCGACGACTCCGACGCGGGCGCGCTGCACCCCGAGGTCCGCGCGCGCCTGGTCACCGAGCCCGGCGACCACGGCTGGCGCCGCGCGGCCGAGATCATGGCCGACCGCGAGGTCGTCGTCGCCTCTCGCATGCACGCGATGTACCTCGGTACGATGCTGACGACGCCCGTGGTGGCCGTCGGCGGGGCCACCAAGGTCGGGGCGTTCGTGACCGAGTACGGCATCCCGTCGGAGCCCGCCTTCGACGCGGCCGTCCGCACCGCCATCGCAGGGCCGGCCGACGCCGGCACCGCATCCACCACGGCGACGGCTCTCGTCGCAGCCACCGCCCGCCTGGACGCGGCATTCGAGGAGATGACTTCATGGGTCCGACGTACCGCCTAGCCACCCCGGCGGTCTTCGCGGCCGCCGTGGCCCTCACCATCCTCGCCGCGCTCGGCGGCGTGGCCCTGCTCGGCAACGAGCTGTCCTACCCCTTCATGATCGCGGTGCTCGCGGTCCTGCTCGTGGGCGTGCTCGTGAAGGAGACCGTCTCCAACGGCGACCCGCTGACGCCCGGCGGCATCGTCGCCGCCACGGGCCTCCTGCTGTTCGTGCTCCGCCCGCTCACCGTCGCGAACAGCGGCGAGACGAGCCCGGGCGCCATCGCCGACACCCGCTTCTTCTCCCCCACGCTGCAGCTCGCGGCGAGCTCGGCGCTCATCGAGGCGCTGATCTTCTTCTCGGCGTTCTTCGTCGTCTACTACTACTCGGTGGCCCGCGAGGCCCGGCGCATCGCGCGCGGCGGCGAGGACGCGAAGGCCCTCGAGCAGAACGCCCTCGCCGGCGGCCCCGCGGTCGTCGACCCCGACGCCCAGGTGCGCTGGCAGCGCGTCTTCAACACCTCGGTGTCGCAGGCGCTCGTGGTCATCTCGGCCGTCGTCGCGCTCGGCCTCCTCGTGTTCCTCGTGCTCAGCTCCGGCGGCATCCAGGCGTACACGACGGGGCTCGCGAACCGGAGCGACTTCCTCTCCGGCAAGTCGTTCATCGGCCTCTCGTACATCCCCGTGCAGATCGCCATCGTCTACAACGTGCTCGCGCGCCGGCAGAAGGGCCTCGAGGCCTGGAACTGGGTCAACCTGGTCGCCGTCGTCGTGCTCGTGGTCTGCGCCGGTTCCGCCGGCGGCCGCGGCCCGCTCATCATCGGCGTGTTCCTGCCGTTCCTCATCCTCAAGCAGGTCGGCCCGAAGCCCTTCCGCTTCCGCAGCATCGCCCTCATCGGCGGCGTCACGGCCGTGGTCGCGATGGTCTACTCGATCGTCATCCGCGAGTCGACCTTCGACAACGGCCGCTCGCTCGACCGCCTCACGCAGGACCCGATCGGCGTGCTCCTCGACCGCCTCACCAGCGGCATCGAGACCCGCCCGTTCGACGTGCTCATCCGCCTCAACGAGGTCGCGTCGCTGCCCGACTTCGTGTACCAGTGGGGTGCCACGTACGCCGCGGTGCCCGCCTGGTTCGTCCCCCGCGGGCTCTGGGAGGACAAGCCGTTCGGCGGCGGCAACACGTGGTTCACGTCCACGTACGTGCCCCGGTTCTACGGCGTCAACCGCGTCGAGACCAGCCTCTCGGCCATCGGCGAGGCCTTCTCGAACTTCGGCATCCCCGGGGTCGTCGCCGTCGGCGCGCTCCTCGGCCTGGTCGCGAGCCTGTTCATCCGGGCACGGATGCGCCGCCGCGGGCTCCTCGGCGCCGCCATCGCGGTGGTCGTGACCCCGTACCTCTTCTCCCTCATCCGCGGCGACGCGTACCAGGGCATGTCGACGAGCATCGCGTCGCTCGTGATCCTCGTGGTGTTCTTCTGGATCGCCTCCACCCGCAAGCAGGTCACCGGCCCGCTCAGCGCGCCCGAGCCCCTGCCCGACGAGACCGCGACCGCGGCCGTGCGCGAGCGGGCGCTCGTCGGCGCGGGCCCGGACGCCGGCACGGCCGACGAGGCACGCCCCGCGATCGGCAACGGCCGGGCGTTCCCGGCCGGACGACCGGCCGTGACCTGGACCCCCGAGCGGTGACCCGCATCGACGACATGTTCCCCCCGTCCGACGGCGCGGACGACGGCCGCGGCCGCCGCACCGACCGCACCGACCGCGAGGCCGCGCGCCCGCGCCGCTCCGCCTGGCGGCGCAAGCGCGTCTGGATCCCCGTCGTCGTGGTGGTCGTCGCCGTCGGCGCCGTCGCCGTCTCGGCCGCGCTGATCCTCCCCCGCGTCGACACCGTGCAGGGCGAGCTGCGCGACGCGCTCCCGCTCTCCGACCGGGTGCAGACCGCCCTCCTCGCCGGCGACGTCGACACCGCGAAGGCCGGCGCCGCCGAGCTCCGCGAGCACACCGCCCGGGCCGCCGAGGCCGCCGACGACGGCGTGCTCGGCGCCTACGAGTGGGTCCCCTTCGTGGGCCCGAACCTCCACGCCGCGCGCGTGCTGGCCGCCACGAGCGACCGGCTCGCGACCGACGTCGTCACGCCCGCCACCGAGGTCTCGCTCTCCGCCTTCACGCCCGTGCTCGGCCGCATCGACCTCGACGGGATCCGCTCCCTCGGCCAGACCGTGCAGACCGCCTCCGACGGCCTCGCGGGCGCCCGCGCCGAGCTCGAGACCGTCGACCGCGACCGCCTCTGGGCGCAGGTCGCCGACGACGTCGAGCTGATGGACGAGACGCTCACGAGCACGGACGCGACCGCGGCCACCTTCCGCGAGGTCACCGGGATCCTCCCCGACCTCCTCGGCGCCGGCGGCTCGCGCAACTACCTGCTCATGTTCCAGAACAACGCCGAGGTCCGCTCCACCGGCGGCAACCCGGCCGCGCTCGTGCTGCTGACCGTCGAGGACGGCAGCGTGCGGATCGCCAAGCAGGCATCGAGCAACGACTTCCCGCGGAACGTCCGCCAGGGCGACATCCCCGACGAGACCGTGCGCCTCGTCGAGCCGCGCGCCGACCGGTTCGAGCAGAACATCACGATGTTCCCCGACTTCCCCACCTCCGGCGCCCTCGCGAAGGCGTACTGGGAGCGCTACATCGGCGACCGGGTCGACGGCGTGCTCTCGTTCGACCCCATCGCGCTCAGCTACCTGCTGGAGGCGACCGGGCCGATCGAGCTGGCGACGGGCGACGAGCTGAACGCCGAGAACGCGGTGCCCACCCTCCTCGGCGCGGTCTACGGCCAGTACCCCGACTACCTCGCGCAGGACCGCTACTTCGCGAGCGCGGCCAGCACGATCTTCGCGAAGCTCGTCACCGACACCCCGCCGGTCGTGCCGCTGGTCACCGCCATCGACCGAGCGATCGACGAGCGCCGCCTCCTCATGTGGAGCACGGTGCCCGCGGAGCAGGACCTCATCGAGGACGGGCCGCTGAGCGGCGCGCTGCCGGACGACAACGCCGACGCGACCTCCATCGGCCTGTTCTTCAACGACATCGGCTCGGGATCCAAGATGAGCTACTACCTGCGCTCCGGCTCCCGGATCGAGGTCGAGACCTGCGGCGGCACCACCACGTACCGGGTCGCCGTCGACATGACGAGCATCGCCCCGCTCGACGCCGCCACGAGCCTGCCGCGCTACGTCACGGGCCTCGACGGCCAGGCGAAGGGCCGCCAGTTCGACGACCTGCTCGTCTACGGGCCCGTCGGGTCCACCGTCACGGACTGGTCGACCGGGGCCGACCTCACCACGGAGGAGGCGCGCGGCACCGACATGGGCCGCGGCATGATCCGCATCCGCACCGAGCTCGCCCCGCAGGACACGAAGACCGTCGAGGTCACCTTCACGATGCCCGCGTCCGACGACGCCGGCCCGCTCGAGGTGCGGCACACGCCCCTCGTCCGGCCGCTGGAGTCCGAGATCACGCAGGTCCCCTGCACCACGGGCGGCTGACCCGCCGCCGCACCCGCACGGCGGAGCACCGCCCCGGATGGGGGCTTAGCAGCCGCCGCCGGCCCCGCATAGGCTCGACGAGCCGCCGGGGGACGCACCCGCCCCCGCATGCCCGCACGCCGCCCCCGCGGATCCTCCAGGCCGAGAGCACACGTTGACACCCAGCACCGCCACCACACCACCCCGCCGGTCGGGTCGCGCACGTCGATGGATCCTGCGCACCCTCCTGGCCCTGTTCGTGCTGCTGCTCGCGTGGCTGCTCGCCGGGCTCCCGCTCTTCGTCTTCCCGCCGGCGAGCCAGCCGGACAAGGCCGACGTCATCTACGTGATCGGCCCGCCCAACCCCACCCGCCGCGACCTCGCGGCGAAGCTCGTGGACGAGGGCTACTCCGACACCGTCGTGTTCTCCGTGCCGACCACGGGCCCGCAGTCCGCGGGTGAGCTGGCCGCCTGCAACGGCGAGTTCCCCTACCCCGTCACGTGCGACACCCCGTCGCCCTTCACGACGCAGGGCGAGGCGCGCTACCTCAAGGAGAAGTCCGAGGAGAACGGGTGGACGAGCGCCATCGTCATCACCTGGACCCCGCACGTGACCCGCACGCAGCTGATCTTCGACCGCTGCTTCGAGGGCGACCTCATGGTGGTCGAGGACCCGGTGGACTTCGACCTCCGCCAGTGGGTCTCGCAGTACACGTACCAGTCGGGCGCCTTCCTCAAGGCGCTCGTCACGCCCGGCTGCTGACCGGATCCTCGCGTCGCGGCCCGCGCGATCAGGCGGGCGGGGTTGAATGGACGGCATGACCCTCGCGATCGGCCCGACGACCGGCGACGACCTCCACCTCATCTCCCTCAACGTGCGCATGCCGTGGCACGGCACCCGCCCCGGCGAGGCCGACCACTGGCCGGAGCGCCAGGAGGTGCTCACCCGCTTCCTCCAGCAGGAGCGCCCCACGGTGCTCGGCGTGCAGGAGGCGCTGTGGCCGCAGGTCCAGGCCATCGAGAAGGCGCTCCCGCCCTCGTACCGCATGGTCGGGCAGGGTCGCGAGGGCGGCAGCCACGGCGAGCACGGCGCGATCTTCTACCAGGCCTCCCGCCTCACCCTCCTCGAGCACGACGTGATGTGGCTCTCGGACACCCCGGACGTGATCGGCAGCATGACGTGGGGCAACCCCATGCCGCGGATCCTCACCTGGGCCCGCTTCCAGGACGAGGCCACCGGGCACCCGCTCGTCGTGCTCGTGACGCACCTCGACCACGACGTCGCGGAGGCCCGCGACCGCGCCGCGGAGGCCATCGCCGAGCTCGTCCGCACGCGCTTCGCGGGGATGCCGCTCGTGCTCATGGGCGACTTCAACGCGCCCGTCGACTCGTTCCCCTACGACGTGCTCACCCGCCGGGCGGGCCTCCGCGACTCCTGGCTCGACACCGCCCGCCAGGCCAGCCCCGCGTTCGGCACGTTCCCCGACTACCGGCCGCCGGTGGTCGACGGCCCGCGCATCGACTGGATCCTCGTGGGCGACCGCGTGGACGTGCGCGCCGCCGCGGTCAACGACTTCTCCTGGCGCGGCCGCATGATGAGCGACCACCTGCCCGTGCAGGCGCTCGTGCGGCTGAGCTGACGCCGTCCGTCACGCGTCCGGCGCCGGCTCCCCCGCCTCGTAGCCTGGGGGGATGACCACCGCACCGAAGGTATTCGCCATCCACGAGAACCCCGAGTGGTTCGGGCCGTTCGCCGCCGCCCTCGACGCGCGCGGCGTGCCGTACGAGGAGTGGATCCTCACCGACGGCGTGCTCGAGATCGACGAGGCGCCGCCCGAGGGGATCTTCTGGTCGAGGATCAGCGCGTCGGCCCACACGCGCGACCACGCGCTCTCCAAGGACTACACGCGCGGGCTCATGTCGTGGCTGGAGGCGCACAGCCGCCGCACGGTCAACGGGCGCCGCACCATCGAGCTCGAGGTGAGCAAGGTCGACCAGCTCACGGCGCTCCGGGCCGCGGGCATCGAGGTGCCCCGGACGCGCGCCGTGATCGGCAGCCACCGCATCGTCGAGGCGGCCCGCGGCCTGCCGACGCCGTTCATCACCAAGCACAACCAGGGCGGCAAGGGCCTCGGCGTCCGCCGGTTCGACAGCGTCGAGGAGCTGGCCGCGTACGTGGAGGGGCCGGACTTCGAGGAGCCGCAGGACGGGATCACGCTGCTGCAGGAGTTCCTGGAGGCGGCGACGCCGCGGGTCACGCGGGTGGAGATCGTGGGCGGGGAGTTCGTCTACGCGATCCAGGCGGACACCGCGCGCGGCGGCTACCAGCTCTGCCCGGCGGACGCCTGCGCCATCGACCCGGCGACCGGCGCGCTCGTGATGCCGCCCGGCGCGACCATCGCGCAGCAGCCGGGCGACACGATCTTCTCGCTGCGGGAGGACGTCACCGCCGAGCACCCGCTCGTCGAGCGCTACGTCGCGTTCCTCGCGGGGCTCGGCGTCGAGGTGGCGGGCATCGAGTTCATCGAGACCGCGGACGGCCGGCTCGTGACCTACGACGTGAACACGAACACCAACTACAACGCGGGCGTCGAGGCGGTCGCGGAGCGCTCCGGCCCGGGCGCGGTCGCCGAGCTGCTGGAGCGCGTGCTGCGGGAGACGTACCCGGAGGCGTGATCCGCGCGGCCGGCTGAGTCGGACGGCGGGCGGACGCCGGGCGGCACCCGGCGGGATCAGGCCGCCGGGCCGCCGTCCTCGAGCGCGACGGCGGAGGTGGCGGCGCCCTGGTCCTCGGCGATCCGCGTGTGGTGGTGGATGACCTCCGCGACGATGAAGTTCAGGAACTTCTCCGCGAAGGCCGGGTCGAGCCGCGACTCCTCGGCGAGGGCGCGGAGGCGGAGGATCTGGCGGCGCTCGCGCTCGGGATCCGCCGCGGGCAGCCCGTGCGCGGCCTTGAGCCGGCCGACCGACTGCGTGAACTTGAACCGCTCGGCCAGCAGGTGGACGAGGGCGGCGTCGATGTTGTCGATGCTGCCGCGGATGTCGCCCAGCTCCTCGAGGGCGGCTCGGGCGTCGTCGTCGAGGGGCGCCCCTGCGGGGCCGGTGTTCTCAGGCATGGCACGACCCTACCGATCCGCGCCTGCATGACGGAGGCGGGCGTCCCCGATGGGGACGCCCGCCTCGGGCCGTGCGGGTGGATCAGTCGACGATGGAGATCGTCACGTCGATGTTGCCGCGCGTGGCGTTGGAGTACGGGCAGACCTGGTGGGCCGCGTCCGCGATCTCCTGGCGGCGCTCGGGCGCCACGTTCGGGAGGTACACGTCGAGCTCGACCGCGAGGCCGAAGCCGCCGGATCCGTTGTCGCCGATGGAGACGCTGGCCGAGACCTCGGCGTCCTTCGTGTCGACGCCGGCGTTCTTGCCGACGAGGTGGGTGGCGCCGAGGAAGCAGGCGCTGTACCCGGCGGCGAAGAGCTGCTCGGGGTTCGTGCCGTCGCCCGAGCCGCCCATCTCCTTGGGGGGACGGGTGTCGAAGTCGATGCGGTCGTCCTCGCTGCGGACGTGTCCGTCGCGTCCTCCGCCGGAGGCGTGCGCGATAGCGGTGTAGATGGGTTCCATGGATCCATCAGACCACGACCGAGCTGGGAGCGGCCGCCGTGGCGCGTGCACGTTCGCGGCACGGACGGTGGACCGCGGGCGAACGCGCGCGCCCGCCGTGGGACGCCCGGGCGCGTCACGCGCGTCAGGGCAGGAGTCCCGAGCGGTAGGCCCAGACCACCGTCTGCAGGCGGTCGCGCGTGCCGAGCTTGGTCATGATCCGGGTGAGATGCGACTTCACGGTGCTGGTCTCGATCACGAGCCGGCCGCCGATCTCGTCGTTGGAGAGGCCGTCGCCGAGGAGCCGCACGATGTCCTGCTCGCGCGGCGTGAGCACGTCGACGCCCGGGTGCACGGCGCTGGAGGCGCGGCGGCGCGTGAACTCGGCCATGACGCGGCGCGTGGTGACGCCGTCGAGCGCGGCCTGCCCGGCCGCGAGCGCGCGGACGGCGGCGATGAACTCGTCGGGCTCGGCGTCCTTGAGCACGAAGCCGCGGGCGCCGGCCTCGAGCGCGCCGAAGACGTACTCGTCGAGGTCGAAGGTGGTGGCGACGAGGACGGCGGGGGCGCGGTCGTCGGCGGGCGCGGGATCCGGTCGGGCGCCGTCGTCCGCCCCCGTGATGGCGCGGGTCGCCTCGATCCCGTCGCCGCCCGGCATGCGCACGTCCATCACCACCACGTCGGGCCGGAGCCGGCGCACGGTCGCCACGGCCTCGCGGCCGCCAGACGCCTCGCCGACCACCTCGATGCCGCCCGCCGTCTCCAGCACGACCCGGAAGCCGGCGCGCACGATGGACTGGTCGTCGACCAGCACCACGCGGATCACGCGGCGCCCTCCCGGCCGGCGGCGGGCTCCACCGGCAGCTCGAGGCGCACGCGCCAGGTGCCGGAAGCCGTGGGCCCGGCCTCGAGGCGGCCGCCGACGAGCGCGGCCCGCTCCCGCATGCCGACCAGGCCGTAGCCGGGCGCGGCGCCGGACGCGACGGCCGGGAGCGGGTTCTCGACCTCGATGGCGAGGCGCGCCGGCCGGGCGTCGATGGTGAGGGCGACGGCGGCTCCGGGCGCGTGCCGCCGCGCGTTCGCGAGCGACTCCTGCACCGTGCGGTACGCGGTCACGTCCGCGAGGGGCGCGAGGGCGGGGAGGTCGCCCGTGGTGCGCTCCTCCACCTCGGTGCCGGAGGCGCGCGCCGCCTCGAGGAGGTCGCCGACGTCCGCGAGGCCGGGGACCGGGTCGGTCCCGCCGCCCGCGCCGCCGGCGGGGCCGTCGTCGGTCTGGCGCAGGATCCCGACGATGGAGCGCAGCGCGTCGAGGGTCTCGCGCCCCTGCACCCGGATGCCGCGGAGGGAGTCCTTGGCGCGGTCGGGGTCGAGGTCCACCAGCCGCTCGGCCGCGCCCGCCTGCACGACGAGGGCCGTGAGGTGGTGCGCGGCCACGTCGTGCAGCTCGCGCGCCATGCGGGTGCGCTCGGCCGAGACCGCGGCCCGGGTGAGCGCGGCCTGGTGCTCGAGGGACTCCGCGGCGCGGGCCAGCGTGTCGCGGTCGTGGCGGCGGCGGAGGGCGACCCAGGAGCCGACGGCCGCGCTCGCGACGGCGATGAGGACGCCGCTGACGAGGATCGAGCTGGCCGAGACGACGGTGTCGACGCCGAGGCGGACGTCGACGGAGTCGGGGACGAGCAGGGCGCGGGCATGGCCGGTGGCCGCGATCACGGCGCCGACCGCCTCGATGCCGACGGCCGCGGCCACGACGCGGGACGCCGACGCGGCCGGGAGCACCGCCCCCACCGTGTAGGCCGCCACGACCGGGGCGGCGGCCCAGAAGCCGAACTCCGGCGGGAGCACCGCGATCAGGGCGGCCTGGAGCGCGGACACCGCCAGGAGCGTCGTCCGCGGGCGTCGGCGCCGGGCCGCGAGCGGCGCGCACTGGAGGAGGGCGAGGACCGCGATGACCGCGCCCTGCGCCGGGGACATGGTGCGCACGGTGCCGTCCGCCCAGATGAGCGTGGCGAGGACCCCGAGGAGCAGCACCGTCATGAGCGTCCAGCCGACCGCGGCGGCCGCGTCGCGTCCGTCGTCGGTGCGGATGCCGAGGCGGTCGAGGCCGCGCCGCACCCGGACCCCGAGGCCGGCGCCGGGGCGGGCGGGCGCGGGACGCACGGGCGGGACGGGCGCGCCGTCGACCGCGGCGGGCGCGGGCGTCGGGTCGGTCACGCTCCGAGCATGGCAGGCGCAGCGCCCGTCCCGGCCCCGCATCAGTAGCTCACGCTCGGCGACAGCAGCCGGAAGCCGACGGCGAACGCGGCGATCGCGACGAGGGCCACCACCACGAGCACGCGGCCCACGATGATCCACGCCCCGCGGCGACCGCGGATCGCCTGCCACGCGGCGAGCGCGGCGGGGATCACGGCGAGCGCCCCGAGGAGCTGCATGGCCTGGAGGACGCGGAGCTGCGACGCCGGGATGTCGACGAAGGAGATCGCCTGCACGGCGGCCGCGGTCCAGCCGAGGAGCGCCACGAGCGTCACGGCCTGGCCGATGCGCGAGAGCAGGTGCGCCCGGCTGCGGCGGGGGCGCGGGACGGCGGCGTCCGCGACGGCGTCGGCGGCCCGTCCGCGACGACGGCGGCCGATCCCGGCGATGGCGGTCGTCGGCCAGATCACGACCGAGACGACGAGCACGGCCACGGCGGCGAGGAGCCCCGGGATCGCGACGGATGCGGCCTGCCACGGCTCGGCGCGCAGGAGCGTGAAGGACGCGCCCCACGAGATCGCGTCGACCGGGCCGCCGTCGGCGGAGGCGCGGGTGGCGAGCAGGGCGTCGCCGCCGACCTCGCGCCACAGGTCGTCGCCGGCCTTCTCGTAGACGCCCGTGGTGACCCCGAGCGGCTTGGGCGTGACGGCGATGGTGCCGTCGGCGCGGGGCACGATCTCGGTCTGCCCGGTGAGGTTCAGCAGCGCGCCCGGGTTCGAGAAGGGCGAGCGGGAGGAGAGCCAGGTGCCGGCGAGCGCGGCGGCGGCCTCGGGGTCGCCGGTGGGCGCGGCGGCATCGGCGTCGGCGGATGCGGACGCGGAGGCGCCGTCGTCCGCGCGGAGGTAGCGGTCGGCGAAGCCCTGGAGCACGGTCGTCCGCAGCTCGAGCGTGTCGACGGCGTCGCGGCCGTTGCCGTTGAAGGTCACGAAGACGCCGGCGTCGCTGTCGGGGAACATGCGCATGGCCGAGTGGAAGACGTTGGTGTCGCCGTCGTGGCCGAAGGCGGGGACGCCCGGCGTGCTGTCGTCGAAGAAGCCGAGCGCCATGCGCTGGCCGGCGGCGAACGTGCCGAGCTGGTCGGCGCCGAGGGCCGGGCGGTGCATCTCGTCGAGGGTGGCGGGATCCAGCAGCGCCTGGCCGTCGGGCAGGTCGCCGAGGTGGCCGAGCATGAAGCGGGCCATGTCGGACGCCGTGGCCGAGAGCGCGCCGGCGGGCGCCGCGTTCACGACCTCCGTCGGGTACGAGGGCTGCGCGTCGTCGGGGTAGCCCCGGGCGAGGCGCGCGTCGAGGTCGGCGGGGAGGGGCTGCGCGAACGACGACGAGGTCATCCCGGCGCGGTCGAGCACCTCCTCCTGCACGAGGTCGACGAACGGCTTCCCGCCCACGCGCTCGGCGACGTAGCCGGCGAGGCTCGCGCCGTAGTTCGAGTAGGCGGGGGTCGTGCCGGGGACGAAGACCTGCGCGGGCGGATCCGTCCTCATCACGTCGCCGAGGTCGCGCTCGCTGCCGGCCACGCCGATGAGGCCCGTGATGACCTCCTCGAACCCGGCCGTGTGGGTGAGCAGGTGCCGCAGCGTGACGGCGCCCTTCGGGGTGTCGAGGTCGAAGTCGAGGTGCTGCTGCACGTCGGCGTCGAGGTCGAGGCGGCCCTCCTCGACGAGCTGCATGACGGCGGTGGCGGAGACCACCTTGGAGACGGAGCCGACGCGGAAGAGCGTGTCGTCCGGATCCACCGGGCGGGCCGGCGTGCCCTCCGTGCCGGTGTCGGCGAGGCCGTAGCCGCGGGTGGTGAGCACCTGCCCGTCGGCGACCACGGAGACGGCGGCGCCGGGGATGCCCGTGGTCGGCAGGGCGGAGCCGACGACGCCGTCGAGCCAGGTGTCGACGTCGGCCTTCGTGAGGTCGTGGCCGCCGGGCTGGTGCTGCGGCGGGGCGGGCGGGGGCGGATCCTGGGAGGGGGCGGCGGATCCCGCGGCACCGGCCGGCGCGGCGGCGCCGGCGGCGAGCGGGAGGGTCAGCGCGAGCGCGACGGCGCCGACGAGGGCGGCGAGGCGGCCGGATCGGCGGGGCCGGCGGGGGGCGGCGGGGCCGGGAGCGGCCGGCGGGAGGGGTGTCGTGTCCATGCATCCCACGCTCCCGGTCGCGGGCCGGCGGCGCAGGAGGCGGGAGTCGGCACCCGGCTTGCGACCTGAGTCGCAGGCGCGCGTCCGACCCGGCCGGGCAGGAGGAGGGAGCACGGGTGCATGCGACGCGCCCAGGGGGATCGGCGCGTCAGCCGCCCGCGACCAGCTCGACCTTGAAGCGCTCCGCGTCCTCGAGGAAGGCGGCCCGGTGCTCGGACCCGCCGGCGAACGGGTGCCGGTCGGCGTAGAGGCGCGACCAGCCGTGGTCCGGCGCCTCCTGCCAGAGGCGGTCGACGTCCGCGGCGGATCCCGCGTGGAACGCGAGGTGGCTGAGGCCCGCGCCGCGGCGGTCGTGAGGGAGGTCGCGTGGCGCCCGGGCGATCACGACGTAGGCGTCCCCGAGGCGGAGGGTCATGCCGTCGGACCAGCGCGCGTCCTCCGCGTAGCCGAGCTCGCCGAGGATCCAGCCCCAGGACGCCAGCGCGCGGTCGAGGTCGCGCACCTGCAGCTCGACGTGGTGCAGGGAGCCGCGGGCGGGCATCAGGCGCGGCCCCGGCGGGGCGCGCGCGGATGGGCGGGCTCGCGGGTCGCCGTCGCGGTCGCCGTCGCCGTCGCCGTCGCCGTGCATCGTCGCCGCATGATCCGCCCCTCGTCGCCTCCCCCGACGGTACCGGGCTCGCGGGGAGGCGCCTCCGCGGACGGGTTCCCGGCATGCGCCCCCGATGCACCGCCCGAGCGTCCCCGCGGGAGCCCGGGAGGACGTAAGGTGAGCCCGCCGCCCCGCATCGCGGGGCCGAACGACGTGCCGTCCGGATCCCGAGTCCCGTGCGCGGTCCCGCCCCGATGCCCGCACCGCCCACCCGCCGGTCGCGCCGCGCCGCTGCTCCCCGCAGCATCGGGTCCCCGCAGCCCGGTCGGCGACGTCGCCGCCCGCCGCCGCGGACGCACGCCGATGCGCACCACCGGAGGCATCACATCGTCCACATCCGCTGCTATCCCGCCGTCGACGCCGCCCGCGTCCACGCCGGGCCGTCCCCCGTGCCGTCCGACGACGCCGATCCCGGGGGCCGCACCTTCCTCGACTTCCAGGTCGTCGCGGAGGAGGCGGGGATCCACTCCGTCACCGTCACCTACGACCACGCCGAGGCGACCCCCCTCGCCCTCGGCTTCGCGCTCGACCGCGCCCAGATCCGCACCGTGCGCTACCCGCCGCTGCCGCCCGGCGCGACGAGGCGCACCATGTCCCTCGACGTCGACATGCGCCGCGGCCCTGCCGTGATCCGCGTCGCCGAGGGCGCGACGGGCACCCGCCTGCGCGTGCACTCGCTGCGCGTCACCGAGCAGGCGGCCGCGCAGGAGACCGCGACCGACGCCGGCCGCACCCCGCCGCGGCCGGGCCCTCCCCTGCAGACGGCCCTCCTGGGGTCACCCCGCCCGCGGGGCTAGCTCGGCGGCGTCCGGAACAGGACCGGGCGGCCCTCGTGAGCGGCGATGCGGGCGTCGAGGCGCGCGCGGACGGCGGGCCACTCGTCGGCGAGGATCGAGTGGATCGCGGCGTCGCGCCAGGTGCCGTCGGCGCGGAGCTGATCGCGGCGGCAGACGCCCTCGAACGTGGCGCCGAGCTTGAGGATGGCGGCGCGCGAGTGGGCGTTCCGCGCATCCGCCTGCAGCTTGACGCGGCCGAAGCCGGAGTCGAAGGCGAGCCCGAGGAGGAGCCGCTTCGCCTCCGCGTTGACGACCGTGCCCCAGACGCGCGGGTCGTACGCGGTCCAGCCGAGGTGCGCGCGCTCGCGGCGCACGTCGAGCTCGGTGAGGCTCGTGGTGCCGACGAGCTCGCCGTCGTGGGGGCCGCCGACGAGGATGACGGCGGTCGGCAGGTCGTCCCAGCGGAAGTAGGCGCGCGCCCACTCGTCGAAGGCGCGGGCGTCGGCGGGCAGGCCGGCCGGGCCGCCGCCGAAGCCGCCCGCGAAGACGGCGGGGTGCGCGATCGCCGAGCGGAGGGCCGGGAGGTGGTCGGTCGTGAGCGGGTCGAGCCGCACGTGGGTGCCGAGGAGGGAGGCGGGCGCGGGGACGGTGGCGGTCACCCGGCCAGCCTGGCAGACGCGCGGCCGGGACCCGCAGGTGTCGCGGGCCCCGGCCGGGCGGTGGATCCGATCAGCTGCCGGACGCGGGCGCGGGCGTCGTCGCGGGGGCATCACCGGACGGCGCGGGCGCGGGCGCGGGCGCGGGAGCGGCGGGAGCGGTCGCGCCGTCCTTCGTGCCGGGCGCGACGGGCGGGGTCGGCGGCGTGGGCGCCTTCCCGTCGGCGCCGACCGGCGGGGCGGGCGGCGCGCAGCCGTCGGCGGGCGGGGCCGGCGGCGTGGCCGGGGTCCCGTCGGCATCCGCGGGCGGGGTCGGCGGCGCGGGCACGGTGGCCGTGGATCCGTCCGCGTCCGTCGGCGGCGTCGGCGGGGCGGGCGGCGTGGCCGGGGTCCCGTCCGCGTCCGCGGGCGGCGCGGGCACGGTGGCCGTCGAGCCGTCCGCGTTCGTCGGCGGCGCGGGCGGCGTCGGCGGCGTGGATCCGTCCGGCAGCGCGGGCGGCGCCGGGCAGGTGGCGGTGGATCCGCTCGAGGACGCGGATCCACCCTGGCCCGACGCGTCGCCCCCGTTCCCGTCGGCGTACGCCGCCGAGGAGAACAGCGCGACGAGGCCGAGGGAGGCGCCCGCGATGCCGACGGCCATGCCGGTGCGGCGCTTCCGCGGGGCCGGGCGCCGCGCTCCGGGCTGGCTCTCGTAGACGGTGATGGTGTCGTCCATGGTGGTCCTTCCGTGTCCGCCGCGGCGC